>JBMOIP010000026.1:0-59244 GCA_049317265.1 Bacteroidales bacterium
TACTATTATTGACGCATATGGCCTTTTGAAAAAAGATGTGTATAAAGAGTAGCCCTTCAAGGGGAGGGCAGGGGAAGGGTCATTATAAATTAAAAGCCAATCAGTTATTAGCTACTGGTACGATCGTGCCTAATCAGTAAGAAAAAAAAGGCTCCCACATTTATCAACCAGTGTAACTATTTCCTGTGAGGATCGTCCAAGTTGTCATTCTATGGAATTTACGCTAAATTTGTAGTTTTAAATTTAATGTATGAGCAGGCAGGTCGAGGCTGTAGTTGGTTACCTGAAACACGCTGTGAGGTCGCAATCGAAATATGATCTGCACTCTCCCTTTGTATATGGCTTCTACCAGGATGTGATGATGGATGGACGCCAGTACAGTCAGTACCGCGTTGTTAACAGGTTGCGCAAGGAGCTCGAATCGGGAAGCAGGTTTATCAAACGGAAGGATCTGGGGGCCAGGTGTAAAGACTTTCCCTGTGACCAGCGTTTTGTCAGGGTCAAGGATATCGTTCATCACTCTTCAGTGAGCCGTAAAAACGGGGAGTTCCTGTTCCGGATGGTGCGCCAGTATAAACCTGCCTCAATTCTCGAACTCGGCACATCCCTGGGTATCAGCACGATCTATTTTGGACTTGCCGCACCGGAGAGTAAGATCGTTTCGATTGAAGGCTGTATCGACTCTGCAAACCTTGCCCGCGAGAATATCGCAAAAACCGGGCTGACCAACATTCATGTGATCAATGGCAATTTTGAGGATAAGCTGGCTGCCGCCCTCATCGAAATGCCCGCTCCCGATCTCGTGTTTTTTGACGGCAACCATAAAAAAGAGCCAACGCTTGATTATTTTCAGCATTGTTTGCAACACATTCACCCGGGTACCATTTTTATTTTTGACGACATCCACTGGTCTGCAGGAATGGAAGATGCCTGGAATATCATTCGTCAGCATCCCCGGGTAAAGGTGAGCATCGATCTGTACCACCTGGGAGTCGTATTTTTCAGGGAAGAGTTAAGCAAGGAAGATTTTACCATACGCTACTAATACATTTGATCCATGAACGATGAAGTTATCCGTCTCGACAGCATAGTAAAAAACTATAAAATAGGCACCATCCTGGTTGAAGCACTGCGCGCCGTATCACTGGTAATCAGGAAAAACGAATTTGTTGCGCTGATGGGCCCGTCGGGATCGGGAAAGTCGACGCTGATGAACATCCTTGGCTGTCTTGATACCCCCACCAGTGGTAGTTACCTGCTCAACGGGGAGGATGTGAGCAAGATGGACGATAATGCGCTGGCCGAGATCAGGAACCGCCAGATCGGATTTGTATTCCAGACTTTCAACTTATTGCCCAGGTCAACCGCCCTTGAAAATGTCATGCTGCCGCTGATCTATGCCGGAGTAGGCAAGGCAAAGCGGATGGAACTGGCAAAGCAGACCCTCGAAGAGGTGAAGCTAGGCGACCGTATGGCACACCGGCCCAATGAATTGTCGGGCGGACAGCGGCAGCGTGTTGCCATTGCTCGTGCCCTGGTTAACCATCCGGCGATTATCCTGGCAGATGAACCTACCGGAAACCTCGACTCCAAAACATCCGTGGAGATACTGGGGCTGCTGGAGGAGATTCATAAGATGGGGAATACCGTGATCATTGTGACCCATGAAGAGGACATTGCCCAGCATGCGCATCGCATCATCCGGCTCATGGATGGAAAGATCAATGTTGATGAAGCCAACATGAACATCAAAACCATTGCTGATTACCACTTCAATCCGGCAGCGCAATAAACCTCTGAAAGTCTACCATCGAAAATATCTGACCAATGCATAAAGAGGGCAATTACAAGAAACTCTTCGACGATTTCAACCGACTTAACATCCTGATTATCGGGGATGTAATGGTAGACTCCTACCTGTGGGGCAAGGTGGAACGCATATCACCCGAAGCACCCATTCCGATTGTGGCTTTACGGAAACGTGAGAACCGCATGGGGGGCGCTGCCAATGTTGCCATGAATATCAGGGCGATGGGGGCCAACCCGATTCTTTGTTCTGTGATAGGGTCGGATGAGAAGGGGGATCAGTTTCTTGAGCTGTTGAAGCGTGAAAAGATCACGGATACCGGGATCGTGCGCAGCTCCCGGCGTATCACGACCACGAAATTCAGGATTTTCGGTAACTCATTCCAGATGCTGCGGGTGGATGAAGAGATCGACAACGATTTGGTACAGAGTGATTTTTTGACCCTTATCCGGGTAATCGATCAGATCCTGTTGAAAACAAAGGTCGACTGTATTATTTTCCAGGATTACGACAAAGGGGTTATTACGCAACAGCTGATCACGGAGGTTGTGAAACGTGCCAATGAGGCAAAAATACCGGTAACCGTTGATCCGAAGAAGAAGAACTTCATGAATTACAGGCAGGTTACGTTGTTTAAACCCAACCTGAAGGAGATGAAGGAGGGGCTGAACCTTGACGGGGACCTCGACGATAATCAGTCGGTGATCGATGCAGCACAGCAACTGCGCACCGCTCTTGATTGCCGTTACATCCTTACCACCATGTCGGACAAAGGCGTCCTGATGAGTTTCAAGGAACGCAGTGAAGAACGGAACAATTTTATTCCGGCCCACATGCGGATGATCTCAGATGTGTCGGGTGCCGGCGATACAGTGATCAGCCTTGCGTCGTTATGTCTTGCCCTGAACCGGAGCCCCAACGAGATCGCTTATATCTCCAACCTCGCCGGCGGCCTCGTATGCGAAGAGGTGGGTGTGGTTCCCATCAGCAAGGAAAAGCTGTTCAAGGAAGTTATGGTGCTCCTGTAATCCATGACGACCGACGCCGAAGTCATTATAGCAGGGGCAGGTCCTGCGGGTTCTTTGGCAGCGTATGAGCTTGCTGTTCAGGGTATTTCAGTTCTGATTCTCGAAAAATCCATTTTTCCGCGATATAAAGTCTGCGGGGCAGGAGTGACCTTTAAAATTCTTCAGGAGATTCCCTTTGACCTCTCCCCTGTATTGGAGACACAGGTTGACAACATTGTTTTTTCCAGCGGGTTCAGGGAGAGTTTTACCAGGCATTCCTGTGAACCGATGATGTTTTGCACCAACCGCGGCAAACTGGATGATTTTCTCCTTCAAAAGGCCCTGGCAGCAGGCGCCACGGTTATTCATGGTGTTAAAGTAACGGAAGTTGCTCAAGAGACGGATGGCGTAACCATAAAAACCAAAGGCAGAGACTTTCATGGCAAATTGGTGATTGGGGCAGATGGTGCATCCAGCGCTGTTGCAAGGTCGTCAGGTCTTCGCATGGATATCGTGCCGGGATTGGCATGGGAGGCAGAGATCACTGTTGATGCCGCGACGTTGAGTAATTATTGCCAATCCGTATTTCTCGACTGGGGATTTTTCCCGGGAGGTTATGCATGGGTTTTTCCAAAAAACGATCATCTTTCGATTGGGGTAGGAGGCCCTGCCGGGTTATCGAACCAGATGATGCCCTATTATCATAAATTGCTGGATTACCTTGCGAAGGATTACGGTATCAGTGTCTTAGAGACTATATCGCTGAAGTCGTGGCCGATCCCGATGAGAATGAAAAGAGGCAGGTTTCACAGCGGCCGCGTTCTGGTTGCTGGCGATGCTGCAGGTCTGACAGACCCGCTCACCGGTGAAGGGATCTATTATGCAGTCAGAAGCGGGATCCTGGCTGCCCGATCGTGTGGTTTATACCTGAAAGGGAAGAGCGCCTCCCTGGAATCCTATTCCAATGCTGTAAATGATGAACTTATGCCGGAGTTGCTGGAGGCTAACCGGATTAAATATCTCTTTAATACCGTGCCACTAAGGATCCACCACTTTGTTCGTAACAACGATCGGGCCTGGAAGGCTTTCATTAAAATCCTGCGCGGGGAGCGGAGCTATGCGGATGTACCGGCGGGTTTTGGACGTTGGAAAGTGATGTGGCGGCTGGTATGCATTATTGCCAGATGGTTCTCATACTGCAGGGAGCGGATGTTTCTACATCGTGGTGTTTGAAAATATGCCTGTAAGTTAATCAGTAGTTTTCCGTGTCTCCCCTTCTTTTTTCCGCCGAAGCAAAAAGATCCGATAGGCAGCATAGGCTGCTGCCAACCCTAGTAGGATGGTAATGCTGTCGCCCACAGAGGCACTAATTAACTTGAATGTATTATTCATGGCATTAATTCGTTGTTTTATATAACATATTGAATTTGCGATGAATGACGTGTAAGATGTTAAGTATAGATAGGGTATAACCTTACAATTGTCTTACAAATATAACCATTAACGGCTCTATTGGTGCTGTGGGAGCGCAATTTGGATTTGTTCTAAGAATTTGCGGCAGATAAGGCTGTTAAGCGTGGACTCAATATTGAATGTTGATAAGGGAACATTGAATATTGATCAACGAATTATTAATGTTGATCAGACTGAGAGAAGGGATTTTACGATAACGGAGATCATCTTGTTGTCGGCTTTTCCGGCAAGTTCTGCTGAGGCGGCTCCCATCACTTTTCCCATCTCTTTGATGGAGGTGGCTCCGGTTCTGGCAACGATTTGCCTGATGATTTCGGTAACTTCGGCTTCCGACAGTTGCTGGGGCAGGAAAGTTTCGATGATGGAGGCATCAAAGAGCTCTTTGGTGGCGAGATCCTGGCGGTTTGCCTGGGCATAGATGTCGGCCGATTCACGGCGTTGCTTGACCAGTTTCTGAAGGATTTTCAGCTCCACATCTTCCCCCATCTCACCGCCGGCTGCACCTTCTTTGGCTTTCTCGAGCAACAAGGCAGCCTTGATTGCCCGAAGCGCTTCAAGTCTTTCAGCGTTACGGGCAAGCATGGCAGTTTTTATCTCATCGTTGATCTTCAGTTCAAGGCTCATTTAGTCGACTTTTTTATTCAGGAATGTATTCTCGCTTTTAACTTCGATGGTCTTGTCAGGATTTTCGATGATCGTATAATCAGAGATCTGAGATTCGGAGGAGGGGGTTACCTCGGGCAACTCGACATTGCGCCGTTTATAGGCAGGAATGTTCTCAATTTCATAGAGATTTTGCTCGATGGGCTGATGATCTTTCAGTTTAACACTCAGCTGGCGTAATTTCAGCACCCGTTCAGAGGCTTTTCTTGATTGAAAGTCGTCGAGCTCTGGTTCAGCAGGTTGATGCGTGGGGATGACCGGCTGTGAGCGGAAAATGATCCGGGGTTCGGAAATTTCAGCATTCACGGCGGCCATGGGCTCGTCGACCAGGGTGGCAACAGGTTCCGGCTGGTTGTCAGGCTCAGGCTTTTCGTAGGAAAATTCAATGTTACGCACCTGTTCGGCAGGTTCGGCTTTAGGTTCAGCCAGCTGTTGAACCGGTTCGGGTATAACCGGTGCAACAACGGGTTCAACCCTGGATGCGAAGGGTTCTGTCACTTCTTGTTCCGGGGTATAGATCCGTTTTTCGATCTTGGGGGCTTCGTTGTCATACAGACCGAATACCTTCACAATTTCGGGTTCGCTCGGGCCTTTCTGCTTATGGTCTTCATCGAATCCTGTGGCAATGATGGTGACACTGATCTTATCA
Source organism: Bacteroidales bacterium (assembly GCA_049317265.1). Lineage (GTDB taxonomy): Bacteria > Bacteroidota > Bacteroidia > Bacteroidales > FEN-979 > CAIVAT01. The sequence goes on from JBMOIP010000026.1 coordinate 5,600, forward strand.
TCGAGGCTCTCTTCAAACCCGTTACCCCAGATGATGTCGCCGGTTGACTGGGTCTTCTCCTGGATATAGTCGGTGATTTCAGTGACCTCATCCATGGTGATCTCATTTTTCCCTGAAGAGATGTATAGCAGCAGGTTTCCTGCGCCCTGGATGTCATTGTTGTCGAGCAGCGGTGAGTTCAGCGCTTCTTCAACGGCCATTTGTGCACGGTTTGCGCCACTGGCAACGCCGGTGCCCATGATGGCCACTCCGCTGTTCTTCATCACGGTTTTTACATCTTCGAAATCCACATTGATATAGCCGGCCACGGTGATGATCTCGGCGATACCCTTTGCGGCAGTGGTGAGGACATTGTCGGCGCGGGTAAAGGCTTCCGACAGGGGTAAATCTCCGCAAAGCAGGCGCAGCTTGTCATTGCTGATAATCAGCAGCGCATCAACATTTTGTTTTAATTGCCGAATGCCGTCTTCGGCAGAGAGGCGGCGTTTCCTTCCTTCAAACGAGAAGGGGATGGTGACAATGCCGACCGTCAGGATATCCAGTTCCCTGGATATCTGTGCAATGACTGGTGCAGCGCCTGTACCGGTCCCGCCTCCCAGGCCTGCCGTGATAAAGAGCATTTTCGTGCCGTTATCCAATACGGCCCTGATATCATCAGAGTTTTCGAGCGCTGCGTTGCGCCCTACCGAAGGCGCTGCTCCGGCGCCCAGTCCCTGGGTAAGGTTTGCTCCCAGCTGGATCCGGGTAGGAACCGGGCTCGATTCCATCGCCTGGGCATCCGTATTACATATAATAAAATCAACCCCTTTAATTCCTTGCTTGAACATATGGTTTACAGCATTGCTGCCACCGCCGCCCACGCCGATAACTTTTATAATAGATGACTGGTTTTTAGGTGCTTCGAATTTTAGCATATCGGCAATTATTTTGTTATTAACGGGTTTAAAATTATTAAGAAAGGCTGTTCGAAATTGTGAAATCTCGTTTATTTATCAACGGATGATTGTTAATAGCGCGATCAGTCAACATCTTCATCAAATATGCTCTTGATCTTGTCGAGAAAAGTTTCGGAAAAGCGTTTGGTCGGGTTTGACGGGTCTCTGACTTTCTTCTCTTTCACTTTTTTCTTCTTGTCGGCGGGTTCAGGAACTTCGGCAACCACGACTGGTTCTTCCGGTTTAACCTTGTCAACCTCCTTCTGGTATCTGCCAATGCCTTCGATCACGAGACCGACCCCGGTGGCGTACATCGGGCTTGCCATCTCTTCGGTTACTTCACTCGAGAGGTGTTCATTGGGATAGCCAATGCGGGTATCGAGCCCTGTGAGGAATTCGGTGAGCTGGGCAATATGTTTCAACTGGGCGCCGCCGCCGGTAAGGACAATTCCCCCGATCAGTTTTTTCTCATACCCGGAATTCTTGATCTCCCAATAAATGTGTTCGATGATCTCCTCCATCCTGGCCTGGATAATGGAGGCAAGGTTCTTGATGCTGATCTCCTTCGGTGGACGGCCGCGCAGCCCGGGAATTGCAACAATCTCCTCTTCACGGTTTTCACGCGCCAGCGCCGAGCCGAACTTCACCTTCAACTCTTCGGCATGTTTTTTTATGATGGAGCAGCCCTCCTTGATATCTTCGGTGATGATTTCGCCTCCCAGGGGGATAACGGCGGTATGGCGGATGATCCCTCCGTGGAAAATGGCGATATCGGAAGTTCCGCCGCCAATGTCAACAAGCACTACGCCGGCCTCTTTTTCTTCCTCGCTTAGCACTGCCTCAGCTGAGGCCATCGGCTCAATGATCAGCTCGATCACCTCCAGCCCTGCCTTGCGCACACATTTGTAGATATTTTTTGCTGCAGCTGTCTGCCCGATGATGATATGGAAATTGGCTTCCAGCGAACTGCCGACCATACCCTTGGGCATCGTGTTGCCATGTTCTCCGTCGATGCTGAATTCCTGGGGAATGACATCGAGGATCTCCTCACCCGGGTTCATGTTCAGGTTGTACATGCTGTTACACAACTTGTCGATGTCCTGCTGGCTGATCTCCGTGTCGCTGTCTTCGCGAATCATACTACCCCTGTGCTGCAGGCTTTTGATGTGCTGGCCTGCAATGCCGACGTTCACATACTTGATATGGACAGAAGATTTGGCCGCTGCTTCCGTAACAGCATCCTTGATGGACTGCACCGTGTTGTCGATGTTTGCCACTACACCCCGTTTCACCCCTATGGATGGCACTTTGCCATATCCGAGAATATCTATTTTACCATGTTCGTTTTTACGGCCTACGATTACCGCGATTTTTGTTGTACCGATGTCGAGACCGACAATGATGCCTGATTTTTCCATGCTGATTTAAATTTTAGAACAGACCACTTGATTCTTGTACTTGATATTGATAACATTGTATTTATTCCATCCGATTTTGTTAAGACCGAGCCGGTAGAAAGCGAACAGCCGGTTGAATTTATCTTCGAGGTCCTCTGCCTTGCCCAACAGGATCACATGATTGCCAACCCGCGGGATGAGTTCGAATTCACTCATTTCGTTCACGTAGATCTGTGCAATCTGCGCCTTGAGGAATTTGTCGTGGGTGATGTACATGGTTAATTTATAGAGATTCGTCAGAAGTGAATCGTAGAAAACTGAATCAGACAACGCAAGGATGTTGACCCGGTAGTTCGGCTTTTTAATGTATGAGTCGTCGATGATGCCATTGGCCACCAGTACACGTGCCGAAAAGTTTGGATTTACGGGTAGCAGGGCGCCGGATTCGTCAAGGTAGAAACTTTCATATTTCCGGTTGATGATGCGCAGGAGGGGTTCGCGCTGCCGGATTTCGACAAACAGGACCCCTTCATTGTTTTCATAGACGGCCACTTTTGCCACATAAGCCTGTTTACTGATGGCAGACTCGATGGAGCCGGTGTTGATATAACCCATTGGCTTTCCCTTGACCGTTCCGGCGGCTTTTTGCACAATGGAGTCGACATCCTTCTTGGTGATCAGCACATCTGCCGAGCCATAGTTAATCTTTATATCTACCTTTTTACAGGGCTGGCTGTAGTGAGTAGTCTCAACAAACCCAACGAGGACGCCTGCGCCGGCCACCATAAGGATCCAGAAGATGATCAGCAGTATTTTAAACACTTTTTTCATCTAAGCAGTTGGTTCTGATAATAGTTCTGTAATCGGTTCAACAAAGCGGTCAATATCGCCTGCCCCGAGGGTCAACAGTACCTGTGGCCTGCCATTCCTTATTTCCTGAAGCAAGTCCTCCTTTTGAACCAGTTTCTTGAATTTCAGGTTCACCCGGTCGAGGAGCATTTGGGAGGTAACACCCTCAATGGGCTCTTCCCGGGCAGGGTAGATCTCAAGTAAAATCAACTCATCCAGCAGTTCCAGGCTTCGTGCAAAACCGTCGGCAAGGTCTCGTGTTCTTGAGTAGAGATGTGGCTGGAATACACCTGTAATCTTTTTCCCCGGGTATAAATCCCTGACAGCACTGATGGAGGCTCTGAGTTCTTCGGGATGATGTGCATAATCGTCGATATAGACCCTGTCGGCATTGCGTACCCTGAAGTCGAGGCGGCGCAGGACACTCTTGTAAGTTTGCATTGCAGTTCTGAGATGTTCTTCACCGATACCCAGCAAATGTCCGACCGCCAGGGCGGCAACTGCGTTCTCAAGGTTGAATTTACCGGGGACTCCAAGGACCAGGTCGCAGAGGGTGCCCGCGGGGTGGATGAAATCGAAATGGAACAATCCGTCTTCGACCCTGATATTGTCTGCATGGTAATGGGCGCCGGCGCTTATTGCATAGTCAGTTACGTCGTAATTTGTCCGATTTATGGGTTTAACCGGGGTGCCAGCCTTCATAATGAGGGATCCGCCGGGACCGATCTTTGAAGTGAACCGGGAGAAGGCTCGTTTCAACTCCTCATAATTGTGGTAGATATCGAGATGATCTTCATCTGCAGAGGTGATGACAGCAATGTGGGGAGTAAGTTGCAGGAATGACCTGTCGTATTCATCGGCTTCAACAACACACCAGGGCAGGAGGGCAGCTTCGCTTTGTTTCCCGGATTCAATGGGTTGTGCTGGTCTTGCCAGGAAGTTTGTCTGATAATTTTTTGAAATCCCACCCAGGAATGCCATCATGTCGGCTTCCGCTGTACGCAGGATATGCGCGATCATGGTGGAGGTGGTTGTTTTCCCATGAGTTCCTGCAACAGCAATGGTAAGGTAGTCCCGGGAGATCATGCCCAGAACTTCTGCCCTTTTTTTCATGGGAATGCCATGTTCCCTGAAATAGCGAAACTCCGCGTGTTCCTCCGGAATGGCAGGTGTATAGATAACCAGACCGGGATTGGCCGGTAACTGGCCAATGTCTTCAGTGAAGTGAATTTTCATCCCTTCACGGATCATCTCATCGGTGAGGGGAGTCTGCGTTTTGTCATAACCTGAGACGGAGGCACCCATCAGGGAGAAATATCTTGCCAGTGCGCTCATTCCGATCCCGCCGATTCCGAGAAGGTAGACGGAGGAGGGGATGTCGAATCCTGAATATTGAACATTGGGTGATGAATCTTGAGGCAGAAGGGCAAGGGCTTCGTCGGCGATGTTATCGGCGGCGTCTGAAATTCCCATGGAGGTCATGTTCTTTTTCATCTCCGATTGAAGGGATTCGTTTGAAAGCGTATTGAGAATGATTTGTGAGAGTTGGTCAACGGCCTCAACATCCGGAAGCAGAATGGCTGCATGGCGGGATTCAAGGGCGCGGGCATTTTTTGTCTGATGATCCTGCGTCACATTGGGCGAAGGAATGAGAATGGCCGGTTTGCCTACGATACACAACTCGGAAATGGCGATGGCTCCTGCCCTGGAGACGATGATATCTGCGACGGCATAGGCGAGATCCATGCGGTCGATGAAGGGAAGCAGATGGATATTTTTATGAGCCGGGGACAATTTTGTAAAGCTTTCCGACATTTGTTTATAATAATATTTCCCGGTCTGCCAGATCACCTGGATGTTGCTGATCGCTGTTTGGTCGCCTGCGAATTTTAACATGGCCTGGTTGATGGTACGGGCTCCCAGGCTGCCGCCGATCACGAGCACCGTTTTCCGTCCTTCCGCAAGTTTGAAATGCTTCAGCCCTGCATCCCTTTTTTTTGCAACATCCATCAGGTCCTGCCTCACCGGGTTGCCGGTAAACACAATTTTACTTTCCGGGAAAAACTTTTCCATTCCTTCATAAGCCACACATATTTTCCGGACTTTGTTTTTGAGCAGGGTGTTGGTGGCTCCGGGAAAGGAGTTTTGTTCCTGGATAAGGCAGGGGATTTTTTTAAATGTTGCTACGCGCAGGGTGGGGCCGCTGGCATAGCCGCCCACACCGATCACCACGTCGGGTTTGAATTCCGAAATGATGGACCAGGCCTTGAGCAGGCTTCCGATGAGTTTAAACGGGAAAACCAGGTTTTTCCAGGTGAGGCGTCGCTGGAAGCCGCTGATGGTCAATCCTTCAATGCGATATCCTGCCTGGGGAACCTTCTCCATCTCCATCCGCCCTTTGGCGCCGATGAAGAGGAATTCAATATCCTTCACCTTTGCCTTCAGTGCGTTGGCAATGGCAATTGCCGGGAAGGTATGCCCTCCGGTTCCGCCTCCGCTGATGATGACTTTTATCATGTGGCAGGGATGGGTTTGGGGTTTTTACTGCGGGTTGGTTCCTGTAGTATTTCGACTTCGGTACCATCCCTGGTCTCAATTTCTGCCGTTCGGCTCACACTCAGGATGATCCCGAGGGAGATGCTTGTAAACCAGATCGATGTACCTCCCATACTTACCAGCGGGAGGGTTTGGCCGGTTACAGGGAACAGGTTCACGGCCACAGCCATGTTGATGAGCGCCTGGAAAACCAGGCTGAACCCAATTCCGATGCTCAGCAGGGAGCCGAAATTTCCCTGGCTTTTGGTGGCTATCCTGATCACCCGGAAAAAGAGGATCAGGTAGAGCAGCAGAACGAAACCTCCTCCAACAAGTCCGTACTCTTCAATGATGATCGCAAAGATGAAATCAGAGTAAGGATGAGGCAGAAAGTTGCGCTGGGTGCTTTTCCCCGGCGATTTTCCGAGAATTCCTCCCTGAACGATGGCGATCTTGGCCTGGTCAACCTGGTAATTGGCATCAAGATCTTCCTTATCTTTATTGATGTAATGGTCGATTCGGGCAACCCAGGTGGTACCCCTGGGAAAAAGTCCCGGAAACGACTTCGACAGCATGAAGATCATCACAATTCCAACGATTCCAAGGATTCCGAGTGAGATCATATACTTCATGCTGATCCTGCCGATGAACATCAGGACAATGCATGTGACAAAAAGGATGGCTGCAGTTGAAAAGTTGGCCGGGAGGATGAGCAGCGTCACTGCAATCACCGGGATGATCACGGGGAGGAACCCTTTCTGGAAATCCTGGACCAGCTCCTGTTTTTTACTGAGAATCCTGGCGAGGTACATGATCAGGAAGAGTTTTGCCACATCGGAACTCTGGAATGTGAGATTCACAATGGGGACCGTAAGCCACCTGTTGGCCTCGTTCAGGTTGGTGCCGGAGATCAGCGTCACAAACAACAGGGGAAAGGTCAGAAAAAGACCGATCTGCGAAATCCTGGAATAGTAGGTGTACTTGACAAGATGGGTGATGTACATCAGGGCAAGTCCGAATGCCAGGATCATGAAGTGTTTGAAGAGATAATACTCCGTGTTGCCGTGCTGTTTCTTATACGCCAGGGTGCCGGTTGAACTGTAAACAGCCAGCAATGAAAAAATGCACAGGATGACCACAACGATCCAGATCACCTTATCCCCTTTGATATCTTTGGCAACTTTAAGCATTTTCGTCTCTCTTATAAGTTTTTAACCGCTTTCCGGAAGGCGTTTCCCCGAGCTTCGTAATCTTTGAACAGATCAAAAGAGGGAGATGCCGGCGAAAGGAGAATGGCATCGCCGTTGTCTCCCAGGTAATAGGATGTCTGTACGGCCTCCTCCATTGAAATGGCATCGGTGACCGGAATATCAAGTTCATCAAAGGCTTCGTGAATCCGGGCGGTTTCAAGCCCCAGGCAAATTATTGCTTTTACCTTTGTTCTTACAAGATGGCGCAGTACAGCATAATCATTTCCGCACTCAACGCCTCCAACGATCCATATGATGGGCCTGGATACGCTTTCAAGGGCAAACCAGGTGGCATTCAGTGTCGAGGAGTGAGAATCGTTGATAAATTCCATGTTTTTGATGATGACCACAGTCTCAAGCCGGTGCTCCACCTGCTGAAAACCATAGAAGCTCTCCTTGATAAATTCTTTCCGGATTTCCCGGATCTTCGGTCCGATGGAGGCTGCCAGCGAGTGATACACGGTAGTTTGTCCCTGTTTTGCCAATGCTTCGAATGTCATGGTTTTTATCTTAGTTTAAGTGTAACAATTGTTAGTACTGCCAGCATGATGCCCACAATCAGGAATCGCATCACAATCTTCGGCTCCTTGTAGCCCAGTTTCTGGTAATGGTGGTGCAGTGGCGACATCAGGAAAACCCGCCGCCCTTCACCGAATTTCCGTTTCGTAAATTTGAACCAGCTGACCTGGATCACGACCGACATGTTTTCAGCGAGGAATATTCCGCAAAGAATCGGGATGAGGATCTCCTTCCTGATCATGATGGCAAATACGGCAATGATTCCTCCGAGGGCCAGGCTCCCGGTGTCTCCCATGAAAACCTGCGCCGGGTATGAGTTATACCATAAAAAGCCGATGCATGCCCCCACGAAGGCTGAAATATAGATCGCCAGTTCGCCTGTGTTTGGAATATACATGATGTTCAGGTAGTTGGCAAATACGATGTTGCCCGACACATAGGCAAGAACGCCAAGGGTAAGCCCGATGATGGCGGAGGTTCCGGTGGCCAGTCCATCAATGCCATCGGTGAGATTTGCCCCGTTGGATACTGCAATGACAATGAATATGACAATGGGGATGAAGACCAGCCAGGTCCATTTTTTAGCGCCTTCACCCATCCAGGAGACCAGTGAGCTGTAATCAAATTCGTTGTTCTTGAAAAAGGGGATGGTCGTTTTCGTTGACTTTACAGGTGTTTTGGAGAATAATTTGCTCTTGTCTGTTGTTGATTCCATGGCAAATACATCGGCCGTAGGAACATAGGCTGTTTGCCTGACCCGTTCACGAATTACAATGTTGTCGCTGAAATACATGGTAAAACCTACGATGAGTCCCAGGCCTACCTGTCCAAGCACTTTCAGTTTGCCGGGCAAACCCATCTTGTCTTTTTTGAAGACTTTGATGTAATCATCGAGGAATCCGATGATTCCCAGCCAGACTGTTGCGATAAGAATCACAATGATATAGAGGTTGTTAAGTTTGGCAAACAACAATGAAGGAACCAGGATGGCAGCGAGGATGATCAGTCCTCCCATGGTTGGAGTTCCCTGCTTGATATTTTGTCCCTCCAGTCCCAGGTCACGCACGGTTTCTCCCACCTGTTTCCTTTTCAGAAATGCGATTAGCCTTTTTCCGATGATCATCGAGATGAACAGTGAGGTGATAAGAGCTGCCGCTGCCCTGAACGAGATGTACTGAAACACGCCGGCCCCGGGGATGTTGAATGCTTTATGCAACCAGGTGAAGAGGAAGTACAGCATAAGGTTACCGGTTTATCATGTTATTGTTTCCGAACAGATCATTTAGCACCTCCCTGTCATCAAAATGGTGCTTTACCCCTTTGATATCCTGGTAGTTTTCATGCCCTTTGCCGGCAACCAGGATGATGTCGCCGCGTCTGGCAAGGGCACAGGCGGTTTTAATCGCTTCCAGGCGGTTTTCGATGACCAGCACCTTTTTTGCCTGGTGAATCTCCACGCCGGCCTTCATCTGTGCCAGTATGGTTTCAGGATCTTCATTCCGGGGATTGTCGGAGGTAAGGATGACCCGGTCGCTCAGGTTTGCCACGATCTTCGCCATGACAGGACGTTTGGTGGTGTCGCGGTTTCCCCCGGCACCAACAACGGTGATCAGCTGCTCCTGGTGGGTGCGGATGTCGTTGATGGTTTCCAGGACATTTTTCAAGGCATCCGGAGTATGAGCATAATCCACAATACCGGTGATCCCTTCGGGTGAGATGACATAGTTGAAACGGCCTGCCACCGGTTCCATCCGGCTGAGGCGGGTGAGTACCTCGTTTTTATCCTGTCCCAGCAACTGAGACGTGGCATATACCGACAGCAGGTTGCAGGCGTTGAAGGAGCCGATGAGTTTAACCCACACTTCATGACCATCGATGTTGAGATGCATGCCGTCAAACTGGCTTTCGAGGATTTTACAGCGAAAGTCGGCCATTGCCTGCAGGCTATAGGTGTATTTGGCAGATTTTGTGTTCTGAACCATCACCTTGCCATTCTTATCATCTTTATTTACCAGAGAAAAGGCTGTTTCGGGCAACTGGTCGAAGAATATTTTTTTAGCCTGCAGATAGGCGTCAAATGTTTTATGATAATCAAGATGATCGTGTGTAAGGTTGGTGAAAACTCCACCGGCAAAGGTCAAGCCTGCAATCCGTTCCTGGTCCACCGCGTGGGAGGATACCTCCATAAAGCAGTATTCACAGCCCTCTCTGACCATCCGGGCCAGTAATTCATTGAGTTGCACCGGGTCGGGTGTGGTATGGGTTGACGGCAGTTCAACTGTATTTATTTTATTGCAGATGGTAGAGATCAGCCCGGTACCATAACCAAGTTCGGTAAACAGCCTGTACAAAAGGGTGACCGTGGTTGTTTTCCCGTTGGTTCCGGTTACACCGATCAGTTTTAACCCGGATGAAGGATCCCCGTAAAACCGGGAGGTCATGATCCCCAGTGCATTGCTGCATTTATCTGTGACGACGTAGGTGACGTTGTGTGTAGTTAATGCAGGCAATTGTTCGCAAACAATCGCTGTTGCTCCGTTATCAATGGCTTTGCCAATATAGTCATGACCATCGGAGGTAGTTCCCCTGACAGCAAAAAAGAGGTTTCCAGGCATCACTTTCCGCGAATCGAACTCGATTCCGCTGATGGGAATGTCGGTTCTGCCATGGATGGCGGTGACTGAATAATGGCCGATGATTTCGTGGAGCAGCATCATCCCGGAGTTTTGGGTTTTTCCAGATTGAGTCTGAGTTCGATCACCACAGGCATTCCTTTATATATGGTAATCCCGGGGGCGACAGATTGTTTCACTACGGTGCCTTTTCCATTTACCAATACATTAAGACCTTGTTGTTCAAGTAGATAAAGTGCGTCTTTCAGGCCCATTCCGCAAACATCCGGCATGGTTCCCTTCACCACGGCTGCCTGGGCCAGAACGATGTTGTTTGAAGAGGTTTCAGGCCGCGCCCATATCGATTGAGAATTTTGAGGCTGGGCTTTCATCCTGAGCTGAGAGAATGTGGTGGAGATATCTTTCATTTGTCCTGACTGTGCGAAAGGAATCCGCGAAGAGATCGTATCAACGGGCAGAGGGATCATGATATCGGGGCGGATCGCATAAAGTTTATCAGACAATTCACGGAAAACAGGCGCTGCAACGGCTCCACCGTAGTATTTTCCTTTCCTGGGATTGACGATCACGACGATCAGGGAGTATTTCGGGTTATCGGCGGGGAAATAGCCAACAAACGACCCTTTATACTGGACCTGTTTTGTTCCCTGGCGGTAACCTTTATTGCCTGCAGCGATCTGGCAGGTGCCTGTCTTTCCGGCGATGGCATAGTTTGGAGATTTAATGCTGAATCCGGTTCCTTCGGTCACCACGCCTTCAAGCAGTAGCTTTGCTTGCTGGATAGCCCATGGGGAGACGATTTGCGGGTTGATCACCACCGGGTTGAATCGTTGAACCAGCTGACCGTTCTTGCGAATTTCACGGACAAAGAGCGGTTTCACCATCACGCCGTTGTTCGCAACGGCATTGTAGAGTGAAAGAAGGTGGATGGGGGCCAGCGAAATTTCATAGCCGATCGACATCCATGGCAGCGAAAGCGCTGACCAGTATTTGCTTTTGGTTGTCTTGATATAGGGGCGCCCCTCTCCGGCGATCTGAAGGCCGAGCGGCCTGTTGATCCCGATGCGGTAGAGTCCGTCGATGTATCGTTGCGCGGAGTCCGCGTAAGCTGAATAGACCATTCTGGATGTCCCCACATTCGACGATTTTTCAAATACCTGGAGGGCGGTGATCACCCCAAGACCGTGGTGGGAATCTTCCATTTTCCGACCCGAATAGTAGGTGATCCCTCCAGAACAGTTTACCGGGGTGGTGAGATCTATTTTCCGGTCGTCGAGCGCGACCAGGAATGATGCCAGCTTAAATGTGGAACCGGTCTCCTGGCTTTCACCGATTGCATAGTTGAAGATCTCCTCATAGATTCCTTTTTTGCTGAGGCCGAGGTTGGCCATGGCACGGATGTAGCCGGTTTTAACCTCCATGAGGATCACACAACCGTGGTCGGCGCTGTCGGCAATAAGCTCCTTGCGAAGGGAGGTCTCTGCCAGGTCCTGGAGATTCACATCGAGGGTGGTGATGATGTCGTTCCCGTTCTGAGGTTCAACCTGGCTGTCAGGATCCACGGGCACCCAGGCAGTGGCCCCGATGCGGCGCATGAGCCGCTGTCCGTTCACACCCTGCAGATTTTTGGTAAATGAGCCTTCCAGTCCAACAAATACTTTGTGAGTCCCTTCCCCGCTTTCATAACCGATGATCCGGCGGGCCAGTGACTTGTAAGGGAGTTCCCGCTCATACTGTGCCAGGACGATCAGGCCTCCTTTGTATTTTCCGCGCCTGAAAATCGGAAAATGTCTCATTTTATTGAGGTCGGGGTAGGTCACATCGCGCTGGATCAGCATGTAACGATTCAGATTTCTCCTTCCTTCCCAGAGCATATCCTTGTATGAGGCAGGGGTGCGGTCGTTGAAGAGCTTTGAAAGGCAGATGGCAAGCGAATCGACATTGTTCCTGAAAACATCATCGGTGATAGAATCGGTCATCACATCCATCCTGACTTCAAAAATGGGAATGGAAACAGCGAGCAGGCTTCCATCATCGGCAAGGATATTGCCGCGTATCGCCTCCATCTCGAACAGGTGGATCTCCTGTTTTTTTGCCATCTCCATGAACTCCTTCTTCTCAAACTGCTGGATCATGACCACCCGGGCAATGATGAAAATGCCGAACAGCAGAACCGCCAGGTAAACCAGGTAAACACGGACCAATATGTCTTTCTTGATCTCTTTCATTGTCTCACGGCTTGTTTGACTGTAGCGTCTGTCCCGAATAAAGGATCTTAAAAGGAGGCATCTTTGCTTCCTTCAGTCCAAGGCTGACGGCGCGTTTTGATATTTCCGACTGGCGGCCCTGGAACATCAGGACAGACTTGGTGGTGATGTACTCATACCGAAGCTCCTTCAATTCAGATTTGGTCCGTTCAATCATTTTGAATTTCTTTTCAGTACTGTAGGTGTTTGCGATAAAGACCATTGCGAGCAGGCCTACATACAGGATGAATCCCAGGTTCCCCGTTACCCACTCCTTGGAGAGGTAATCTCCGCCAAGCAGGTCCTGGACAGCCTTCCTGCTTTTATTGGACTTCTTTACGGCCTTGACAGGTTCCCTTGACTTCCCGGGTACACCGGTTTCATGGTCCTGAATTTCCGGGGTGGTTTCCTCTGCCGGAGGTTCATTCAGAAGCTCGTCCTGGTCGTTATAGCTCAAGTTTTCCTTCACGGCCCTGTTTTTTCGGCAACCCGCAGTTTTGCGCTCCGGGAACGGCTGTTTTCTTCAATTTCCTTATCTGTCGGGACAATTGCCTTGCGAGTGATTACCTTCATCGGTGCAAGGACATTGCCATAAAAATCTTTTTCAATGGTTCCCTCGAAGTTGCCGGAACGGAAAAAATTCTTCACCAGTTTGTCTTCCAGTGAATGGTAGGCGATCACCACAAGTCTGCCTTCCGGTTTCAATGCCTGGCATGCCTGTTTGAGAAACTCCTTTAAAGAGTCCATCTCCTGGTTTACTTCGATCCTGAGCGCCTGGAATATCTGGGCCTGGTATTTGAACTCTTTGCCGCGTTCGGCGCAGGTATTGGCGATCTCTTTCAGTGCGCTGGTTGTTTCAACTGGTTTTACTTTCCGGGCTTCGACAACCCTGGATGCCAGTTTCCGGGCATTCCTGATCTCCCCGTAGGTGAAAAAAAGGTCGCTGAGGTTCTCTTCACTGTAATGGTTTACAATATCTTTGGCCGTCTGCTTTTTTTTCTGGTCCATCCGCATGTCGAGGACACCGTCGAACCGGGTGGAGAACCCGCGTTCAGGCTGATCGATCTGGTGGGATGAGATGCCAAGGTCGGCAAGGATTCCATCCACTGGTGACGCGTGGTGAAGCTTCAGGAAATTCCGCAGGAAGCGGAAGTTGTTGTTCACCATGACCAGCCTGGGATCATCGATGCGGTTCATAATGGCCTCTTCGTCCTGGTCAAAAGCAATCAGGCGGCCCCCTTCGAGTTGCTGGAGCAATGCCCTGGCATGCCCTCCTCCTCCGTAGGTGGCGTCGACATAAATACCTCCGGGCCTGATGTTAAGCGCTTTTATGCTTTCATCAAGCAGCACACTTCTATGATATTCCATTGCCGGTATTGGTTTTGTCGGGGTTCCCCATTACTTTCTCAGCCAGTTTGGCGAAATCTACCGAATCGTCGGAGAGCTGTTCCATGTAGGTTTTCTTGTCCCACACTTCAATACGGTCAGCATAGGCAAACAGGATGATCTCCTTGTCAATCTTCGCATAATCAAGCAATGGCTTTGGTAAGAGGAGCCTGTTCTGACTGTCGAGGACAAGAGGAGTAGCGCCATTGCTGAATTTTCGCATAAAAAGACGGGCGTCGGTCATAAAAAGATTGAGGTTGCGCATTTTTTGGGTGGTTTCATCCCACACATCCTGGGGATAGAGCACCAGGCAACCTTCAAATCCACGGTTAAGGACAAACTGGTCATGGGCCTCCGGGCTGATCTGCTTTTTCAGCGCTGCCGGAAGAATGATGCGGCTTTTGTTATCAAGCCTGCATTCAAATTCACCAATGAGATTTGTTGTTGACACCTTCTTTAGTTTCAGACTGCTAAGATATATTAAAATTGCTCCACTTAGCTCCACTTGACTCCACTGTTGATAACTTTTTTTGGGAAAAGGGGTTTTTGGGAGGCGGACGGGCGGACAAGGGGACAAGGGGACAAGGGGACAAGTGGACAAGTGGACAAGGGGACAGGGGGACAGGGGGACGGGCGGACGGGAGAGCGGGTGAACATCCAATAATTTTCTCCGTAATCCTGTCGAGTTCCATTTATTTCGTTTTTCTCTGTGGTTCTCTGTGCCTCCTCCGTGGTTCTCTGTGAAATAAATAGTTACACGGAGTTGTACAGAGGAGTCACAGAGGTTCAAAGAGCCCACACAGAGAAGCACCGGGCGGTTAATACCAGATTAATTACTCATCAGGAATATTGCTATCCTAATGATTGCTTAATCGGGAAAACAGAAAGAGGTAATCAAACTTTCAGCATTTTATTTTGGCTGGGAAAGATGTATTATAACATTAGGGAATGGGGGGAGACAGTTATTCGGGGCGGGAGATGATGAGTTTGGCGGTGAGTGATCCGCTGCGGATCAGGTAGATTCCGGGGGCGAGGTTTTGGATGTTGAGGGTTGTTGATCCGTGGAAGGGGAGTTCAAGGATTTTCTGACCAGGGAGGTTCATGATGACAAGGCTGGAGGCGGGAGGAGGGGTGTGGAGCTGCGGGGATGAAATGGTGACACTTTGATTAGCCGGATTTGGAAAAACGACAAGTCGGCCGGTTCCCGGTGCAGTTGGCTCTTCTGTTCCCGGGATGATCGTGGCGGGAAGGCGCCTGGTGATGTAATTCAGCCCTCCTGAGAAATTTCCGGTGATGAGGTCAAAGTCGCCGGGGTCGCTCAAATGGCCGATGGCAGGAGAAGTCTGCCAGCCGAGAAGGGTGTCAGCCGGGGTTGGGGAGAGCCAGCCGAACAGGCCCGTAACTTCGGTGAATGTTCCGCTGAGGTTCTGATCGATGTTTTCAAAAAGGTGGAGCCGGCCTTCATCCGATCCCACCACCAGGAATGTTGAGCCGTCTGAATGCCTTGAAAAGCAAGGGGTGCTGAAGCCATCGTATGAAATGACATAGTTGGTTACATCAACTTTGCCAAGGTTCTCTGTGACCAGTGAAAATAGAGGGTTTCCGGGTGTGCCGGTGTTCTTGTAACTGCTCAGGGTTCCCTTTTGTTTTCCAACGATCAGCTCGGGTACCTGATCTTTGTCGAGGTCAAAAAGTTGCGGAGCGCTGTAACTTCCCACATCGATCAGCTGCCAGTTCATGACGGGAGGTTCAAAAACCGGGTTGCCGGAAACGGATCCGGTATTTTTAAAGTATACCAGGGTTCCATTGCTGCTGCCCACCAACAGGTCTGGAAAACCGTCGCCATTGAGGTCGCCGGCTGCCGGGTAAGCTCCATGCAGGCTCAGCGAAGAAATTCCGGCCAGGTCATCGGTAATGAAGTTGAATACAGGGTTTGTTACGGTTCCGGTGTTCCGGAAATAGGCAATTTTTGAGGTATACACCGAATGCAGCAAGGTCTCTTTGTAGTAGGAAGAGTCATAGATTCCTTCATTGCCGACGAGCAAATCCTGTAATCCATCACCATTCATGTCATAAAGGACAGGATGTGAAGCAGATCCGAAGTCCATCATTTCGTTGCGGAAGAGCCGGTCCGTTTGAAACTCATACTGTGGCCGGGTGTTTGTACCCCTGTTTTTATAGAACCACACGCAGTTGTAATTGTCGGCGGTGCTGAGGGCAGGATCGAAAGGGGAGACCAGCAGATCTTTCAGTCCGTCGTTGTCGATATCGAGGTTAGAAACCGCAGGGAATGAGAAGAGGTGCACCGGTTTCGTGTTTGACGGGAAAGCCGTATCCTGTGATACCATAAAGGCAGAATCAGGAGTGCCACCATTGTATAGGGCAGCAAGCCCGGGATAGTCCACATCCCCGAGAATCAGCTCCTTGAGGCCGTCATCATTTAAATCGAGCGCCAGCAACGTTGACCCTGTATGCCTTGTTCCCTTGTCTGGTTCGTTGTATGTGGATTGTTGAAATGCTCCTTCCCTGCAGCTGGAATTTAATGTGACCCTGTTCCCTCCCTCGCTCTCCTTAAACTTTCCCCAGCAGGGATCTGCCAGTTTGAAATCGAGACTGTCGCATCTCCCGTACTTCTCCATGGAGAGGTTTTTATGGTATTCAACATAAGCGCCTAGTCCGAAGAAGGTTAGCAGGTCAAGGTCACCGTCATTATCGATGTCGGCCAGTGCGGGGTAATCGACGCTGGTAACGAGAATCCCCACTTTGCCTGTGTAGTAGTAGGATGCCAGCAGATCGGTAACCATGGTAAACTTTAAAGTGGTATCTGACACATTTTTAAAAACCCGCACCCCGCCCATGCCATAGGTGAAAAGATCCATCTTCCCGTCGCAGTTATAATCCACGGAGACAACCCAATCGTGCAGATCGGGCAGTTGCCGGCCATATTCAGGGGCGAGCTCATAGTCAATGGTGTTGGGTGCGCCGTGGTTGATGAAAGTCAGTTTCCGGTTTCCATGGCGGTCGAAGATCAGAAGGTCGTCAATGCCGTCGTGGTTGAGATCGATGGCACAAAACTGGCATGCGTTCAGACCACCTGCCCAGGGAAATTTCAGCAGCCCCCGGGGCGATTGAGAAAATCCAATGGACCAGGTGCTTGCCAGGATGGCAAAGAAAAAGGAAAAGTACAGAGCGCCGGCACTGGGTTTGAGGTTTTGCATCAGTTTACAAAGTTATCCAAAGTTGTCTTACCTTTGACTGATTAAACCTTCAAATGCATATGCCCAGAATCCTGGTAATTGACGACGAAAGAAGCATCCGGAGCACCCTGCGTGAGATCCTGGAGTATGAAAAATATGCAGTGGATGATGCCGCTGATGGAGAGATCGGCCTGCAGATGATCAGGGAGAACAGGTATGACACCATTCTCTGCGACATCAAGATGCCTAAGATGGATGGGATCGAAGTACTTTCTAAAATTTTTGAGATCACCGATACGCCGGTGATCATGATCTCGGGACACGGAACCATTGAGACCGCGGTAGAGGCCATTAAAAAGGGAGCATACGACTATATCTCCAAACCCATTGACCTGAACCGCCTCCTGGTGGCTTTGCGGAATTCACTCGACCGCACGCGCCTGGTGGAGGAGACCAGGCTGCTAAAACGCAGGATTGGTGATAATTACGAAATGATCGGCCTCTCCGAACCGATGATGCAGATTCGCACAATGATTGCCAAAGTGGCTCCAACCGATGCCCGTGTGCTGATCACCGGGGAGAATGGAACCGGCAAGGAGCTGGTTGCCCGCCACCTGCATGCACTGAGCAACCGCTGTAACGGCCCGTTTATCGAGGTAAACTGTGCCGCCATTCCTGCTGAACTGATTGAGAGCAACCTATTTGGCCATGAAAAGGGTTCGTTTACCTCGGCCATCAAGCAGCACAAGGGCGATTTCGAACAGGCCAACGGCGGTACGCTCTTCCTGGATGAGATCGGCGACATGAGTTTGTCCGCCCAGTCAAAGGTGCTGAGGGCCCTCCAGGAGCACAAGATCACAAGGGTGGGAGGAGAGAAAGAGATCCCCGTAGATGTCCGGGTGATCGCTGCCACCAACAAGAACATCCGGGAAGAGATTGCAAATAAAACTTTCCGGGAGGATCTTTACCACCGTTTGAGTGTGATCCTCATTGAAGTTCCGCCATTGAACAGGCGGGTGGATGACATTCCCCTGCTGGCCGTGCAATTCCTCTCCGATTACTGCACAGGCATGGGAAAAAACCCGATGGAGATTTCCCCGGAAGCCATGGATGCCCTGAAAACCTTACGCTGGACCGGCAACATCCGTGAACTGAAAAACGTCATCGAACGCCTCGCCATCCTCTGCGACGGAACCATCACCCCCGACGACATCCACCGCTTCGCCGCCCAACACTGATACTTGTCCGCCCGTCCGTCCGTCCACTTGTCCACCCGTCCACTTGTCCGCTTGTCCGCTTGTCCGCCCGTCCGCTTGTCCGCCCGTCCCCTTTTCTCCGTACCTTTGCCCCATGTCTCTCCTTCCCAAAAAAGTAATCATCGTCGGCGGAGGTTTTGCCGGTGTACAACTCGTCAGGAACCTTGATCCCGACCTGTTTGAAATCCTCCTGATCGACCGCCTCAACCATCACCAGTTCCAGCCGCTCTTTTACCAGGTGGCAACTTCCCAGCTGGAACCGACCAGCATCACCTTCCCGCTGAGGAAACTCTTCAGGGACCGGAAGAGTCTGCAAATCAGGCTTGCCGGGGTACTGGCGGTAAATTCTGAGGAGAAGATGATCACCACCACCATCGGGGAGTTTAGCTATGACATCCTGGTGATCGCTACGGGGTGCAAAACCAATTTTTTTGGCAACAGCAACCTCGAAAAGTATGCTTACGGACTGAAGACCACCTACGATGCCATCAAGATCCGCAACAACATCCTCGAGAATTTCGAAGCGCTGCTATCGGCAAGTGAGGAGGAGAAAGAGTACCTGCTCAATGTGGTCATTGTAGGAGCCGGGCCCACCGGTGTGGAACTCGCGGGGTCGTTTGCCGAGATCAAACGGAAAATCCTGCCAAAGGATTTCTCAGCCCGCGATATCAGCCGCATCAGGATCCTCCTGCTTGAAGGGAGTCCAGACACCCTTGGAAGCATGAGCCAGCTGGCAAAAAGCGCTTCTATGGAATATCTTATATCCATGGGTGTAGAGGTGGTAACCAGTGTATTTGTGAAGGATTATGACGGCAATACAGTATTGCTGAACAATGGAGAAACGATTAAAAGCCGCCAGGTGATATGGACAGCAGGCGTTACCGGCAACCTGATCGATGGTTTGAAGAAAGAGGATATCCTGGCTGGAAACCGCCTCAGGGTTGACCGTTTTAACCTTGTTAATGGCTACCAGGATATCTATGCGGTAGGGGATATCGCTAGCATGGAAACGCCGCTCTACCCCAAAGGGCACCCCCAGGTGGCCAATGTGGCCATCAACCAGGCGAAAAACCTTGCCAGGAACCTTAAAGCCATGCTC
This sequence comes from Bacteroidales bacterium, assembly GCA_049317265.1. GTDB lineage: Bacteria > Bacteroidota > Bacteroidia > Bacteroidales > FEN-979 > CAIVAT01. The sequence continues at coordinate 24,902 of JBMOIP010000026.1, forward strand.
CTCGGAAAACCATTGAAGGTATATGAATATGTCAACCTTGGCTCCATGGCCACCATTGGCCGGAACAAGGCGGTGGTTGACCTTCCGTTCATGTCGTTCAAAGGCCGTCTTGCCTGGTTTACCTGGATGTTCCTTCACCTGATGCTGATCCTCAGTGTGCGGAATAAACTCATCATCTTCATCAACTGGGCCTGGAACTATTTCACCGGCGACACTTCATTGAGATTAATTTTAAAGGACAGGGAATAGTGACCGCGCAGCTCTATTTTACCATTTCCCCGCCAGGATATGCTTCCATGGTAAACGAGTAGTTATACTCCTTTGCCGGGATGGTATATTCTTCATGAACCCGTGCACCCCAGCTGTCATCGCCGCCGACTCCCATCTGCAGGTAGTCGATATTGAGATCGACAAATGGGTTCTTTTTCAGATCATGGATATGTTTTCCGGTTTGTCTGAATCCCTTCATGTCATCGTAGGTGTATGGCAGTGCGCTGAAACTGAGCAATGGCAGTCCTGTGAACTTCAGTGTGATATGTTTCCCGGTCTCAAAAGTTACCCATCTTACTTCTGTTTTATACCCATTCTCCTGCGGGCGGATATAAGGTGTGAATTGCCCTTCAGGAGTGCTTTCCCAGATGCCCGCAAAAGAGGCGGTCTTACGGTCGCAGTAGTTTTCCCACGGACCGCGGCCATACCAGGAAATCTTATGAAAGTCGGGGCTGATCTGCATGTTCAGTCCGAAGCGGGGCAACTCGGGCAACTTTTCCTTCAGCGGTTTGAAGGAGGTTGTCACGGTTACTTTTCCATCCGACAGAACTTTATAAGAGACCGTTTCAGTGCCGATGGAGTCAGGGAACATATACACCACTGTAAAGAAAATTGTATCTTTTGTAACAGCGCTCAACTCACATTTTACGACTTTCCGGTTTTCAGAAGCGTCGAACCATGCCTTGCACCGTTTTGGCATGCCGTTGCCAATGTCGTTATCTGTCGGCGCCCTGCGGAAATTGGGTTGCAGCCCCTGCACGACCAGTTCCGTGTCCCTGAATTTCCAGGAGGAGAGGGTGCCTCTCTTCTTGTCGAAGGCCATGGAAAACCCTTCACCGGCAATGGATGCAGTGTTTTCGTTTTCGGTCAGGTTTAACCCGGGTCCTTTTCCTGTTTTACCGGCCTCAATTTTCTGGCCTTTTAACAATACGGGAAGCGTAAGTTGTTCAGATGCAAGGATATGGCCTTCTTTTAATACACCCTGTGTGGTGGATGTTTTAAGGTACACATTTACGAAATATTCTGTTTCGGCTTGCGGGTTTAATGCAGGCAAGACAATGTTCATCCCCTTTTTATCACCGGGAAGGAGGATAAATGACGGCAATTTTCCTGCTGTTACCACCTTGCCATTGCTCAGGAGTTCCCAGGATAACACCGTATTTGAAAGGTCGTAAAAGTCATAGTGATTTGATATCTCAAAAGAACATTTCCCGGGATCGGTCAATCTGAATTTTACATACTGGTAAACCTTCTTTACCTCCCAATAGCCGGGATGGGGTTTGCGGTTGGGAAATATGATGCCATTGCACATGAAATTCCCGTCGCTCGGAACATCCTTCGGGCCAAAGTCGCCGCCGAAAAGAAAACTGTCGGGCTGACCCGCTTCATCGCCTTTGCGCAGGATTCCCTGGTCAACCCAATCCCAGATGCAACCACCCTGCAGTTGCGGATACTTTTCGATCACATCCCAGTACTCCTTGAAGTTGCCGGTGCTGTTGCCCATGGCGTGGGCATATTCGCACATGATCAGCGGTCGCAGCTGGCGGGAATACCCATACCATTTCAAATCCCACGGCGCCCAGTACATCGGGCAGAAGACATCGGTGTTGGCGCCCTGTTCGGCCCGTTCGTACCATACCGGCCTGCTGTTGTCGCGGTGTTTGACCCAGTCGTGGGTGGTTTCGAAATTGCATCCGTTGCCGGCCTCATTACCCAGGGACCAGAAGATGACGCTGGGGTGGTTCTTATCCCGTTCCACCATGCGGGCGGTGCGGTCCAGGTGTGCATCCCGCCATTCTGGATTGTTTCCCAGGGTTCTGTCCGGATCATACCCCATGCCATGCGACTCGATGTTGGCTTCATCGATCACGTAAAGCCCGTACTCATCGCAAAGCTCGTACCAGTAGGGATCATCAGGATAGTGGCAGGTTCTTACCGTATTGATGTTGGCCTCCTTCATCAGGGTGACATCTTTCAGCATCAACTCCTTTGAGATCACATGGCCGGTTATGGGATCATGCTCGTGCCGGTTCACACCCTTGATCAGGATTGGTTTTCCATTGAGCAGGAACTGCCCGTTTTTAACTTCCGATGACCTGAAACCCATCCTGCATCCCATTGATTCGATCACATTTCCCGACTCATCTTTCAGCGTAAGGACCACATGGTAAAGATTCGGGGTTTCTGCGCTCCATTTGCGCGGGTTCGGGATCATCTTTTCAACGTACAACGTATCCTCTCCAGAGTTTCCTGGTTTATATTCAATGGTTTCTGTCAACTCCGGGGTTTTGCTGGTTTTAGATTCATAAAGGGAAACGGTCAGTGAGAAAACCGGCTGCGTGAAAGGACGGTCAAGGTCGGGCGGAGGATTGATTCCTTTACTTTGAAGGATGGCGCGGACTTTAAAAATCCCGTGCTGGTAGTTCGAAAACAGGTCGCCAGTTACAAAGAAGTCACGGATATGGGTTTTGGGGGTTGAAAAGAGGTAAACATCACGGTTGATGCCGCTCATCCGCCACATATCCTGGCATTCAAGGTAAGTACCATCCGACCAGCGGAAGACCTCGATGCCAAGCGTGTTTTTGCCTTTACGAAGCATGTTTGTGATGTTGAATTCGGTGGGGGTTTTAGCATCTTTTCCCATGCCAACACGCTGACCATTGAGGTAGACATAGCAAAACGACTTAACAGCGCCAAAGTGCAGGAAGATCTCCCGGCCATCCCATCCGGCCGGGACTTCAAAATCGCGGCGGTAACTGGCCACCGGGTTATAATCGTGTGGCACCCTGGGAGGATCCGGTTTCATCAGGTGCTTGAATTCGTATGGCTGGTTCACATAAATCGGGTAACCATATCCCTGTATTTCAATGGTGGAGGGAACCGTAATCTCTTTCCAGTTGCTGACATCAAAGGAGTCCTCATAAAATTTCAACGGGCGTCTTTCCGGGTTTTCCGACCAGTTGAATTTCCAGGTGCCGTTGAGCAGCATATAATATGGTGATATAGCCCAGTTGTCTTTCAATGCATCTTGTTCTTTATCATAAGGGATATAGGTTGCATGAGGCAGTTCATTGTTTATGCCTGTGAGCCGCGGGTTTTCCCAGTCGGGGGGTTGGTTGGATTGGGCAAAGCTGTTGAGTGAAATGAACAGGAATGTGGTGCAGCAAAAAAACAGTGACAAGACAGATTTTTTCATAGAGGATTGTTTGTTCGAAAATAGTGATTATTTAAATATTCTGCGCATTATCTTTGTGTCATGAAAAAACTGGTCGTCCTCTCCGGGGCCGGTATAAGCCAGGAGAGTGGTATTAAGACATTCAGGGATGCCGACGGTCTCTGGAACAACCATCGCATTGAGGAGGTTGCCTCACCGGATGCCTGGCAGCGTGATCCGCAGATGGTGCTTGATTTTTACAATATGCGCAGAAAACAACTTTATGAGGTTAAACCGAATTCCGCCCATATTGCATTGGCTGAACTTGAAAAAAAATATTATGTTCAGATCATTACTCAGAATGTGGATGATCTGCATGAACAGGCGGGTTCCACCAATGTACTCCACCTGCACGGGGAGTTGAAGAAGGTAAGGTCGAGTGTCGATCCCGGGTTGGTCTGCATGCTTAACGGTTGGGAGCTGAAGCTTGGCGACCTGTGTGAAAAAGGGTCGCAGTTACGCCCGCACATTGTGTGGTTTGGCGAATCGGTGCCTAATATCATGATAGCCATTAAGCTGGTGCAAAGTGCAGATATTGTAATGGTTATCGGAACCTCCCTGATGGTTTATCCTGCGGCCGGCCTTTTAAAGGATGTGCCGGCCAGTGTACCCAAATACCTCATCGACCCTGAAGCAGAACCCCGGTATTACGTTCCAAACCTGACCATCATGAAGGAAAAAGCTACTTCAGGGATCCTAAAGTTCATCGAAGCATTGAGCACATTCTGACCGTAAAACCCTAGCTGTTAGCCTTCAATTTTTCGCCGTAATTCATAAACCCGATTCCGGTCTGTCACAACGCTTTCGAATTCAGATTGTCCGGGTATTCCCATGTATACACTGGGTTGTTTGAATATCATTCCACTGGCTTCCTGCTTTTCAAGGTGGATGTGTACCTCCTGTGCCCCGGTGCTTTTAATCAGCTCAGCTACATTGTACTCCTTCACCCCGCTGCCGGGCATGATGGCAATGCGGCCGGATGATCGAATAATCAACTCCCTGATGAGGGATGCACCCTGCGTAGCTGTGGGTTGTTGTCCCGATGTGAGAATCCTGTCAACACCGAGGCTGATAAGCTCTTCCATCGTTTTATAAGGATCGGCGGTCATATCGAATGCCCGGTGGCAGGTAATCCCCATCGGGCGGGCCAGGTCAATCAATACCTTCATGCGTTCCTTGTCCAGCGTACCGTCCGGACACAGGATGCCGAAAACCACACCATCTGCGCCAAGGTCTTTTACCATAATGATATCCTCTTTCATGATTTCGAATTCATCATCGGAATAGAGGAAGTCTCCGCCGCGCGGCCTGATCATAACATACAGCCCGATGTGAAGGTTCTTCCTGCCAAAGCGGATTGCCCCGGCGCTGGGAGTTGTACCGCCATCATGCAGATTTTCACAGAGTTCTACCCGGTCGGCGCCGCCTTTCTGGGCTTCAATGGCCGAAATTGCTGAATTTACACACGCTTCGATGATCATGGGATTATAGTTTAAAGAACCGTTCAACCTGGTTGTTGAAATCGTCACTGAATTTAATGCAGGTGTCGTGCCCCGAACCCGGTAATATCCATAACCGGGCATCGCGGATGCTCCGGTAGATCTCCAGGGTGTGTTCAGGTTTGATAAGGTCATGATCGCCGCAAATTACAAGCACCGGGCATTGGATTTGCTGCAACTGTTGCAGGGTGATATTGGGCTGATCGATCATCATCCGTGTAAGTTTGATCTCGTTCTTCACCCTGGGATCCTGTGACTGCTTCACAAGGTTTGCATAGGACACTTTCATGGATTCAATATCTGCGACAGGAAAAGCCGTGGAGTCCGGCCGGATATTGGCCCCGGTAACTGCCAGTTTCACGACCTTCCCGGGATGCCGTATGGCCATCAGCAGCCCGATGATCCCCCCGTCGCTCCATCCGATTACCCGGATATGATTTAGGTGCAGGGAGTCCATCATCGCATTGCAGTCATCGGCCATCATTTCATAAGAGAGGGAATCGTGCGGATCGGGCGACTTTCCCTGCGATCGGCTGTCGGCTGCAATAACCTGGTAGTGCTTTGAAAACCAAGGGATCTGTTCCTGCATCGAGGCAATTGATCCGCCATTACCATGGATCAGCAGCAATGGCTCTCCGTTGCCATAAACCTCATAATACATCCTGAATCCCCTGGTTTGCAAATATTTTCCGCAGGAAGGATTTGAGCCAAAAGGAGTTGAGGTACCGATGACCGATGATTGTTGCCCAACCATAACCATGGAATGAAAGAATACTGCCAGCAAGACCATCGCGGTACATTTCAATTTCGTCATTTTTCAGAAGGATTGGGAGCAGTTGTTACAGATATCCACTGATTTCCGGTTGTGCAGGATGGTATGCCTGAAATTATCTGCCGGCTTCCCTCTCCAGATTTCCCGGAAATCCTGGTGTGTCAGATCGCCCAGTACATGGGTGGCATCCTTGTCGAAACAGCACGGTACTACTTTTCCGTCCCAGGTGATCACGCAACTGCTCCACATGCGGAAGCAGGAGTTGGGGTGGCGGGTTTTGGGGGTGAACCGAGGAGTGGGTGAACCGGTGAGCGGGTGAACTGGTAAACTGGTGAGCTTTTTGTACCTGGAGTGTTTTGGGTTTTCGGGCATCAATGGATTGCCATGTTCGAAATCGTTGAACTGGGCGGTTTTGAACTCGAGCTTGTCTACACTCAACTCCTTTGCCAACCGCCTCATCTTGTCAAGGTCTTGTTCATTGGATTTAAGGATGAGGCATTGCAGGATAATCTCCGGAGTCTGTTTTTTTTGACGTTTTTTTTCACTGACCAGCAACCGGATTCCGGCAATAACCTTTTCGAAATTGCCGCCCTGGCGATAGGCCCCGTAACTCTCCTGGTCGAAGCCATCAAGGGAGATGATCAACCGGTTCAGTCCCGATTCAAGGATTTTTTGAACAGTGCCAGCATCAAGAAAATGGCCGTTGGTGGAGGTTGCAACGAAGATCTTCTTTGAAGTGGCAAACACAACAAAATCAAGGAAATGTTTGCTCAGAAAGGGCTCTCCCTGGAAATAGAGTGTGAGGTAGGAGAGATGGGGTAAAAACTGGCTGATGACGGATTGAAACAATTCAGGCTGCATGAAACCACGGGGCCGGGTAAGTTCCTGCATACCAGCCGGACATTCGGGACATCGCAGGTTGCAGGTATTGTTCGGCTCAATGCTCACGGCAATGGGGTTTCCCCAATGAATAACCCTTTTCAGAATTCTGGAAACCAGGTAACCGGCAGTGATTTTTACCAGGTTGAGGCCCCGGGTTAGCGACAGGTTCATGACCCGGAAGCGTCGGGATTTTCTTTCAGTTTCTCCTGCTTCTTTTTCCTTCGTTTGGACAAAAAGGAGTTGCCGAAGGACAACACTTTGGTCAAAATCGTTGAGGAGGTTGAGATGTCACTGATCATCGAATTGGCGATGTTTTTAAAGGTTAGTGCATTGAGAACATCCCTGTAACCGGAATGAATGCTGGCTTCCGTTTTCATGATCTCCATGCGAAGCCGCTGTTTCTCCATGCTGAGATCCTGCAGGGAGTGAATCTTGTCGGACTTTACCTTGTACCGCTTAGTCGTTTTCATCTTTGTCCTCCATCAGTATTTTTGTTAAATGCGTTACCAGAGGATTGATGAAGAACTCATGCCGCTTCACATAGATGGTAATCCCTCCAAGCACATATACGGCAGTGATGATGAGGGCGCCGAGCCAGGCGGGGCCGATATCGTTTCCAAACCAGTAGACGAAAGAGAGGGAGAGAAACAGCAGCAGGAACATGGCCAGGATGAAGAAAATGACCGCGATCAGGAAAAAGGAGGCGAGTTTGGCGATCTTCTCCGTAAGGATAAGCTTTGCAAGGTCGATCCTCAGATTGACATAATCCTTCACATTTTCCGTCAGGGAGGAGATGTTGTCAGAAATTCTGCCCGAGTCCATTATTTTTCCCCCTTCCCGTCAACAACTGGCTCTTCAACAGAAAATTCTTCCTCTTCTCCCGCTTCTTCCGCACCGAATGCCGACTTGAAGGCGTTGAGCTTTTCAGAAAGGTCATCCTGCATCATATCAGCGATTCCCATGATGCGTTTTTTTAGCCGTTTACGGGTCTTTGAACCCTTTGCCGGGGCAATGAGCATTCCCACCCCGATGCCGGCTGCCACGCCTACCAGGGCGGCGAGCAATACTTTTGAACCTGAATTAGCCATGATTATCGAAAATTAACACTGTATATTCAACAGGGTATCAAAGTTAACTATTTTACGACATATGACGAATAATTCTGAAATTACTCAGAAATTCATGGGCGATGATCTTTACAAAACCATAGGCAGGAACAGCCACCACCATCCCGGCAATTCCCCCGAAACTGGCAGCTGCAATGACCACCAGGAAGATTTCCACAGGATGTGCTTTCACGCTTTTTCCCTGGATCAGCGGGGCAAAGACATTATTGTCGATGGTCTGCACCACAAACATCGCAGCGATAATCCTTATGGCCATTGGCATGATCATGGCATATTCACCTGCGCTGATCACCCCTGTCACGCCGAGGATCACCCCCATGATCATGGAGATAATCCCTCCAAGATAGGGCACGATGATGATGATGCCGGTAAAGAACCCTATTACCAGCGGATTTGAGACCCCGACAAGGTACAAAGCCACCGAATAAGTAATAATGTTGGCAATGATCTGGATGATCAGCCCGATAAAATAGCGTGAAAGCAGGTCCTTGCTTTTTAACATGATATTTTTTATCTGTTCTTCATACTTTTCGGGGGTGATGAGTAAAATAAACCGGGGCAGCATCCGGTGGTCCTTCAGGAAGAAAAATGAGAGGAATACGATGGAGAACAGGTTGAAAAAAAAGGTGCCCGTAAACGAGATAATCGAGGAGAGCACATTGGAAAACATCCCGAAATCAATGATTTTCAGAATGGCTTGCTTTGCTGCGGATTCGATAGTGGTTCCTCGTGGCATCACGCCATAACGGATAAGCATCTGCTGTAAGTTCGACACATCACTCTGATAATAGGCCATCAGCTGTTTTCCGTCGATGTTGCCGATCAGGTTCGCCTCATTCACCACCAGTGGAATGAAAAGGCTGAACATGCCGAAGAACAGCAGCAGGATGAGGAGCAGTGTGATCGAAACACTCAGCATGTGGGGAAAAGGAAACCTGCCTATTTTAATCCGGTCGAGCATCTCCACAAGCGGACCTCCGATAATGGAAACCACACCTGCCACAATGATAAAGACAACGATGTTCGAGAAATACCAGATTAAATACCCGGCCGCCGCTGCAATAAGGATCAGGAAAAAAAGTTTGTTTTTTTGATAAAGTTCGCGCATAGGTTGTTTGTTGCTGAAACTGAAACGAAGGTTCGTCAATATGCAAAAATAAAAAAAGGATAATACTGTTCCAATTTTTCATACCCGCAAATTTGGTCTGAATAAAAATTTGTGTTACATTTACACTTCTAAATATATCCGTAATTCAAAAGTCAAATTCTTCATTATGTTGGTGAATACTAAATTAATACAAGGTACTTACGAAAAAATCTCAATGGGTGTTGCGCATGCAAAAGCGCTTCTTGACAAACCATTGACCCTTACCGAAAAGATACTTTATGGCCATTTATTCGATGCCAATCCTCCCGAACCCTACCATCGGGGAGTCGATTATGTCAATTTTCTGCCCGACCGGGTAGCGATGCAGGATGCCACTGCCCAGATGGCGCTGCTTCAGTTTATGACAGCAGGCCGCGACAGCGCAGCCGTGCCTTCAACAGTGCATTGCGATCATCTTATCCAGGCACAGCTTGGCGTTAAGACCGACCTGGCCACGGCCATGGTTCAGAATAAAGAGGTATATGACTTTCTTGAAACAGTCTCGGCCAGGTACGGAATCGGATTCTGGAAACCGGGGGCCGGGATCATCCACCAGGTGATTTTTGAAAATTATGCATTCCCGGGCGGAATGATGATCGGAACAGATTCGCATACGCCCAATGCCGGCGGACTTGGCATGGTTGCCATTGGTGTTGGCGGCGCAGATGCCGTTGATGTAATGTCGGGCATGCCCCTGGAGTTGAAAATGCCGAAGGTCCTGGGCATTGAACTTACCGGGAAATTAAGTGGCTGGGCTTCAGCAAAGGATGTGATCCTGAAAATCGCAGGAATCCTTACGGTCAAAGGAGGAACCGGGTTCATCGTTGAATATTTCGGCGAAGGCGCTGAGTCGCTTTCCTGCACAGGAAAGGGAACTATTTGCAACATGGGCGCCGAAATCGGCGCAACCTGTTCGATCTTTACCTATGATCAGAAAATGAAAGCCTATCTTGAGGCCACAGGCAGGAGTGAGGTTGCCCGGCTTGCCGATAATTATGCAGGATACTTGTCGCCTGATACCGAGGTGCGTGCAAATCCCGGACTTTACTACGACCAGTTTATCCGCATCAACCTTTCGGAGGTGGAGCCTTATATCAATGGTCCATTCTCCCCCGATATCGCTCATCCAATCTCTGAATTCAAGGCATTTGTCAAGGAAAACAACTACCCTGAGACCCTCGAAGTCGGCCTCATCGGATCCTGCACCAACTCCTCCTATGAAGATATTTCAAGGTCGGCGTCGGTGGCCAGACAAGCCGCTGAAAAGCATTTAAAGGTGAAAGCAGAATTCGTCGTCACTCCCGGCTCGGAGCAGATTCGCTATACCTGCGAACGCGACGGACTGCTTGAGGTGTTCAACAACATCGGCGGGGTGATCATGGCCAACGCCTGTGGCCCATGTATCGGCCAATGGTCGAGGAAGATGGATAACCCCGACCGTAAAAACTCCATCCTGAACTCCTTCAACCGGAACTTTGCCAAACGCAACGATGGCAATGCAGGGACCCACAGCTTTATTGCATCACCCGAAATCGTTACCGCCCTTACATTGGCCGGCAGCCTGGTTTTTAACCCTTTGAAGGATACGCTGATCAATGAATCCGGGCAAGTGGTTAAACTGGATGAACCACACGGCGAGGAGCTTCCGCTCAATGGCTTTGAGGTGAAAGACGCGGGCTACCTTGCTCCGCCACCCAACTCTTCGGCCATCACCGTGAGTGTCAGTCCTGATTCCGATCGTTTGCAACTCCTTGAACCATTTGCAGCCTGGGATGGGAAGAACCTTCAGGGGATGCGCCTGCTCATCAAGGCAAAGGGGAAATGCACCACCGACCACATCTCCATGGCGGGTCCGTGGCTGAAATTCCGTGGACATCTTGACAACATCTCCAACAACCTCCTCATGGGGGCAGTCAACTTTTTCAACGAGAAAATCAACGCGGTTAAAAATGCTGAAACCGGCGAATATGCTGAGGTTTCCAAAACGGCACGCTACTACAAGGCGAAAGGGATTCCCACCATCATCGTCGGAGATGAGAATTACGGCGAGGGTTCCTCCCGCGAACATGCGGCCATGGAGCCACGCCATCTTGGGGTAAGGGTTGTCCTGGTGAAATCCTTTGCCCGTATCCATGAGACCAACCTGAAAAAACAGGGCATGCTTGCGCTGACATTTGCCAAACCTGAGGATTACCTGAAGATAAGGGAAGATGACAGGTTCGACCTTGCCGGACTTGAATCCTTCATGCCCGGAGAACCATTGTCATTGACCCTCCGCCACACCGATGGTACCAATGAAGAAATTGCAATAAACCACAGTTACAGCGACCTGCAGATCCACTGGTTCAAGTCGGGAAGCGCCCTCAATTATATGAAAACCCTTTAAAAACAGATAATTATGATAATCGCTGATTTCCTTAAGGACCTGGCAAAACTGACAGAAGAGTCCTGCACCATTGAAGAGAGCCTGTTCAAACAATTTGATGTAAAACGGGGCCTGCGGAATGCCGATCATACGGGTGTTCTTGTTGGACTGACCCGTGTAGGCAGCGTGGTGGGTTATGAAAAGATTGATGGCAAACTCGAAGCCATCGACGGCAAACTGATCTACCGTGGAATTGATATCCGCGACCTGGTTCACGGTTGCCAGGAGGCAAAACGACCCGGCTTTGATGAAACCGTTTTCCTGCTCCTGTTCGGCCGTCTGCCATTAAAGGATGAACTCGACAAATTTTCTGACGGACTTGCTGAACTCCGCGCCCTTCCTGAAAATTTCAACCGCGACATGATCCTCACCATGAAGGGCAAGGACATCATGAACATGCTCGCACGGTCAATCCTGGCGCTCTATACCCTCGATGAAAAAGCCGATGATACCTCCATCGAGAATATCCTGAGGCAGTCGATCAGCCTGATCGCCAAGATTTCGACCATCGCCGTTTATTCGTACCACTCCATGCGCCATCTCATCTACTATGATACGCTCACGGTGCGGTATCCCGATAAAAAACTGAGCACGGCGGCAAATTTCCTCTACATGTTGAAAGGCAATGACTACACCGCCCTCGAAGCGGAGCTGCTCGACCTTTCCCTGGTGCTTCATGCCGAACACAGCGGGGGTAACAACTCAACGTTCACAACCCGTGTTGTAAGTTCCAGCGGTACCGATACCTATTCGGCCATCGTGGCCGCCATCGGCTCTCTCAAAGGGCCTCTCCATGGCGGCGCCAACCTCCAGGTGATCGAGATGATGGAAAACATCAAGGCGAATGTGAAGAACTGGGCCAATGATGATGAAGTGGCAGAATACCTTCGCAAGATCACACGCAAGGAAGTTCACGATAAGTCAGGCAAAATTTATGGTTTCGGACATGCCGTCTATACCGTTTCCGACCCAAGGGCGATCCTGCTGAAGGAAAAAGCCCGCCTGCTCTCCATCGAAAAAGGCAGGGAAGACGAAATGGCCCTCTACGAAGCCATTGAACGCATCGGACCTGAAATTTTCTACGAATTCAAGGGAACCCAGGATAAACTGATCTCCCCCAACGTCGATTTCTACTCCGGGTTTGTATATGAGTGCCTGAAGATTCCAAAAGAACTCTACACCCCGTTGTTCGCCATCTCCCGCATCAGCGGATGGTGCGCGCATCGCCTCGAAGAGATGATCAGCGGAAGAAGGATCATCAGGCCTGCCTATAAAACGGTGGAACCGCCGAGGGGATATACGCCGCTGGAAGAACGTTAAGGTATTTACGATTGGACGATTGACGATTGCAGATTAAATTTACGATTTACGATTTACGATTTACGATTAGCGCTTATCAATCGTAAATCGTCAATCAAACAATTCAATCGTCAATCGTAAATCGTCCAATCGTAAATCAATTCAGTGCATCAGCGAAACTTTTCTCACAACGTTTCCTGATGCATTTTTTATTTTCACCAGGTAAACGCCGTTTTTCAGCCCGGTTACCGGGATGGTGAATTCGCTGCGTTTTTCGGGAGCAAGGGTAAGTTCAGTGTGCCCCAGAATGTTGAATACTTCACAGGATTCAACAGGAGTGTCGCTTTTTACTACAATCAGGTTGTTCGATGCATTCAGGTAGATCCGGATGGCGGAGTTTCCGATTGTTTCCACCCCGAGTGAAAAATCGACGACAAGGGTGTCTCCGGCAGCTTCACATAATATAGTGTTGGATGGAAGGTCCTTTTGCAGGTCGGTAATATAGTACCGGAACAGCCCGTTGGGAATGGAGGAGGTGACCACATCCGTGTACTCAAGACCTGTAACCGGTGCCAAATTGAGTTTCGTATAAGGTGGAACCCCATACTCGCTGGTCCTGTAAACATTATAACCTGTTACACCCTGGAGGCTGTCGCACGGAGGATGTTGCCAGGTGAGATGGATCGTGTTCCCTGTTTTCGTAAAACCCGATCCGGCAGGACCTTTGCAAACGGGGGTGACTTTGATATTATCGACCGACCAGCTGGAGATCTTATCGGTAAAAGTTCCTTTTGCCTTGAATCCCAGCCTGAACCTTTTCCCGGAAACCTGGGAAATGTTGACTTTCTCGTGGATCCAGCCGGTAGTTCCAAGGTTGGTGATCTCGAGGGCAGGAAACCAGGTGTTGTCGACGTAATACATTGCTACCAGTTTTTGTGTACCATCCGCGCTGATGTCGGCCAGTTTGTAATCGAATTCGAGGTAAATGGCGGCACAAATCCAGGGGGTGGCAGGCATCGGAAGGGACTCCATGGTAACATCGTAATCTTCCACAGCAGGAAGGCCCCTGAAAACCGCTGCGGGGAGCGGGTTTCCCTGTGTCACATCCATGTTCCAGTTGCCCTGGTTCGGCTGGAAGTGCCAGTTTTGGAAGGAGAAAGTGCCCATATCCCAGGGCTCGTAAAATGGAAGCGTTACATCACAATTCTGCGTCATGCTGACACCCCCGCCGGTAGGCGACTCCCCGAATTGCCCGGGAACTCCATAGGCCGTAAGGTCATAATTGGCGGTGATGGTGTAGATGTAAGCGCCATAATCAATGCCATAATCATAAAATGAAAGACTGTCCCCACTGGGGAAGTAGTGCCGCATAACCCCGTCTCGGTATAGGTAGTATCCGACCAGTCCGGCCGGTACAGTTCCGTTTGGAAGTTGGGGCTTATCCCAGTGAAGATAACTACTGCACTCCACCATGGCCCCGACAAAGTTCAGCGGTGGGTAAAGTGTATAAAGCGGGTTCCCTGGTCCCGGAAGCCCGGTGACGGGAGCGGCGATGGCTGTCATAACCGTAAGCAACAGGATGAAAGCCAGTTTGTTGAGATGTTTCATGGCAGGAATGGCTATATGGTTGAAAAAGAACGGGATGGAAATTGACCCGTAAAGATAGTGCAATCACCTGCTTAAGTCAATATTCCTGTTAACTATTTCACATAAAGGTCGTGAAACGGATGTTTAGCGAAGACCAGCCCCGTACATCTTCTCCATGGCATTGTTCACCAGGCGGGAGGCGAGTTTCCTGGGAATAAGGTTCATTAAAAACAGGTATTGCAGCCTGTTGGTAAGCCCGGGAATGCAAACAGGCTGCTTGCCGAGTTTAAAAAGCGCATATTCAGCCACCTCAGACGGTTGCATAATGGGGGGCTTCATCCTGTCGAAATTCGGTTGGCTCTCCCAGTATTTTGGAGTGGAAACGGTTCCGGCACAGCAGGTCGTAATATCGATATCATGCACTTTCAACTCGCTGTGGAGGGCTTCGGCGAGCCTGATGCCAAAGGATTTCGTCGCAGCATAGGTTGCCACGAACTGCGGACCGATCAGCCCTGCCAGGGATGACACCAGGAGGATTCCGCCCTGTTGTTTTGAGGCGATCAGCCGCTTTGAAAAGCCATGAACAAGGTGGAGCAGTGTGTGGGTATTGACGGCGAGGAAACCGTTAAGGTCGGATGGTTCAAGATCGGCGAAGCGGCTCACTTTGCTGTAGGCGGCAACATAGATCATCAGCCGGCAATCTTTGTCAGCAGCAGCTTTCATGCATGTTTCAGCAGCATCTGATCCAGCCAGGTCCAGGACTATTTCAACGGTCTCCACCTTGAAATTCTGCCTGATCCCGCGCGCGAGTTCAGCCATGGCCTTTGGGTTCACATCCACCATGATGATGTTGAATCCTTCTGCAGCCAGGAAGTTTGTAAATCCTTCGCCCAGTCCCTCTGCCGCGCCAGCTACAAGCGCCCAATTTCCGTAACGTTCCCGGAGTGATGCCATGTTTTTCTATCTTTGCCGATTCTGCAATAATAGGTAATAATTTTCAACATGAGAAACCTCTTGTTCCTCTTTTTACGGTTGCTGAAGGCCTTTCGCCGCATCGGGATGAAGATCAGCGGAAAGACCGAAGCCGACCTTCATGCGCAACGCGTTGTGTCGGGAAAAGCGTGGGAAGAGTTTTGCGATAACCTGAAATCGGCCGGCGCTTCGCTGATGTACCCGGGGGCTCCGCGGGATGCGTTCAGCCAGGCGGAGGGGATGCGTTACCTGTCGCGCCTTACCCGCGGAGGATTGGAAGCCTTTGTTGAATACTATGATCCGGCTTTTCCGGTGTTGCGCCGCATGGCTCACGAAACTGTAAAGCTGGGCGCCGATAATCCCGATAACTACTACTTCAATGCACAGATCAGCGGAAAATACGCCTATCGCCTGAAAGGGAAGAGAAACTCGGTGCATTATATCGGCTTCTTCACCCAGAACGGCAACTATGGGACGACCGGCGGAATGGCTCCCTGCGGGGCGCTGGAACATACTGCCCTTCAGATGGAAGATGATGGCAGCTTTGAAATCATCCTCAGCGCGATTCCCACCGGGAAAAACTGGCTGAAAATCGAACCTGAAACCACGATGTTAATGGTACGACAAACGTTTCTCGACCGCTTCCGGGAGATTCCTGCCGAAATATCCATCGAAAACCTGGATGACCGCACAGCGCCAGGGCCGGTGACGCCAGCCATGATCGACGAGGGCCTCCAGACAGCGTCGATGTTTGTCGCCGGGGCTTCCATGATGTTTGCAAAATGGGCCAACGGGTTTCAAAAACATACCAACAAGCTTCCGTTGTTCAGCCCGGAGGTGTCGAATGCCGCCGGTGGCGATGCGGCGATCATCTACTATCACAGCCACTGGAAACTGGCCGGTAATGAATCCCTGGTGATCGAAGTGAAGCCGCCGAAGTGCGACTCCTGGAATTTCCAGCTCAACAACTACTGGATGGAATCGCTCGATTACCGCTATTTTACTATCTGCATCAACAAAGCCTCGGCACATTACGAGCCTGATGGATCAGTTAAGGTGATTGTAGCCCATAATGACCCCGGAAAGCCAAACTGGATCAACACCTGCGGCCATTACGAGGGGACGATGCTCTGGAGATGGTACAGGCTGGAGGAGGGGGAGGTGGCGGTGGAGCCGGGGTGTGGAATATTGAATATTGATTAACGAATTTTGAATATTGAATTTTAACGTATGGGGGAGTTCAGGAGGAGTCCGGGGTGGTTCAGGGCGATCAATGTTGGCTGGAAGGGAAGTTATTTTCTCGGGACGAAGATAAGGCTGGAGAAGGATGAACTGATCCGGGCTGCGAGAAAGACAACCGGGTTGCACGATCTTGGCATCGATTTCAATGATGAACCGCTCGAGAGACTTTTAAAATCAGCCAATGAGGAGGCCGGTCTTCATCCCATCGGAAGGTTTATCACGCGTGAACGGTTCGTGAGCCTGCTCAGCATCCGCCTGAGGGCCGAATATTTCTTTAAAAAATACCCGCAGATCCTCGGGCAGGAGTTGTATCCCGCCTGGATCATCGTGGGACTGCAACGCACCGGCACCACCAAACTGCAGCGCCTACTGGCCGAAGATCCCGACCATCGCTTCATCCCCAGCTGGGAAGTAATAAACCCGGTGCCCATGAACCTGGATTTGTATGATTTATCACCTGCTCACCCGCTCACCAGTTTACCTGTTTATCCACATCCCAAAGATAAACGGATCTCCATCGCCAACACCTCCGTCAAAGCCCTCAGGCTGATGTCGCCGGGGTTCTTTGCCATCCACCCCATCGATGCCATGCAACCAGAAGAGGATATCCTGATGCTGGATGTGAGTTTCATGAGTACGACCCCGGAGGCGATGATGCACGTTCCCTCGTACGCTTCATGGCTCGAACAAACGGATCAGTCGCTGGCTTATGCCTATGCCGTGAAGTTGTTGAAGTTCATGCAATGGATCAAACCGGCCAAACGGTGGATCCTCAAAACTCCGCATCATCTCGAATTTCCCGACCTGATCGAAAAGCACTTCGGCGAGGTCCACTTTCTCTGGCCGCACAGGAACCTGCAGGAGTCGATCCCCTCTTTTTTAAGCATGGTCACCTATAACAGGATGATCTTCAGTAACCATGTAGATGAACGGAAGGTTGCCGACCACTGGGTCCGCAAGATCGGCTACATGCTTGACAAAGCTGTTGCCTACCGGGTTCCCGGCAATCATGATGCAAAGTTCACCGATTTCAATTACAGGGACTTTATCACCGATGCTATCCCCGAGCTGGAAAAGATCTATCGCCTCAATGGCGGTCTGACCCCTGAACTCATCGAACGTTTCCGCCGGCACGAACTGAAACATCCGCACCAAAAACATGGCGTGCACCAATATTCAATGGCCGATTTTGGTATAACACAAGCTGATATTGAGCTACATACCTCCAATTACACAAAACTTCTTTCAGGAAAATATGAGCGAAAGCAAACATAAAAAATATAACAACCCGGTATCTGCAACAATGACGGGCATTCTGGATCTCTTTAAAAAACAGGTCCCTGCCGGTGAATTGAAACCCACCGACCGCCTCGACGGAAAGACCGTTTTGGTCGACGGATCAAGCTCCGGGCTTGGTTTTGCCATCGCCACCGACGTAGCACGCAGGGGCGCTAAAGTGATCATGGCGTGCCGGAGCGGTATCCCTGAGATGGGGGAGAGGGTGAAAAAACTTTCGGGCAACCAGGATGTGCACATGCTCCAGGTAGATTTTTCGGATATCCGATCAATTGAGAAGCTTGTGGCCGGATTGGGCAACATCGACATCCTGATCTGCAACGCAGGCATCGTCCCGAAAAAAAGCCGCAAAACCCCGCAGGGACTTGAAGAGATGTTCATGGTGAACTACTTCTCCAAATTCATCTTTGTGAACCTGTTACTTGAAACCCATCGCTTTAACGTACCATCCAGCCCCCTTAACACTTCATACTTAAAACTTAACACTTCTTTTCCTCGTCTTATTTTTGTCGCCTCTGAAAGCCATCGCAACCCCGAAAAGTTCGACTGGGACGACTTCGGAAAGTACCGTGATTACACCATCGGGAAGTCCATTGAGCTGTATGGCTATTACAAACTGTTGCTGACCACCTTCTCCGTGGAACTTTCCCGGCGGCTCAACCCGGATGGCGTGACAAATTATGCCGTCGCTTCCATGTGCCCCGGACCTGTGAATTCGAACATTGCCCGCGAAGCGCCGAAACTCTTCATTCCCCTGCTGAAAGTCGTCTTTGGGATCTTCTTTAAATCTCCCGCCAAAGCCGCCGTACCCGTGGTCTATCTTGCTGCATCAAAGGATGTTGAAGGCAAACCCTTCGACTATCTGTTCCTGATGAGCCGGCAGCCGGTGGATGAAAAAGCTTCCGATCCGGCGAACGGGAAAAAATTATGGGAGTTGTCGGAGGAGTTGTGGACTAAGCTTAAAACGAGTACAAAAGCTTAATCTCCTCTTTCCAGATTGTCTCATCCGGTGTCTCCAGGATCAGGGGCATGTCATCGAACCTCGGATCGTTCATGATCCATTTGAAGACATCCATCCCGATGGTGCCCTTTCCGAGGCTGTCGTGCCGGTCGACCCTGCTGCCAAGCCCTTTTTTCGAATCGTTGATATGCATTCCCTTAAGATATTGAAATCCAACTTCTTTTCCGAAATGATCGAACGTTGCCTCACAGGCGGCTACCGTAGAAAGATCATATCCTGCGGCAAAGGAGTGGCAGGTGTCGATACACACACCCACGCGGCTTTTATCCTCCACATGGCGGATGATATAGGAGATCTGTTCAAATTTAAAACCGAGGTTATTGCCCTGTCCTGCCGTATTTTCGATCACGGCAATCACCCCTTTTGTCTTATCCAGCGTGACATTGATCGATTCGGCAATCTTCAGCAGGCACTCCTCGTCGGAGATCTTGCCGAGCGATCCTCCCGGGTGGAAATTGAGCCGGTCGAGGCCCAGCTGCTCACAGCGCTGCATCTCATCGAGGAAAGCTTCACGCGATTTTCCAAGCCCCTCCTCTTCCGGGTGGCCGAGGTTGATGAGGTAACTGTCGTGGGGCAGGACCTGGAACGGCTTGTATCCGTGCTTTTCGCAGTTTTCACGGAAAAGTTTGATATTGCCTGCCGTTAAAGGCGATGCCTTCCACTGGCGCTGATTTTTGGTAAACAGGGCAAACGCTTTTGCCCCGATCTCGAAAGCGTTGAGGGGTGCATTTTCCACACCGCCTGATGCGCTCACATGGGCTCCGATATATTTCATGGAATCAAGTTGATTTACGATTAAAAAATTTACGATTTACGATTGCCACAAGACCCCTGCTTTGTGTCCTTTGTGCCTCCTTTGTGTCTTTGTGGTTAAAAAAGCAATTAAGGTTAAAACAATACGATTCATCAAAAGTAAAGAAAAACATCTTACACTGACCATCCGGGGATCTGAACTCATCAATATCGATATTCACAAAACTTTAACAATTTGTTTTACTCCCCGGTTACCATTATGAGTATATTTGTAAAAACTAAATTATATGAAAAAGATATATATACTCCTTATTTTTTCTCTACTCCTCACGAATATTTTCGGACAGATTTCGCTTACCTCCCGCGACAATGGCCTTTTACCGGGCGATTCGTCACGCACCCGCGAAATAAACTTTGTTGATCCTGGGAATCCTGGAGAGAACCTTGTCTGGAATTTTTCAGGGATTGTCTTTACCGGGAAGAGCACCTTCTGCGGTGTAAAGGAAAATTCTGAATTAAAAGCAACCGCTCCGGGCGGAAAAAACCTTACTGTCAGCGAAGATGGTTACGATTACAACTACATGGTCAGTGAAACCGGATACCAGGAGACCGGGTATGTGAATAACGCGAAAAAGATGACCCTCGAATACCCTGATCCCATTGTTAAGATGAAATATCCGTTTTCATACGGAGCCCATTTCAGCGATCCCTTTACCGGTATTGCCTGGTACAATGGAACAAGCAGGATTGACCTGAGCGGAGAGTATACCGTTTCGGCAGATGCCACCGGCACACTGATCCTTCCCGACCGCATGGTTACCAATACCCTCAGGGTGAAGATCGTCAAGAACTACCTGCAGATCGGCACGTGTGGTTCCACCCAGACCCGCCTGGAAAAATATTACTGGTATGCCCCTGGTTACCGTTACCCGGTGATGATGGTCAGCACCAACACGAACACCTACAGCGGGAAAGAGCCCGTGGTAGTGCAAAGCGCCTGGGTAAACGTCAGCCAGCTTTCATCCGGGGCGCTTACTGCAGGCACTGATCCCAAAAACCAGGCCGAAGCTGGCGTTAACTCGGCTATCGCCTACCCGAACCCGTTCAGCGATCAGTTCACCTATAATTACCTGCTACAGAAGCAGGCGCCCGTGACGATTGAATTGTACGACATGTCGGGCCAGTTTAACGTCAGGATTGAGAAACGGCAGATACAGTCAGAAGGATTGCATACCGGCACAGTAAACTCCGCGGTACTTGGACTGGCACCTGGTATGTATTATCTCCGGTTCACCCTGGATAAGCAGGTGATTGTTACCAAGATCGTGAAGATTTAATCTCAGGTAATCTCCATGAGCCATCTGCTGATCACCCTTGCCGCCATTGTGGTCTTTGCATGCCCGGCCCTCATCAACGATGCGCCGGCAAGTGCTGAACCCCTTGCCATTCATATCACCGCTCCCCCCTGCGACACTGTTCCTGAGCTGAACCAGAAGATAATCGGCTTGGTAAGGCAGCAGATCGGCACGACCGTTGGTCGTGGCGAGTGTTGGGACCTGGCTGCCCTTGTGCTGAACACCTATGATGCAAAGTGGGACAAACGCTATGGCTTTGGCCGGAAAGTGGACCCGGAGAAGGAGTGTGTCTACCCCGGCGACCTCATCCAGTTTGAAGGCGTCAGGATCAAATACACCGTTGGCCGGACGGTCTATACTGAATCCATGGATCACCACACCGCCGTGATCAATGAAGTGAAGGCGAAAGGGGTGTTTGTACTGGCGCACCAGAACACCGGCACCTCCGGCCGGAAAGTCGGACTGAGCAACCTTGACCTGAAGACCATCATCAAAGGGAAATACCAGATTTTCCGGCCGGTGTCCTAGCCTGCAAACATTCACCTATTCACTTAATTAGTTCAATATTCAATGTTCACATTCAATATTCAATATTCATTTTTCTGGTTCTCCAAAGTCTAAAATACCAACCAACGTTTGTTCAGAACGAAAAAGTCGTATATTTGCACCCTCAAACCGGAAACGTTCCGGACAGATCGGGGTGTGGCGCAGTTGGCTAGCGTACTTGCATGGGGTGCAAGGGGTCGGAAGTTCGAGTCTTCTCACCCCGACTTGAAAATCAACCACTTACAAACTTGTTTTGTGAGTGGTTTTTTGTTTATGCAAACATTTGAGCCAGCAAATCAAATTATCTTCAACAAAGGTTTGAGGATCCTTTTAAGAAGAAGCAAATTCAATTAATGGCTGATAATCACCAGCATCAGCCAGTTTTAAAGCAGTGATGTAGGCTGTCCGCAATTCACTTTCATGATATAGGTTTCTTTGGTTGCCCCATGTAAAGCCATCCTGACCAGTCATTTGTTTGATCAGAAGATCGGCACACAATCGGGCATGCCTGCCATTGCCGTTAGGGAAACAGTGGATGGTGACCAGGCTGTATTTGAATCTTATAGCGATTTCAGTAGGTTCATAGGTTTTATAAGTGATCCAGTACTTTATATCATCGAGGAAATGATATAATGAAATATCAATAGAGTTCTTGTCAACCCCGATGTTTTTGTTGGTTGTACGCTTTTGCCCAGCCCAGTCCCAAACATTACTAAACATTTTGTGATGGAGGTTAAAAAGCCATTCTTTGGTTAGTAAGGTTTCAATGGGTATTTTGCGATGCATAGCCCATTGAAATGCCACTTCAATGTTGTTCTGTTCATGTTCGTTCAACTCACCAACAGTAGCAATGGTCTTGATCTTTAGCCCCAGAATTTCATTTTCATCAAGGGGAGTCTGTCCTTTGATATAATCCAGTTTTATTCCCATAGCGATTTCAGGTTTTTTTGTTTGATTTCCTGGGCTTTAGCTGTGATTGATTTTTTCAGCATGGCTGCATTGACTTTCTGATCTTCCAATGCCATATTGTTTGATGTTCTTGTAACGATCTTCTTTGCTACGGCAAGTGCTTGCTTGTCAATCTTCTTTTGCAGTGTTCCTTCCTTTGGGACAAACCCATATACCAGCCTCATGTTTAAAGCCTGACCCATCTGTTCTAATGCGGCTATTGTTATATTGCCATTCTTCTCACGGACTTCAATATCCTTTACGCCTTGAGGTGTTATGCTGGCGATGTTGCCCAATTGCCGCAATGACATTCCAAGAGCTGTTCTGATGGTGTAAATCCAACCTTGGGGCGGAATGCTGTCAGATATTTTGGCTAATTTACGGAGCCGATTATCGGTTTGTATTAAAATAAGTTCCTGTGTTTTCATAAAGCTATAACTTTAAAAATAATGTGCAAATATAAAGCTATAACTTTAAAATGCAAAATAATTATTAAAGCTATTGACACATTCGTTACCCCGCTCCGAAGGAATAAATGGTTTGAAATCTTGGTCAGTTTATAAACAATTCTGAATTTGCGCAATATGTCATAAAATTCACATGACCTGGGCGAACAGGGGTCGGAAGTTCGGGTCTTATCACTCCACCACAATTTTCCTCGTTAAAAGCCGCTCATTGATCCGGATGGTCAGAAAATAGATGCCGGGTGTAAGGGCGCTTACATCGGCGCTCAGTTCCTGGTTGCCGGGATCTATTCTTCTTTCGCTGACTGACAATACCTCATGGCCCAACAGGTCGTTGAGGGTAAACGAAACCAATGAGGCATCCTCCAGATTGAGCCGGATCCGGACTACTTCATCAACGGGATTTGGATAGACATTCACCACGATCGGGTCATGCGGTTGCTGACCACCAATGAATCCGCAAAGTGACGGCCACATTGAAATTGTAAAGTTGAATTGAGTAAACGAAAATCCCTCAACATATTTAAAGCGGGAATCGGCATTGGCATCATTGAACCACTGCGTACAGATCGGGAGGGTGTACTTATTTCCATCTGTGAATACGGTCGGTGAGGTACATTGATAGTATGCTTCCCGGGCAATCGCGGAAAGGGAGGTCACATTGGAGGCATCTGTGCCGGGATCTGGAGTGGTTAGTTTACTGCCAGAAACATCAAAACCCCGGGCATACACATCCGGATCCTGGTTATTCAACTCCCCCTCAACCCGGGTATCATTCCAGGTCACAAATACTTTGTCCCCGGCTTTATTCCGCGATATATAAACCCGGTTGTCGCAGGTGTAATTTCCCCAGGTTCCACGGAGGGTCTTCAACGTACCAAGATGAACTGCTGTAAAGTGATAGTTAACAGTACAGTAAACAAGATCAAATACATTGATCAGACTATCGATACCTGTGGCGATCTGATAACCACCTGGCGCATAACCAACGGCCACTCCGATGTGAAATGCTCCCCATTTATCGACACAAAGTGAGTGATCGAAGGCCGTGGTATATGGTATTTCATCACGGGAAGGCCAGGGTGGTCCTGCAAATAAATTCAGAATAAAGTAATCGCTGTAATGATTTTTAATGGCTTCGATTCCACCGGGTCCATCCAGTTGAACCACGATCGGATCGCCCCAGGTCAGTCCACCGTCGCTTGATTTCCTCAGCACCGGGAACCATGTGGAGTCGCGCAGGGGCGTGGCACCGGCGAAATTGGTAAGCACCGACATCCACACGGTGTTGCCGTCGGGGGAGCAGGCGATCTTGCAATCGGAGATGCCATAGCTGCCGACGCAGGGAAAGGCGAGCGTGCGGAAGGTGTAATCAAAGTCGTGGGTAGCGGCATTCCAAACCCCGCGGCCGTATATGATGCTGTCCTTGTATACCGGTGTACCCGATTCCATGTCGTATTCGCCGTCGATCATGTGCACTACGCCGGTACTGGAAACGGTAAACCCGGAAGGGAGCCAGGTGTATGGATGACCGTTGTACCAGCGGATGTGTTTGGTGGTGTCGGTATGATTGCCCAAGTTGGCGGTTCCGTAGCCATACCCGCCGTAATTGGCCGGTACGATGAGGTTGGCATGATTCGGGGCGAACCAGGCCAGGAAAGCATTTGCCAGTGAAGTGTTCCCGGCGGGGTTGTAAATCCCGGCCGAAGGATAGCCGCTGGCATCGTAATAGGAGGGCGTTGCGGCCAGGGTAGCCGCCTGTACCTGGATCTGGGTAGTCCAGTCGGCCTGGGTTTTACCCATGTTCAAGCCGAGGTCGATGCCGAGGTATCCGGAAAGGGCCGGAGGTGTGGTGCCGGGCCCCAGGCGGTGGATGTTGGCCACCACCTTCAGGTCGTCGTCGGCCCAGAGCATGGTTCTCGTGCCGAGGGTGTATCCCGCCAGGTTGGCCGAGGTGCCCAGGTCAAGCACCGTAACTGTATTAGAACCGGCGTTTTTGTCTTGGCCCGGGTGTACGGAAGATACCCGTGAAAGATTAATCTTTTCAACCGGATCCCGGATAACAGGCTCTTCCTTATGGTAGTTCCTGACGAACACCCCACTTTTTATTTGTGGGAATTGGGCAATAGCAGTAAAACCTGCCATTACAATTAAACATACTATTAAAATGGTTTTCATAATTTACAGTTGCTGTGTAAGGGCACGTTCATTTCTTAATGATTTTCTCAATAGAAATTCCATTTTTCGTCACGATTCTTATTGTATAAATTCCTGCAGAATAACCTGACATGTCTATTGTAAATTTACTTTCTTTTTCGCTTCTTTCGAGAATGCGAGCACCAAATGAATTAAAAAGAGTAATTAAGTTTTGGCCATTCGTACTGTTAATACTTATTTTCCCTTCTGTCGGATTTGGGTAGATGTTGATATTATTGGGGTTATACGGATTTATACCAAGGCCGTAAGCACAAGAGGTGCAGTTGGTATTATTGGTCTCATAGTAACAATCTAATGTGCAAGACCCGGTTGATCCTACATAAGGAGTTATACAAACATCTAACACCCTGATATTTTCAATTAATGCTGGTTCGTTTTGAGTATTACTAAAAACAAATCGACGAAAATATTTCCCGCAACAATTTACTGAATCTATTGAAGCAATAACCATCCCTTGATAAAAACCGTGTTTGATTGTATCTGTGACCGATAAATTGTAATCATATGCTATCCCTTCTCCAAACCAAACAGTCCTTTTTACAGTATCATCTCTAAAAGCCCCTGCATAACCCGAAACTGTTTTAGACCCTGATCCTGAATAACTCTTCCCTAAATAGTATAATTTTCTGTAAATATGAGTATTTAAGGTTGTATCACCACTGAAATAATAGTGTAGTGTGTCAATTTCATATTCAGTTCCCCAGAATGGACCTTTTTGATTAGATATGAAAACCCACCTTCCATGGTCAAAATTAACAGGTGAATATGATACCTGACCGTTGAGGAGATTTGAAAATAGAATAAGAAATAAAATTAAGTTTTGTTTACAGTTGCTGATTTCATTCTTTAAGAAACCTGGCATGCAGAGATTTTTCATCATTTTTGACCGTTACAAAAATCATGTTGTTTGTCAATCAGAGAAAGCAGAAAGAAATAAAGTTTTTTTAAATTTTTTATAATCAGTTTAGAACAATTAGTTTCGACATGGTTCCGTTTTTATGATCATCAATGTTTACTACATACATTCCACGGGGCCAACTTGATACGTTTAATTCGATTTGGTTTTCAAAGGGTGAAATTACTATTGCAGCCATCTGTTTACCAAGAATATTATATATTTTGAGTTCCCCGATCAATACACTTTGACCTTCCAGGTAAATTTTTAAATTTGATTGAGCGGGGTTAGGTGTTATCCGAATATGATTTAAGTTTGCGGTGGTCTGGTGTTTAAGACCAACTAATGTGTTGCAACTGGTTGCAACCGGAGTCCCCCATATTTCATTCCCTTTGTGAAAGTATACCAGTTCATTCTGTTCCTCAGTGAGCATCAGGTGTGACATTTGATGGTGGAAATATGTTTTACCCAGCCCATCGGTGTAATTTTCAGTGTACAAATCACCCTCTGCAAAAATCCAGCAACCGGGCCCATTACCAGCGTATGATCCTGGCCATAAAATTTTAATATTCCTGCCATTAAAACCATCCAAAGCCTGGCAACCCGGGACCCCATACCAAACGAAAATACCCTGATTGTGAATGAATTCATCCGGGAGACTTGAATAAAAAGGGTCTGTGAAAATATATTTATCAGTTAAGGTATCGTGAAAAGAAACGTAAAAGGGATCTTCCGTCCTGGTTTCACGATGGCAACGATCAACGACATATGCCACCGAATCATTGTACATGGTTTTACCGATGATTTTTTTAATCTCCTGCCATTCTGTGTAACCACCGGTGAAATTATAATTTTTCAGAAATCCCTTGTAATGAAATTCATCTCCTGTTTCAAAATCAAATAGATCCGATGCCGTGGCATACTGAACCCCTATTGCCGGGGACTGTTTTCCTGAAAGGCTTACCGATTCGTAGTTTTCAGGAGAGGAATATATATCAAAAAAACGTATAAGTCCAAAGTGCTGACTCAATTTAACCACACAGTCGTTAAAAGGATGCGATATATTTACACCGGCACCGTTTTTTGCCTGACAACTAATCGTTTTTACCATGTCTGATTGTCCTAAAAACGATTCAGTTGCAATGCCTGAAACCTTTGCCTCAATATAGTTGCCGTTTTGCAGATGCATCATGGTCCAGCTTTGGTTCAACCCGGATTGAGTCTGGATGAAAATGGTGTCGCCCGAATGATTGTAAAACTGGAATTGACCGCTCATCACAGCCCGGCGGATCACTTTTCTTCCAAATACAGAACCATTGGTCGTATCAAGACAGGGGCCACCGGAATAACGTATTGCCCTGTAAGAGATGAACAGTGTATCTTGTCCGGGCTGGACCAGCACTGAATCAGGTCGGAATGCATGGAGTTTCCCATCAAAACTACTTTTGAAAAAAGTCACCCCGGGAGTACAGATATTCTGATAATTCTGTCCTGCCAAATATTGGGCGCACAAAATCATAGTAACAACTATTACCCGTTTCATAATAAGAAGGATTTATGTTTGATAATACTTTCATAGCACATCCAATAATGTTGCATAATGCTTTGCCTGTAAAACCATGTGCCGTAATAACCTTTGAGAAGCAGAGATACCTTATCAGCATTGGTTTTACAGGCTTATTATACAGCGTAATTAGTATTTTACTTTGATGCCAATTATTTCCTCTTCGTATGAGCCCCAAAAATCACCATATTTAGTGATGAACGAAATTGTATCGTGATTAAACTTCCCAGTACCATTTAATCGGGAATAATCTGCAAAAAGTAAAAGTGAGTCATTTGAAAATATTAGAGGACTAACCCAGTATTGGACAAAATACTTTTGACCGCTACAGCCACTTATACATGGATCATTTAAATTTCCCTGGCACCAACCTGAGCCATTTACACATCTTACGAAAGGTGTTGTTCCTGAATACTTTATTAAAAGTCGATCCTTGTTGTAAAATTCAATACTTCCCTGGTGTTGATATAAAAATGTACTCCAATATGATGTATCAACTTCAATAACCAAAGTCAAGTATTTTACATTAAAATTGTAATTACCAACATATTTCGTTCTCCAATCTGATGTTGGAATGGAATCATCAGGCGGAACAATTGGGACCAGGTTACTGTTTTCTTTTTTACAACCCAACAAGGTAATAATGAAAATAATAAGAAAAACAAAATGACCATTAGAGTTCATGGGTGAAGCCCTTTCATTTTATGCTGTATAATTTGGCGCTAACCGCCATATGGCGGTTATTTTTAACTATAGGTGCAATTAAATCCATCTTAATCTGTAAATGTAAGGCAAATTCTGAATAGTTATTCTCATCGCAAATAAAATATCAAACAATTCCCATAATAAGCAAAAGTACCTTCAGCGTGAAACCATGCTTGATCATATTAACTGAATAAACCGATACGCCTGTTTATTCACAAAAAATTTATATGATTGATCACAATTATACCAGTAACTTTTCTCGCGATGTATTGGTATGTGTTTCCTGAGAGGCTGACAGCGTGATATTCAGCGGAATATTAAAACCACAAAGGCGATGAAGGAAGTCACAAATGCGCACCAGGGGGGGCTGAAAGTTATCCTTTCATACCAGTAAGGAAAAACAGTTGGCGACGTTCACCGGGCACATCTCATTTGCATTTCTCAATTATCCCGATCATCCCTTCGGGATCAAGCATCCTGGGTTTGATGAATATTTTTACAGAAATGTATGCCACCAGTGCCCCGGCCCCGATCGCCATGAAATAAGCCGGTTTTCCCTTGACCATGAGAAACGCAGCCGTACTTATTACCGCCACCGGGAGCAGGGTATAGGTCAGCACCTTGCTGGCGGAGGACCTTTCGTACTTAATCGCTTCCCGGTAAGCATCAGGGTACGCCCGGAGGTATGTTTTCGCAAAATCCGAAATTCCCTTGCGGGTCACCGGGATCATATGAAGCGTATCCCACGGGAAGGTAACAAAGTAGGTGAATTCATTGGCATACCTCCGCGGTATATCCCCGGTGATGATCATGTTGTTGTGATAATCGGGGTTCTGCGCGTCCTTTGAGATCATGCGGATCTCCCCGAGATTCTGGAGGTAGCGTGTGTAATAAAGGTTGACCGGCCCGCTGTATATCCGTGGAACGAAAATATGGTATTCGGTCCACGCCGTGCTCCTGAAATAGATACTGTCCTGTATGAACCCGAAGATCCTGCTGGCGGGGTACATCCGCGAATCCGCCCACGTTTCGAGGAACTGGTCGGTGAAATTCCTGCGCCAGTAAACCGTTTCCGAAACGGTGTCATACAGGTTCAGCAGTATCAGTGCCGGTTTGTAATATATCACCGGGGCGACATGCAGCGAAGGCACCTCAACATCCGGGATGGTGCGTTTCCCGGTCTTTCCCAGGACGGAGACCTGCTGGCAGGGTGATGTGCTAACCAGCACAAGCATCAGTAAACACAACAGAAATAGGATTCTTGTTTTCATTCTTTTTCAGATGACAATGAATGTGTGCCCTTTGAATAGAACCGTAAAAATATAGATTTCCGGCCTACTTCCAACATTTCCGGGTTGGATTTGACGGTTGAAACGGTTGTGGTTGCCTTAAAAGTCAAAATTCCGGCTATTAGTGGTTACTGGTACGATTGCGGTCATAAGTCATTTATTTGTTTTTTCTTTCACAATCACTGGAAATGATTAGTTTTGTGTAACGGTAAACGCCGCGGAAGCACGTTTTTTTTTGCATTTGTCTCTTTCTGGAAGGATTTGCATTTGATCGGGCATTTAACCACTGATTCAGACAAAACGGAAAACCAGGGAACCACGCCAAAAAGAAAGAGCAATGCCACAGACAACTTATTTTACTACTGTACTAAGATTACTACTGGCCGGAATATTCCTCGTCACAATGACCACATGCAAAAAGAAAGCAGAGGAGGCTCCGTCGGTAGGTACAAATGCCATCAGCAACATCACCCATGCCACAGCTGACGGAGGGGGCAATGTTTCTTCAGAAGGCTCCAATTCAGTTACTTCACGTGGGATATGCTGGAGTACCTCTTCCAATCCGGGTGTTACGGATGCACATACTTCGGATGGGAATGGAACAGGTAATTTTACAAGCAATATCGCGGGTTTGTCACCAAATACAATCTATTATGTCAGGGCCTATGCCACCAACGGCACAGGAACTGCCTATGGCAACCTGGTGAGTTTCACGACGACGCTTGACGGAACCGGACTGACAGTAGCCACCAGCGCCATAGCGAATGTCACCAAAACCACCGCAACCTCCGGCGGCATCGTGGTCCTGCAAGGCAATTGGCCCGTGACGAGCCGGGGCGTCTGCTGGGCCACCTCCCAAAATCCAACAATCGCAGATGCTCATTCTTCGGATGGCAGCGGAACAGGTGGTTTTACAAGCAACATCACGGAACTTGCCGAAGTGACAAGGTACTATGTGAGGGCTTATGCCACAAACAGCCAAGGAACCACTTACGGCAACGAGGTGAATTTCATGACTGCCGGCATCGGCCACCCTCCTTCCGTTTTCACCGACTCTGTTACGAATATCACCACAACCGGCGCCACTGCGGGTGGCAAGGTATCCTCGCAGGGAAGTTCACCGGTTACATCACGCGGTGTTTGCTGGAGTACCTCTTCACTTCCGACGACGGCCGGCACACATACTTCGGATGGCAGCGGCACTGGCGTTTTTGCAAGTACCATCGATGGATTGACCGCCAATACCCCCTATTTTGTGAGAGCCTATGCAACGAACATTTATGGCACCACCTATGGCATACAGGCTGGTTTTGTAACCACCGGTTCGGGTGGATTTCAGCCCTGCACAGCTGTTCCAACTCTCTTATATGAAGGCAAAACATACAATACCATACAGATCGGCACTCAATGCTGGCTAAAGGAGAATCTGAATGTTGGTACCCGGATCAACGGATCGGTAAACCAGGCAAACAACAGCATCATTGAAAAATATTGTTACGATGACCTTGAATCGAACTGCGATATCTACGGAGGACTATACCAGTGGAATGAAATGCAACTCTATAGTACAAAAGCAGGGATAAAAGGCATATGTCCGACAGGATGGCACATACCATGGAATGCTGAGTGGACCAAACTGACGACCTTTCTGGGTGGTGATACAATTGCCGGGGGAAAAATGAAATCGACAACTGGTTGGGAAGGCGACGGCAATGGAACCAACTTCAGCGGTTTTACAGCCCTGCCAGGCGGGGATATGATTGGCCTTGGACTTTTCTCCTCGATCAATTCCGAGACCAGCTACTGGACCTCTACCCAGAACACCAACTATTACGATGCATGGTATCGGACCCTCAACACAACAGAGCAGGTCTATGGGAGCGAGAACGCCTCTAAATCGATCGGTTTTTCCGTCAGGTGCCTGAAGAATTGACAACGCCAAACTTTGATTTGGTGTACAATAGTGATTATTCAAAAAAATTTAAGCAGATTCTGGATACAGACCCGTTAATTCATCTTCCGGTACTGCCTGATGACCAGGTCGTCGAAGTAAACCGTTCCTCCCCCGTAATTCCAGAGATAAATGCCGATTTTATCGCTGGTATATCCCCGGAAAATAGTTCCCTCCAGTGTGATCTGCTGCCAGTCGCCGGTTCCGGTTGCCGGGCCCTTTTCAAGAAAATAGAGGTATTTCGGATCAGGAGCTGCCATGACAATGCCTGCCTTGCCTTCATTGTTCCTGGTCCAAACACTCACCTGGAATTTATCTCCGGGCATTACGCCTGACAGGTTCAAAGTGAGACCGAAAGCATGTGCCGGGTCGAGTAAAACGGAATATCTGCCTGAATGTGAAAACCTGTCGGTGCGGGTTTCTGCATTTGCAAAATTAACACCAGGGACAGAACTCAGGAAACTTGCCTTGTCTGCTGTTACCGATTCTGCATCGCACACTATTTCGGTCAAAACGGCATATGAATCCGACCGGCGCAGGATCAGGATGCTATCGGTGCTGAATGTAAGAAACGCAGGATAGGTGTATTTCGTGTATGTTTTATATCCCGGGATGGGGCCCTGGGCAACGGCATATTCATCATCATCAACGAAATACCAGCTTTTATCCTGGTGGAGGTCGAATCGTAACGGGCCTGTCTCATACCAGCCGTTGAATTCAAAGCCGCCGTCAATCTTTTTCGGCGGGATGCCCTTGGCGGCCAGGTCATTCAGACCATGCCACCGGGCCCGGTTAAAGGCGAAAAAATCATGGGTGGCAGCAACTGTGTAAAAGACAATACCCGCCCAAATTACAATAGATATTATCCGGATATGGATGGGGGTTTTCTCCACCTGTTGAAGGCATAATAACGAAATGAATAGGGTGAACGGAAGAGTGTACCGGTCATAGAATGGAGAATTTATCAACACAAAACAGGTATACCCGGCGAGGAATACAACAGAAATAATTTTTACCGGGCTATGGGCTGACAGACTCCTTTTCCGGAAAAATTCTGCAACTCCCAACAACAGGACCAGGAAAAGGACAAACGTGCTGAAGACTACAAATATCCTTACCAAACTTAACACCGGTTCTGCAAGCATCGGACGCCAGTTATAGTAACGGATCGTGTCTTTCAAAATCCTGGGGATCAATCCCAGGTTATAGACGTAGTTCCCGGTCAGGAAATCATTCCGGTGAATGAAAACCGGGATCAATAACAGCAGGGAAATGACCACGGCAATCCATCGGACAGCAGGTTTATTCCTCTTCCACAGAAAAGGCAGGACCACCACAAGGACAGGGAACAAAAACAGGCCGCTGTAACTGAACATCTGGCATGCGTTGGGGATAAGGCCGCTAATCTGTGCGGTCCAGTCGCGGTTCGCGAAAAGATCCTTGAATTTACCGTAAGAAGGCGGCAAAATATTTTGTGCTATAAGAAAAAGCTTGGATCCCCACAAGATCCCGATGACAACTATTCCCATTCCCAGGACCGGGATCAATTTTCTCCATCGTGCCGGGTACAGGTACAAATGCGCTACCACAAGGCAGATGGCCATCAGGGCGCCGGTTTGCCGGATCATGGTGGCCGTCAGCAGGAAGAAAAAGGCCGCAACGATGAATTTCAGCTTCTCTTTTTCGAAATACAAGGAAGAAAAATAGAGTGCTCCCATTAAAAATACCAGGAAGGGCACATCGGTCATGAAACTGTTGGATAGCGAAAAATAGAGCGGGTTAAAGGCGATCACCAGGGATGAAAAGAAGGCAGTTCGTTCTTTCCGGCAGATCCGGAGGGCAAGAAAATAGTAAAACAAGATTCCGGCTGCGCCAAGGAGAAGAACCGAAATGCGCAGCGTGGTGAATGAAAACCCGAAGATCTTGCAAAAGAGGGCACCCCAGAGGGTCTGTGCCACCAGGATCATGGCCCCCCAGTCAAAAAACTTCAAGACCCCGTCGGTTAACAGGTAATAAACGCTTTTTGCATAGGCCCAGTCGTCGTTGACAGGGAATTCACCGATCGGGTTAACGATGAACGCTGCAATGATCCACAACAGGATCATCAATCCCGGGTAGAAAAACCTTTTGCGTAATCCACTTTGGAAGTTGGAAGTGCAGGTCAAGTTTACAAGTTGTGTCGAGTTATTTTAAGGGTGTGGTAAGTTACGCTTTTATTCAAACTCCAAAGTATTTTTCAAATTCATTTTCCTGAAAATCTCATTTTGAATAAATGTCAAATAACCATTGTCTGAATTTTTGTCAATGATGAAATGCAATAGAAAATAACCAACATTGGAATAAAGTGTTTGAGTTCCCGGTTCAAATTGCAACTTTTCCAATTTGGCCAATTCAACAATCCTTGAAAGCGATAAACTGCCATAAGCCTCACTGTTTGTAAGCTCTCTCGGCAAACCCGATTGATGATGCATTATCTGATTGCCTTTTCCTGTTTTTCCGATTAAGCAATTATAAAGGATAGCAAGATTCTTGATGATTAATTGTTCTGGTGTTAACCGCTCTGTGCTTCTCCTTGTGGGCTCTGTGTCTCTCCGTGTAACAAATTATTACCCGGAGAGACACGGAGATATGAAGAGAACCACAGAGAGAAAAACGAGATCAGTGGTTAGATGATCTGGTGGAGGAGTTGGTGATCAAAAAGTTCAAAAGAGTTATTTCTTTATGAAGATATATCCCCCTTTTGTCGCGCCCCAAACTTGTTTGCCGGAAGCGTCATAACCTTGGTCCCACGAAACAAGTTCTCCTTTTTTTAAAATAATTTTTGTTGTTGCATATTTTGCACCTCTTAAATCAGATGGGCACTTGTCTGCATTTGTACCACCTTCATAAGTGTCATTATGTTT
>JBMOIP010000027.1:0-58416 GCA_049317265.1 Bacteroidales bacterium
AAAAATTATGTGGCCCTTTGTAAATTAGGGTCATTTCATGTTGGGAGGAAATATTTTGTATCTTTGCAGATTAATTATCAGGGAGAGAAGAATGATTCATTTTAGAGTAGATAGTATTGGGCGGAGTGTTCTCCTGCTAATATTATTTATCGGAGTTCACACAGGTATGTTTGCCCAGGTTACTGCCACAGCCTCGGTTTCTGCGACCATTGTTACGCCGTTGGGAATCAGCAAGGAGATAAACATGGACTTTGGCAATGTGGCTGCCGGCGCTACACCGGGTTCGGTGGTATTGACACCGGCGGGAACCAGGTTGCGGACAGGCGGCGTGGCACTTCCCAGTGTAACAGGCACTGTAACAGCCGCCTCCTTCGTGATTACCGGCGCTCCCAATTTTGCTTACTCCATTACCCTCCCAAACGATCCCCTTACCCTTACCAACGGCATCGACAACATGACCATCGGTTTATTTGCCAGCAATCCGCCGACAACCGGTATGCTGGGGAACAATGGTTCACAAACCCTCAATGTTGGCGCTACGCTGAATGTAGCTGCATTGCAAGGTGTAGGTGATTATACTTCAGTCAACCCGTTTGAAGTAACCGTAAACTATAACTGATTGTTCCTGATATAGTGTGGGGTTGGCCCTTGTGCAAGGTGTCCTGCTATTTTTTACTTCTCCGTTACCAGGAATTTATAGACGGTATAATCACCATTACAGTGCAAAACCAGGGTGTGAAATCCCGGGGTAACGGGCCTCAGATCGATATTGGCAACTCCGTTATCGGTAAAATGGATATTCTGGTTGCTGTATATCAATGAACCCAGGGTGGAATAGATCTCCATTGCATATTTTTTACCTGAATTGTTACTGATCAGCAGATTGAACGTTCCGTTATTTGGAACAGGATAGATCTCTGCTTCTGAAGTTTCATTGAAATAAATACCAACGCCAACAGGTGTCGTAAAGGTAAGATCTTCCCCAGTGGATGTCCCTCCAAGGTTGCTTCCTTTCACACGGAAATGGTAGGTTGTGTTCGAGGTAAGACCAGGAAGGGTTGCAAAAACCGGGGTGGTATTTGTACCGGTCACTGTGGAGGGATTTGCAATTGCTGAATTTCCATAGGCGGAGGTAAGTCCCCATTCGAAAGAGACATCGGTGATCTGTGCATTAGCATTAACCGTGCCATTCAGGGTGGCTCCGGAAGAGATGATCGCGGTTGCCGGTAAGGTTGTCACCGTAGCAGGCTGAGCAGACTGACCACTCATGGTGATCAGCAGGGAGTCGGACATGGTGATATCCTGTACCGAAGTGGCTTTGGCGTAGGTAGTGCCATTTGAAATGGCGGTAACCAGTCCGGTTGGACTGATGGAGGCCATCCCTGTTCCCGGAACAATGCTCCATGTAACAGCCTGGTTGGCGGTGGAGGGGAATACGGTAGCTTCCATTTGTAAAGTCCCGCCGCTGGTGGAAATGATTGCCGGAACTCCTCCGAGGGTGGCGACATCAATTCCAATCAGTCCGCCGATGGAAACGCCCTGGGCATAACCCATGTAGCCTGAGCCCCGGTCTTCCGTCCAGGTGCAGGCGCACCTGTTGGGCCCGTCGGGTGTGAAACCGTAGCGCATTTTGGGGGTTGAGGCACCTGCAGTGGTAGAGCTAACTTCGATCCTGTTTCCAGGCCAGGCAAAATTTCCACTTCCATCCAGCCGGGTGGCGAAAATCTTTTCTGTAGCATTGTAGCTCATGAACATGGGATTATCCGAAATCACTGCAAGGTCACCGCATCTTTGGTCTCTGCTTGCGCTGATGGGATAAACAACCTTTGCCTGATCGGTAAACTGACGGGCCCCGGTTGTTTTAAGAAATTTCTGAATATAGACCCCATACACGGTTTGGTTCGGGTTGCTGAAGTTGCAAACCGACCATACATAATTTGAGCCCTGGGCCATATTGATGCTGGTCTCGCCCTGGTAGTTGTCGTTGGAGGCAACGGCTGTGTTGAAGTTCGATCCGTTGACACCCCAGGGGATGGTACCATCGGGATTGATTCGCTGCAGGAAGGAGTTGAATCGCATTCCCACAGAGGCATAGTAGCCGAAATAGGTAGTGTCGGCTTCGGCTTTAATGGAATAGTACCTGACACCCATGGTTGTTTGATTAGATATCTGCAGGGGAGGGTAGAGGGCGGTTCCTGAGTTGTCAAACATCTGTGAATAGAGCGTTGTGTAAATTCCGCCTTTCTGGTAGACCATTGTGAATCTTCCGGCTGAATTGGCAATAGGCTGTCCCCTGGTGGTGGTGGCGGCGCCTACTTTTACCATGACAGGAGTGGCCCATGCCAGGGTTCCTCCCGCGGTTATTTTCTGGAGATTGAGGGTGTTGCCCAGGTCTCCGTTCCATGCTACCACCACTTCCCCATTGCTTAATGCGGCCGGGTATGGAGCCAGTCCGCCCCCCAGAACCACGCCATGAGCCCCCCACATCTGGGCGCCTGCCTGTGAGATTTTGTAAACCACGGCCTGCATCGAACCGGTTCGTTCATCCTGGTATCCGATGATGAAATTGTTCGCATTATCCACACAGACATTGAACACATAAGTTGCAGAACCTGAAGTTTGGTTATCCACCAGCATTCCGTCGGGTCCGAGGAGTTTGTATCCATTCGCATCGATCAGCTGGGCCCTCATGTCGTAATTGCCCCCGTTTTGGTGATAAAAGGCAATCCAGGTCTTCCCGTCGGAGGTTGGCGCTGCCTGAATATCTGCGGTAGGAAGGCCCGAAAGCAGCATGTTTACGGAGGTATTGGTGTTCCACTGGGCGAACAGGGGAGTAGTTGCCGTCGAAATAAATGCGATGACTGAAAGGAGAAAAATAACAATTCCCGGAATCGGATTAACGGATATCTCTGGGGTCGGTTTCATGGGGAGGTAGCTTAAAATTATTACCTCCCGAAATTAATCAATATTGGAATACACAATGGTCCTTATTACGATTCTTTGAGGGATATCGTGTTCGAAATCGGTTCGTTCGATCCAGTTACCCATCTCGTCATAGCGGTAACTGAATGTATTGTGCTCCAAATGATATTTATAGGATGCTTTGAATGAATCATTGATATTCTCTTCAATGATGTTTCCATGGTCATCATATTTGTAGGTGGTTGTGACGATCTGCCCCTTGGGTGAACGCGATCTCCACTCGGAACGGTTTCCCCGGATGTCATATTGATAGTGATCTGAAGAGCCATCAGAATATTGGCAGGAGATCGGTTTCCCAAGGTCATCCCTTTTAACGTTGATTGTGAGGATCATATGTCCCATCAGGTCATAAATCGTCTCTTCAATATACCTGCCATTCGTGTCATTTTTGTAAGTCATCGAGCACGTCTCTCCCGAAGCAGACTTCACAGCATTCAGGATGAATGGTTTTTTATCCGTTGTTATCTCCTGGTCAAACCGGACATAAACAGATTCCATTTGGTTATTCTCCCCGGTAATCTCTCCGTAAAATTTATTATTGACAGCACTGTCGGGTGAGTATTCGGTGAGCATGACCGTATTCCCATTTCGATCGAAAACAGCCTGCTGGTCATGGAACAATGTGTCGTTCAAATGACGGCCTTTTTTTATTTTTCCGAACACCTCGTGTATTGAAAAATAGGTGTCATGATAAGATATCACCCGGCCATTTAACTTCTGTCCATATGTTGTGGCAGCAAAAAGAAAAATTATTTGGAGGAAAAGAAGCCTTAAAATCGGTTTCATCGGGTTGTAAAATTTTGAGGCTGCAAAAATACAAATAGCGCCGTTAAGGTACTATACGTGACCGTATGGTTTTTTTTGTATGGCGGTTCCACCTGGGAAACCGCCTGGACAGGGATTCAGGTCAGCAGGATGGCCATATATTTAATTATTTTCATATAAACATGATGGTTATATAAGTTTTGCCTAATTTAGATGGCTCAAATTTTTTCATTCAACAGCGGGTTTTTTGATATGGGAATTACCGATCATCCTTCGGATTATAAAGCCTTGCGCCTGTGGGCTGAACAATTGCTGAAGGTAAAGCCTTCGGAGTCATCGATGCCTTTTTCGGAAACAGAATTGCTGAAACTCATGCACAGCCTCGAGTTGCAGCAGAAAGAGCTTGAACTGCAAAACGAGGAGCTCAGGCATTTATGGGCAAAAACAGAAGTAATCAATGATAAGTATTCCGGGCTGTACGATTTTACGCCGACGGGATATTTTATGCTTTCGCAGGAAGGCAAGATCATCGAACTCAACCTCAGCGGGGCCAATATGCTGGGGGATGAGCGGGTCCATCTGAAAAAAAGCCGGTTCATTTCTTTCATTTCAGAATCATCAAAACCGCTCTTCAAAGCATTCCTGGTGAAAGCTTTTGAGAGCAGGACCAGGGAGTCGTGTGAAGTCTCACTCTCCACAAGTATTGGCTCGCCCCTGTTTGTTCAGCTTAACGGAATATGTTCGGCCAATGGGGAACAATGTCTTGTTACAATGATTGATATCACTGGACGCAAGCAGGCTGAAGAAGAGCTGAGAAAAAGTGAACACCAGTATCGCATTATCACCGATCAATCTCCCATCGCCATCGAATTTTACGACCCGGAGGGTTTGCTGGTGAGTGTAAACCCCGCCTGCCTTGATCTTTTCGGTATTGTTGATCAACAGGAGATCAGCCGGTTTTCAATGTTTGATGATCCGAATATTTCAGAAGAATATAAGAGTGATCTCAGGCAAGGGAAGAGCATCCGTTACCGTGCAATTTTTGATTTTGACATGGTAAGGGAACAGAATCTTTATCAGACTGCAAAAACCGGAACCAGGTGGCTGGATGTCATGATCTCTCCTACAAGGGATCATCAAAACGAGGTAAATGGCTATTTGCTTCAAATACAGGATGTTACGGATAATAAACAAGCAGAAGACCTGATTCGCCAAACACGCACAAACTACGAAACATTTTTCAATACGATTGATGATTTTCTTTTCGTACTCGATTCAGAAGGGAATATAATTCACACGAATGCTACGGTCGTAAACCGCCTTGGATATACACAGGAGGAGTTGTCGGGAAAATCTATTCTTATGATTCATCCTCCTGAACGCCGGGAGGAAGCCCGGAAAATTGTTGGAGAGATGCTGGCCGGGATAACATCCTTCTGCCAGGTGCCGATCTTAACCAGGGCGGGCGTTCGGATACCTGTGGAAACGAGGGTTTCACACGGGTTTTGGGATGGGAAAGCGGTTATTTTCGGCGTAACAAAGGACATTTCCAAAGTGCAGTTGTCGGAGGAGAAGTTTTCAAAACTGTTTCACATCAATCCCTCTGCCTGTGGTTTGTCCGATCTTGATACACACGAGTATATCGAGGTAAATGAAGCATTTTTCACATTGTTTGGTTTCGGGAAAGATGAAGTGATCGGAAAAACGCCGTTGGAACTGGGAATCATGTCGTCAGACACAGTTGCCGTTATATTGGCCCAGGCCGACAGCAAGGGAAACGTGACCAATATTAGCGCTGATTTGAAATCCAAAAACGGCGATATCAAACATGTGCTGCTCTCCTCGGAAAATATCTATATCCAGGAGAAAAAATATCGCTACACGGTTGTTCATAATATTACCGAACGAAAGCAGGCTGAAGATGCCTTAAAGGAAAGTGAAGACAAATACAGGAGTCTCATCCAATATTCAAGTGATCCGATTTTCAGTTTTAATTCTGACGGCACATATCGATTTGTGAATGAGGCGTTTGCACGTGTTTTTGGTCTTATTCCTGCCGATCTGGCCGGAAAAACACCGCACTTCCTGTTTCCTTACGATGAGGCGGAGCGGCGGCTGGAAGTGGTACGACGGGTATTCCTGACAGGCCAGAAAGGGGAAATCGAAGTCAAAGTGAACTCAAAATCCGGGGAGGAGATCTATTTGCTGACCCTGCTCGACCCAATTAAAAATGATGAGGGCAAGGTGCTTTTTGTGACCTGTATTTCAAAGAATATCACAGAGAGAAAACTGGCAGAGAATGAAATTCGAAAGTTGAACGAATCACTTGAGGAGCGTGTGGCGGAACGAACACAACAGCTGGAAACTGCAAACAGGGAGCTTGCCATCCATACCAGGGAAATGGAGCAGTTTTCACACATAGCCTCGCATGACCTTCAGGAACCATTGCGCACACTCACTACTTTTACCCGTTTGTTACAGGAAGAGTATGCCGGGAAACTCGATGAGGAAGGAGATAAATTCATCGAATTTATTGCTGGTTCTGCAGAGAGGATGAGGGATTTGGTTACCGGGTTGCTCGAATATTCCCTGCTCGGAAAAACGAGGAGCATGACAACCATTGACTGTAAAAAGGTCGTTGAAGAGGTTTTAGCTGACCTTGTCGTTTCCATCAAGGCCAGCCATGCAAAAATAACTGTGGGAATGTTACCCTCACTGATGGGTTACGAATCAGAGTTCAGGATGCTGTTTATGAATCTGATCAGCAACGCAATAAAATTCAGAAATATGGATCGCATTCCTGAAATTGCGATCTCGGCCGAAAACCATGGACACGAATGGGTTTTTACAATCGCTGATAACGGGATTGGCATCGATGAAAAAAACTGGGAGAAAATTTTCATCCTGTTCAAACGGATGCACAACAGGGATGAATATTCAGGAACAGGGATCGGGCTTTCGCACTGCAAGAAAATAGTCGAACTGCATGGCGGGAAAATCTGGGTTAATTCCAAACCCGGTAAAGGCAGCACTTTTATGTTTACCGTTTCTGTGGCTTAGTTACACTTTTTTAACACCCACGGCACTCATCCCCTTGAACCCGCGTTCAAGTTCAAAAGTAACCATGTCATTTTCCCTGATCTCATCAATAAGTCCGTTAACATGGACAAAGAATTTCTCCTGGCTGTCTGTCTCTTTGATAAACCCAAAACCTTTTGAATGGTTGAAGAACTCAACCCTGCCTTTCCGGATGGAAGGGACTTCAACGGCCTCACGCTTTGGAACACCGATCTCAATGCTGCCTGCATCGATTTTTGTCCGGTTTGCCGGATTGGGCGGGGTGTCGGTAATGTTCCCATTCTCATCTACATAGGCTATCATGTTCTCAAGCCCTCCTCCCGGAGAGTTTGCTTTACGTTCGGCAAGTTTTTGTGCCTTGTCAAGCCGTTTTTTTAATCTTTTCTTCTCCTGGTCTCTTTTGTTATAGGTCTCTTGCGAACTTGCCATGTATAAGTTAGTTTGAAATATGGGAATTTGCAAAGATACGATAATTAATGAGAACTGATTTTCAAGAGGGTTTTCAACCGCCTGATCAAGTTGGCGGGCAGGGGAATCAGCTGGCTAAAATCGACAGCTATATGGAAATTATGGTTAATTTTACACAAGAATATGGAAGTTGCAGGAAAGCAGTTTGGGTGAGCTCAAACATTGAAAGATAATTCCCGGTAATTAATACCTTGCAAAAATGAACAGAAGTGATCTTAAATTTGATTTTGATGATATCCTGATTTGTCCTGCCGTGATCAGCACAATTCAGTCAAGAAAATCGGTAAAATTTTTAGATGAAAACGGGATGCTGCCGCTATTCACAGCGCCGATGGATACCGTTATTGAACAGGAACACCG
Organism: Bacteroidales bacterium; assembly: GCA_049317265.1. Lineage (GTDB taxonomy): Bacteria > Bacteroidota > Bacteroidia > Bacteroidales > FEN-979 > CAIVAT01. Next base: position 7,654 of record JBMOIP010000027.1, read on the forward strand.
TGACATTTTCAGGGAAAACCTGATCTATCCCATCATTCCCCGGACACAGACGAAATTTTTCACTGCAGATGATTGCAGGAAGGTGAATGACTGGGTTGCCCTGAGCCTTGACCAGTTTGAGAAGTTGTTCCTTGCCGGTGAACCGCAAAAGAATTCCGGCCCGGCCCGCATTTGCATTGATATTGCCAACGGACATATGCAGCGGTTACTGGATGCACTGGTCAGCGCACGAAAGAGATTCGATGGCGGCCTTACGATCATGGTTGGCAATGTGGCGAACCCTCATACTTTCATCGAACTATCCAAGGCCGGCGCCGATTATGTAAGGGTGGGGATCGGAAATGGCTCCGGTTGCAGTACTTCGGTGCATACGGGTATTGGCTACCCGCTGGCCTCCCTGATCCATGATATCAACATGGAAAAGGAGAACCACACCCTCAGGTTTGCTAAGATCGTGGCCGACGGTGGTATAAAAAAATATGCCGACATCATCAAAGTCCTCGCACTGGGCGCCGATTACGTTATGTGCGGAGGGATTTTCAACAAGGCGCTGGAGTCCGCCGGAAACACCTATGCCGCCAACAAAAAGTTTGAGGGATATACCGTCCCAGGCGACCAGGTAAACCAATACAGCGATGAGGTGAAAACAGCCTTTAAAATGGGTTCCCTGTTCTACAAAAAATTCCGCGGCATGAGTACCAAGGAGGTACAGGCGCACCTTGGCAACGAAATCCGGTCATCGGAGGGAGTTACCCGAATGATCCAGGTCGAATACACCATATCCGGCTGGGTGGAGAACTTTAAAGATTATCTCTCATCCGCCATGTCGTATACCGATAGTAAAGACCTGGCCGGTTTTATTGGGAAACCGCATTGGAACCTGATAACACAGAATAGCCTTAATCGTTTTAATAAATAGAAGCAAGATTTCGGATTCGTGGCAAAAACCTTTGCAGAAAAATTGATCAAATGAAGTTAGTTGTATTTGGAGCAAGTGGAAAAACAGGTATCCTCCTGGTGTACCAGGCCCTTAACCAGGGACATACCGTCACTGCCTTTTCCCGTCTGTCGTCGAAAGTAACCATTCAGCATAAAAATTTGCATGTCCTCCAGGGAGACGTTCTTGAACCTGAAAAGGTCAGGCAGGCTGTGGAAGGACAGGATGTAGTTCTCTGTGCCATTGGATGTGACAAGAACAAGCCCAATACCATGCTCTCGGAGGGCACACGTAACATATTGAAAGCCATGGATATGGCAGGTGTCAAGCGTTTCATCTGCATGTCATCGGCAGGGGTGCTGGGAAATGATGCAGGATTCTGGTTCGGAAAAATTTTCATGCCCCTGTTCCTCAACCATGTTTTTGCCGATAAAAGGCGGCAGGTAAAGGTGATTGAGGAGAGCAATGCCGATTGGGTGATTGTTCGCCCGACCGGATTGACAGATGCCCCCAAGACCAACACCTACAAGATAACTCCCGGAGTGCCTGTATCACGGAGCGTCCCGCGGGCCGATGTGGCGGATTTTATGTTAAAACTTATGACCGATAAGAAGTATGACAGGACCATGCCGGCAATTTCAAGTTGAAACCAGCCGTTAAACAGCTAATTTAAGAAACAGAAGAATAAAAAATCATGGACATAGCCTTCAGAAACCTTTTCCTCGAAAAATGGGCAGAATATTTCGCCGACAGTGAATTGCCCATCACTTTTTTTTATGTGGATGACCCGGGAGATGTGGCCCGGGCAAATTTGCCGAACGGACACAGCTGCATCGTGTGTGAATTGGCCCTGGTACGCAAGGGTCGTCCGCTGGCCTGGAATGTTCAGTCGCTTGGATGTGGGGGGGCCCGCAGGTATCTCGGGTATTCCGAAACCATGCGGCCCAACTTCGAGTTCTTCCTGTCAACCGGCATTGAGGGAGAGATGGAGGGCGAACGTTATGTAAAAACCCCGGAAATGGTGAAGGAGATGATGTCGAACATGCGCTGTATACCGGCCAAAGGCCGATATATCGTATTTAAAAGATTCGATCAGCTCACACCGGAAGATGAACCCGTTGCGGTCATCTTTTTTGCGAAACCGGATGTGCTTTCAGGATTGTTCACCCTGGCCAATTTCGACCAGCCGGATGGGAATGGGGTGATTGCACCCTTTGGATCAGGATGCGGGGCTATTGTACATCAGCCCTGGTTCCAGAATGAACAGGAGAACCCCAAGGCGGTTCTTGGAATGTTTGATGCCTCGGCCCGACCCTGTGTTCCGAAAGATACGCTCTCCTTTTCAATCCCCATCGGGAAATTTAAAACCATGGTGGCTCATATGGATGAGAGTTTTCTGATCACTGAAACCTGGAATAACGTAAAAAAGCGACTCTGATCCAAGGAGGAGGATCGCAGTATCAGATTTTTTGGTCACAAATCTCAAAAAGCTGGTCAACGGCCCGATGGTCTTTTGAAAATGGGCAGGTAACCTGTTTCATGTGTTCATAGTATTGTCCTGTAACACCCGCAACATCATCTGAGACGGAGAGAAATAGCGGAGTTGCCGCCCCCTCTTCGGGAGATTCGTGCCCGCCAAAACCAAAGGCATTGCTGAGTTTTGAATTTACGTCTCCGGGGTGACATGCATTCACCATAATTCCCTTTGCTTTTAACCGTTGGGCGAAGGCAGCGGAGAGCATGCGGTTGGCCTGTTTTGCCTGCCGGTAGGCAGTGTCATTGTTATAAGGCCGGGAGTTGAATTCCAAATCGTTAAGATCCAAACCGCCGGCCCAGTAGCTGGCCACGTTCACGATCCGGGCATCAGGATGCCCTGCCATAAAAGGATGAAAACAGTTCGTCATCCGAAAATATCCCAGCACATTGGTGGCCCATTGTACTTCGATACCATCCGGGGTTTCGGTTCGCTTCTTCGGGGCGGTGGCAGCATTGTTGACCAGCAGGTGCAACGGCCCTTTCCAGCGATGGCTGAATGCAACAATCTCTTTGTGAGAGGATAAGTCAACCACTTCGAAAAGGATTGCATCCTCGGAGGTTAATCTTGCAAGTTCTTTTGCAGTGGATCGGAGATTAACGGAATCCCTGCCAACCATGGTCACCCTGAACTCCCGCTTCAACAGACCCAAGGTGATGGCTTTCCCGATTTCACCGTATGCACCGGTTACAATGGCATGCTTTCCTGTTTCAATCATAGTATATTTATTTGGAGCAGTGCAAAGATTGGAAAAATCCTCCGGATTACATGAATTGACATCGCATCAGGAAAGTTGTATCTTGCACCCCGATTTCAAAAAAACTGTCCCATGAAAACGAGCATCAGGATCATTCAATGGATTCCAAGGGTACTTGGCATTCTTGCCATTTTATTCATAAGCATGTTTGCCCTTGATTCGTTTGAGCCGGGAATGCCGTTCCTTCAGCAGATAGAGGGTTTTTTGATTCACATGATTCCGTCGTTGATTCTTGGTGTTTTCCTCTTTGTTGCATGGAAATGGGAGTTGATCGGAGGGATCATGTTTGTGATCATTGGCCTTGGATTGCTGCCGGTTATTTACATGATGAACTACCAGATGAACCACTCGGTTTGGACAAGTCTGAGTGTTGTACTGGTCATCAACTTTCCGTTCATCGTGGTTGGAATCCTGTTTATTATTCTTCATTTTCTTAAAATTAAAAACCATGAATAGCAATATGATATCAAGGCCTCAAACCGGGCTTTTGGCCGTACTTTTCCTGCTGATAAACGTTATGGGTTTCGGCAGTATTGCGGCGGAAAAAAAGGATACCCTGAACCCCCGGGTGATGTTGAAACAGTTGGATTCGATCAGGGAACAACTTCAAACGGCTGCAATGGCCTGTGATCCGAAAAAAACCAGCCTTATTTTTCCCAACATCATTGAGGTCAAGTCCTCGAAAAGGGCGGGCAATCTGATCGTATTTGGAGATTACATCAGTGTTAAGGTTGACAGCATCCCTGCCCTGGTTGCGCTGACCGATTCCGTTACCGGGAAGGTTAAAGACACCATGAGCGAAGTTGTTTTATATATCAATGGGAACGCCATGCGCGATATTGGGGTAATGAACATTGACTGGAAGGAGAAATCGTTTACTTTCCAGCTCGACCGCCATTCGGAGTACCTGATGAAATTTTATCCGAAATTTTCCTACTTATGGTCCTCGATCCCGGTTGAGATCACTGCCGGGTACAGAAGCGGGTTGATGATTCCGATTGCCCCCTCCCTCAAACCTTCCAGGTTGAAGTACGTTAGCAACTGGTCCATCTCGTTCTCACTTTTGTTTATTGTCACGATGTTCATCAGCTTTGTTATTCTGGCGGTAAAAACCAACCTGATCAGGATAGGGGATGATCACAGTCCGTTCAGCCTTGCCCTGACGCAACTCTCATTCTGGTCGATCGTGGTCGCATCATCCTTTATTTATATTTGGGTTGTTTCGGAAGAGCTTCCGCCGATCACCGGATCGACGCTTGTTTTAATTTCGGTGAGTGCCCTAACTACAGCGGGTTCACGACTTGTTGACATCCGGCGAAAGACAAAAAGCGATCTGGTAGCACGTTCCACCTCATTTCTGGAGGACATCCTTCAGGATGAACTTGGCTACAGTGTTCACCGGGCCCAGATGTTCATGTGGACTGTGATCATGGGGATCGTATTTGTAACGAGTGTTATACGCTTTCAACAGATTCCGCAACTTGACGAGAGTCTTCTTGCCCTGATGGGGATAAGTTCAGGGGCCTATGTGGGGTTGAAGACGATGGAGAATAAGCCGGATGACGACCCAACGGTGGAGGAGAAAACTACGGAGAAGCCTGAAGGGGTATAGTTGGTTGATGCGCTGGTAAGGAGGTGAACAGGCGGACAGGCGGACAAGCGGACAAGCGGACAAGCGGACAGGCGGACATTCACCCGCTCACCCGTTTACCCGTTTACCCTGTTACGTATCAACAGCTCCACCCTTCCCACAATCCCTTCCGTGTCAAACCCGCACTCATGGTGAAGTTCGGCAACGGAACCCTGTTCGATAAACTGGTCGGGAATGCCGAGTCGCTGCACGTTGGCAGCATAACCATGATCGGACATGAATTCGAGGACTGCGGAACCCATACCACCCATCACCGAACCATCCTCAACCGTGATGATTTTGCTGAATTTTCCAAAAATTTCAAGCAAAAGTGCTTCGTCGAGGGGTTTTAAAAAGCGGAGATCGTAATGAGCGACTGAGTATCCTGAATTTTCAAGCGTTTTGCACGCATCTATGGCATAATTTCCGACGTGGCCAAGGGTAATGATGGCGGCATCATTGCCTTCCCTGATCATACGGCCTTTGCCAACTTCAAGGCGGGTAAAAGGGGTTTTCCATTTTGTCATCACACCACGGCCTTTCGGGTACCGGATGGCAAAGGGGCCCATGTTCTGCAGCTGTGCAGTATACATCATGTTACGCAGCTCTTCTTCGTTCATTGGGGATGCTACAACAAGATTAGGGATGCATCTGAGGTAAACGAGGTCATAGGCTCCGTGATGGGTTGCCCCGTCTTCACCCACCAGGCCGCCACGGTCAAGGCAAAAAACGACATTTAACTTCTGAAGCGCCACATCATGGATAACCTGGTCATATCCACGCTGCATAAAAGAGGAGTAGATGTTGCAGAAAGGAACATGTCCTGAGGCTGCCAGGCCTGCGCTGAAGGTTACGGCATGCTGTTCAGCTATGCCCACATCGAAGGTGCGGTCAGGCATTTTAGCCATCATCAGGTTGAGCGAACAGCCGGTTGACATGGCAGGGGTGATGCCTACGATTTTTGGGTTTACTTCCGCCAGTTCGATGATGGTCCGGCCGAATACTGTCTGGTATTTCGGAGCGAGTCCCTGGCATTTATCTTCCTTGATCATCCCTGTTTTCTTGTCAAAAACACCGGGGGCATGGTATATCGTCTGGTCTTTTTCCGCTTTTTCAAAACCCTTGCCTTTCACGGTATGCACATGAAGCAGTTTCGGACCTTTGATGTCGTTCATGTCTTTGAGCAGTTTCACCATCCTGACCACATCATTGCCGTCCACCGGCCCGAAATACCTGAAGTTAAAGGCTTCGAAAAGATTTCCGCTCCTGAGCAAGGTTGTCTTTACCGCATTGCCCAGCTGCTTTACAATTGCCCGGGAGTTTTTACCATATTTGGTGCCGCCACCCATGGCCAGCCAGATTTTATCACGAACCTTGTTATAGGTTCTCGAAGTTACGATATCAGCCAGGTAATCCTTGATCGCGCCGACATTCTTATCGATGGCGATCTGGTTGTCGTTGAGGATCACCATGATGTTCGCATTGGAAACCCCTGCATTGTTGAGGGCCTCCATCGCCATTCCTCCTGTCATGGCGCCATCGCCGATCACCGCAACATGATGACGGTCGGTTTGCCCGCTTAGTTTTGCTGCAACAGCCATTCCCAGGGCGGCAGAGATCGAGGTAGAGGAGTGTCCCACGCCAAAGGCATCGTATTCACTCTCCGACATCTTTGGGAATCCGCTGATTCCCTTGTAGGTACGGATGGTTTCAAAGCGTTCCTTGCGTCCCGTCAGGATCTTGTGTGCATAAGCCTGGTGGCCCACATCCCAGATAATTTTATCAAACGGGGCGTCATACACATAATGAAGCGCAACCGCAAGTTCCACTGCTCCAAGGCTGGCGCCGAGGTGGCCCGGATTAACCGCCATCACTTCGATGATGAATTGCCGGATCTCACTGCACAACTTTGGAAGTTCGTCCAGTTTTAGTTTTTTGAGATCTGCGGGTAAGTTGATGTTTGTTAAAAGTGGTCCTGTAAGCGGAGTCATCTTACGTTTTTTATAGTAAGCCAAGTTCGAGGAGGGCAGATTCAGAGAGCATCTCCTTGTCCCAGGGTGGTTCAAAGGTAAGTTCAACCTTTACAACCCCGGCTCCTTCTACCAGCTGCACCGTTTCCTGTACTTCCCGGGGCATATCTTCCGCAACAGGGCAGTTGGGGGAGGTGAGTGTCATCAGAATGTAAACATCATTGGTTTGTTCGTTGACCTGCAAATTGTATATCAAACCAAGATCGTATATGTTGACCGGAATTTCCGGATCAAATACCGATCGGAGGGCTGCAATTATTTTCGCCTCAAAGGGTGTGTGGTGAATTTGGTTGCTGGATTCCACGATAATTGTTTTTTGCAAAGATAAGGTTATTCTTGTTATAAGAATGGGACTGGCAAACCGGAAAAATGTTCGCAAAAGCGCGAAAGTAACGATGTGGATTTTGCAGACTGGCTACCTGTCCAGGATAATAGGACTGGTTACATCGCAAATCGGGGGACACGGACTCAGATTTTTGCTGTCGGTGCTGAAAATGGTGTTTTTAACTGCATCTTTCCCGGTAATGTCGACACCCACTACAATTCCGACCAGCCTGGAATCACCGCTTTTACCAAGGTAAATCCTGTAAGCGGCGAGGGCAGGGTTCTCCTTTGCCAGGGCATTCATGGCGTCAAGTTGGGACTTGTCGATGGTAAACCCTTTGACAATCATGTTTATGGGCGCTGCTTCGGTTAAATAGTTGCTGAGTAATCCGTGTGCTTCAGTGGATGTTACGGGAACCATGCCGCCACCCGAAGCAGATGCAGCAGGAGCGTTTGTAAATGCCAGAAATCCGATGATGGAAATTCCCGCAACCAGACCAGATATAAACCCAACGATTGTCAGAAAATAGTTATTTGTTTTCATATGTTTTTTATTTAGAATGATATTAAATTAATGATTAATTTTGTTCAAAGATAAATGTTTATGATCATTCAACATATGTTTATTTTGTAATTATGATGGTAAGTAGCCATAGCAGTTCCGGCCGTTGGGCGAATATAGGGAAAAATAGTGTAAAAGCCATGTTTTTATTCATTTTTCTGATGTTCATCCATTCTACCGGAGTTTATTCCCAGGTTGACCCGAAAACATATGCCTTAAAGATCACGAATGAGTGCAAAACTGCCGGAAGTGATAGTCTGAAAATTGAAAAGCTAGCCCTGCTTGCTGCTTTTTACAGCGATTATCTTGGTGACAACAGGTCGGCCGACAGTATTGGTGAAATGGCTGTTCAGATTGCGGAGAAGAGCCATCAGCCTGAACTGCTTTTTCTGGCATATTGCACCTATATCGAATCAAACGACCTTCATCAGAACTACCGGAAGGCACTTGACTATGCACTGAAATGTGATCAAATCTCCTTCCCCGGAAAAGACCAGGAGCATAACTTTCGCAACATTAAAAACCTGGCATCGGTTTACCTGTCTGGCTATGAATTCGACAGAGCCCTGGAATCCAGCTATAAATTGCTCTCCATTGCCGGTACATCCGACAATACAGCATTAAAAGCTGAAAGCTATCTCTTTATCGGCCAGTGTCTTGATGGCAAAAATCAGAAAATCGAAGCCTTCAGGAATTATCTCAATGCGGCAAGCCTGGCCGACAGGCTCAGAAGTGTCGGATTACAAACCGAATGTTATTCAAAGCTCTCGCAATTTTACAACTTCAACAGGCTATATGCCAAAGCCACGCACTATAAACTGATGCAGCGCGACTTGTTGAAAAGCTCGACCCCGGTCGACTCGGTTGCACTGATGTGGACAGAGTATGATTTGCAGGTCATCGACATCAACTCCAACAATAACCAGTTGTATGAGCGCAGTATGCAGGAGATCCTCAGTTTTGCCACCCGAAATAAAAACAGGAAGCTGCTGAGTTATGAGATCGCCCTGATCCGTACACATTATATCGAAGCAGAAAAAATTGACAAGTTACGCGATCTCTATTTCAACAAGTTCCCGCTGGAACTTGATCGTCTCCTTGTTGAAAATCCATCCTTGTATTACAGGCTTAAGGCATTTTTTTGTGAGGAGGAGCATAAGCCCGATTCGGCGATGGCCTATTTTAATAAAGCTGAAGCGCTGCTGCAATCGGATCCGAATAAGATACTCCAGTCAAATTTTTATCACAGGTTTGGCCAGTTTCTCCTGCGGCATGGGCAGCGCGAGAAGGCAGTAGAGAAGTTTTCCAAATCGCTTGAACTTGCCAAAACTGCATTTTATATAGACTATATGCTGGGAGCAGCAAAGCATCTTGAAACCATTTATGCTGAAAAAGGCGATTACAAGAATGCTTTCAACTATTCGGTACTCAATAAGGTACTGAGCGACAGTATGAACAACATGTCGAAAAAGGATCAGTTGCTGATCATGGAGATCGACCATGAAACCCATCAGCGGGATTTAGCTGCGGAACAGGAGAAACAATCCACGGCAAGGAGGCACTATTTGCAGTACACCGCCATTACCATCGGAATTCTTACGGTCTTTGTCATCCTGATCATGCTGGGAAGTCTTCGTGTCCCCGAATGGATCATCCGGATGCTTGGCTTCTTCTCCTTCATCTTTCTATTTGAATTTATTATTTTACTTGCCGATCATAAAATTGAAGAGATTACCCATGGTGAACCGTGGAAAGTGTTACTTATCAAGATTTTCCTCATTGCCATTCTCCTTCCTTTGCATCACAGCATCGAGAAAAAAGTGATCGCCTACCTGCTGAATCATAAGTTGCTGGATATTTCCAGGCTTTCGACGGTGGTCAGGATCAGGGAGAGGGTGGGCAAGTGGACGGGTGGACGGGCGGACGGGCGGACGGGCGGACAGGCGGACGAGCGGACGGGCGGACAGGCGGACGAGCGGACGAGCGGACAAATGTAGGTGCCAGCATTCACCCGCTCACCAGTTTACCAGTTCACCAGTTTACAAAACAACAACTAATCAATCCACAATAACACTATACAAATATGAAAACAAAAATTGGAATTCTCGGATCCGGTGTGGTTGCACAGGTTCTTGGGAGTGGATTTCTGAAACACGGGTTCGACGTGATGCTCGGAACCAGGGATGTTGCCAAACTTGCCGATTGGCAAAAAGATAACAAGGCGCTTGTTGGTAGTTTCAGCGAGGCTGCTGCTTTTGGAGATATCATCGTGCTGGCTTCCAAAGGTACCGTTGCTGAGGTGGTTCTGCAAATGGCAGGTGTTGCCAACCTTTCGGGGAAAGTGGTAATCGATACAACGAATCCGATTGCGGACGCAGCGCCTGTCAATGGAGTGCTGCAGTATTTTACCAGCATGGGCAAGTCCCAGATGGAGCAGCTGCAATCAGCTTTTCCTGAGGCGCATTTTGTGAAAGCGTTTAACAGTGTGGGCAACCACTTTATGATCAATCCCGATTTCGGGGGAGTTAAACCAACCATGTTTATCTGCGGCAATGATGCTGGAGCCAAGAACCAGGTTACAGCCATCAATGACCTGTTTGGCTGGGAAACCGAGGATATGGGCGCTGTTGAAGCGGCCCGGGCCATTGAGCCGCTGTGTATTTTATGGTGTATCCCGGGATTTCTCAGGAATGAGTGGATGCATGCATTTAAACTGCTGAAAAAATAGAGTTGTAAGAAATCCTGACACCGCTTAGAGTCTCAGTTGCATCTCTTTGTATTATTATCCGTATATTGAGCGTCGGATTTATATCATATTAAATCCTGAACAGCCAATTATAAAAAATAAATGATACAAAAAATACTGGGCAATTTCAATATCGCCTCATTGAATAAGATGCAGGTTAACGCCATTGCCGCTATCAAAAAATCGGCCAGTGTCATCCTGCTTTCTCCGACTGGTTCCGGGAAAACCCTTGCATTCCTGTTGCCGGTGCTGGACAGGCTGAGTGCCGATGTTCCGGGAGTACAGGCGTTGGTGCTTGTTCCTTCGCGTGAGCTGGCCATGCAGATAGAGCAGGTTTTCAAGCAGATGGATACCGGGTTCAAAGTGAATTGCCTGTATGGCGGCCATTCAACCAAAACAGAGCGAAACAATTTATCTCACCCCCCGGCTGTCCTGGTAGGAACGCCGGGCAGGGTCGCCTTCCATATCCGCAACGACAAATTTGAAACCAGTGGAATTCAAACCCTTGTCCTGGATGAATTCGATAAAGCGCTCGAGTATGGCTTCAAAGAGGATATGGCTTACATCATCGGCCAGTTGCCGAAGGTGAATAAACGCATCCTTACCTCCGCCACCCCCATGAAGGAGATTCCAACCTTTACCGGGATCAAAAACCCGGTCGAACTCGATTTCCTGGAGAGGAAATCCCCCGTTACAGAGACCCTGGCAGTGAAGTACCTGCGGGCCAATGATGCAGACAAACTGCAACTGCTTTTCGGACTGATCTGCAAGCTTAAGAACCAGTCAACCCTGGTCTTTTGCAATCACAGGGAGGCGGTGGAGCGCATCGGCATGCTCCTGACTGAAAAGGGGTTATCGCATGGAATCTTTCACGGGGGTCTCGACCAGGAGGATCGGGAGCGTGCCCTGATAAAATTCAGGAACGGGAGCCACCCGGTTTTAATTACCACCGACCTGGCCTCCAGGGGATTGGATATACCCGACATTGAGGTGGTGATTCACTACCAGCTTCCCGCAACAAGAGATATTTTCACGCATAGAAATGGAAGGACCGCACGAATGAATGCTTCCGGCACCTCCTACCTGCTGCTCGCCGCAGCGGATCATCTCCCTTCGTTTATCACCGAAAAACCTGAGGCCGAAACGCTGCCGGAAAAAACCACTTTACCTGGAAAATCACCCTGGCGAACCGTTTTCATTGGAGCGGGAAAAAAGGAGAAGATCAATAAAATGGATATTGTGGGAATGCTGCTTCAAAAGGGCAAACTGGCAAAGGAGGAGTTGGGTATGGTTGAAGTACTTGATCATGCATCCTATGCCGCTGTCAGAAGCAATAAAATTGATGCTGTGCTGGCCCTGGTCAGAAATGAAAAAATCAAGAATAAAAAAGTAAGAATTGAAATCTCCCGGTAAGGGATAATAAAGGGGAAATGAATACACCGGAAATAATGGATAAACTGCGGTTGTCGGGCAGTGAACAAACAAAAAAGATTCTATTGAATCACGGGGCAAAAGAGCCTCTCTTTGGTGTGAAGATCGAAGAGTTAAAGAAAATCCATAAGATTGAAAAAGGGAACAATCCACTGGCGATGGAGCTTTTCAAAACAGGGAATTACGATGCGATGTACCTGGCCGGGCTCATTGCCGACGGCGCAAAGATGACCCCGGACGAGATCACTGGCTGGGCAAGTACAGCCTATGGCTCAGCCATCAGTGAATACACTGTTCCATGGGTTGCCACAGAGAATGCAGCAGGATTAGACCTGGCCCTGTCGTGGATTGAATCTGAGAATGTAATGATTGCAGTTACCGGTTGGTCAACCATCTCGCATATAATTTCCGTGTGGCCTGATGATAAACTCGACCTCTTCCGGTTGAGATTGTTGCTGCAAAGAGCAGAAAAATCCATCCATACATCCCCGGACCGGGTGCGCTATGCCATGAATGGTTTTATCATATCAGCAGGTTGTTACATTGCGGAGTTAATGGATGAGTGCCTGGAAACAGCAGAAAGAGTCGGACCGGTAAGTGTAATAAAGAAGGGCACCTCCTGCAAGGTGCCCTCCGTGAAAGATTACATATTAAAAGTTAACAAAATGGGCCGCACCGGGCAAAAACGAAAAAACGTAAAATGTTGATTACCTAGTTTTAACCAGTTTCGAGGTGTAAGTACGATCCCCGGCAACCACTTTGATAAAATAGATCCCGGCTGGTAAATCCGACAGTGAGTATTCGTGTATTGCCTCTCCGGCAGACGTTTCAGATAACACCTTTTCGCCGCGCAGGCCATAGATATCAACCTTCATTATTTCCGGTTGATCCTGACCGGCCATTTCCAGCCTGAACTTGCCTGTTGTTGGATTTGGATAGACCTTGAAGGTTGCTTTTTCAACAAGCATGGGCTTCAAATCTCCTCCGCCTTCTGCCGTTACAATTGTTGCCTCTTTCATTCCGCAGAATGGACCTGCCGGCGCTATTTTTCCAAGTAAATAACCGCCCGCCTTCACCCAGGTCCCCGGGAGATAATCGATGCTGATCCCGGCGATCATGGTAACACTCCCTGGATTTTCAACAACGAAAGTTGTACCGCTGCCTGCAACAGTGATGGTTTGCGTTGCATCATAACATACTGCTGGTCCGCCTGAAATGGTTATATTCTGCAGTGTTGCAGTAACAGGAGGACCTGCCGGTGCCAGGCAGGCGTCCTGGGTTGTTGCCTGTCCATCAAGAACCTGAACGCCGGTAATGGTCTTTGTAACATAATCAGCCAGACTATAAGAAACATCGTACAACGCAGCAGGGATGTTCAGGAACTGGTAAAAGCCATATTCGTCGGTGGTGGTGGTATTCGCCCCGGCTGTAACTGTGACTCCTGACAGCAAACCGGCGTTGGAGCATGCGGTTACGACGCCTTGCAGTGTTCCTGTTTGTGGCACCCCGGTTAGGATGATGTCATCAATTTGCCATGAACCAATTTCCCAGGAGTTTCCGTTTACCGCAAAGGCAAACTGGAAAGTGGATGAACCAACATCGGAAGTGGTAATGGAAAAGTTAGAAGTTAACGGTCCCATCTGGCCATTTTGAGCAACGGACCAAACAGAGTTCCAGGTTGTTCCACCGTCACTGGTGGTCCATACTTCACAGGACGAAGCAGCGCTGTATGCATTGATATATTGTTTGAATTCCAGGTTGAGTGAAGCTTGTCCTTCAGTATTGATGACCGGTGAGGAGAGGTAGGACCTGCCGCTGAAATAGTTACTGTAGGGAATGAATGTAAGCTGGGGAGTAATTCCGCCAGCATAGTTATAATCATCAACAATCCAGTTTGTGCTGGTTCCTGAGACATTTACCTGCCAGCACTGAGGAGAGTATCCAATCGTCTGACTGGTAAAATCCTCGGAATAGGGCAATGTTGTTGAAGGACATGTCAGGTAAAATGAATATGGACCGGCCCAGCTGCTGGTTGAACCTGCTCCGCAATCACTTTGAACATAGAAACTATAGTAATGTCCAACGGTTAATCCTGTGAGTTGATAGGGGTTGGAGCCTGTACCGGTAATCATCGTTCCGGTACCCTGCGTAAACCCGGCGAGTCCCCATTCAATATTCCACATACCTGCCGTGGAAGTCCAGCCAAGATCCGCAGAATTTGAGGTGATATTGGTTGCCGAGAGGTTCGTGGGAGTCAGGCAATTGTTGCAGGAGAGTTTCACCCAGTAGCGGCTCAACGAATCACACACAACCTGTTCGGAAAAAGACGGAGCTACATTGACATAATAGGTTCCTGCCGACACGAGCTGGGTTGTGATTGAACTATTGTATCCGGCGCCAGTATTAGTGGATGTATAAAAGAGTGCTGACGGACAAGGTGCAGAGCCGATGCCGATAAAATAGGAAAACTCTGCATTTCCGGTTAATGTAACATCGTTGGGCTCTGTCAGTGTAAAGGTGTACCAGTCGGAATCACGATGTGTTCTGGATAACCAGGCTGTTCCGCAAATAGTCTGACCGCAGCTGATCGACTCAAATGCCGGAGGTACCAGGTCGCAGCCATTGGTATTGGTGCCGCATGTTTCTGCCTCGGCAGTGGCCCCGGCAGGACAGTTAAAGTAATGGGTGCGGAAGGTCTTCCTGACCCAGGCGCTGGCATCAGTTGCGTTACAATATGTACTGACATAAAAATCGTACTGAGTACCCGGAAGTAAGTTAGATAAGGAATATTGAGGGGTTGTGGTGATGTGTACGGTAGTTCCTGTTCCCCTTATAAAACCTTCAAGGCCCCATTCAAGGGTCCACTCAGGATTGAGAGAGATGGTTGATGGCGTCCACGAAAGATTTGCTGTGGTCGTTGTCAGAGAGGCATTCGACACGGATAACCCGGTTGGGGGGAAGCAGGTGTAAATATCAACATGAACAGGCCCGATTTTCGCAGATTCTCCATTGTCATACTGGGCAGAAACTTCGTAATCATATCCCCCCTTGGGAAGGGCAAGGTCGTCATAACTTAAGCCGGTGACATTGGAAGCCAGAATGGCATTGTCGCGATAGACATTGTAGCCCGTAAGTATGGATGGAGCATCGGATGTGATGGAGGCTTGTTGGGCCTCTGCAGCACCCCCGGTCATATCGGCAGGAGGGGCCATTCCATTCGGATTCAGGTCGAATTTCATGATGCAAGGCTTTATCGACATGGCTTGTGGGTTCATGACAGCAGGCTGTGGCACTTCATGCTGAACCATAGGAATAACCTGGTTGGGAGCAAGCATGGCATTTTCAGAGACAAATCCCTGGATCGTCCAGTTAAATTCCCATCCCCAGACCTCTTTCACCGAAAACCAGCCATAACCGGAGTTAATCATGTCACCTTTCCTTACGATAGCAGGTCCTGAACCTAAACCTGCCGGGTATCCGGTTTGGGTCTGAACAATTTCATAGCCAAACCAGAATTCCTGTGTTCCGTCAATCATGATTGGGGTGTCAAGTGTAATCTCGTTCCATGCGCTGATCAGCGGATTATCCACCACCTGAGAGAGCAGTAATGTGGAGGCATCAGCACCTTTCCATACCTTCAGTGTGTAGGAAGAGAAAGCGTCACCAGGGACGAAACGTATTTTCTTGAGATAGGTGCCGTTATAGGGGGCAATATCAGCCACCGGCCACCTTGAAGCAACACTGAATGTGGCAGGACCATAATACCCCAGGCCGCCATACATTGTTCC
The DNA here is from genome assembly GCA_049317265.1 of Bacteroidales bacterium. Lineage (GTDB taxonomy): Bacteria > Bacteroidota > Bacteroidia > Bacteroidales > FEN-979 > CAIVAT01. The sequence continues at coordinate 23,393 of JBMOIP010000027.1, forward strand.
ATTGTCCCAGTGAATCCACTGATCTGCAATTGAACCGGGAGCAAGCCATGTCAGGTGGACATTGTTCTGATTTGTACCGGTGACAGTTGCCTGCAAGCCGACGGGTGGCGGGAAATAGGGTTGCAGGCAGAAGTTAAGGGTGGTTGTGTTGCCTGCTGTGATCAATACCGGTGTAATGGTCTGGCTTATGTCTCCATGATGGGCAGTAACGTCAAAGTACGTGCCTATAGGAAGATTGAGCTGGTAAAAACCCGCACTGTTAGCCGTAGCGGAATAGGTGCCTGCAGTCACTGTGGCACCTTCAACAGGATCAATGCAGCCCGGCGCTTCTGTTATGTAACCTTCAAGCAAACCATATCCGGGGGTTATGTCAAATTGGATCCTGGCAATTAAATTGTCCGGGTAATTGTTTGCAATTGGCGGGGAGGCAGGATCGGGATTGACATTGTCGTCAAAAAACAATAGTCCGCGGGGTGTACCAGCATCGAAAGAACCCCAGTGGACCGGATCGTTCCAACCGGCCGAATTCTCATCAACCGCAACCACAACATTATCTCCAGAATAGTAAAACGGCACGGGAAGTGTCAATTCAATCCAGGTTCCATTTACGGGGTTGGGAATAATTCCGGAAAACACTTGTGTCATCGAGCTAACCGGAACCCAGTCGGTGTTGTCGGTGAATTCAGTCTTGGTCGTATTGCCAAGATAGACAGTCCAGTCATGCCAGGCGTCAAAATTCTGATCGCCGGATACATAGAAGAACCTGATTTTCGTGATGTTGCCCGGACTTACCCCCCCAGAGGTAATTTCGCTGCCAAGGTAGATCTGCTGGCTGTAATTGTACCCATAATAAGAGTAGATGGGGAATTGCTCTGAACTGTCTGCACCTGATCCGACCTCAACCGTAAGGGTTGAGGTTGTCAATTTTTCATAAGCGCCCATGTCGATGACACCCATAACCCGAGGATTTCCGTCGAGATCCTTTGATTGGTCGTTGAAGCTGTTATTACCGGCGCCAATGCAGGGACTTCCTGCCGTCAGCCTGAAATTGGTAGAGGCTGAATTCACAAAAGCGGGGTCAGAAGAGATGTTTCCTGTTCCGGAAGGCAAAGGATCGGTGCAGCAATTCACAAAGGTATTTCCATCATAGTTGGAGACCATGAAATCGCCGTTTGTGTTTCCCCAGATGATGCAATTCCTGAACTCTCCCCCGGTGATCACGTAGCTCACACCACCATTGCTCGAGGCCGTGTTGTTGGTAATGGTACACCCGGTAACGAATATCCCCTGGCTGCCATAATAATCACCCCAGTCGCAGTGAATACCTCCACCGCCCAAGGATGAATTCGGGGCGCTGTTGCCGGTAACCAGGCAATTTTCCAGTTTCCCGGTGTGAAAAAGATTCACCCCGCCGCCGCCGCCATTCCAGTTGCAATTACAGGTGATGGAGTTGCCGGAAATAATACAATTGGCAATGACGGCATCGGTGCTGCAATCTCCCATAAAAACTCCGCCACCGAAACTATCGGCCGTATTGTTTTGAATGGTACAATTCGTCACTTTTGCAACCGAAAAGTAGCCTGTCAGGCAAAGTCCCCCGCCATAGCCAACCGCATAGTTGTTTTGGATGGTGCAATAGAGTACCCTTGGAGATGAATCCAGGATGAAAATCCCCCCGCCCCCAAAGGTCTGGTTGTTCTCCAGCGGGGCACTACCGTGCTGAATGGTAAATCCGGCAATCATGCAGGTTGTATCTTCACCCTGGTTAACAGTTACAACACGATCCGTGTTGCTTCCGTCGATGATCGTACCGGCGATGTATGCAGCATTCCCGGTGGTAACGAACCAGGAGCAGAGAACAATATTGTGGCCGTTGAGGTTTATATGTTCAAAATAGGTTCCCGGATCAACCAGAACAGTATCGCCGTTTACCGATCCGTCAATGGCTGCCTGGATAGTGGTGAAGGTGGCGGGAACGTGAATGGTCGTGAGAAAACCTTTAAAGGGTACGAATAAAATCAAAAAAAGAGAAAGCAGTAACTGAATTTTTTTCATGGTGGTTGTATTGTTAAAATAAACAAAAATTTATTTAGATCAATTAAACAAATATACGGAATAATTGATAAAAGTGGATGATAATTAACATTTTTTAACAACCAGATTGTTAGGGAAAAATCAGAGATAATAACAGGAATGCAAATCATTCATCATCCCGTCAAAACAGAATAAGCCGGCAACCCTTCCCGTTTTTCAGGATGGGATTGCCGGCAAGCAAGAAAACTGCATCAAGAAGAGAGGGCCAGGCTATTTCTTAGCCTTTTTCTCTTTTTTCTCGAGCCTTTTTTCCTTCAATGTTTTGGTGGGTTCTTTTTTAACCTCTTTTTTTTGATCCTGACCTTTAGACATGACTGAGTGTATTAGGGTTATTTACTTTTTACGGGTTGTTAAAATGGCATCCCGTCGTCGGCCGGCATTTCATAGTCACCGGGAAGGGGTTCCGGTCCGGAAGGGAAGGATTGTCCGGCGCCCTTTTTGACAATTTTCCATGCTTTTGCTTCTGTATACCACCTGTTATTGAACTCACGGCTTTCAAGATCAAAGGACACTTCGGCCTCATCACCTTCGACAGGCTTGAACTGATCTATTTTATCTCCCCACAGGGAAAAGCAAATTTTCCGGGGGATTTGTGCTGAGGTCTCGAGGATAAATTCCTGCTTTTTCCAGGTTCCGTTCTTACCTTCGCCAGTCTGCAGCGGTAACATCCTGATGATCTTTCCTGTTATTTCCATGGTAACCAAATGCTTAATAGAAGATACTGAGATTGGGAATAATTGGACGAAATTAAAACAAATTGATTTACAAAATCCGATTGTTGATAATTTTGGGTTGTCAGATATTCGGGTAACTTTGAATGTCCAATCAAACACCTATGAAGAGGTTGATTTTCATGCTTTGGATGGTTGCCCTGGTACTTTGCTCCTCCTGTTCGAAAACGAGTGTTCCGGCAAGCGAAAAGGGCGCGGGATTTCAGCGGTATGTGAGTGAATTCCCCTCTCCGGTAACATCGCTGGAGATTGAGAACATCACCCATTCCGTTAAGAAAGTTTACAGTGTGTCGTCATATATTACCTACCAGTTTAAAAGGGAGGCCCGGATCACCGGGTACCACCTTCGCAGCGGAATTTACCAGAATGCCGCATGGGGGGTGATCACGACCAACGAAACGGTTTTCGGAACAGCTACCGTTATCGCATTCAGCAACTCAAGGGTCGCACTGCTTACCTGCGCCCATGTGGTAACTTCCCCGGATACATTGATCAGCTTTTTTGAACCGACCGATGAGGACCCGGTCCAGTATATCAGGAGTTTTGCCATCCGCAACAAGCAGGAAAACTGGGTTAAAGAGCTCTCTTCCTGCGGTTCTTTCACTGTGCTGGCCACCGACATCGGGAATGACATCGCTTTCCTAGGGAAAAACTGTGAAAGCCTTACGGACACGGTAATCCCGCTGGCATACCCGTCAGGGCATGCCCGGGAGCTTGGCTGGGGAAGTCTTGCCTGGATTTTCGGATATCCGATGGGAAACCAGGTGATAACCCGGGGGATCGTAAGTCTGACTGCAAAAAGACCCTTGGGGGAGTTCTCTGTTGATGCCTTGCTGAACAAAGGATACAGCGGTGGCGCCATTCTTGCACTTACCCGCGGGGCGGCAGGATTTGAACTGGTAGGAATGGTTAAAACAGTGGCTTCAACCCATGAGGAGTTCCTCACCCCGGCAAAGGATCAGCCACACTCACCCGATTGGATGCCCTACCACGGTGATCTTTTTATCGGGAACAGCGACCGGATACAATATGGTCTCAATGCGGTTGTTCCTGCTGAGTCAATTTACAACTTCTATGAGAAACACCGTGCTGAACTCATCAAAAACGGCTACAACCTCGACCACTTCTTCCACCCCGGAAAACCCAAATAAGATTTACGATTAAAGGATTTACGATTGAGGGATTGCCACCCGTCCCCTTGTCCCCTTGTCCCCTTGTCCCCTTGTCCCCTTGTCCGCCCGTCCGCCCGTCCGCTTTTTTTCAATCAGGCATTCGAATACCTTAATTATTGTATCTTTGCAGTCAATAACGCAAGAGCGGCATTTGAGTGTGAAAAATGACTAGATTTGTTCTAAATTATTGACCAATGGAATCCGAATCAAACAAGATACTGGATGAAGTAACACAAGGGGATTACAAGTATGGCTTTATCACAGACATTGAAACAGAATATGCGCCCAAAGGGCTTTCAGAAGATACCATCCGCTACATTTCAGCTAAAAAGAGTGAACCTCAGTTCATGCTTGATTTCAGGCTGAAGGCTTACAGGCACTGGCTTACCCTTTCTCAGCCACATTGGGCCCACCTGAATATCAGCCCCATCAACTTCCAGGATATTATCTTCTATGCTGCGCCAAAGAAGAAGAAGGAGTTGTCAAGTCTCGACGAGGTTGATCCTGAATTGCTGGCAACTTTCAACAAACTTGGTATTTCCCTGGATGAGCAGAAAAAGCTGGCCGGGGTCGCAGGAGTTGCAGTAGATGCAGTGATAGACAGCGTTTCGGTGAAAACTACCTTTTCTGAAACCCTTTCGAAATACGGGATCATCTTTTGTTCTTTCAGTGAAGCCGTTCAGAATCATCCCGACCTGGTAAAACAATACATGGGATCGGTGGTTCCCTATACTGATAACTACTTTGCAGCCCTTAACTCAGCCGTGTTCAGCGACGGTTCGTTTTGTTTTATTCCCAGGGGTGTCAGATGCCCCATGGAATTGTCAACCTATTTCCGCATCAACGCCGCCAATACCGGGCAATTTGAACGTACGCTGATCGTCGCCGAAGAGGGAGCCTATGTCAGCTATATGGAGGGATGTACCGCGCCGCAGCGGGATGAAAACCAGCTGCATGCCGCCATCGTCGAAATTGTTGCCATGAAAGATGCCTCCGTAAAATATTCAACTGTACAAAACTGGTATCCCGGCGATAAGAACGGACTGGGAGGAATCTATAATTTTGTCACCAAACGCGGCATTTGCAAAGGAAGTAATTCGAAGATCAGCTGGACGCAGGTGGAGACAGGCTCGGCCATTACCTGGAAATATCCAAGTTGTATCCTGCTGGGCGACAACTCGGTAGGGGAGTTCTATTCTGTTGCAGTTACCAACAATCATCAGCAGGCTGATACCGGGACAAAGATGATGCACCTCGGGAAAAATACACGTAGTACGATTATTTCGAAGGGGATCTCGGCAGGGAAGAGCAACAACTCTTACCGGGGACTGGTTCGGATCTCGAAAAATGCGGTCAACTCCCGCAACTACAGCCAGTGTGACTCATTGCTTCTTGGCGCTAAATGCGGGGCACATACCTATCCGTACATCCAGGTTGACAACAAGTCGTCGATCGTCGAGCATGAAGCCACCACATCGAAAATATCCGAAGATCAGCTGTTTTATTGCCAGCAGCGCGGCATTTCAGCGGAAAGCGCCATTGGCCTCATCGTAAACGGATACGCCAAGGAGGTGTTGAAACAACTCCCCATGGAATTCGCCGTAGAAGCCCAGAAATTGCTATCAATCAGCCTTGAAGGCAGCGTCGGTTAATCAGAAACATAACGCAACACCAACCCAGTATGTCCACCCGTCCGCCCGTCCGCCCGTCCGCCTGTCCACTTGTCCACTTGTCCACCTGTCCACCTTTAAACCTTTGACCACTCATTATAGAACCATGTTACTACAAATTAAAAACCTGCATGCCGGCATAAACGGCAAAGAGATACTCAGGGGAGTCAATCTCGAAGTTAACGAAGGCGAAGTTCATGCCATCATGGGACCAAACGGTACCGGGAAAAGCACCCTGGCTTCCGTCATTGCCGGTCGCGAAGTGTTTGATGTAACTGAAGGCGAGATCCTGTACCAGGGGAAGGACCTTCAGAAACTCTCCATTGAGGACCGCGCCAGGGAGGGGATCTTCCTTGGATTCCAGTACCCGGTGGAGATACCCGGGGTTAGCATTACCAACTTCATGCGCACGGCAGTAAATGAAGTACGGAAATTCAAAGGTCTTGACCCTTTGCCTGGTGGGGAGTTCCTCCGTTTGATGGAGGAGAAAAAGAAACTTGTGGAGATCACTTCAAACCTCACGAACCGATCGGTCAATGAAGGTTTTTCCGGCGGCGAAAAGAAGAAAAATGAGATCTTCCAGATGGCGATGCTGGAGCCAATGCTGGCAATTCTCGATGAAACTGATTCGGGACTGGATATCGATGCGCTGCGGATCGTGGCCAATGGGGTAAACAAACTGCGCCGCCCCGACAACGCTTTTGTGGTGATCACCCATTACCAGCGGCTACTGGATTATATCGTACCCGATTTTGTACATGTTCTGTTCCAGGGAAAGATCGTTAAATCAGGGGGTAAGGAGCTGGCGCTGGAGCTCGAGGAAAAGGGCTACGACTGGATAAAGAAAGAACAAGAGTGAGGTAAAAAAAACTGCAATGCAATCCGAAAATAAAGAAATAATATCCGCAGAAAGGTTTATCGCTCTTTACAAAAAGAACCAGTCATTCCTGTCTGCGAATGATTCACCTGCACTTGCTGCGATCCGCGAAAGAGCCTTTGAATCATTTAAACAGCTTGGTTTTCCTGATACAAGTCTGGAGACCTGGCGGTTAACCGACCTCGGGGAGAGTTTTGGACGGGGTTACGACTATCACCTCCGCCCCATCGAGGAGATCGACATACAGAAGGTGTTCAGGTGCAATATCCCGCACCTCGACACAGCCGTGATCGGGCAGCTCAACGGATGGTATGTTTCCAGGGATGTTCCATTGATGGAACTTGGCAACGGGATCATCATGGGCAGTCTTACCGAGGCCCGGAAGAAATACCCTCAGCTCATCGAAAAGTATTTCGGCACCATGGCAGACGATTCTGCGGATGGTTTTACGGCCTTGAATACCGCCTTTTCCCAGGATGGGGTGTTTATTTACGTCCCCGATCATGTGAAGAGCCCGAAGCCGGTGCAGTTGATCAATGTGATTCACCATGACGAGAATATTTTCCTTCAGTCACGCAACTTGATTGTGGTTGGCGAAAATGCAAAACTCTCCCTCGTTCACTGCGATGATTCCTATAATCACCAGGCCAGTTTTTCAAACATTGTCACCGAGGTGCATGTAGGCGAACATGGGGTGCTGGATCACTATAAGCTGCAGAATCTCAACAACAACAGCACCCTCATCAGCTCAGTATTCTTCAGGCTGGAGGCATCTGCCAGCCTGGAATCTCACTATATTTCCCTGAATGGCGGGCTGCTTCGAAATAACATCAGGGTACTTTTCAATGGTCCCCACGGGAATGCCAATATTTATGGTATTTACCTCATGGATCGCAAGCAGCATGTCGACAACCAGGTATTTGTCGATCATGCCAATCCGGATTGTTCCAGCAGCGAGACGTTTAAGGGAATTCTGGATGAAAATGCGCATGCCATCTTCAACGGCCATGTGCTCGTTCGCCGCGATGCCACCAAAACTGATGCCCGCCAGAGTAATAAGAACATTCTGCTCACCGACAGTGCACGGGTTAATTCCAAACCCTTCCTCGAGATTTACAATGACGATGTTAAGTGTTCCCATGGATCAACGACCGGGCAGCTTGACCAGGAGTCGATGTTTTACCTGCGTCAGCGCGGCATCGGCGAGGAGACAGCCCGGATGTTGCTGATGTTTGCCTTTGCCGATGAGATCGTATCGAAAATTGCCATACCTCAGCTCCGGCAGCGCATTGAAGACATGGTGAAGAAAAGGCTCCAGGGCGAACTGCAGATATGTGAGCAGTGTGTGCTGCATTGCAGTACCCCGGAACACGGGGTCGAGTTTCAGATAGATATGAGCAAGATTTAGCCGATTGACGATTTTACGATTTACGATTTACGATTGTTCAGCCAGCTATGAATTTTCCGGAATCAGTTTATAAACAGCGCATCGGGGAGTTTACCTCTGGCATCGGGCATTGGAGAAAACCTTTACGGTGGATTCCATGGATGAGGCTCTCCCTATTTATTTCCACAGGATTTCTGATTTATTACTCATTTAAATTCCCGGGTATTGCTTTTATGGTCGCCGCGCTGATCTCTTTCACCGGCTTTTTATTTGCCGGGTGGCTTGACAGTGATTTGAAGAAGAAGATCAGGCGTCTTGAAAATCTCATCCGGATCAATGAACAGGAGATCACAGCCCTTGGAGGTAACTTTTCGGGTTTTGAGTCCGGCAGTGCGTTTATCAACCAGGATCATCCCTATACCCATGACCTGGACATTTTCGGAAAAGGGTCGCTTTACCAGCATGTAAACCGTACCGCAACGATCTTTGGAAGGGAGCGGCTTGCAGACTACTTCAGCGATGCATTTCAATACAGGGATGAGATCCGGCAACGCCAGCAGGCAGTTGCTGAACTTTCTGTCGCAGTGGACTTCCGGCAGCAGTTGCAGCTGATTTTCCTTGAAAGCGATACTTCCGCAGGCGATTTGCAAGCGTTGAACGGTTGGCTGAACAACCAGGATGGAATAAAGCGGATCAAAGCCGTAAAATTTCTTTCATTCATGCTACCGGCAATGACCATAGGTCTCATCACCTTATCCATCGCCGGATTGTTACCTTACCAGCTGGCGATTATCATGGTGTTGCTTCAGATGCTGGTCGTTTTTGCCTTTGGTCGCAGAACCCAGTTGGTTCACCAGGCTGTAACATCTCAGGATAAAATACTACGGAAGTATGCCATGGCATTTTCCCTGATAGAGGCAACGCCATTTACCACAGAATTCAATCAGAAACTTCAAAACAGCCTCCGAAGCTCTTCTCAGGGCATGCCGGGAAAGGTGATCAAACGGCTTTCGCTGTTGTTGAACATGATGGATTCCAACCTTAACATCCTTGTTTCGGTGATCATGAACGGGCTTTTTATGTTTAATATCCATGTGCTGATCGCGGTTGAAAAGTGGCGGTTGACATACCGTGACCAGGTTCCTGTATGGTTTGAGGGACTGGCAGAACTGGATGCCTTGTCGAGTCTGGGTACCTATGCATTCAACCATCCACTTTATACCTATCCCGAAGCGGTAACCGGCGGATTTCAATTTGTTGCTGAAGGTTTGGGGCATCCGCTTATTCCTACTGAAACCTGTGTTGTCAACGATGTTGAGATTGCGGGTTGGAAACAGTTTCGAATCATTACCGGGGCTAACATGTCGGGGAAAAGCACTTTTTTACGTACGGTTGGCGCCAATTTACTGCTCGCCATGATGGGTGCACCTGTTTTTGCCAAAAAACTCACCTTCTTTCCGGTAGAAATCCACAGCAGCATCCGCACAAACGATTCCCTGGCCAGGCGGGAGTCCTATTTCTATGCTGAACTTCGGCGGTTGAAGGAGATTATCACAGATCTGGAAAAGGGAAAGAAAAAATTCATCCTGCTGGATGAAATTCTGAAAGGGACCAACTCCTCAGACAAGCAAACCGGATCGATCGCCCTGATCAGGCAGCTGATGAAGTACGACCTGGCAGGTTTGTTTGCCACCCACGATCTTGCACTTGGCGAACTGATGAATCATTATCCCGAAAATATCAGAAACCTGTGCTTCGAAATTCACATCACCGGTGAAAAGATGGAGATAGATTACAAACTTTCACCCGGTATCTGCAGGAATCTCAATGCCTCCTTCCTGATGAAAAATATGGGCATCATCCTGGAGGAAGATGCCCATATCTAAGGGGGATCGGATAAAGCTAAACCGTCTATTTCTTGTTAACGACCTCTGCTTCTCCAAACCCGATTTTTTCCAGCTCTTTCAGCTGTGTCTTTGCATCACCTGCAATAACATAATACATTTTTGCAGGATCGATGTACTTCTTAGCCAGGGCTTTCAGTTCATCAAGAGTCATCTTTTGAATGACAGACTGTTCTCCTTTTACATAGTCAACAGGCAGGTTGTAAAGACTGATGTTGCTGAGCATGTTGATTTTATCACCAAGGGTTTCGAAATTACGGGCATAACCTTTGATCATGGAGTTGCGGGTGAATTCGAGATCTTCGGCGCTGACCTCCGTGCTGTATTTTGTCATGAGGTCTTTGAAAATCTGAACCGACTCTTCCGTAGCCGACGAGCGCACATTGGCGCTTGCCATGAAGCTTCCCGGTAAAATTCCACCGCTGAAACCGGTACGGGCGCCATAGGTAAACCCTTTTTCTTCACGCAGAACCAGGTTCACATTGCCGTTGAATGAGCCGCCAAGTTTGTAATTCATTACAGTTGCCGGGAAAAAGTCCTTATCCTGTCGTGCCAATCCAAGGCAGCCGATATTGATGACCGACTGTTTGGCGCCGGGAATATCCACGAAGAAAATTTTAGACTGTTGCAATGGGGCGGCAAGAGCATAGGAAGGGAAGGTGACCTCTTTCGTTTTCCATGAAGTTGCAAGCGATTGAAGGGAGGCCATGACTTTTTCCCTGGTAATGCTGCCGGCGATTTCGAAGGTGGCTACAGACGGAGAAAAGGTGGTTGCGTAAAATGACTTAAGGTCGTCGAGGGTAATGGCAGAAACCGACTCCTCGGTGCCCATCCTGTCGGTTGCGAAAATATGGGCTTTTCCGTAGATCAACTCATTGAACTCATTCCTGGCGAGGGTGGCAGGATTGGCTTTCTGGCGCTTGATCATGTTGAGAACGCGGGTTTTTACCATGGTAAATTCTGCATCATCCCACCTTGGTTCAAGAAGTATTTCCTGGGCCAGGGCAAGTACCTGGGTGTAATTCCTGCTCAGGCAGTTTCCCGAAAGGGTGATGGAGTTGCTGGAGGCCATGAGGTTAATGGAGGCGCCGAGTTTATCGAGTGCTTCTTCCAGCTCCAGGGGGGTTTTGTTTTTAGTTCCTTCGGTCATCAATTCGCACACAAGGTTGGCCAGGCCCGGTTTTTGAATCGGGTCGAGGAGATGGCCGCCTTTCAACTCCATCGAAAATTCGACCAGGGGAAGTTCATTCTGCTCGATACCGAAGACCTGCAACCCATTCTGAAGTTTGGTATTCCAGACCAGCGGGAGGGTGAGTGAAGGATCCGGACCATCGGCCGGCATTACGGAACGATCGATCTTCGTAAGGGTTTTGGCAATCGGCTCTTCAGCCTTGTCTTTGGTTTCAACTTGTGCTGCATCTGTGATGACCTCTTCTTTTACATTGGCCTTTTCGGAACCCGCAACGATCATATTCAGCTGGCCTTTTGGCACAAAACTGGTCATCAGGCAGGGTTTGTCTTTGATATATTTTGAATAAACCCTCAGGATGTCACTTTTCGTTACCGATTTTATTTTAGCAATATCGGTCTTGTAAAACGCAGGATCGCCTTTATCTTCATTGTACTGTGAGAGCTGGTAGGACTTTCCAAGAATGCTGCTGATGCCGTTATAGAAATCGGTCTCCGTGCTTGCCTTGATGCGTTCCACATCTTCGTCGGTAAAGCCCTCCTTTTCAAACAAGGTAAAGGATTCATAAATGCCCTTCTCTATGTCGTTCAGACTCACGCCTTCATTGGCAGTGGCGCTGATGACAAAGGTTCCGGCAATCTCCATCGAACCATTGAAGGCACGCTGACTCGATGATAATTTTTTCTCCTTTTCCAGGATTTTGTAGAGAGGAGCCTTTTTACCCACCGACAATAACCGGGCAAGATAATCCAGCGGATAGGAGTCGTCGTTATAGGCTTCCACGGTTGGCCATGTCATCCTGATCTGCGACGCCTTGGCAAAGTTGTCTTCATGGTAAACTTTTTTGGTGTTTTCAAGCTTAACAGGGACGGGTTTCGGGTCGGTTACAGGGTTCCCGGGTTTGATCTCGCCGAAATATTTTTCAATCAGTTTTTTAGCGGTTTTTACATCAAAATCGCCGGCAAGGACAAGCGTGGCATTATTGGGGATATAATACTTTTCATGGAACGATTTTACATCTTCAACAGTCGCGTTTTTCAGGTCTTCCATTTCGCCGATCACGGTCCAGCTATAGGGATGACCTTTGGGGTAAAGGTTTGTTGCAACCACCCAGGATGTGAAGCCATATGGCTGGTTGTCATAGTTCTGCCTTTTTTCGTTCTGAACAACGTTCTGCTGATTGTTGAACGCTTTTTCAGTGACAGTATTGATCATATATCCCATCCGGTCCGATTCCATCCACAGAATTTTTTCAAGGGCGTTTTTCGGAACGATCTCATAGTAAGTGGTCCCGTCATAATTGGTTCCGCCGTTCAGCGTTCCACCTGCATTCTGAATAATTTTGAAGAACTGGTCTTCCGGAACGTTTTCCGACCGCTGGAACATCATGTGTTCAAAAAGGTGGGCAAAGCCTGTCCGTCCCTCTACCTCTCGGTTTGATCCAACGTGGAAACGGATGGCAAGTGCTACGATGGGATCGGAACGGTCGATGTGAAGAATCACATCAAGTCCGTTTGACAGGGTGTATTTTTCGAAATCAATATTCAGTTCGGACTTTTGCTGGCTGTAACCCGGCCTGAATAGAGCAACGATTGTCAACAACAGAAGGATCAGTTTTTTCATGATGATTGGCAGATTTAGTGAGTGTTAATTTGGCAATAAATCTACGAAATATTGTGATTGCCACGAAGGCACCAAGACACAAAGATTCACGAAGAAAAACGTAAGGGAAAACCAGGATGGGTCAGGAGGGAAAATTTGCCCAGGGGACAAACCGGTCGCACCCCGCTGCTTTGAATGTTTTTAGGGCGCCCAGCACTTCAGGGGTTGGTTTGTATTCGGAACAGGCAAAGCTGATGGAGTTGATCTCCGGCAACAGGAAAAGGTCGGGTGAGAGATAGTCGATCGAAGCCTCCCATAAATCAAATTGTGTAAGGTTTACCAGTTTTTTCAGATCATCGGGAATGGTTTTTATATTTCTGACATGTTCAAAACTCAGGTGTTTCAAAGAGGTCATCTGAAAAATGGTGTCGGGAATTTTTGAAAGACTCTCATGCCGGAAGGTGAGGTGTTCAATGGTGTGCGACATTAAAATGAAGTCGGGCAGCTGGCTGACACCGGTATAGAGAAACTGAACTGCTTCAAAAACAGGAGGGGAAACACAATTACGTATAAGGGATTGGAAATATGGGATTGAGCCTTCACCTGTCAGCATCAGGTATTTAATGTTAGGAGCATTGATAATTGGACCATCAAAGGAAGGGAGATTATTAGGATGGCTTGTGGAAACCGAGATCATTTTCAGGTTTGGGGCATTCAGTATAGGACTATCTGCAAATGGATATTCACAGGAGGAGCAGGCATCAATATAAATGCGCTCCAGGTTGGAATATTCTTTATCTGAAAATGTATATTTTACCTGTTCCCTGTTTTCACGGAGTTCTATCCACCACGACTCTTCATCTTTGAGTTCAATCTTCTTCATAAGTGGTTCTGCAATTCGGACAGTGATAGTTTAACAGGTTTTCTTTGGCTTGATTTCAGATTTACAATAACCATTCCAGAGGTTTTTATCCAAAGGAGTATGCTGATAATGAAGATTCTTGACGTTTTCCATTAGGGGACGTTTTCCCAAAACGGGAAAATCGTCTCCCGGACGGGTGAGCGGGTTCTCGGTTCTCCTTCAGTCAAAAGTAAAATAGTAAAGTTTACCATCCTGTAGAGAATCCCCATCCCTATCTTTAGTATTTTTGCAACATATTCCAAAAACATGAAATTGAACATCGACCAGGTCAGGGCTGATTTCCCCATCCTTCAGCAACAGATATATAAACGTCCGCTAATCTATTTTGACAATGCCGCTTCCACACAGAAACCGCGCCAGGTCATTGATGCCATCCGGAACTATTATGAACATGATAATTGTAATATTCACAGGGGAGTCCATTTTTTGAGCGTTAAGGCAACGGAGGCTTATGAGGAGGCGCGCAAGGAGGTGAGGCAATTCATCAACGCGAAAAACACTCATGAGATCGTCTTTACCAAGGGTGCCACGGAATCGCTGAACCTTGTCGCTTATTCCTTTGGAAAACAATATGTAAAGGCTGGCGATGAGGTGATTACCAGCATCATGGAACACCACTCCAACTTTGTTCCATGGCAGCAGATGTGCATTGAGCGGGGTGCAACCCTGCGTGTGCTGGGCATCAATGAACATGGCGAACTGGACCTGGAGGAGCTGAAGGGTATGTTGAATGAGAAAACCCGTCTTGTCGCTTTAACCCATGTGTCGAATGTTCTGGGCACGATCAACCCTGTAAAAGAGATTGTTGCGCTGGCTCATCAATACAACGTACCCGTGCTGCTCGATGGTGCACAGGGGGTTTCGCACCTGCCGGTGGATGTTCAGGATATCGATTGCGATTTCTACTGTTTTTCGGGGCATAAACTCTATGCTCCTATGGGAACAGGCGTTTTATATGGGAAGGAGAAATACCTGGAGGAGATGCCTCCTTATCAACTCGGTGGTGAGATGATTAAAGATGTGTACCTCGATCATACCACCTTTAACGAATTACCGTTTAAATTTGAAGCAGGAACACCCAATGTGGAGGGAGTCATGGGGCTAAGGGCTGCCATTGACTACTTGCAAAACCTTGGAATGGAGAATATTGCCGCCTATGAAGATCAGTTGCTTCGGTATGCTGCGGAAAAATTGTCAGCCGTCGATGGCATGAAATTTTATGGTACCTCTCCTCACAAGGCAAGCCTGATCTCATTTCTCATGGGCGATATTCATCCCTATGATGCGGGAATGATCATCGACAAGATGGGAATCGCCGTGCGTACAGGCCACCATTGCGCGATGCCGCTCATGGATTTCCTGAAAATCCCCGGAACAGTGCGTGCGTCGTTTGCCTTTTACAACACCCTGGATGAGATCGATGAACTCGTTTCCTCCATTTACAGGGTGAAGAAGATGTTAGCCTGATGAATGGGCAGTCTCTGCAGCGGCAAAGAACCCTGTGAGGGCTTTAGTTCCTGGTGATAACGGTTGAGGTGGTGTCGCCCCTGACTTTGATATAGTCTTTGCCGGCACTGACTTCGAGCCCGTCTTCACACATTTGAAAAGTTGACTCCTTCGAGGAATTCATAGGGTAGTACCAGTATGGTCGCAGGTCTTGAAATTCAGGATCAAAATGAACGAATTTCCCTTTTGGCACCCGGATCACGATATCAATGATTTGTCCGCGCCAGCACTCTCCTTTTGGTAATCTCACAAAAGGGCTGATTTTCAACAACTTTCCTGAAGTGGCAGACTGGAAGCGCATCCCGGTGAGGTGCTGGTGTGCTTCAATCCTTGATTTCCCGCGGGCCATGGATACCTGTGAAATCGAGAAGAGGCTGTCATTGGATTCTTCGATACGGATTTTGGGCAGAACATAGAGTTCCCGCTCCTCTGTAATGATGGTTTTCCAGTCACCCGGAAGGTTATACTGATCGTGATGAAGGTATTTTAACCCGGGGTCATCAGGAAACAGGGATACCATGAGTGTATCAGCCGAAGGATTTTCAAGGGCAATCTCAATCTGCTTCTCATCGTTGTATTTATAGAGGTTATAAATTTTTAATCCTGACCAAACCAGGAAAAACATGCCCACAATCCAGATGTTGAACATGGTAAGACCGGCATGCTTGATCCGTTCAAAACGGAATACCATCCTCAGCCCGTTGTAAAAAAGCATGAGCAGGGGGATTCCGAGAACCATGAGCAGAATGACCTGGAGGTAAATGACAGGCATACTGCATCCTACTAAAATCTTTGCAAGTGCCGGAAAGGAGAGGACGATAAATTCATTGTCGGAATAGATGCCGCCGGTCCATCCAAGGGTATAAGCCAGGAGGGCAATGAGCAGGCCAAACCCGATCAGGACCATGACGATGCCCGTTAAGATACGGACCCCCAGCAGGATGAATCTCAAAATTTCCATCACTCCTTTACCAATTGTTTCGAAAAACATACCGGAACCGGCACCTGCCTTTTTGATGTTGGCAGCCGATTCGTTTGCCATGTTTCCAACCCTGCTGCGAAGTTCTGACACCTCTTCCCTGATCGATTTCTCAATGTTAGAGATGTTTACCTTCGTACCCCGCATGGACAGTTTATCCAAGGTTGACTGAGCCTCGGGGATGACGAACCAGAGCACCAAGTATATAAGTATTCCGGATCCGCCGGCGGCAACAAAGAGCAGGAAAATGAGCCGGATCCATACCGGATCAAGATGAAAATAGGCGCCAATACCTGAGCATATACCGGCGATCACTTTCTCATCGGGGTTACGGAAAAAGCGTTTTTCTCCTTTTTCACGGCCTGATTCCTGCTGGCTTCCGGGATTTTCCTCCCGGTCGATCTCCACCGGCTGGCCCATGATCGCGATCACTTTATTTACATCTTCAATGGTGATGACCTGTTTGAGCTCCGTTTTCCCGTCATTAAGAATCTCAGCCATCCTCGATTCTATATCGATCAAAATATCGTAGGACCCCTCGTGGGTGCTGAAGTATTTCTTAAGCGATTCGAGGTATTGGCTCAATAATTGAAAAGCATCTTCGTCGATATGGAACACGATGCCCCCCAGGTTGATTGTCAGTGTTTTTTTCATGGAAATGTATTTTGGATTGGGAACTTGTTATTTGATTATTTTTTCGACGGATAAAACCAGGTCCTGCCAGTCGGCTTTCAACTCCGACAGGGACTTTAGTCCTTGTTCTGTTATCTTGTGGTATTTGCGCGGAGGACCTGATTTCGACTCTTCCCACCGGTAAACCGTGAGGCCATCGTTCTTCAGCCTTGTCAGCAAAGGATAAAGTGTCCCTTCCACAACGATGAGTCTGGCCTCTTTCAGTTTCGTAATGATGTCGGAGGCGTAGGCGTCCTGCTCGGCAATGATCGCCAGGATGCAGAGTTCGAGAACTCCTTTCCGCATTTGGGCATTTTGGTTTTCTGTATTCATGCGGCAAAGATAATAAAAAATTTAGTACTTGGTTATGCATGGTACTAAACTTTTTTATTTTGGGGGCAAGTGGGCAAGTGGACAGGTGGACGAGTGGGCAAGTGGGCAGGTGGACGAGTGGACGAGTGGACAGGTGGGCAGGTGGACGGGGTGTGGGTGGGAGGAAAGTTGTTAGTAAGTTTTTGGATTTTCGAGTTCACCTTTTTGTGTTTTTCCGATTAAGCATCAGTATTGTTGATGGCATAAACCGTTTCGACATTTAATTAACGTTTATTAAGTTATGAAAACACACAGAGATCTTGATGTTTACAAGGGTGCTATTTCACTTATTTGCTTTATATACAAGCAAACATCTGACTTTCCAAAGCATGAAATTTTCGGTTTGACGTCACAACTTCGGCGTGCCAGTGTTTCAGTTGCTGCAAACATTTCAGAAGGTGCCGGGAGGTTGTCATCCAGAGAATACGTGAGGTTCCTGAGATTTCTAATGGAAGTTTGTCTGAACTTGAAACACTTACGATTATCGCTTCCCGTATTGGATATTTTTCAAAAGAGACAGAGCAGTCAATTATGGAGCAAATAAAAATTATCACAGTTCAAATCAATAACCTCATGAAAGCAATCCAACGTCGCATCGAATCCAAATGAAATCTTTTTCCTTCACGTCCACCTGTCCACTTGTCCACCCGTCCACTTGTCCACTTGTCCACTTGTCCACTTGTCCACTTGTCCGCCCGTCCGCCCGTCCCCCTTTTTTTCCCTACCTTTGCCCCCACCAAACCCCATCACCATGACCATCACCGAAACCGAATCCCTGATCATCGAAGAGTTCACCATGTTTGACGACTGGCTGGATAAATACAATTACCTGATCGAACTGGGTAAGACACTTCCCGTTATCGAAGAAGAGTATAAAACCGACCAGTACCTGATTTCAGGATGCCAGTCGAAGGTATGGCTTCATGCAGCTATAAATGGTGGCCTGGTTGTTTTCACGGGCGACAGTGATGCCATCATCACCAAAGGGATCGTGAGTTTGCTGATCAGGGTACTAAGCGGCCATTCACCTGATGAGATTGTTGAAGCTAAACTGGAATTTATCGACCAGATCGGGTTACAAGAGCATCTTTCACCAACAAGGAGCAACGGGCTTTCGGCCATGATACGGCAGATGAAACTTTATGCCACCGTATTTAAAATGAAAGGGGCATAAGGGAGGTTTTCCCTGCTGTTTTATATCTGGGCCTCTTCTTCACCGGGGGAATTATGTCTCATCCGGCTAAGTCTCGCTTTCATTGCATCCACCATCGAGTATACAACCGGCACCACGATCAGGGTCAGGAAGAGCGAACTTGTCAACCCGCCGATAAGCGCCCACGCCATGCCGTTTTTCCACTCCGATCCTGCTCCTGAAGCAAGGGCAATGGGCAACATACCGAAAATCATTGAAAAGGTGGTCATCAGGATCGGGCGCATCCGTACTTTCCCGGCGAGGATCAGGGCATCAAAAGTGGAATGGCCTTCAGCCTTGGACTGGTTAGTAAAGTCGACCAGCAATATCGCGTTTTTCCCTACCAGCCCTACCAGCATGATGATCCCCAGGATGGAGAAGATGGTGAGCGACTGCATGGTCAGGCCCAGGGCAAGCAGCGCCCCGATGATTGCCAGCGGTATGGAGAAAAGTACCACGAAAGGATAGATATATGAATCGTACAACGCCACCATGATGAGGTAAACAAACAGGATCGACGCCAGGAATGCAATTCCCATGCTGCCGAATGCTTCGGCCTGGTACTTCATGTCGCCTTCGGGAATGATCACGATCTCTTTCGGAAGTTTCATGCCGTTCACGGCTTTCATTACATCCTCGCCAACAGAACCGACAGGACGGCCGATCACCTGGCACTGCACCGTCACAGAGGGCACCCGGTTGTATCGCTGAAGAACCGTGGTGCCGCTGGAAGGCTTGATGACGGCGAACTGGTTCAGCCTGATTCCCTGGCCCCTGTTGTTGATGAACGACAATCCTGAAACATCGTTGATGCTGTTGCGGTCGAACTGGTCCATCACCACATTGATGTCATATTCATTGTCGCCGTTACGGAACTTGGCGTCGTTGTTCCCGCTGAAGGCATTCTGCAGGGTCATGCCGACTGCCGCTGTTGAAAGTCCGAGGGAGGCCATCTTGTCTTTGTCGATCCTGATGTCAACTTCCGGATTGCCGGCCTCCACCGACAGTTTTACTTCATAGGTTCCGGGTACCTTTTTCATCCCGGTCATCACCTTTTCCGACCATAGGGTCAGCGTGTCGAGGTTGGGGCCGCTCATCACCACCTGGATGGGGTCCATGTCAGAAGTCCCCATCAGGGAGACAATCGTCGACCGGACTTTGGTTCCGGGCAGCCTGTTCATCAGGTCCTTCTTCATCTTGATGGCAAAGATCTCGGAGGTGATATCCCGTTTCTCCTTCTCCACCATCTTCACGTGAATCTCTGACTTGTAAGCGCTCCCGCCCGCTTCGAAGAAACTGGTGGAACTTCCGACAGAGGTAAACACACTCACCACTTCAGGTTGTTTCAGCAAATATTTTTCTGCCTGCAGGGTAAGCTGGTTGGTTTGGTCAATGCTGGCATTTTTGGGCAGCTCCATCTGGATGATGATCTCTCCGCGGTCGCCCAGGCTGACGAATTCGCTGCCGATAAAGCCACCGATTACCAGCGATAACGATGCGAAAAAGAGGATGGTGGTCCCAACAATGACGATGAGTTTATGGTGCAATGACCAGATGATGATTTTTGAATAGCCTTCGGTAAAAGAGGTAAGGGCGCGCTCAAAACCAGTGATGACGCGGTCCAGCAGGCTCCCTTTCCTGAAATGAGTATGCTTGGCCATCCTGGAGGCCAGCAGTGGTGTAATGGTAAATGACACGAAAAGACTGAGCAGGGTTGCAAAGACCACGACCAGCGTGAATTGCCGAAGTAAACCTGAGATCATGCTGGAGATCACGGCGATGGGGAGGAATACCACCACATCCACCATGGTGATCGACAACGCGGTATAACCTATCTCGTTTCTGCCGTCGATGGAAGCCTTTCGTCGCTCCTTGCCCATCTCCATGTGCCGGTAGATGTTTTCAAGCACCACGATGGAGTCGTCAACCAGGATCCCGATCACCAGCGACATGGCGATGAGCGAAATGATGTTGAGGGAGAAGTTGAGCAGGTACATGGCGATGAAGGTAGAAATCAGCGATGCCGGGATCGCAACCATCACGATGAAGGAGTTCCGAAGGCTGTGAAGAAAAACCATCATCACCAGTGCAACCAGGCAGATGGCAAGCAAAAGGTCCTTCATCACTGCATTGGCCGAAACCAGTGTAAACTCTGAAGTATCGTTGGCGATGGCAAATTTGATCCCTTGCGGCTTGTAAACATCTTCGATATGGGCAATCGCCTCCCGTACCTTTTTTGAGATCTCCACCTCATTGCCGTCGGGTTGTTTGAAAATCAGCATCCCTACGGAATTCTGACCGTTGAAGCGGTTGATGCTCGTGGTCTCTTTTTTGGTATCCTGCACCTCTGCAATGTCTTCCAGCCTTACCGGGCTGCCATCCAGTCCGTTACTGATCACCAGTTGTTTCAGGTCTTCCAGGGCAATGAATTTCCCAGAAAGGCGGATGATCACCTCCTGGCTCTGGTCTTTGATCTTCCCGGTGGGAAACTCCATGTTGGCCGCCTGAATAGCCTGTGTTACCTGTAAAATAGAGAGCTGGTGTGCTTTCAGTTTTTCATTGTCAACGTTGATGCGGATCTCGCGCTCTTCTCCTCCCACGATATCAACCTGCGAGATGCCATTCACAGTGGAGATCATGGGTTTAAGCTTGTTTTTCACCAGGTCGTATAGCTCCGTCGCAGGAATTTTTGAGGTAATCCCCAGCCGCATGATGGGTATATCATCCATGCTGAAGTTGCTGATGATCGGTTTTCGTACATCTTTTGGGAGCAGGTACTCGATGTTGGCAACTTTCCTGGTGGCATTTTCAAGCGCCTTGTCCATATCGGCCGAGGTTTTGAAGATAATCACCACCACCGAGTTCCCTTCAGCAGAGGTGCTCTGGATGTTGTCAATATCTTCAAGGGAGGAGATGGCATCCTCCATCTTTTTGGTGACGGAGTTCTCCACCTCCGAGGGTGATGCCCCGGGGTAGGGGGTTACGATCACCAGCACTGGCTGGGAATACTTTGGAAAGAGTTCGTAGTTCAGGGAGAAATAGCTGATAACACCGAGGAATGTCAGCACGGCAAATATCACCACAATGAGCGTGGGGCGTTTGATGGCAAGTTCAGTAATACTCATGGCCCGGCAGGATTATTTGTTGTTGACGATGCGAACGGTTACATTGTTGTCGAGGTTGATCTGTCCCGAAGTTACGATTATCTCGCCCTCCGTAAGCCCATCCAGCACTTCAACCTCATGGTCATTGGCTGAGCCGATGCGTATGTCGCGGAGCATCGATTTGTTGTTTTCCACCACATACACCTTGGGGGTTTTAATGCTTCCAACAATGGAGTTTCGGGGCACGAGCAGCACATTTCTCATGGTGGTTGACCCGAAGGTTGCGGTTCCAAACATGCCGGCTTTCAGGTTGTTGGAGGCATCGTTTACCATTTCGATCTCCACGGGGAAACGGCGAGCCTCATCTGCCTTTACGCCAACAGAGACAATGGTTCCCTTGTATTTGATTCCCGGGTAAAGTGCTGTTGTAATTTCAATCTGCTGGCCCTTATGAACCTGGACTGCCTCAGATTCCGCAACATTGGCGATGAATTTCAGGCGGCTCACATCCACAATGTCAACCACCGGGGATCCCGGCATCAGCAGGGAGCCTGTTTCAATGGCACGCCGGGTGATGGTTCCCTGGATGGGTGCTTTGATGGTGGCAAAGTCGAGTTGCTTCTTCAGGGTGGTTACATCGGTTTCAGCCTTCTTCAATCCTAATTTAACGTCCTCTACCTGCTGACCCGAAATGGCATCAGCCTTCAGCAATCCTTCATATTTTTTAAGATCTGCACGGGCTTTTTCAAGCGAAGCATTCGCCAGTGCCAGCTGACTCCTGACCAATTCGTCATCAAGACGGGCTATCACCTGGCCGGTTTTGACAAAATCACCGGTATTTACCAGCAATTCGATCACTTTCCCCTGTCCTTCCGACAGGAGCGTAAGTTCATGAATGGCCATAAAGGAACCATTTACTGCGAAGTCGCCCCCCAAAGATGATTTTTTCACCTCCATGGTATAAACAGGAATGGTCTCAAGGTTCCCGTCAAGCTTCGATTTCTCCTCGATCTTCTGTTTGTTGAACAACAGGATTGCTGCACACCCGCCAACCAGCAGGAGGATGATGAGACTGATGACAATAATTCGTTTCATAATAAAAGGAATGGTAATAATTTGAAACTATGATAATTTGAAAATGTATGATTGCACCCACCTGTCCACCTGTCCACCCGTCCACCCGTCCACCCGTCCACCCGTCCACTTGTCCACTTGTCCACTTGTCCACTTGTCCACTTGTCCGCCCGTCCGCCCGTCCGCCCGCCCGTCCACTTATTTATAAGATCTCCAACAACCTCCCGTTCGCCTTCAAATAGTTCAGCTCCGAGATCTTCATCTGTACCAGTGCATAAATATGATTTGCCTGTGCGTCACGAAGTGCCGTCTCTGCCGTAAGGAGATCGGTGAGGGGAATGACCCCTTTTTGGTATTGTTCCTGGGAGATGGTATACACCCTCTCAGCCAGCGCCATGTTGTCGCGCTGCCGTTTTTCCGACTCGATGCTGTTGAGCAGTTTCCTGGAAGCATCTTCTGAGTTGATGCGGATAAGTTTGCGGGCATCATCTTCGTTGATCTTGAGCTTTTCAAGTTCAACCCTGGTCTGGCTCACCTTGTAATGGCGCTGCATCCCGCTGAAAACCGGCACGGACAGCCGCAACCCGACGAGACTTGTATTGAACCAGTCGGTCGGTTTTCCAAACAGGTAGAAGGTGTTGCTCTGGTTCATGTAATTGGCGCTGCCGATGAGCGTGAGGTTTGGATAGTACCCCGACTGATCCATCCGGATATTGGTGTTGACAAGATCCTTTTGCTTTTCGATCATTCTGATATCAATATGCTGGTTCAGGTCGCCTTCTTTTCCGGGAATAAGTGCGGAGGTTGAGATGGAATCCTCAAGAGCAATATCCTGTTCCTGCCTGATACCCATGAAGTACTTCTGCATGGCAAGTTGCTGTTGGTAAAGGACCTTAAGCCGCTCGATATCGGTAACCATGTTGAGT
This sequence comes from Bacteroidales bacterium, assembly GCA_049317265.1. Lineage (GTDB taxonomy): Bacteria > Bacteroidota > Bacteroidia > Bacteroidales > FEN-979 > CAIVAT01. Next base: position 46,766 of record JBMOIP010000027.1, read on the forward strand.
TTCTGGACGACGATCCGGTCGAGGTCGATTTTTTTTATAAGCCCGTTCTCCCATTGACTTTGGGAGATCTTTTCCGCCTTTTCAATCTTTTCAAGGTTGGATTGCAAATTCCTGACCTGCTGAAGAGTGATCTGGGCAAGATAATAAGACTGGGCAACATCATACACCACCTCTATCTCTGTCTTTTCAGTGGCGAGGTCGTTTTGCTGCATTAACTGTTTAGCCATTTTCAGGGCAGTGAGCCACGATTGGTTATAAAGCATCTGGCTGGCATCAACACCAGCTGAAATGCTGAAATTGGTGCCGAATTGCACCGGGATCATCACACCGGGATTGGGTGGATCGGAAAAAAAATCGGGAATCATCTGGGTAGGCACACTCAGGTAATCATCATAGGACCCGGAAAAATTGACCTGGGGCAGGCCCATCCCGACAGTGGATTTATAGTTATACTGCAACCTGATCTTCTCCAGGTCGGCGATCTTTAACCGGGGACTGTTTTCAACTGATAGCTTCAGGCACTCCCTGAGGCTGATAATACTATCGTTTCCCGCCGGGAGGCTGTTTTTTTGAGAAGCAACCACATGGGCTGTTTTCAAGGAAAATAACGCCGAAAGAAAAAGAACTGCAAATAAAAATCGTGGTTTCATGTAAAACTGCGTTTCAAATTTCCAACACAAAGGTTATTTAACTATGTGTCTCTTCTGGTAATTTATCCTGGTTACCACTCAATCCTGTTAAAATGAACCGGCCACCGGACTGACTGTAAAATTATTAATAATTAGCGAAATCAATTTTGAAAACATGGGATGTTCGCTGCGTCGCGTTATTTATTTAACAATCGACGGCAAAAATAATTCAGCAGATTAAAATGGGGTACTAAAAGTCGATGAACGGCGGAAATCAGGAGTTAAAGACCGGTAATTTCCATATGGTTTTTTTACTTTATCTATTTCCGTATACATTTGCAGAACGATTAAACAAAATTGAACGCAGAATAATTCATCATAAAATGATAAAGGTTAAGGCTCCAGCACCTTCGGACTCAGCGGTAACAAGGGATCACTCCGGGTTTCAGGGAAATCCGAATCCTCCGCCCTGGTTTCTTCGCAAAGGCTACCCATTGCTTTGGTTTGCCATTGTGGCATTTATGCTGTTCATGCAAACGATCAGCTTTAAATATACCTATCTCGATGACCAGACCCTTATCCTCGGCAGCATGGATAAGTTAAAATCGGTATCCTATGTGACGAAGGCATTTAATGAAGATGTTTTTCATGCGCCATCGACCCGTGGTTTTTACTACCGGCCAGTGCTGACGCTCTCCTTTATGGCCGATGCACTGACCGGAGGCGGGAATATTTCAATGTTCCATTTTTCAAACATTGTGTACCATATCCTGGCGGCGTTCCTTCTTTTCCTCTTTTTTGTCGAGGCGGGTTTCGACCGGGTCAAATCCTTTCTGTTTACGTTGATTTTCCTGGTCCACCCGATGGTTACCCAGGCGGTAGCATGGATTCCTGGGCGCAATGATTCCCTTTTAGCGATCTTTATCCTGGGATCATTCCTTTTCTGGCTGAAATACCTGAAAACCGGGAGCGTCAGCCATCTTTTATTTCACCTGGTATTTTATCTTGTCGCCCTTTTTACGAAGGAGAATGCCATTGTACTTCCTGTCCTGGTAATTTTTTACAGCGTAGTGGTTGTGCGTACCCCTGCAAAAAAATACCTGTTCCCGGCGGTGGGATGGATATTGCTTACCTTTTTCTGGGCGGTTGTGCGTAATCATGCACTCAGCGGAGGGAATGGTGTCTCCTTTGCAGAACAGCTACTCTCTGTTGTTAAAAATCTTCCCGCAGTCATTCCGTTCCTTGGAAAAATGCTCTTCCCGTTCGATCTGTCGGTTTTTCCCATCCTGGCCGACATGAAAGTATCTACCTTGCTGGGGATTGTTGCCATTGTGGTGCTGGCAGTTGTAGCAGGAATCACAAAGCCAAAGCGCTGGCTCCTCTACCTGTTTTGCATCTCCTGGTTTTTAGGGTTTCTGATCCCTTCTTTTGTATCGGTAAATAACCTGATCCGCGACTTTTCCGAACACCGCAGTTATCTCTCCCTGGTTGGAATCCTCCTTTTTTTCATAGCGACCGATCCTGTGAAAAAGGCCGACTTCTCAAAAATGATGCCTGTTTTGGCTATCTCAGGAGTTGGGATACTGTTCGTTATCCTGAGTTTTATCCATACCCGTTATTTCAAGGATCAGTTTACATTCTGGCAGAATGCCGTGGATACTTCACCAACGCATGCTTTCAATTACAATAACCTGGGAGCCATGTATTATCTTGCCGGAGATCTTGAGAAAGCAGAACCCTTATTCAGAAAGGCATTACAGATCAACCCGGCAGAGCCCATTGCCAACGGGAATACCGGGCTTGTCTGCATGAATACAGGCCGCCCGGCGGAGGCGGAGAGGTATTACCTGGAGGAGATCAGGATCAACCCCACTTACGACCATGCCTATTACAACCTGGGCTTGCTTTATTATAACCAGTCGAAAATGGAAGAGGGCATTCAGCAATGGGAGAAAACCCTGACAGTCAATCCAGGTTACATTGACGCTTACAAGGCGCTGATATTTGCATATGAAAAACTGAACCGTGCGGAGGATTACCGGCGCATCGTTTTGAAAGCGAAGGAGAACGGGATAGTCCTCTGAGAGTGATTCCCCGGGATATTACCTGAAAAAGATATCGTACCCGAACCGGATGATCGTTCCTGCCACCACGAGCAGAAAAAAGACCCGGATGAACTTGTTTCCCTTTAGAATGGCCAGCCGGGCTCCCATCAGGGAACCACAGAAGTTGCAAACAGCCATTGGAATGGCATAATGGTAAAGAATGTGTCCGCTGCCGGCAAAAAAGAGGATGGATCCGGTGTTGGTGGCCACATTCACAAATTTAGCATGGGCGCTGGCCTTCAGGAAATCAAAACCCAGGATGCTGATGAAAAACAGCACCATGAAACTCCCGGCCCCGGGACCGATAAATCCATCATAGAAACCGATCAGCAGGGCGAAGATTCCACCATAGAAATACTCCTGTTGCAGGCTCTTCCCGGCCGATGTTGTTGTCCCAAAATCCTTTTTGGTATAAGTATAAATAGCGACCACGATGAGGACTCCGAAAATGATGGGTTTCATGAAATTATTGCTCACCATGGAGACGGTTCTTGAACCGGCATAGGCTGCTGCGAGGGCGATCAGGCAAAGGAACCCGAGCAGTTTCCACTGGAGTTTTACCCGTCTGGCATACTGGATGGCAGCCGATGATGTTCCCGACAATGATGGGATCTTGGTTGTTCCAAGCAGGGTGGCCACCGGATGATCGGGAAGTGCGATCAGGGTGGCAGGGGTCTGGATCAGGCCTCCCCCTCCCACGATGGCGTCAACAAAACCCGCTGCCAGGGCGGCAAGACAGAGGAAAATCATTTCGGCGGAAATCATGGAGTAGTATCGGTGTCAGTAATCCAGCCAAAAAACCTCATGGTTGCTGGTGTAAGCGTTAAAATGAGGATAATTATGCCGATGAGGCCAAAGATGGTTTGGAGTATGTCATGGTCAATCCACATGATCTCTACCAATATCCAGATGACGAGCATGATCCCGAGGTAGAGGGTATAGGTCCATGCCCAGTGAATACCCTTGTAAATATTCAGAAGATCAGGCCATCGCCATGCCGGGAGGCTGATCAGGGCATATGCCAGGATTCCCGGTAAAACCCCAAGAACCAGCAGTAAAATAAATCCCGGGACCAGGAAAGTTCCAAACGGTGAGCCTTCCAGCATGGATACAGGCATTTTCATCATGGCGCCGGTAGGGGACAGCACGAGAGAAAGTCCTCCATACAATCCTCCCAGCGATTGAATGACTAGAAGGAGGACTAGGAGCCATAAGGTAAAAGGTCTTTTCTGTAGTCTCATGGGGCCAATTATTTTTTAAACCATTTCTTCACAGGGAATGGGAAAAATTCAGGCGTATTGCTTCGATATCGTTCCCACTCCTTCCCGAAGAACGTCGCCATTTCGGTATATTCCGCTGCTATCAGCATTCTGAACCGAATATAGGCAACGATACTGACCATCAGCATGGGCCATGAGTTGATGATCAAGGAAACCCCCGGGATAAGCAAAAGGATGATGGAGGTGTATAAAGGATTTCTGCAGAGGTAAAAAGGCCCGGTGGTTACCAGGGTTGTGTTCTTCAGTCCTTTGAGCAGGAATTTAACGGAAACACCATAAGAAATTATCCCTGTGATAAACAACGCCAGACCTGCAGGATAGAGAAAGGGATGGAGAACTTCGACAAAATTAAACCACTGGGGCCAGAAGAGCGGCGCGATAATGCCGAACAGGGCAAAGGGGAAGGCCGTTTTCCCTATTTTGGGTCCGACACCAAACATTTTCAGTTTATTCATTGTGGTGGGGTTGGTTTTTTAAACACATTAGGCACATAGGGCACATTAGGAGGCACAATAGGGTGCTTATTTGAATTTATTTATAGTCCGTTGAATTTATTACCAATTGATATTTTATATTGACAGGTTTAGATTTCTGAACTGAAATGCTGAGGGATGGATCCTTGGATTTTTAATGGCTTTATTTTTATCTAATGTGTCTTTCTATTGTGCCCTATGTGTCTATTGTGTTTAATAACCATTTTATTACAAGAAAAATCACAGCCCAAAGATAAAACAGGAACACTATTTGTTCAAAAAAAAGTTTAGGCAGGCACGTGGCTACAAACCCCTACCACCCGTTAATAATCCATATAACCCTGGTGAAACCTTTCGAAGCAATGCCCCGGTTCCCACAGCGAAAGCAATAATCGTTACAGGTAACAAAAAGAAGCTGATCAGCCGGTAATGAGGTACCTGGTTAACCACTGCAAACAAGGCTTCAATGGCATAAGCGACCAGCGGGGCATGAATGGCATACAGGATAAATGAAAAAGAGGTGAGCCATATAAACCACTTGTGATGCATACACCATGTTACCAATCCGTTACAGCCATACCAGGCGCTGATCAACCCGCTCAGGATAACCATTTTGTGTAAAATTGACAGGATTGGAAAAATTGCCTCTCCAAGTACATCCCTGCCTATGAAGGCCAGTAAAGTTTTAATCGTTGCAAGCACGATGAAGGTTGTACCCCACCACACGGGATTTAATCCACGGGCAGGCAAATCAATATTGAACCTGGTTTTTTGCATCAGGACACCCAGCGAAAAAAAGAGGAGTCCTTCCCCTTCAAAAAAAACAAATCCCATGGTTCCCAGCCACATCAGCCCTGCAATGCTGAAAAATATCCATTGAACGATGCGATGGGTAACACACCACCTGATGGCGGGGTAGGCGATGTTGTAGATCAGCAGGACCCGGATAAACCACAGCTGGTATGGAACGGGGATCAGGATCCACCTGCCGAGCATCTCATACCAGTGATAGTCGTGCAGCAATGCACGCTGATCGTCGATTCTGACGATGTTCGATACTTCAACGATATGCCTGGTGTAGGTGAACATCTCCAGGCAATAGGTAAATCCAAACCCGATGGCGCTCCAGATCAGGTAAGGCAAAAGAAGCGTTCTCAAACGTTTTTTCGTGCGCTGTCCATAGGGTCGCTCATCATGGAAAGCATACAGGAATCCTGAGATGATGAACAACATGGGGATGCGAAACCGGAAGATCCCGTTTGCAAGAAAATACTCGGTGAAGGTGGTGATGTTGAGTGCTTCACCCGGAATGGTCCAGGGCTGCATGTATCGTTCGTGCAGGTTGTACCCGTGCACAAAAACAAGCAAAAACATGGAGATAAATGACCAGAATTTAAACTTCCGGCTGTTGAATTCTGAAATTGAAAGTGGTTGTTGTTCCATGCTAAGTTGATTTTCCTGTTCTTGCAAGAAAAGCACTGAATGCCTCTGAAATCAGTCCATGAAGTGCAGGTTGATGAATGCTTCCCATCAAAAGGGTTGCCACCTGTTCATCATATCCTGATAAAAAAGAGTTTAAGGTCATCGGTTAACGAATTATAACTACGAAGTTACAAAATGTGTTTTGGAATCAGCCCCCTGTTTGTGCAGTGATCCCAAATTCGGCGAACCAACCGATCACCTTGTCAAGTGATTCCAGCGACGGCTCTTCCATGGGAATAAATGCATCCGGTTTCCCGAGTTTATCATATTTGTGCTGTGCAATGGCATGATAGGGAAGCAGATGGACTTCTGTAATTTTAACCGGGAGGGCAGCGATAAATTCAGCTGTCGGCCTGATGTTTGCTTCAGTATCATTGACTCCCCCGATCAATGGAATCCGAATGATGATTGGAACGCTTGTGGCAGAGATCGTTTTAAGGTTGTGGAGGATTTTTTCATTGGTTACACCAGTCCACTGTTGATGTATTAGCGTATCCATCATCTTCAAATCGAAAAGGAACAGGTCAGTTCGCCTTGCAATCTCCATCATGGTCGCATTACTGGCATACCCTGCCGTATCCACAGCCCGGTGAATACCACGCTTTCCGCATTCATCAAGCAATTCAAGCAGCATTGGGGATTGCATCAGTGGTTCGCCGCCCGAGAAGGTCACTCCACCGCCCGACTGATCAAAAAATATCCGTTCCTTTTCAATTACTTCCATGATTTCCGCTACAGTCATGGAAGTACCCGACATCTCAATGGCTTTGGTGGGGCAAACTTCAGCGCATCGGCCACACAGGGTGCAGAGATCCATGTCTGTTTGAATTCCTTCGGAATGAAGGGAGATGGCTGTTTCGGGACAGGCCGCCACACAGGTGCCGCATTTGATGCACCTTGACGGGGTGTACATCTTTTCCTGTTCCGCTGAAATGCCTTCCGGGTTATGACACCAGGCACAATGAAGGTTGCAGCCCTTGAAAAAGATCACCACCCTGATGCCGGGACCATCGTTGATGGCATAACGTTTTATATCGAACACCAGCCCGTCAGCCATCAGAAAGCATCATTTTCGGTTCGTTCGATCACCTCCTGCTGCAGGTCTGCATTCATGTCGTTGAAGTAATCGCTGTAGCCGGCCATCCTCACCAGCAGGTCACGGTAATCTTCAGGACAGGCCTGGGCTGCGAGCAGGGTAGCAGTGTCGACAATATTGAACTGGATATGGTGGCCGCCCAGGGTGAAATAACTCCTGATAAGGTGTCCCAGTTTTCTGATATCCTCCTCTTTTCGCAACAGGCTTGGCAGGAATCGCTGATTTAGCAGGGTTCCTCCCGATTTTACATGGTCGAGTTTGGTCAAGGACCTGATGACGGCCGAAGGTCCATGCGTGTCAGCCCCATGCGAAGGAGAGGTGCCGTCGGAGATCGATTTACCGGCAAGCCGTCCATTCGGTGTTGCTCCCATCACCTTGCCAAAATAGACATGGCAGGTGGTCGAAAGCATGTTCAGGTGATATTTACCCCCGGGTTTTATGTTGGGTTTGCCATCAATGGCAGCCACCAGGTCATTGTAAGCCCTGATGGCAATCTGGTCTGCGTAGGTGTCGTCATTCCCGAAGAAGGGTGTGCGGTTGATGATCGTCTGGCGCATGACCTCTTCACCGGCAAAGTTGTTCAGTATTGCTTTCAGCAGCCTGTCAATGGGAAAACTCTTGTCTTCAAACACATGTTTTTTCAGTGAGGCCAGGCTGTCGGTAACTGTCGCAAGTCCGCAGCATTGAATGTAACTGGTATTGTACCTGGGTCCTCCGTCGTAATAATCTTTTCCTTTGGCGATGCAGTCGTCAATAACCACGGAAAGAAAGGGAGCCGGGGCATATTTGGCGAACATCCGGTCGATGTAGTTGCTCACCCTCATTTTCTGATCCACCACAAAATGCAGTTGATGCAGAAACGCCTGGTACAGCGCCTCGAAGGTGTCAAATTGCCGCGGATCGCCGGTTTCAATACCAGCCAACTTGCCGGTTACCGGGTCGATGCCATTGTTGAGGGTGATTTCAAGAATTTTAGGAACATTCAGATAACCGGTAAGCAGGTACGCCTCTTTCCCAAAAGCACCCACTTCAATACAGCCGCTGCAGCCGCCCTCCCTCGCATCCTGCAGTGACTTTCCCTGGCGGAGGAGCTCCAGGATGTATATATCGGGATTAAAAACCGAAGGATATCCGTGGCCCCGACGGATTACATGGGCCGCGGCATGCAGGAATTTATCGGGCGTTTTTGAACTGATGTGCACCGAATTGCCCGGCTGCAGGATGTGGAGCTCTTCGGTCACTTCAAGCATCAGGTACGAAACTTCACTGGTTCCGTCGCCTCCCGTGCTGTTAATCCCACCGATGTTGATGTTGGTGAAGTCATTGTAGGTGCCGCTTTCCCTTGCCGTGATTCCTACTTTGGGAGGCGCAGGATGGTTGTTGACTTTGATCCAGAAGCAGGAAAGCAACTCTTTGGCTTCATCTCTTGTCAGGGTTCCCGCTGCCAATTCCTGCTCAAAAAAGGGTGCCAGGTGCTGGTCAAAGTGACCGGGATTCATCGCATCCCACCCGTTCAGCTCGGTGATGGTTCCCAGGTGAACAAACCAGTACATCTGGATGGCTTCCCAAAAGTTTCGCGGTGCGTTGGCCGGCACCCACCTGCATACTTCGGCAATTTTTGTCAGTTCGGCTGCGCGAGCAGGGTCTTGTTCCGTTAAAGAAAGTTGCTCGGCCAGGTCTGCATGTCGTTCGGCAAACACGATCGCCGCATCGCAGGCGATGTCCATGGCTTTCCACTGTTCAGATTTGTCGGTTGCTTCGGGATCATTCAGGTAATCAAGGGCATCAAGGTTGGCGGCGATCTCTCTCTTGAAATCGAGCATGCCTTTCCGGTAAATCTTCCCGTCGAGAGCGGTATGCCCAGGGGCGCGTTGCTCCATAAACTCGGTAAACAACCCGGCTTCATAAGCGGCTTTCCATGGTGCGGGAACATGGCTGAAGATCCTCTCCCGCTGGGTTTTCCCTTCCCAATATGGGATTACTTCACCTTCATAACGGTCGATGTCGGCCTGGCTGATCGTGTATCTTTGCAACTCCCGGGTATTGAGTGTATGGAGGTCCTCCACGCTGTGACAGGTCAGTTCGGGGAATGTGGGTACCGACTTTGGCGCAGGGCCGCGCTCCCCTACGATCAACTCACCCTCTCCAAGATAGATGGTTTTTCTCCGGCAGTGATCGAGGAAATTCAATGCACGTAAAACCGGGGTGGAACATGTTCCGTAGTGTTTCTTGTAAAAGGCCGTTTCATGGAGGGCCCTTTCAATAGACAAAGAGGGGAGGGTCTCCACGCTCAACTTCCTTAGTTTCCTGATCCGGTCGTTCATGCCCGGGCCGGGTTGGTTCTTCTCAACAGGGAAAAAATTTCCTTCAACTTTTGCCGGCCTCTCCGGCATGACTGTGTGTGTTTTAATCGTTTCAAACATGTTCAAACCTGTTAAAATAGCGTTGGAGGTTATTCCCTGGTCACAGAATAATGGAACTGATACGGAAATGGTTAATTGTAAAACATCAGACAACTGAACAAGCGTCTGTAGGTTTTCACAAGGGGATGAAGATATACGTTCATTTCCATAAGGCCCAACAGGTTGAATCGATCGGGATGGCAAATCGTTATGCGAATTTAACAACAAAATCTGAATTGCCAGGATTTTTATTCTGGTCAATATTTGATTTAGTGAAGGTAATTTTATCGAAAATCGTTTAGCTGCCCAGTGTTCTTGGCAGTGTAAAATAGAATGTGGCGCCTTCGCCGATTGCGCCCTCGGCCCATATCCGCCCATGCATCCGCTGGATGATCCGTTGTACGATTGCCAGTCCAACCCCGCTGCCTTCAAACTCCTTTTCACTGTGCAGCCGCTGGAATACCCCGAAAAGTTTCGGATAATAGGCCATGTCAAAACCGGTTCCGTTGTCTTTGACGAAATAAACATGGTCACCTGCATGGAGTTTGCTGCCGACGGTGATGACAGGCTCCGGCTTTTGCGATGAAAATTTGATCGCATTGCTGAGGAGATTGATCCATGCCTGGCGTGCCATTTTTGGGTCGCCCATGCAAGTAGGAAGTGGCAGCAGGTTGAATTTTATTTTTCCACATGCTGTTGAGGTGCATAAATCCTCATATACAGATTGTGCCATCGCCTCCATGTCAATATGCGATACCATGATATCCTGTCGCCCGAGATGGGAAAATTCGAGAAGGTCGTCGATGAGGTTTCCCATTTTTTTTGCATTTCCGGCAATTACAGTGAGCAAACGATGTCCTTCATCATCCAGTACCTGGTTATAATCTTCAAACAGGATCTTGGCGAAACTGTTTAATGCCCTGACAGGAGCCCTCAGGTCGTGTGAAACTGAGTAGCAGAAGGCATCAAGTTCCTTGTTGGAAGCCTCGAGCTGAGCGGTGCGCTCCTGAACACGTTGTTCAAGCTGATCATTCATTGTCCTGATCTGTGCTTCAGCCAGTTTGCGGTCGGTGATGTCGATAAATTGTGAAAGTAAGCAATCCTGGCCTTCCGTTTCGATAATCTCTGAAGAGAAGAGACCGCTCCGGATATCACCTGTTTTTGTTTTTACCCGTACTTCCAGGTTGTGGATCTTACCCCCATTCTTTAGCAGGTTTACGATTTCTACCCGTTGTGAGGGGTCAAAAAAGATACCAAGATCTAAAGATGTGTTGCCGATGACCTCTTCTCTCCTCCATCCCAGTATGGTGCAGAAATTCTGGTTTACATCAAGGTATGTACCATCTGCGAGGGTACTGATTCCTGCCAGTCCGGGATGTGATGCGAACGACTTACGGAATTTTTCTTCAGAGGCCTGGAGTTTTTTTTCACTCAGCTTACGTTCGGTAATGTCCCTTACAATAGCCTGAAGGTAGGGTTTTGCTTTCAGTTCGAGGCGGTTGAGGCTGACCTCCGCATCAAATTCCGTCCCGTTGAGCTGGCAATGCCGCCATTCGAACGATTGCGGGGTTCCTGCAAGTGCCAGCGCTATCCTCTCCCTCGATTTTTCATCAGAAGATCGTCCGTCAGGCTGAATGGGCGGGGAAAAACGGCCTGGCGTCTCGCCAATGATCTCTTCCCTTCGGCAGCCATACATTTCCAGGGTAGCAGAGTTGCAATCTATGAACAGTCCGTCTGCCATCAGGAATATTGCATCTTTGGCCGATTCGAACAGGGTCCGGTAGCGGATTTCACTGCTCCGGAGTTCTTCTTCTGCATTCCGTTCCATACTCTTCATCAGATTCACTTTTGCATGTGAAACCCTGGAATCCGTTACCGGTAGATGATCACGCTTCAATTCAGGTTGTCAGGATTTGTAACGGAGATGCAATATACGTAAAAAGTTAAGTAATTGTACTGTTGTTGTCTTTTTTTATTTGGTTTTTTCTGAAACCCGGAATTTGGTGCCTTATTTTTACTGGTTGTGAAATAATTCCGTACCTTTGCACCCTTTTTCCGGGCATCCTACGGCATAACATAACAAACATAAAGTTAAATGATTACAGTCTCTAACCTGGGCATCCAGTTTGGCAAGCGCATCCTGTTCCAGGATGTCAACATGGTGTTCACCCCCGGCAACTGCTA
>JBMOIP010000028.1:0-55730 GCA_049317265.1 Bacteroidales bacterium
GCCCCGTCTCAACCGTAAAGACGAGGCATGCCTCATCTCAACCGTAAAGACGGGACATGCCCCGTCTCAACCGTATCAACAACGATATATGATAACGATCTACCACAACCCCTCCTGCAAAAAATCCCGCGCCGGCCTGAAACACCTCCAGACATCAGGCAAGGCCTTCATTGTGGTGGAATACCTGAAGGAGCCGCTTTCAGAACAGGACCTGGAGAGACTCCTTGTCAAGCTGCATTGCAAACCGGAAGAGATCCTGCGCAAGCAGGAAGACTATTACAAGCAACAATTGAAGGGGAAAAAGTTTGAAGATCATGAATTGATCAAAATTATCCTGCAGAATCCGAAACTATTACAACGGCCGGTCATTGAAGGGAAATACAAGGCAGTAATCGGCGATCCGGTTGAAAATATTGACCCCTTGTTAAAATGATACCTGAAATTTAACCATCAAATATCCAGCCATGAAAACACGCATTGAAAAAGACACCATGGGCCCCATTGAGGTGGACATGGACAAATACTGGGGAGCCCAGACTCAACGCTCTCTCGGTAATTTCAAGATCGGAGAACCCGGCTCCATGCCCAAAGAGATGATCAGGGGGATGGCCATTCTCAAAAAAGCAGCTGCCATGGTGAATGCCGACCTTGGAGTTCTTACGGCGGAGAAAAAAGATCTGATCGTGAAAGCGTGTGATGAGATCCTTGATGGCAAGTTGAACGACCAGTTTCCCCTGGTTATCTGGCAAACAGGTTCTGGCACACAAACCAACATGAACCTCAACGAGGTGATCGCCAACCGGGCCCATGTACTCAGCGGAGGGGTACTCGGAGGCGAAGGAAAAACCATCATCCATCCCAATGATGATGTGAATAAATCCCAATCTTCAAACGATACCTTCCCGGCTGCCATGAGCATAGCGGCTTACCAGATGGTGACGGCCATTACCATTCCCGGGGTCGAACTGCTGAAGGGAACACTTGCAAAAAAATCAGAAGAGTTCCGTGAGATCGTCAAGACTGGGCGCACCCACCTGATGGATGCCACCCCGCTGACCCTGGGACAGGAGTTCTCCGGTTATGTTTCACAGCTTGAGCATGGATTGAAAGCCCTGAAAAACTCCCTTCCCCACCTTTCGGAACTGGCACTCGGCGGCACTGCCGTTGGCACAGGCCTGAATGCCCCAAAGGGCTATGATGTGCTGGTGGCAAAAAAGATTGCAGAACTCACCGGCCTTCCTTTTGTGACCGCTGAAAACAAGTTTGAATCCCTGTCGGCGCATGATGCGATTGTGGAGACGTCGGGAGCGCTGAAAACCCTTGCAGTAAGCCTCATGCACATCGCCTCCAACATCAGGTTGCTGGCTTCGGGGCCACGCTGCGGAATCGGTGAACTCATGCTTCCCGAAAATGAACCGGGTTCCAGCATCATGCCCGGTAAGGTGAATCCCACCCAGCCGGAAGCCATGACCATGGTGTGCGCCCAGGTGCTGGGAAATGATGTAGCCATCAACATCGGCGGCATCAGCGGACATTTCCAGCTGAATGTATTCAAACCGCTCATGATCTCTAACCTGCTGATGTCGGCACGCCTGCTGGGCGATGCATGTGTCTCCTTCACCGACAACTGCGCTATTGGAATTGAACCAAACATGGCTGCCATCAACAAGAACCTCGAAAATTCCCTGATGCTCGTTACCGCGCTGAATCCCATCATCGGTTACGATAATTCAGCCAAAATTGCCAAAACAGCACACAAAGAGCATAAAACCCTTCGCCAGGCTGCGATGGAGTCAGGACTGATTTCAGAGGAAGACTTCAACCGTGCGGTGGATCCGCGGAAGATGGTCGGACCGAAATAACTCTGCTCTTTCTACTTTGGCGACTTAGACTGGTGAAAAAGATAAAATGTTGTATCTGGGAAAAACAAGTTGTGTATTTGCAAACTTGTAAAATAATCTAGAAATGAAGTTTTCTAACTCCTTTGTTTCTTGATTTTTTGTGGATTTTGTTTGCTCAGCCGTTGAACCTGTTCCTTTGCCTGTTCTAAGGTAACCTGAGGTTGCTTCGATAAGATCTTCTGGGCTAGCCTGGCCCTTTCCGGAAATGATAAACTCAAGTTCATTTCGTAAATTTTCGTCACAGTTAATCAACATTCCTTAAATTGCCGTTTATCCGCTAAAACCAGAAATAATTTTCAATCAATTTGTATTTGAGAAATTTATCTCCTTTTTCAGGTTAACAAGCCGGTAAACAAAGGCTTTGCGTACCAGTTCATCACCTCTTTTTATATTGATTGTATCGGCAGGCAAAATGGTGTCATATAACGCGCCATACAAGACTGCAGGATCCTCATAGTCATCACTCAGTGCGATGTAGTAGGCATCGCTTCCCTGCTTGAGGCTACCTCTCAGCTGATTGATCCAGTGATATTTATGAATCCTTTCCAGGGTCCCGATCGCATACACGGATTTGTTGATCCTGCGCCCTGCATAGTAATCGAGGTTGGCAGCAGGAAACCACCTGAATGTCAGAATGGGTGCGCCTTTTTTTATCCGGGATTGTGCCTCATCAATTTTCACCACCCTTTCGAATTTCTCTCCGAGTTGTTTCCACCCGGTCATATCGTGGGTGATATCCTTGACTTTCCATTTCGTCAATGGTACCCACCCATAGTGTATCTGTCCGACTGCGCTGAAAACCACCAGCATTAAAAAGGCAAGGGATATTGCTACAGGCCATGGGACAAGTTTCTTAGGTAAACCTGAGCGCCCGGGCTCATCCAGGTAAGCAGCAGCAATCAGGATGAACCCGAGATAACCGGGACCTGTCCAATGCGGGAGGGTACTTCGGAAGAGGGAAAAGGAGATGAAGACGGCTAGGAGGGGCACGCTGATCCAGAGAATGATCCGCCGGAAATCAGCCCCGATGAACTGTTTGTTCCGTAAAAGCGCGATAAATGCTGTAATGATAATCAGCACATTCACAGGGTTGTTGTAGAAAAACTCTCCGGCAATCTCTGTCAGGAAATATTGCGGTTGCAACCCTGAAGCTGTGATCCCCACACGATTTTCATGGTAGGTAAAACTGATAAAGTCATTTTCGACATTCCATAACACCACCGGGATGCACAGAAGGATAACGGCCGCAAAGGCAAGATAGGTCTCTTTTGCGGTGAACCACCTTCGGTTGTAAAAAGTGATGTAAACCAGGACGCCTGTCAGTAAAAAAACCGAGTGATATTTCGAAAGCATGGCCATTCCTGCCGTAGCCCCGGCCAGGAGGATCAGTTTTCTGCTTCGGGGCGACAGGCCCCGGTCGGGAAGCGATATCAGCAAAAGATAGAGTGTGAGCAACCAGAAAAAAACCTGCGGGGTGTCAGGAAGGATAAAAGTACCGCTCAGGACAAATCCATAAAAGGAGGCAGTGAACATCAGCGCTGCATAAAAGCCGGTGAGCGGACTCTTGATATGCCTTCCTATCAGGAACATCAGCCCGGTGCTCAGGGTTCCAAGTACCACAGATGCCAGCCGGATGAAAAATTCACTGTCAAACGTCAGGTTCAGCGTAAACAACTGAATCACCAGTCCCACCATCGGGGGATGATCAAAATGGCTGAGAGACGGAAATTTGGCATAGGTCCAGTAATAGACCTCGTCATTGCCGAGTTCGATGAAACCGGCAACAAATCCCCTGATCACCACCGACAAGATCAGCAAGACCAACAATCCCCAATATATCTTTCTATTCGAAGGCATTATAATCTATTTAAAACACCACCTGTCCACCTGTCCCCTGTCCCCTTGTCCACTCGTCCACTTGTCCACCCTCTCACAAAAAACTCACCAGCAACTTCACATTCAAAAACACCACGATTCCTCCCACAATAAGCAGCATCGCCTTGGTTGAAGCGGTGTTCACATATTTCCCCATCACTTTTTCCGATGATGTAAGATAAATCTGCAGAAAAATGGTAAATGGCAGCTGTATGCTGAGGATCATCTGCGAAAAGATCAATCCTTTGTAGGGGTTGCTGATCACAAAAATCAGGAGCAGTGCAAGCACCAGCGAAATGAGCACCCCCAGTTTCGAGTGGCTGTCGTGGATATCATAAGGTTCGCCAAATATACCGGCAAAAATACTGCCTCCGGCCATACCCGAGGTAATGGTGGAGGCGATTCCGGCAAAAAGCAGGGCGATGCCAAATACAACGGCGGCATTGTTTCCAAGGAGAGGCTTCAGGATACTCTCAGCCTGTTGCAGTTCACCTACAGGGATATGGTGTGCAAAAAAGGCTGTGGCTGCCAAAAGGATGATGGCGCTGTTGATGGCCCACCCGATGATCATGGAGAACAGGGTATCGAACAATTCATAATCCATTTGTCGCTTAATCACCTTCTCATCTTCTAGGTTCCATTGCCGGCTTTGAATAATTTCAGAATGAAGAAAGAGGTTATGGGGCATCACCACGGCTCCCAGTACACTCATCACGATGATCATGGAGCCTTGCGGGATACTTGGCTTAACCCAGCCAATCCCGGCTTGCACCCAATTGATATCCACCAGGGTGAGTTCATATAAAAACGAGAGTCCGATGATAGAGACGAACGCGATGATAAACTTCTCGATTTTGTGGTAAGAGTTGGTAAAAAGCATGATGATGACAAAAACGAAAGCCAGGATCGCCCCTGCCGGAATGGGGATTTCAAACAACATGTTGAGTGCCACGGCAGCCCCCAGTATCTCTGCCAGCGATGTGGAGACAGATGCTCCCATGGCTGAAATCAGGACTGTTCGCGAAACCCAGACGGGTGTATGCTTATTTGCAGCTTCCGAAAGGCAGAGCCCCGTTGCAATGCCAAGATGCGCCACGTTATGCTGCAGTATGATCAGCATGATGGTGGATAATGTAACCATCCACAGCAGTTCATAGCCAAATTCAGAGCCGGCCGCAATGTTTGATGCCCAGTTCCCCGGATCGATAAACCCAACGGTAACAAGCAATCCCGGCCCGATATACTTCAGGATGTCAAGTCCGCCAAATCGGGGTTTGTGGTCACGACGCCGGAGATCTTTGATAAAATCGAATAACATACGGCTGTTGTATTCCTACGTGTTAAATTAAAAAAGTATATCGTCCCGCAATCTCACTATGAGATACAGAACGATATACTTTACAGGGAAATTGTTTATGCTACTCCTTGTCAAATCCCAGTTTCCAAACCATGGCGGCTAACAGGGCTCCAACGATCGGGGCGATGACAAACAGCCAGAGCTGCATCAGGGCTTTGCCTCCGGCGAACAGTGCAGGGCCAAGGCTGCGTGCCGGATTTACCGAAGTACCGGTTACTGGAATCGCAACCAGGTGGATCAGCATCAGGGTGACACCAATCGCGAGACCGGCCATTGTACCGTTACCAAATTTGGATGTTACGGCCAGGATGACAAAAAGGAATAAAAAGGTCATGACGACTTCGATGACGAAAGCGCTCACGGTGTTATATCCACCAAGGTAGCCTTCACCCCAGCCGTTTGATCCCAATCCCCATTCACTCATCGCCCAGCCGGGCTTACCCATCATGATCAGGTATAAAACGGCTGCGCCAAGAATAGCGCCGATGCATTGTGAAATGATGTATCCGATGGCATCTTTTACCTCCATCTTACCCGCTGCTAACACTCCGATGGTCACTGCAGGGTTGACATGACACCCGGAAATTCCGCCAATGGCATAGGCCATGGCGACAACTGTAAAGCCAAATGCGATGGAGATACCCAGCAGGCCAATTCCTCCGGGGCCATCGTTATTTATCCCGGCAATAACTGCCGATCCGCAACCAAACAGCACAAGGCTGAAGGTCCCTATCAATTCAGCGATATACTTTTTCATGGGTTATTATTTTTTTGAAGTGAATTTTAACAGTCCATATTTCTGCCAATCGGCATAGATGTACTGGGCAATGTTCATGGCCGACTGGTCAACATATTGCGGATCGGTAACCGTAATATCGCCAGTCCACAATGCATCCTTTGAGCCATGGGTATAGAGGCTGGCCTGAAGGTTGATCACCGAAGTGGTTGTCCAGTATCCGCCGGTGGAAACCACCCCGCCGCCATATCCGGCTCCTCCGTAATAACCGCCACCATAGTAGCCGCCACCCCAGTAACCGCCACCCCAGTAGCCACCATATCCACCGGTAACATACGTTGTGGGAGGAATATAGCTTTCCGTTTTATCTGTGCCCTTATACTTGAAAACAAGGATTGCATCAGCGCCGATACTGTCACATTTGCGTTTGATATCATCAATCGGATATTTGACGCTCGGGTTCAGAAAATCAAGTGAACCTATTGCCTTCAGTCCTTGCTTTTCAAAATAGGCATCCACCGATTGTTCAAATGGTTTCATGTATTCCAGTTTTTCAAACAATGGCATTACAACCACATTTGATATCAGCGATTTATTGTCCGGATTCTTCCAACTGGTCAGTGTGACCGGTGAACCGCATGAAGTGAGTACGAAGGCGGCAACCACCGCCAACAGACCAAAGTAAATTTTTCCTGTTTTCATAGAACGTGTTTTTTGTGGTAAAGATAATATAATTTATTCGAGATGCTCCATTACCTTCTTCGTTGCACCCCTGTTATTTTCAACATAACTGGTACATATGGAAGATATTTTTTTGTATTCCAATGGATTGCCGATGATTTCCGCTACTTTTTCCACAATTTCGTCAGGTGAAGTAACAGAGAAAGCGCCATGGAGGGCCACAAGGTCCATGGCCTCCCTGAATTTGGTATAATTGGGCCCGAAAAAAACCGGCACCCCGAAAGTAATTGGTTCCTGGATGTTATGGATGCCGCTGCCAAATCCGCCGCCAATAAAGGCGACGGTTGCAAAACGGTACAATTGTGAAAGTATTCCCACAGAATCGATGATCAGGATATTTGCAGCGCTGACCATGCCCTCTTTCAGTTCAGAATAGCAAACAGCTGGCTGGTTGAGGTGTTCCCTGACAAATTTAATTCGGGCCGGAGAGGTGTCATGCGGGGCGATGATAAATTTCAGGTTCAGGTCCCTCCGCTGAAGGAGTGGATTACATATTGCCTCATCGGGCTCCCAGCTGCTGCCGATGACAAATACATGGTTGCCGGCACAGAATTTTTCGATGAGCGGCAGGGAAACGGGTTGCATGGTGAGGTCAAACACACGATCAAACCTTGTGTCTCCTGTCACGGTAACCTTCTCCACTCCGATCGATTTCAGCAACCCGGCAGTTTCCTGGTTCTGCACAAAAAAATGAGTCACATTGCGCAGTTGCGAGCGGGACCATCCACCGTACCATTTAAAAAAATGCTGGTCTTTTCTAAGAATTACTGAAATATAATAAAGGGGAATCTGCAGGTCATGAATCACTTTCATGAAGTTGAACCAGAAGTCGTACTTGACAAAAAAGACCATTTCGGGTTGAACCGTTGCAAGGAACCTGCGGGCATTTGAGGGTGTATCGAGGGGGAGATAAAAGATAAAGTCAGCCCCGGGAAAGTTCTTACGCACCTCATATCCTGACGGGGAAAAAAAGGACAGTAAAATCCTTTTCTCCGGCCATTGCGCTCTCATGGCCTCCAGCACCGGCCGGCCCTGCTCAAATTCTCCAAGGGATGAGACGTGGAACCAGATAACGGGATTTTTTTTTCGGTCAACCCCGGCAAAGTCATTTTCAAGCTTTTCGAACAGCCCAATCCTGCCCTTCCTCCACAATTTCGCCTTACCACCGAACAATGCAGCAACCCGTACCCCAAACCCGTACAAATGTATCAACATGGAATAGATCAACCCCATTGCTCTCTTATTTTAAGTCCGCCCGTCCACTTGTCCACTTGTCCACTCGTCCACTCGTCCACCTGTCCACCTGTCCACTTGTCCACTCGTCCACTTAATAAAGGTAAAACTCCTTCGGCGCCCTCCTGTACAACGGAATAATCCAGCAAACTTTAATCGTATAGAACTGGCTGCTTAAGTTTTTTGTATCCTTTTTCCCGGTGTCAAAGTTGCGTTCACGGTAAGGGGTGGTCCAGGCTTGCATGAAGTCCAGCGCCACTGAAAAGTTCAGCAAACGGGTGTTGCTTAAATACATGTACCCCAGCGACCCGGTGACCGCTATTCCCCCGTTTAACCGGTCATACCCCTTTTTATAGTCGCCAAGCAACTGGGGTGCGGTATTCCCGGGATTATGGATCCGGATCTTGTCCTGAATATACCCGGCCCCGGCTAAAATGGTCAATCCGCAATTGGGATTGGGAGCCAGCCAGGGGATCACCTTTCCGAATTTTGCCAGAAAATTGTAACCACGCTCATAGTAAACCAGGTCAGCGGAAAAACCATTGGCATCGATGAGGATACCTTCGCTGGTAGTGATGTTTTTCAGCAGGGCATTGCTGTTGCGCACCGACTGGCCAAACATGAAATTTCCCTCCACCCCGATCATCCAGTTATGCCTTGTTTTAATCATCAAACCTCCGCCAATACTCGAATTGCTGCCAAATTGATCCGCCAGGTCGCCCGCGGGAAACTGGTACCCGTAGGTGGCATAGATCAATGGGGAGAAAATGGTGGAGTCGTGAATGTTAACCTGGGAAAACAAGCAGGACGAGGTAAAGAGAAGGGCGGTTACCAGGGGAAGCAGTTTACTGCGCATAGCGGGGCGTTTTATTGTAAAACCCATAATTCACTACAAAAGTACGTTTTTTCCGCTATTCATTGCCAGCAATAATTTCGGGATCGGATTCAACAACTTTTTTGTACTTTTGACAACTGAAAACTAGTGAAATAGCAATAATTCAACATTCAACCAATCAATAACTCATCTTCTATGCGAAAAACTTTGACCATCCTCCTGCTGTTGCTGGCCGGTTACAGCTACCACTCCATGGCTTGCACCAATTTCATCTTTACAAAGGGATCCACCACCGACGGTTCGGTAATGATTACCTATTCGGCCGATTCACACACCCTGTATGGTGAATTATATCACTGGCCTGCACGTGACTGGGCACCGGGATCGTTTCTTGATGTTACTGAATGGGATACGGGAAAACCACTGGGTAAAATCCCCCAGGTTAAACATACTTATAATGTTATCGGCAATATGAACGAGCATCAGCTTGCCATCGGCGAGACCACCTTCGGGGGCCGTGAAGAGTTATTTACCCAGAAAGGTGCCATCATCGACTACGGTTCCCTAATTTATATCTCCCTTCAGCGTGCCAAAAATGCCCGTGAAGCAATAAAACTGTTTGGTGAACTCACTGAAAAATACGGCTATGCCAGCGAAGGTGAATCTTTCTCCATCTCCGATGCCAATGAAGCATGGATCCTGGAGATGATCGGCAAAGGCGAAGGTCAGCTGGGCGCTGTATGGGTTGCCCTGCGCATCCCTGATGGTTATGTTTGCGGTCATGCCAACCAGGCACGTATCACCACGTTCCCGCTGAATGATCCTGAAAATTGTATCTATGCGAAGGATGTGATCACCTTTGCACGTTCCAAAGGCTGGTTTGACGGAAAAGATGCCGAATTCAGTTTCTCCGACACCTATGCCCCCGTCACTTTCAGTGGTGCACGGGCCTGTGAAGCACGCGTATGGTCCATGTTCAACCGGGTGAATTCAAATATGGGACAATACCAGGATTATGCCATGGGACACCTTGCCAAAGGCACCTGGGGCTATACCACCAACCGCATGCCGCTCTGGGTAAAGCCGGATAAGAAAATCAGTGTTCACGACGTGATGAACCTGATGCGCGACCACTACGAAGGAACAAAAATGGACATGACCAAAGATATCGGCGCCGGCCCCTTCGAATGCCCCTACCGGTGGCGTCCGATGACGTTGAAGGTCGACAGTATTGCCTATGTCCAGGAACGTGCCACCTCTACCCAGCAAACCGGTTTTGTGTTTGTTGCCCAGTCCCGCGGATGGCTGCCCGACCCGGTTGGAGGAATCTTCTGGTTTGGTGTTGACGATACCTATACCATGGTCTACTCACCCATGTATTGCGGAATGAACAAAGTACCCGAGGCCTTCAGGGTTGGAAACGGCGACATGCTGCACTACTCCCCCACCTCTGCCTTCTGGACCTTCAGCATGGTATCGAACTGGGCTTATACCAAATACAACTACATGATCAAGGATATCCAGCCGGTACAGCAGGAGCTCGAACTCAAATACATCGCCGAAACAGCCAGCCTCGATGCCAAAGCCGCCGACCTCTATAAAAAAGACAAGGCTGCCGGAATAAAATTCATCACCGACTACTCGGTAAAAACAGGCCAGGCCACAGTAAAACGCTGGCAGGAGTTGTACCAGTACCTGCTGGTCAAATACATCGACGGCAACATAAAAAAAGAGAAAGACGGGAAATTTGAGACCAACCCCTACAATGTGCCTGTAATGCCTTCACAACCCGGTTACCCGCAATGGTGGCTGAAAGAGATCGTTAAGCAGCATGGCGAAGTTCTGAAACAGGTGGGCCCTGCGGGACATTAGCCCTCGGTAGCCGGACTAACCCGGACTCAGAGTCACTCAATAAAACATAACAGGATTTAGCAACAGCTAAATCCTGTTTTTCTTTTATCTTTGCACCACCATTCAGGAAAACTTTGGATCACATGGAAGAACAAAACGCTTCATCACGGAAATACAAGATCATTCTGGCTATCCTTGCCCTGCTCATGCTTGTGCTGGTATTCTGGCTCTTTATTCAGCGGTCGCAGATGCTGAAACTGGTCACAGAAAAAGAGACCGAAAAGATCGCATTACAGCACAATCTCGATTCCCTGATGACCGAACACAACAAGATCAAAGTCGCATACGGTTCTCTTTCCGATTCACTCAAAGCAAAGGACAGCCTGATCCAGGTCAATGCGCTGGAGATCAAAAAATTGCTTGACAATCAATGGGATTATAACACCATCCACAAAAAGTTCGAACGGTTGCAGAAGGTCGCCCAGGGCTATGTCCACCAGATGGACTCACTTTATACTGTGAACCGTGAACTTACTGCCGAAAATGACCGTATCCGCGAAGTAGTGAAAACCGAACAGAACAGGAACCAGAACCTGATGAAGGACAAGGAAGAGCTGAAAGAAAAAATGAACTCAGCTGCCTTTATCAAAGCATACGATGTGACCGGGACTCCCTACAAACTGAAATCGGGCGGAAGCAAGGAGCAAGTCACCGATAAAGCAAGCAGGACCGACCGGATCAAAATATGCTTTACCCTCGGTGAAAACCCGCTCGTAGCCGCCGGAAAGAGAAACATTTATATTCGAATCGTTCGTCCTGACAATGTTGTCGTACTCAAAAGCAAATACGACACATTCACCTTCAACGGGCAAACCCTTCCTTTCTCCCTTCGGGAAGACATTGATTACCAGGGAAAAGCCATGAAGGTTTGTGTTGACTGGACAAAAAAGGATTCCGACAAGCAGGCAATGAAGGGAAAATACATGGTTACGGTATTTGCTGAGGATAAGGAAATTGGTACAGGATCATTCGATTTGAAATAACTCCAAATTATGCGAATTGGCATTTTAACGGCCGGCGGCGACTGCCCTGGTATCAATGCAGCCATCAGAGGTGTTGGTAAAACGGCAATCCTGGAGTATGGCATGGAGGTAATCGGCATCTCGTCGGGTTTCCTTGGACTCATCAACGAAGAGTACGTCCAGCTCGATGAAACCGTTCTCTCAGGAATACTTACCCTGGGAGGCACCATCCTTGGAACATCGAGGGAAAATCCGTTTAAGAAAAGCAACGTCTTCAATGCCATCGACAAGCCGAAGCTCATCAAGAAGCATTACCAGGAACTCGGGCTCGACGCCCTGGTTTGTATCGGGGGAAATGGAACCCAGCGCACAGCAGCACAGCTTGCGGAGGTGGGACTGAATGTGATCGGCATCCCTAAAACCATTGATAATGATGTATGGGGAACCGATGTCACCTTCGGTTTTGACTCGGCCTTGTGGATCGCTACCGAGGCCATCGACAGGCTTCACACAACAGCCAACAGCCACAAGCGCATCATGGTGATCGAAGTGATGGGGCATCATGCAGGCTGGCTTGCACTCTATTCGGGGATGGCCAGCGGAGGAGACGTAATCCTTCTCCCGGAGATTGATTTCGACATCAACGTAGTTGCCCGGTGTCTGAAGAAAAGAGCTGTCAATAAAAAACCTTACTCCATCGTTGTGGTGGCCGAAGGTATACCCACCCCCAAAGGTGAGTCGGCAGGGCATTATGTTGCCAACAGCATCAAGGAACTGACCGGTCTTGAAACCCGGGAGACGATCCTTGGATATATCCAGCGCGGAGGAAGTCCTTCACCGATGGACCGTGTTTTAGCCACCCGTTATGGCGCCTTTGCTGTGGAACTGATCGCACAGAAAAGGTTCGGAGAGATGGTCTCCCTCAAGGGCGATACGGTTACTTCTGTCTCCCTTGCAGAGGTTGGCGGAAAACTCAGACTGGTGCCCGAAGATCATCCGCTGATCGAAAAGGCGCGCCGCATGGATGTTTGCTTCGGCAAAGAGAGCCGTTAATCGGCGAATTTGATATCCTTGATGTTGAGCTGCAGGTTCACCGAACCATTCCACTCATTTTCCTCGATGTGATAACAGATATTGAAGGGTATCTGCTTTTCGATCAACCCGAAGCGTTCGCCCTGCTGGAAAGCAATGGCCGAAAATGGCCCGCCGGCAATGTCGGGATGGACCACGGAGAGTTTCAGGTGATTTTTCCCGACAATCCTTGATCCGCCGGCATCCATCACCCCTTTGGTGATAAACAGTGGTGCCATGTTTCCCGGTCCGAAGGGTGCAAACTGTTTGAGTATTCCGTAAAAACGCGAATTTATTTTGTTGAGCGGTAAAAGGGCATCGGCCTCCAGCACCGGAACAAGTTCAATACCCTCCAGCCGCGCTTTGACAACCATTTCAAATTTTTCGCTGAAGGCAACCAGGTTCTCAGGTTTCAGGGAGAGGCCGGCAGCAAATTTATGCCCGCCAAAGTGTTCAAGCAGATCGCTGCAGGCATCCACGGCCTCGTATATATCGAAATCCCTCACACTGCGCGCTGAACCGGTGATCAATCCGTTTGAAAGGGTTAATACGATGGTGGGGCGGTAGTAGGTTTCGGTAAGACGAGAAGCTACAATACCGATCACGCCTTTGTGCCAGTCGGGATCATAAATCACCGTCGACCTTGCCGACCGCAACCGTTCGTCCGCTCCTATCATGCCAATGGCTTGCTGGGTGGCAAAAGAGTCGAGGGTTTTTCGCTCGGTATTGTGTGCATTGATCTGGACAGCCACGAACTTGGCATCTTCAAGATCTTTGGTAATCAACAACCTTACTGAGTTTTTCCCGCTTTCGATCCTTCCGGCGGCGTTGATCCTTGGGCCGATCATGAACACCAGGTCGGTGATGGTGAGTTCACGCACAAACACACATCCGCCGAGGCCATCATCATTTTTCATCATGGCCGAATAGCGAAGCAACGCTTCGAGGCCCGGACGGGGGCGGGTGTTGATGAGTTTCAGTCCGAAATAGGCGAGGATCCTGTTTTCACCGGTGATGTCAACAATGTCGGAGGCGATGCTTATGGCAACGAGGTCGAGGTATTGGGTGAGATCCTCAAACGGCAGCTTGTTCAGTTGCGAATATGCCTGGATGAGTTTAAAGCCGATGCCGCACCCCGAAAGTTCTTTATACGGATAGGGGCAGTCGTTGCGTTTCGGGTCAAGAACTGCTACGGCAGCAGGTATTTCGGCCCCCGGGCGGTGGTGATCACAAATGATAAAATCGATGCCTTTGGTGTTGGCATAGTCAACTTTTTCAACCGCCTTTATGCCGCAGTCAAGCGCTATGATCAACTTCACATCGGTGGAGGCAGCAAAATCGATCCCTTTAACAGAGATGCCATACCCTTCATCGTACCGGTCGGGAATATAGAAGTCGATCCTTTCGTGGAAACTGTGAAAAAATGTGTAAACCAACGCTACCGCTGAAGTTCCATCCACATCATAGTCTCCATACACAAGGATCTGTTCATTCTGCTCAATTGCCCTGGCAATGCGGGCAATGGCCTTGTCCATATCCTTCATCAGAAATGGATCAAACAGGTTGTCGAGCGTAGGCCTGAAAAAGGTCCTGGCATCTTCGAAAGAGGTTATCCCCCGTTGTACAAGCAATTCGGCCAGCGACTGGTCAATGCCCAGGTCCCTTGCCAGCTCCTTTACTTTTTCGGGATCTCCGGGTGGTTTAAGCACCCAACATTTATCCATCATGATATATATAGTTTTTGTTTAGTTATCAATTTTCAGAAACAGCGTACTCTATGGAGAATATACTGTGGGAAGAGTGTGGTCAAGTGGTCAAGTGGTCAAGTGGTCAAGTGGTCAAGTGGTCAAGTGGTCAAGTGGACCAGTAATATATAGTCTCTCTGTCCACCCGTCCACTTGTCCACCGTCCCCCTAAAACTCCGCATTCTTCGGTGTCCTCGGGAAAGGAATCACATCGCGGATATTCGACATACCGGTAACAAACAGGATAAGCCGTTCAAAACCAAGACCGAAGCCTGCATGCGGGGCTGTTCCGAATTTACGGGTGTCAAGATACCACCAAACATCCTTTTCGGGGATATTCATCTCATGGATCCTTTTCAGCAGGGCATCGAGGTTCTCTTCTCGCTGGCTCCCGCCAATGATCTCCCCGATCTTCGGGAAGAGCACATCCATGGCGCGAACCGTCTTGCCGTCTTCATTCATCTTCATGTAAAATGCCTTGATGTCCTTCGGATAGCCGGTAAGGATCACCGGTTTACCAAAATGTTTCTCCACGAGGTACCGTTCATGTTCCGCCTGAAGGTCAGTTCCCCAGCTCACCGGGAATTCCCAGGTTTGCCCTGAAGCCATCAGAATATCAACGGCTTCGGTATAGGTGAGGCGTTCGAACTTATCTCCAATAACTTGTTTTAACCTGTCGATCAGCTCATTGTCATACATCCGGTTGAGAAATTCGAGGTCGTCATAACAATTGTCGAGGGCATATTGCATCAGGTATTTAAGGAAATCCTCTGCGAGGTCCATGTCGTCGTGGATGTCATAAAACGCCATTTCGGGTTCTATCATCCAGAATTCAGCCAGATGCCTCGGAGTGTTTGAATTTTCAGCCCTGAAAGTCGGGCCAAAAGTATAAACCAGCGAAAGTGCCATGGCTCCGAGTTCAGCTTCAAGCTGTCCGCTCACGGTGAGTTTTGTCTCTTTTCCAAAGAAATCCTGGCCATAATCGACATGGCCGTCTGGAAGGAGCGGCGGGTTCTTCTCGTCGAGCGTGGTCACCCTGAACATGGCCCCGGCACCCTCTGCATCCGATCCGGTGATGATGGGTGCATGGAGGTAAAAGAACCCCTGGTCGTTGTAATATTTATGAATGGCATAGGCCATGGCATGCCGGATGCGCAATACGGCGGCAAAGGTATTTGTGCGGGGACGGAGATGGGCAATTTCGCGGAGAAATTCCATGCTATGCTCCTTCTTTTGCAAAGGAAATGCTTCGGCATCAGCGGTTCCATACACATCGATATGTTTCGCCTGGATTTCAACACTCTGACCCTGGCCAAGTGATTCCACCAGGGTGCCCTTCACGGCGATGCAGCTTCCGGTGGTAACCAGTTTCAACACATCTTCAGGGAAATTGGCAACCTCCGCAACAATTTGTATATGATGAATAACGGAGCCATCGTTGAGGGAGATGAAATTGATATTCTTGTTCCCTCTTTTTGTCCTGACCCAGCCTTTAACCAGCACTTCACTTCCAAACTCTTTCGATTTCAGCAAATCGACGATCTTATTCCTTCTTTTATGTTCCATTGATTTATGTATTGATTCTGCAAATTTACTGAAATATGCGCAATTTTTCGCTATCGGGAAGTGTCATTCGGCCAGCCGGGTCGAAAAAATTTCGGGCATTTTAAGTAACTTTGTCCTGACCATCGCGTCAAAAGAAAAAACCCTTCACCACATGAACCATCATCACCATAAAACAATGCCCCCGTGGGCCCGGAGAGTTGACGACTTTGGCCGGACCCGCTGCGGTATGGAAAAACAGCAAAAATCGAGGACCGGAGAGTATATCGGAGCAATCATCTTCAACCTCCTCTTTTTGTGGGTGGTCAACCAGATTCCCGAATGGCACCTGGGTTTTATCAAAGACAACTTCATGGTGGTGCTCTGGATTCTGAATGTCAATATTTTAGTGATCATCGGAGGGAATGCGCTGATGCTGGCAGCTGGACTGCCCGTGATCCGCCACCTTGCTAAGGTCATCATTGAATCAGCCGGTTTCGTGACACAGATGGCGCTGTTTTACATCTACCCCTTTGATTTTTCCCATTTTCACGGGTTGTTCTGGCTCGACTGGTTCCTTCCCGTCGCACTGATCATTGGCATGGTTGTTTCGGCCATTAAAGTCTTCACCAATCTGTGGAAGTTGATTTTCTGGCGTGCGTGAATTCGTTACCTTTGCCGCGGATGAAATCAACCCTTGACATAACTCCGCTGGAAAAGTGGCTGCCGGTTTCAGACCAGCCCCTGATCATTGCCGGTCCTTGCAGTGCTGAAACCGAAGAGCAGGTGATACAAACCGCCCTCGGGGTTGCCGGTATTCCACAGGTAAAGATCTTCCGGGCCGGGATATGGAAACCCCGTACACGGCCCGGCGCTTTCGAAGGTGTTGGTACAAAAGGGCTTAAATGGCTACAAAAAGCCAGGGAACAAACCGGCCTCCTGATCACGGTGGAGGTGGCAAATCCAAGGCATGTCGAGGAGGCGCTTGACCATGGCATCGACATCCTGTGGATCGGGGCCAGGACGGTGGTAAACCCTTTTGCCGTGCAGGAGATCGGGGAGGCCATCGGAGACCGCGATGTTCCGGTAATGATCAAAAACCCGCTGAATCCCGACCTTCCAACCTGGATGGGCGCCATCGAACGGTTAAACCACATGGGGTTGAAAAAACTCATCGCAGTCCATCGCGGTTTCTCCTTCTTCAACCGCTCCCCATACCGAAACGCACCCATGTGGGAGATACCCATTGAACTCAAGCGGCTGCATCCGAACCTGCCCATCATGGTCGACCCCAGCCATATTTGCGGAAACCGGGAGTTGATCCCGTCGACCATTCAAAAAGCACTTGACCTTGAGATGAACGGGCTGATGATTGAAACCCATTATAACCCGTCCAAAGCACTTACAGATAAAAACCAGCAGGTCACCCCGGCCCATTTACAGGAGATCATTTCCAGGCTCATCCTCAGGAGGGAATCATTAAACACCGAATTTTCCTTCCGGCTTGAAGAGCTGCGGTCGGAAATTGACAAACTCGATGAGGAACTCATCGATATCCTGGCCCGCCGAATGAATGTGGTAGAGGAGATCGGTACTTACAAGAGGGTCAATAAAATCACCATCCTGCAGTTAAAACGGTGGAGCCAGCTAACGCAGGATCGTGTGGAGGCAGGCACCAAACTGGGGCTGAGCCGTGAATTCATCATCAAATTGCTTGAAACGGTGCATGAAGAGGGAATTCAGCGCCAGATTGATGTCATGAACCGCAACGAAGATTAAACCCGGCTACATCCACTTTTTCATTTTGAAATAGATGAACATCACCACGGCAATCCCAAACATCACCCCGGAAACAATGATGAATGAATGGGCGTGGTCCTGGATCGGGAGTTTGATGTTCATTCCGTAAAGACTGGCGATGAAGGTAAGCGGAAGCAACACCGACGAAACGAGGGTCAGAATTTTCATCACCTCGTTGGTTTTGTTCACCTGCAACGAATCAAAGGTCATTGAGTATCCCTTGATCAACTCCCCGTCATCCTCCACCATATCCCAAATCTTCTGGTAGTAGTCCATGATGTTGCCCCAGTAATCTTCCATGTTTTCGGCAAATCCGGTGATGACACCGCTTTGAAGCTTGTTGAACAACACCATTTGTGGCTTGAACATGGTATTCAGCAGGATGACATTCTTACGGGTCATGGAGATCTTCTCGATGGTCGATTCGGCCTTTCTGGAGAAGAGCGACTTCCCGCAATCATCTACATCCTTGTCAACCTTTTCAACCAGCCGCTGGGTGTCCTTCATGAGATGGTCGAGGATTTCATAGAGCAGGGCATCGCTGCTTCCCACCTCCATCCTGCCGGAAGCGGGTGATTTGACCTTCTCGCGGTTGAACAGGTCCTTCAGCATCCATTGTGATTTCCCGATGCTGATCAGGTAGTCTTTCCCCCAGAAAAATTTTATTTCGCGGATCTCCACAAACTGCTCTGTAACCCCAAAATCAGGAAAGTGGAGGATGATAAAATGGTAATCGTCATAGATGTCGATCTTGGGGCGCAGGTTCACCTCCGTGCGGCAGTCTTCAAGGTCGAGCGGATGGAAATGATACCGGTCTTTGAGCGCCTGCAGATCCTCTTCGGTTGGCCGTACGATGTGCGACCACTTGAGCGTTCCGAATTTGATGGTTTCAATCACAGTGGTTTACATTGAAGAGTGAATGACGATGAGTTTTTTCACCTCCGTCGAGCCAAAGGTACCGATAATCCTGTAAAAATAGATCCCGGCTGCAAGATTTTTCACATCTATTGAAACCCGGTTTTCGTCGCGCGGCAGGGCCATTGTTCTCATGACAACACCCCTGGAGTCAACCAGGGTTAAGACAGCGCCGCTTATTCCGTTGAGAAATGCCTCAACCGCAGGAAATTCATACCTGATGGCCACAGAACCGGAGGCGGGATTGGGTACCGGATCGGAGAGTTTCAATCCCGAAGCAGACAATGCCACGGTTCCAACTTTGGTCATATCCACGATGGTTACCGTGACATCGTCAAAATAAAATCCATCGTAGGTTGCGCCTGCATCGCTTCTCAGGGCAAATTGCATTTTAAGCGGCTGGTTGGAATAGGAAGTGGTAACAACCTGTTCCTGAACCCAGAAAGGCTGGTTTCCGTCATATAGCGGTTGCCCTGCAGCTTCAAGGTAGAAGCCGGTTTTTGTATGCCTGCCCCGTTGGGGTGTCCACGAACCATTGCTTCCCGACAGGTTGAACTGAACATAATCGTATCCCTGTTCGGTTTTCCATTTTGCCCAGTAGCTGATCACGGCCACCGGGGAGGATTGGAGGTTCAATCCGTTGACCAGGGTAACAGCCGCGTTGGCATTGTTGCTGTAATTTCCTGTTGGTGAATCGGTTATTGACCCCGGGGCAGAATGGTACTGGGCCGTTGAAATATTCCATTTCGTGGAGCTCCAGTTGGCCATGGTGGAGGCACTGTCGCGGAAAATAACCAGTGGCGGCCCGAAATACTTGGTTACAGTATCCCGGTATGTATATATCCCGGTATTCACCTCGTAAACAAACCGGATGGCATCTCCCGAGGTGACTCCCGGCTTGAGCAGGTATTCGATCGAATCGGGATAGGGCAGAAGCTGGAGCGGGTTAACAAATGTTTTAGAAGCTCCTGTAGAGACAAACTGGCTGGCATCGACCGGGCGCAGGGTCACGGTGTAGTCAGCAGGCGCATTCATTCCATATCGCATAAGGTCGAACTTAAAATAACCCTGGCGGCTGGAGAGGATCACCGGCGACTGGTCCTGCGCTTCGGCATACCGGAGGCCGAAATGGGCGATCATCAGGTTGGAGAACATGTTCTCCTGTGCAAGGGGAATGATCCGGTTTGCAAAAGGCCAGAAACCATCTGCCTGGGTTCCGATTTCGGAAGTAAAGCCAAGTACTTTGGGCTTGATGATCGTATCGCCATACTGCCAGTCGAGCGCATCCCCGTTGGTGTTGTATAAAATCTGCCCGGGAAGTCCGGTAAGGTAGCCGTTTTGTTTTGTAAGGTACCTGGCATAGGTAACCTGGAGTGCGCTGTCGGGGGTAAACGCGGTTTTCCAGCACCAGGGGAAGAGGGTGTAGTTGCTGTAGGTGTGGTAATTCTGGGAAAGAGTGAAGGAGTTTGATGCACAAAAATCCCGTATAATCTGGGTTTCGGGTTCGGAAAAGGCACTTGTGCCCCGGTAGGTCTCATCGGCAGGAAAGGGCGAGGAGCCGGTGTTGTCATAACCCCATTTGTACCCGAAATTACGGTTCAGGTCTACGCCATAGTCGCCTCCGCCGCTCACACGGCGATTTTTGCGCCATTGTCCTCCGCCGCCGGGGTAATTTGAATGGTTGAACTCATATCCGTCGGGGTTGGCAACCGGGATAAAGTAGAGTTCCAGGTTGTCGACAAGGTATTTGATCTCTTCGCTGCTGTCGTAATTTTCAAGCAGGTACCACATGTAAAAAATCAGCTGCTGCATTCCCATGGGCTCACGCGCATGCGTGAGGGCGTTATAGAAAACCTTTGGCTTACCTGTTGACTGGTTGGGCGTATTGGAAATCCTGACAAAATAGATCGTACGGCCCTCGATGGTGGTTGTGCTGCCCGCTGCCGTTCTCACTGAAATAAGGCCGGGAAAGTGCAGCCGCATGCTGTCCAGTTCGTCCTGCACCTCCTGCAGGTTCAGATATCCTCCCATCGAGCCAAGGCGGAAATGCTGCGGAACTGTATAGTTGCTTACCGTGGAACTGTTGAACTCATCTTTGTGTTCATTGATATACCTTACCTGGTTCTGCATGGCGAGGTTCCGGTCAGAGATATACTTCGGGTAATCGGCATGGAGAATGTCGATACCAAACCCGGCATGCTGAACCTTAACGATCTCCTCAGCCGACAAAATGGTGGTCCAGGTTCCATCCTTGTTATGGAAACCATCCTCCACCGCCAGTCCAAGTTTTGCCAGCTGATCTGTCGCTTCGGTCCCGGCATGAATTTTCACCTCCGACCAGGTGGTGTTTTGCCCATGCATCTGCACGACAAGAATGATACAAGATAAAACCAGGAAGATTTTTTTCATTTTTCAATTATTTGTAGCCCCGGGCCATGGCCCGGGGTAATTTAACGTCCCTGTTTTTTCCACCGGAACGAACCGATCATATGTTCCATATCCTTTTCTAAAAAACCGATGACCGGTGCGAGTGAATCGTTGTTGGGTACATGGTTGAAATAGAGGGCTCCCCTCACAAAATTGGAGACACTGTCGGTAAGGTAAAACTGGTAAGGCGATGCAGCATCCGCACCCCGGATATCGTACACCAGTCCGTAAACCCTGTGGGCGGCATCGAGATATTCACGCTGGCTGATCGCATTGGCTTTGGGTATGTGTTTGTTGACCAAAATGTGTGCATCATCAAGGTATTTTGACAGGTTCCTGTTGATCACCTTGTAGCTGAAGTGAAGGGTGGCATTGAACTGCCTGTAGCGGATGTTGATCCAATAGGGTTCGGCCATTTTGGTACTGTCGGCAGAAATTTCGGCATATACCGGGTATTCGAAGGTATAGGGAAACGCAGAATCAAATAACCGGTAGGAGTGTTCGGGCAGGTCAATGCGAAAATAGCCCCTTGGTTTAGGCGAATAGCTGTCGCTGCACGATGCAATGAGCAGAAATAGCGAAATAGCGAAATATCGCCATTTCGCCATTTCGCTATTTCGCCAGCTTGTTGTGGGTTTAGAACGGGAGGTCATCATCAGGTGTATTCACCATCGGAGCCTCTTCTTTGCCTGGCTCTCCGGGTTGCGGAGCG
This sequence comes from Bacteroidales bacterium, assembly GCA_049317265.1. GTDB lineage: Bacteria > Bacteroidota > Bacteroidia > Bacteroidales > FEN-979 > CAIVAT01. The sequence goes on from JBMOIP010000028.1 coordinate 21,764, forward strand.
CCATTGCCATCTTCTTTGCGGGGACCGGAGCCCAGCATCTGCATGGAGTCGCCAAGGATCTCATACATGAACTTTTTCTGTCCCTCCTTGTCCTCATATTCCCGCTTGCGGATACGGCCCTCTACATAAATGGTATTGCCTTTTTTCAGGAACCGCTCCGCCACATCGGCCAGTCCGCGCCACAAAACGATGTTGTGCCACTCTGTATGGGTGGCCCTTTCCCCGTCTTTGCCCTTATAAGTTTCCGTGGTGGCAAGCGTGAAAGTTGCCTTTTTTACGCCATTTTCAAAATTCTGAACCTCCGGATCCCTCCCCAGATTACCGATCAAAATTGCCTTGTTAACTCCAGTTGCCATGATAATTGAAATTAAGTTAAAAACTCCGTGAACAAAAGTACTCATTTTTCATGCTTAATCGGTTTTGAGGGTAAAAGGTAATGTGCAAAATGGAACTTTTTTTTATTTTTCTGAATAATTTTCTCAATTTTGCATGAATCTGCCCGCGCGCTCCCCCTTCTCAAGACGTAGTTTTTGTTACGTATATATCTGTATTATAAATTATTACAATAAGAAATGACCCAAACCGCCCGCACAATTGCCGGAATTCTCCTTTTAATAGTATCTGTCGCAGCCATCACCCTGATCCGGATAAACCCTGCCGCCACCACACCTACCCGGTCGACCGAGTCGCGCCAGGCTGGTATCATGGAAGGCCTTGTGAAAGGATTCGTTTTCACCCAGGAGCTTACCGCGATAAAAGATTATATGAACGGTGTTGAACTGGTCTTTTCAACCGCAGGAAGAAACAATACCAGCGAGAATACTTTTTTGCTCCTCGATGCTTCCAAAAAAACACTTTACCAGGAAAATTTCTCTTCCGTCAAGGTGGCCGAGGGTGCCCTGACCTCTTTCAATTTTGGAAAATCAATCTATGTAGGCAAGGGAAACAAGGTGACGATTTGCCTGTTTTCGGGTGATGGCACCCCTAATAACGCCATCTGTCCGCTTTACAATCAAACTGATTCCATCGGACCTTTTTTTGTTTCGCAAATCAAAGACAACAACCTGCTGGGCTCCCTGGATAACCACGTAAGGAGATACCGGGGCAGTTTCATGCTCCGGACCTACGGCTCCGACAGCAGCCAGTTCTGGCTGATGAAGGGGTTCCTCTATTTCCTGAGCCTGATGATCTCGTGCCTCGTAATCTGGTTTGTGCCTGTGAGATCGTGGATGATTGCAACAAGGTTTTTGCCGGAATGGATCTTCGTAGTCATCGCCATCCCGGTTTCGCTGGTGTTCGCCTTCATCACGCCCCCGTTGCAGGTTCCTGATGAAGGCAGCCATTTTTTCCGTTCCTATGAAATCTCGGAATTCAACATTCTGACCCCTAACGCCACCGGACCGCTGTCGTTGCAAAAACTCGACTCATCCTTCAGCCACCTTCACTTTTTAGCCGGTGAAAAAACCAGCATGGCGGAAATCAAAAACCACATTGGCGTTAAACTGGAGCCGGAAAAACGGGGCCCGGTTTCACCCCCGGCCTACACCCTGCCCTATCTTCCCCAGGCACTGGGAATGTTTTTCGGCCGGATCATCGGCTCCTCTCCCCTGGCGCTGATGTACCTTGGCAGAATATTCAACCTGCTCATCTCCATCACCCTCATGTTCTTCGCGATCAGGATCATCCCCCAGTTTAAATGGATCTTCCTGCTCCTGGCCCTCATGCCCAAAACGCTTTTCCTGTTCGGATCGCTCTCCTACGACAGCCTTACCATCAGTCTTTCGTTTATCACCATCGCCGTGTTCTTCTATTATGCATTTTCCTGTGAACGGAAGTTAATTTTCAAGGACCTGGCGTTGATGGGACTCCTGGTCATGCTGTTACTGCTCTGCAAACCTCCCTACTTTATCCTGGGACTTCTATTCTTTTTCATCCCGCCGAAGAAATTCGGACCCATTTACAAGTACCTCATGATTGGCATCGGGGTGGTGGTGATCCTGCTGGCTGTCGTGAAGGGCGGACCACTTGCGGTTGGGTACTTCTCCGGCGCTGATTCCGGCCAGGAGGTCAGTGCTGCCACATCCGCAGACTCAACGGTTAAACTGCCTGTCATCAGGCCCGACGACCAGATCAAACTCATCAAAAGCGATGTTCCGGCATACCTGAAACTGATTGTTAAAAGCGGCTTTGATTATTACCGGTCCTACATCCTGAAGAGTTTTGTCGGCGTGCTCGGCTGGATCGATGTTGAGTTGCCTGATGCGCTGACCTACACCTACCTGATGCTGCTTTTAATTACTGCACTTGTCCTCTACAACGAAGAGGTCAAACTTGGGTTCACGAAAAAAGGACTCCTGCTTGTTCTGCTGATCATCACCTTTGTAATTGTGGAAACCGCCATGTACATCTATGCAACACGCCCCGGCAGGGACCGTGTATTCGGTGTTCAGGGCCGGTATTTCATCCCCATGGCACCCCTTTTCTTCATGCTTTTGTACAACAAATACCTCAACCCGGTTCTCAACCTCCTTTTCAGCATGCGAAGAGGCGAATACAACAAGGCCAAAGTGAAGGCTAAACCTGTCATCTACCAGGAGATCCTGCAAAAAGAGCAGCTCTTCGACAAGGCATTGTACCTGTTTCTCATTTGTTTCAGTACCTTTACCCTGCTCTATTCAATTTATATCACGCTGATACGGTATTATAACATCTGACCAATCAAAGACAAATGGATCCTGAATTTCAGCTTACCGTTATTATTCCTGCATTCAATGAGGTTGAGAACCTTGAAAAGTTTCTCCCCCCGATGATCGATCATTGCAGGGAGAACAACTGGCGGATCATCCTTGTCAACGACGGCTCCACCGACCTTACTAAAGTTTATCTCAGGAATTTCGCCCAGGAGTCACTGCTGACCGTGATCCACCATAAGCTGAACAAAGGCTACGGGGCGGCGATAAAATCGGGAATAAAGGCGTGTGAAACCGAGTACCTCATCACCTTTGATGCCGATGGCCAGCATTACCTTGAAGATATTGACAAACTGCGCCGCTGCCTGGTCGACAATGATGCCGACATGGTGGTGGGGTCGCGCAAGGGGTTGAAATCATCCTCCCATTTCAGGGGATTTGGCAAAAGCATCATCCGCCTGATCGCTAATATCATGATGACCGTTCCGGTACATGACATCAATTCGGGAATGAAAATTTACCGGACCGACCTGGCAAAAAAATACCTTTACCTCACCACCGATACCATGTCGTTCAGCGATGTGATCACACTGGTATTCATCAACAACCGGCACCTGGTGCTGGAAGAGCCCATCAACATCAAGGAGAGGACAACCGGGAAGAGTACCATCGGGTTTCAGACGGCCTTCCAAACGGTGATGGAAATCCTGCACATCGTGATCCTGTTCAACCCCATGAAGATATTCCTGCCCTTGTCGATGGTCTGCTTTTTCCTCACCGGGATATGGGGAACTCCATTGTTGCTCGAAGGCAGGGGCCTCAGCATCGGCAGCCTGCTGGGAGTGATCATGGGGATCCTGCTCTTTTTGCTTGGGTTGATCGCTGAGCAGTTGTCGCTGATCCGCCGGAACCAGCACCTGGGATAAGGTTGCTACCCTTTTTTACCAGAGAAAGATTTTCCCTTTTCCAGGAGATAGTAGACAAAAACGATCATCGTGATCTTCATCCGGTGTTTCAGCAACCTCCAGCGGCTTTTGTCGTACCGGGCATGAATCCGGTACTGCTCTTCAAACTGTTTGCGGTAGTTCATCGAGCTGATCGACTGCCGGTGAACCCTGAAACAGGCGAGGTCGCCATTGATATACCCCGGATTTCCCAGTTTTGCCAGCCTGAGCCAGAGATCATAATCCATGGCTGTTGGAAGTGAAATGTCGAGCGGACCTGCGGCCTTCAGCGCCGAACGCCTGATAAATACCGCTGGTTGCGAGATGAAGTTTTCCGTCAGCAATTTGTTATAGCTGTATTTCCGCGACAACCTGTTCTTATAGGCGGTGATCCATTTCCGGACCTCGCGGTCTTCTTCGTCCACCATGCGGCAATTGCCATAAATCCAGAGGCATTCGGGATGTTCACTGAAATACGAGGCCGCTTTTTGCAACGCCCCAGGCAGATAAGTATCGTCGGAGTTCAGCCACCCGATGATCTCCCCGGTTGCCATGGAAAAACCTTTGTTGAGGGCATCCTGCATCCCCAGGTCGGGTGCGGTTTTATATTGGATGGCGCCGGAATATCTGTTCAGGATCTCCAGCGTTCCATCCGTGGATCCGCCATCCATCACGATATGTTCCACAACACCATCCACCTCCTGGCGCTGAACGCTCTGAAGTGTCCGTTCAATAAAGCCGGCCTGGTTAAAGGAGGGGGTTATGACGGATATTGCTGTTTGTGTTGACATGCCGTGGATTTATCAATTGTGTGAATCAAGGTTCAGTAAATTTTCAATGGCCCGTTGCACCTGGTTAACCCTGACCAGGCTGATATCGACCCCCGACCCATTGCGAAACCGTTTGGTCACTGCGCTCGCTTCCATCTGTAAAAATGCCGGGGGGATCACGCACTCCATGGATGCATGTTTCTCTTTTGGATAGGGGACAAACCGTCCGTAGTGATTCATCTGCGAAACAACCACCGTGGGAACACCCATCGCGGCGCCGATGTGAACCGCCATCGTATCGTTGGTGATCAGTATTTTCGCTTGCGCAATCACTGCAGGAAGGTGGACGAGCGGTGTTTTTCCCGTCAGGTCGGAGATTTTTCCTTTGCTTTTCCGCATGATCTCTATGGCCAGCTTGTGGTCGGATTGTCCACCAAGTATCACGATGTCAAGATCATATTTTTCTTTCAGAAAATCACAGACCGCTGCAAAATTGCCGGTACTCCACCTCCGGAACGGCAACTGGGCGCCCGGGAAAAGTGCAGCAAATTTTTGCGGCAATGCATCAAGCCCCATACCATCAGCTGGTAATTTCTCCAGGAATGGTTTGTCGATGGGAATGGATTGGTTCAGCAGCGTCTCAAAAAACTTCCTGTTCGCATCAAACTCAAAGGAGTAGATATCCCCTGAATGGATGATGCGGGTGTACCAATGGTCGGAAATACTTTTGTAGATACTGAGAATGTTCACGGTATCCCCGTTATGGGTGGTGCGGTCGCCCGGGCTTGATATTTTCGCGTAATAGTCGAAGATCAGTTCACGGGAACGCGAGGCGTGGATGGTTTCGGAATAGCGGTTACGGAGCAGCCGCGCAACCCTGATATAGTAGAATACGTTGAGGTAGATCCTGTTTTTATCGAGCCAGATGAACTCATCAACGGCATCGTGGTCGAAGTGGAGTGCAAACGAACTGTAGGCTGAATTCCCGCAAAAAGTGATGTGATGGTCCCGGTACTTCTCACTCTTCCGCAGGAGGGAGAGGAAATTCCGGAACAGGATATAATCCCCGATGGCATCCGGTTTGAGCACCAGGAGCCTTTTCCCCGACTGCTGCTCCGGTCGCCCGAAAGCCAGTGCGATGGCTGCCAGGAAGCAAAAAAACGGCGAGACATACCGGAGGTAGATACGGGCCATCTGTCGCTGAATACTATCGCTGAGCTTCATGGTTCAATGGGTTGTCATTTACATATCTCTTTGCGGTACCTGTACTTCAGGATCCGCATTAACAGGCTGGATGACAGCAGACGGTATGCTGCCATCGTAGCAATAAAGGTAATCAGAACAGCGCCATAAAACAGTGTTCTAATGGCCGTGGCATCCCCGCTTTTTTTATAAATCGTGTAGCGCTCCTTCCACGACCGGAGATAGCGCTGGTTGGAAACACCTTCCACTTCAACGATGCAAACCGGTTCCGGAAAATGCAAAAACCGTGAGTTATCCTTGTACAACCTGTAAACCTGGTCAAAATCGGCCGCAATGGTGAATTCCGTCGAAAATTGGTGCGTTTTCACCAGGCTGCTCCTGACAAACAATGCCTGGTGTGAAAAGGGCATTCCTTTCCACAGATGTTCCGGTGAGCCGGCCCTCCTCAGGGCCATGAATTGGGAATAATCGGCGATGCTGTCTCCATAAATGACGTCCGTACCGCTGAAATCACGGGCAAAAATACGGGAAAGCACATCGGGACCTGCGAATACATCCCCGGCGTTCAGAAAGACGATCCACTCGCCGGTGGCCTGTTCAATCCCTTTGTTCATGGCATCGTAAATCCCATTGTCGGGTTCCGATACCCAGTAATGAATACGGCCGGAGATCTCCCGGATATGCTGCAGCGTTCCATCGGTGGAGCCGCCATCGATGACAATGAACTCAATCCCGGGATAGCGTTGTGCCATCACACTCCCGGCCGTAAGGCGGAAACCGCCGGAATTGTTGAGGACAACGGTGATGATTGATATGACGGGACTGGTTTTGGTCATCTTCTAATGAAGCTTGTTCTGGTGTTTATGAAAGAAAAATAACCACAAAGACACAAAGGGAACACAAAGGGCTCAAAGAGGTACATCATGGGAGACGTGAAAATTGTTAGTTAAGAAAAGTTTGTCCAATGTGATTTTTGCGATACCGGAAGCGAAATTTTCGGTGAATAGCTCTTTTGCTTCACGGCATTTCTCGTCGTACCAACCGGGTTCGGATAACAACCGGTGAATTTCGGTTGCAAAGTCCTGCGGATCATCGGCAACGATGAACTTCCCGAGAATCTCCGGCGGAATTCCGCACACTCCCTTTGATGTATTGACAATGGGGGTCTGGTATGCCAGGGATTCGACCACTTTTACCTTCATGCCGGTCCCCTGCTGCAATGGATTGATCGATATCCTGCTTTTCGAATAAACTTCACCCGGATCTTCCACATACTCCATCCTGGTCACGGTGGGCAGATCGGGGGCATACCTTGCAATTTTCCCGACCACTACTATTTTCAACCCGGTGCGCAGTAAAGGATGGATTTTTGTGAAAAACCACGCCAGCCCTTCGATGTTATCTGCGTTGTCGAAACCAATAAACAGGATGTCGAACTCTTTTTCACGGTTCAGCAAAACCGGCTGATCCATAAAAATGGGCACGTAAAAGTAGCCGGGGTGTGTGGTGCGGGAGATAAAGAACTTCATCTCTTCATCCGAAAGGCATATTACCTTGTCGAAAAGGTTGACCCGTCCGATCTCCTCTTTTTCCGACCTCTCCCGGTCAGTACTTCCGGCAGAATTTTCGGCCAGCTTTTGCGAGATAAAATCCTCGATGGTCAGCACCGAGACCGCATTTGACAAGGAGACCCCTTTCAGCAGGTTGGCCCAGTAAACATACCCAATGATGATAAAGTCGTAATGGTTGTTTCTGACGATCTTTCTAAACATCGACTTCATCCCGGGAAAGGCAAAATCGGGAAGCAATCCCGGGAATTTTCTGCCTGAAAGGAGGGAGATGAGCCGCTGTTTATGATACCCGATCCTGAAATCATAGAGAAACAGGCGGTTGATCATCTTCCCCGACTCTTCAATGTCTTCTTTTCGCCAGGTACTTTTAAAATGGCGCAACCCCAGCAGGTCAATTGTAAATCCCTTCTCCCGGAGATAGGCGACAAATTCTACATAGCGTTTGTTGACGCCGCTGCCCCGCTCCAGGAAGTTGTGCGGGTAGACAATCAGTATTTTTTTCTGAGTTGTCATGTGGCGGGATCTATTTCGTGCATCGCCTCTTTAACGGCCCGGAGGTATTGATGCCCCCACCGCATGTCGGGTTCGAGGTAGTTGCCTTCGGCCCATTCATTCCACGATTTGATGATCAAGATATTGTGGGCACGGTGATTGTTCTGCACAAATTGAAGGGCATCTTTGAGATGCGCTTTGAACAGCGCTGGGGTGGAGCGGTGAAAAACCATTCCGTTGTTTTTTGACCGGGGTGTATTGTCCCAGTTGGGAAGTACGCACGGGATGAAATCCCTGTTGGCAAAGTGATCGAACCGGTAGGCCTTCAGGATGTTCTCATATTCGATGACCATGGGATACCGGCTGAGGATGTGCCGTTTAAACGAGTTTTTCAGCGACCGGAAGATGTTTTTCTGATAGGTGTCCACATAGTGACCCGGCATATAAACCGTCACTTCGTTGAACCCGTCCTTCCGGTAGTCCCAGTCGGTGTGGTTCACCCCGATAAAATAGATGCCGTTGAACCCGTGTTTGACTGCCAGCTCATTCCATAAATCGGTAAACTCCCTGATGTTCGGAAAGAGCGCCGGCATGTAAATAAAGAATACAGGTTTGTTGTCGAGCTTCAGATACCGTGGATCTCCGAAGGCTTTCAACAAAGAGTGAAAATGGTTGATATGGTCTTCCTTCCCGGGATAAGTTTGTTCGATCAGTGTTTTATCGGAAAGCCCGTGCCAGATGCCTGTCCACGACTGGTTGGCCCAGGCAAGACAAAAGGGAAAATCGGGTTTTCCGCTCTCAACCACCTCATTGAACGGACGTTCGAGCAGTTGTTTGCCATTTCCAAACCAGTAATGCCAGTAGATAAAGCCGCCGATCCCTGCATCTTTGGCCATTGAAGCCTGTGCCTCTCTCACCTCCGGCAGACGGAGGTCATAATACCCAAGATCAGCCGGAAGGTTTGGCTGGAAATGCCCGGGGAAGAGCGGCTTTGCCCTGGCCGTATTGGTCCACTCGGTAAATCCCTTGCCCCACCACGCATCGTTTTCGGGGATGGGGTGATACTGCGGAAGATAAAATGCAAGGAGATTGACCATCATCAGATTTCTTCAGGGTTCCGGCTTAGGTGACAGGAACACCTCCTGATGGCAAAGATATTGGAAATTCAGATATTAAAGAAGTTTCAACGCCATCACCACCGGGTAAATCAAACCGGATCATTTTGGTGCTGCCCAGAACAACGAAGGATTGTTGGTTTTATAATTAATGAATTTGATCCCGGAGCTCTTTCCGGTCTGTTCCGCTTTTTGTGGCAGTTGGTTGTACCCATCCAATGGCAGCAATTCCACATAATCGATCTTCTTGCCGATGGTCTTTGTTTCGGTGTCATATTCGCTGCTCACCGCACACTCAAAACGGTAGAGGTTTTTGGCCATGTAGTTATAGAGATACTCCTCCTTCACGGCAGAAGACCGGTGGTTCCAGTTGGCGTCGGGGTTGAGGATCAGCTGTTTCCCGCTGATCAGCCGTTCACGCACTTCAGGGATGCTCAGCAATTCTCCTTTTTCGTTCATCACATAGGCATCATTGGTGGGATCGATCCATATCCATTTCCTCCACTCCTCCGACCATACCATGTTGATGACATGACAGTCGCTGAACACTGAATCCTTCGGCATACAGGTCACAAACCTCGATTTGAATCCAAGGGAGAGATAGCACTCGTTGAGCACGGTTGCCAATCCCCGGCAATTCAGACCTTTCTTTTCGCGCTTGCACTCGGCAATCATGTTCATGGCATTTTTCACCTCCGGGTTGCCATGCTCTCCGTCGTGCGGAACAAGGTTGTGTATCCAGTGCACCAGGTTGATCATCCTGGAAATTTCATTACCTCCACCGGCGATCGAATCGAGTTTCAGGCTGGTACGGAGGGTGACCAGTGCAGGAAAATCCGGATTCTGGTAGGTGAACCCCGGAACCTCCCTGTTATCTGAGAAGTTGTATTTCCCGGCTTTTTTCAGGATGGAGAGGTAGGGCGATCCCGGTTCAAATTTAATGCGGGTCCAGGCGGTGTCATTGTTCAGCAGGATGTTAAAATCGTATTGACCGCCCTGTTTAACTTTAAAAGTAATGGAGTCAAGATCGGTGAAAAAGGTAACCCTGGTATTTTTATGGGTCGTCGTATAAACATCGGGTTTCAGTTTCGGGGTAATGGTCCAGCTGTTCTTGCTGAGGATGCCTCCATCCCTGATGGAGACCATGGGGTTGCTTGCTTTGATAATGGGAATCCCGGTTTGCGCGCAAACTGAAAAAGCCAGCAAAACAATCATGCCTGTAAGCGTTATCGATTTTCTCATATGTTAATCTCCAATTGCATATATTTCCTCAGTGTTTTTATACATTATTCTTTCAGCGATCTCCATAGAATCTCTCTCTGAAATCCACTGATCCTGAACTAACTCAGACAGGGCATGCGCTATTCCTTTTCTCGCGAGTATTGAATGACCCATTAAGTTTTCTATGTACAAATCATCTCCGCCGAATACCAACAGCTTATTGACCGGAGCAGTTAAAATATACTTTTTCAGAAAGTCAATGGATGCCATTGGGTTTAATGTCCAGGACCAGCACATATCTATAAAAGCATTCTTATAATGCTTCGCCAAAGCAATCATTGGTTCGTAGTAAGGGTAAGAGATATGAAAAAAAATAAACCTGGCATCAGGACTTAACCGGCAAAGGTTAGCGCAATCAGCGGGGTTATGCATCACATTTTCCAAAATCATCATATTATTCATGGCCTGGTACCCGGTATGCAGTTTAATGGGCAATCCTTTTTGAGTTGCCAACTCCACAACATACCAAAAAATGTAATCCTGTATTTGCTTCTCCTCCAATTCCGACAATTTTATTCCTGACAATTTATCCTGAAATAATGGTTCAACTGTTTCTAAATCAGTTCTATTAAAATCAAGACGTCTGAAATATGCATTGCCAATTTTAACTCCAACAGCCTGGTTTGAGTATTTTTCAAACCACCAATCAATGATGTGTAACCAATCCCTTAAAGTAGAAACTTTGGGAAGAATACTCTCATTATACTGTTCGACATTTATGTTAATCATACCAAGAGCATTAATGTCCTGATATAAAATCTCCGGCAACTCCGTTTCTTTAAATGGTCTGCCGGGAGGATTTACGATGCAGCTTTTTACATTTGCTTTCCTTAGCGTCTCTTTATAAAATCCTTTTTTCCTGTATGCCTGGTATTTCTCTTCCAGTTCCGGAATGATTTCCAGCGATAATTGCGGAATATGATACAGCTCCTTTATTGTGTTTTGAATCACCTGTCCGCTTCCTGTATACTTGACTTTATGCCAGTAAGGTTCAATAATTTTCCATTTATCAATCGGATGTATTTCAGAGGATGTAAATGCACCAACATCACTTTTTGGCATCCCTGCAGATACAAAATCAAATTTTGAATAGAGCCCAAAAATAGTGGTCCAATCATCACACTGAATGAATGGTTTTAAGCAATTTAATCTCTCCGACTCGTCTATAAAATGTTCATGGGTATCAATAAACGGAGTCTCCTGAATCTTTTCGAATATTCTGTGAAATTGGTCATTTATCTTCATGCGATCCTTTAGCATCCCTGCCGTTTTACGGAATAAGTTCAATTTTTGTCAGCACCCCAAAATGGTCCGACACATTCCCCACTACCTCCCCGGTGAAGATGATCTGGGAATCGACCACCCTGTATCGCGTATTTTTCTTCATGAAGACATAGTCGATCCTGCCGGGCAGGTCGCCGCCGATGGTGTTATAGATGCCCAGTGCAGGCTTCTGGTTTGCATCGGGATGGATCTCCAGGAAGGTATCTGCATAGTCGCCCTTCCGCATCATCGTGTTGTATCCTTCACTCCAGGGATAGTCGCTCGTGGGATTTCCGTTGAAGTCGCCGCAAACGAAGGAGATGGCCTCCGGAGTGATGGAATCTTCCTGATTCACCATCGACTGGATATTTTTCACCTGGTTGTTTTGCTCTTCATCGGTGGCAGTCGTCCTCCAGTGGGTATGGGCCGAGAAGATATTGAACAATCCGCCCGGCGCCTGGCAGGTGGCGAAGATCACCTTCCGGGAGGTGATGCTGCCGGTGTTCGTGTTCGTGGAGATGTACCTGTCCTCAAACCGGGTGACCGGGTATTTTGTCAATACGGCCACCCCCTCCTCCCAGATCTCCCAGCCATAGTGCGACCAGTTCCACACAAAGTTATAGCTGGCCTGGTACTTCTCCATGATCCTGTCTGCGATAACCAGGGCCATGTTGTTCTTCCGGATGATCCCCGAAACGATCGCAGCATTCTTATACTGCGCACACTCCTGGAAACAGACAAAATCCACATCCATTTTGCCGATGACATCGGTGATCATGTTGATTTTTTTGCCCTGTTCAGCCTCCTGGTAAGTGTGTAAATTAAGCGTCAGGAGGAGGAATTGATTGGCAGTGGTTTTGAACATGCCGGTTTTTATCCCTGCCAGGGAGGTCTCCGGGTAATCAGGGGAAACGGCTACAAGCCGCGAGGTAGTGTCACCATCATTGTCCATGGCTGTAACCCGGACGACAAAGCTGGCGGGAGCATCATAGGTGTGAGCAACTGCAAAATTTGCGGCCTGGGGGCCGGGAACCTGCGAGGTGCCATTATCTCCCCAGTCGATGGAGAGGTCGCTGACGGTTCCGTCGGGGTCGGTGGCGCTGCCGCCCAGGGTAATCTGCAACCCGTTGGCCGAGGCGGTAATGGTCAATGCCGGTTTCAGGTTAACCGGGGCAGGCGCTTTGGAACATCCGGCTGCCAGCAAACAGAAAAAGGCTGCTATGGAGGTGCTGAATTTCATCCGGTTACCGCTATGCCGATTATTTTCCCGATGCCAAAGGTGATGGCTGCTGCTGCAAGGCCAAAAAGCACCTGCCTGAATCCCGAAAACCAGACATTCTTCCCGGTGAATATGGTGATGGCAGCGCCGATCAGGAACAACCCTGCAGCGCTGAAGGCCACACTCAATGCAACGGCCGTCATCCCGCTGGCAAACATAAAAGGAATAACCGGAATGATGGCGCCAATGGCAAATAGTCCGAAAGAATACAAGGCAGCTTCAATGGCTGAACCCTGCAACTCTTCCGTGTTGATCCCAAGCTCCTCCTGTACCAGGAACTTATGGGCCAGGGTTTTATCCTTCATCACCTCGGTGGCCATTTCATGCGCCTGGTCTTCAGGAACTCCTTTTGCCAGGTATATGAGCACAATCTCCTGCCGTTCTCCCTCGGGATTGATCTCCAGTTCCTCCTTCTCCAGCTCAATTTGATTTTCATAGAGCTCCTTTGAACTCTTCACGGAGATCCACTCCCCGAGTGCCATGGATAAGGCACCTGCCAGCAAGCCGGCAATCCCTGCCAGCAATACGGCAGAATTGCCTGCAGTTGCCCCGGCAATCCCCATCACAAGGCTGAAATTGGAGACAAGACCGTCATTACCGCCCAAAACCGCTGCCCTTACTGCATTTCCACCCACAGAACGGTGCCTGCTTTCAAATTTTGAAAGCTGTTTTCCGGTAACTTTCTCCTCGTTGTCGAGGATGGCACGGAGAATTTGCACGTGATTCGTCTCATGACCGGTGATCTCCTGATTCTTTTTAGTCCTGGCGGAGATAATGGAGGCCGAAATGTTCTTTTCGGTTTCCATGAGTACACCAAGGATATAATCATACCCAAATATATTCCCGATCAGGTTTAGGGTTTTGGCCCTCCACGATGGCTTTATCAGGTTCACCGTGCTGATCTTCTCCTTGTGTGCCAGGGCCCCGGCATGCCCTTTTTCAATCTCGCTCATTTTTTCAAAGACCCTGGCAATCACCGGGTCTTTCTCATGGCTTGCCAGAACCTGGTACAAGTAAGAGGTGTCTATTTCCGTCTGAAGGTTTTTATTTCTCATGCAGGGGGTACGTTATTTTTCGTCCCCAGAACAAATGTACCAACATTCACCGGACTATCATCTGATTTTTATCTCATCCCCCAATCAGAAAATCAATTACATTTGTCTCTCCTACCCTCAACCCGCAATCAATATGAAGACCAAGATTCTCCTGCTGGCAACGATCCTGGCAGTTACGTTTGCCTGTAAAAAAACAGTGGAAACCTACCCGGAAAGTCAATACCCGTCGACCCCCTCCGGGCCACTCCCGGCCAATATGGCAACATCGGTGCCGCTCTCCGTAACCCTTGGATGGACAGCCTCTTCCGATCCGCAGGGGGATCCGGTTACCTATGATGTCATCATGGATACAACCAGCGAGTTCATGACGCCTATCATGGTGAAGGCGAACCTCTATACCAACTCCTGCAAAATCGACAGCACCCTTCTGCAAACTGAGAAAACCTATTTCTGGAAGGTAACGGCAAGGGATAATCATGGCAACAGTTCAGCAGGCCCTCCCTGGCGGTTTACAACACAGGGTATTGTTTATGGTTCTTTCACCGATCCCAGGGATGGCAAGAGCTACAAAACAGTTAAGATCGGGTCGCAGACCTGGATGGCGGAGAACCTGGTCTATATTCCTGCCCACCCCATCGACTATGGCTACCCTTTAAACGATCCGGCAAACAAACAGGAGTATGGCATCCTTTACCGTATGAATAAGGCAGTCTTCCAGGAGATTACACCGGCAGGGTGGCATATTCCCACCGATGTGGAGTTCGACAGGCTCATCTCAACTCTTGGCGGGTCCATAGAAGCCGGCGGGAAGATGAAAGCAACAGGTTTACAATACTGGGACGCTCCCAATACGGGTGCTACAAACTCCAGCGGATTTTCGGCCAGGGGAACCGAGTATGATATGCTGAACCAATATGCCGATTTCTATGCCACCTCCGCTACATCCACCAGCAACATATGCTATTCCTATTTCCTGATGTATAACAGTTTATCCATCAACAGGATTTCAATGTACTATGACCACCCTGTGAGTTATTACTATGCTGTAAGGTGCATAAAGGATTAACCCTGGAAAAGGTGTCGCGGACTATTTTACAGCATAGATTTTGATATTGCCGCCATCTACCTTATAGTACATTTCGCCGCCATCGCTAAAGTGCGGGATGTCATAGAAGAGCAGGTCGCCATCATCTACTCCGCGGACAACCATCTTATCGAGATCGATGGAGGCAAACTCCTTGAAGGTCATCTTCACGCCATCGCCGCTGGTGAAGATGGCATAATCCTGGTAGGCATCATCTGCATTCATGAATTTGGAGGCCTGGTAAAACGGAACGGTCGGGGTGGCAACGCTGCCTTCAACCTTAGCCGTTTCCGGGTCGATTTTCACAATCCCCTTATCGCAGTTGAGGATGATTTTCTTCTCCTTTTCAAAGTAGTACATCTTCCAGGCATCACCCAGTTTTTCCTTTGCAACGGGCACACTGTTCAATACTTTACCCGATTTCGGATCAAGGATAAAGAAGTTTTTGTCGGTGGCACAGAATAGTTTTCCATTAATCAAAGAGAGTCCTGCGATGAAATCAAACTTGTCTTTTGCCGCCTTCTCAATGGTTTCATTGCTCCATACCACTTTGCCGGTCTCTGTATCATAGGCGATGATGCCATACTTGTCTTTGTTGTTGTACTCATATCGTTCAATGTTGGGTCCCTTGTCCTGGGTGATGGAGGCGCACTTTAGCTCATCTCCGCCGTACCCCATGATCAGCAGGCCATCGGCAATGACCAGCGTGGGAATTTTCTGTGCATCAGGGAACTTTTCCGAATCCCAGACCATGGTACCATTGTCGGCATTATAACAGGATACAATGTTTTTTGCTTTGTTTACCACGTATGTTTTTCCGTTAAGCGTGATGGGATCCGGGGCGGGGTATGGCGTCGTGAGTAATTTTGTCAACCCTGAGGATTTTCTTTCACTGGCGGAAAAATTCGCCTCCCACTTCAGTTCACCCGTCTTCGGATTGAGCACGGTGAGACCTGTTCCGGGCTTTGGACTTGGGTTGTGTTCCACAAACAAATTTCCTCCGGCGTAGTGCATTTTGGCAAAGTAGTTCTGCTTGCTCACCCAATCGAAAGCACAGTTGATGTGGTATTTTTTACTCCACAACAGGTCATTCGTTTTAGAGTTGTAGGCTTTGAAAGTCATATCCAGGTTCGGAAGATCAATTCCTGTGAAGAGGCTGAAAGCAGTATTGGTTTCCGTGATCATCAGCACATAGATCTCCTCTTCGGGGATGTCGATGATCTTGGCATGTTTCCGGTCGGCCAGGTACTTCTTTTTATTGAAGAAGCTGTCAAAATCGGTTACCTCCTTGCCATCAGCTACTGTCAACAGGATGGAAGTCTCCTTCCCGGTGATGATCTTGACGAGGTCATAATAGGTCATGATGAAGCAGTTGAAATCCTTCATTTTCCCCGTTACGGCAATGGCCTTTGACCAGATCGTCTTCCCGCTCGTGACATCCACCAGGTTAACGGTCTCTTTTGTTGGCAACAGCACACCGTTTGTTCTTTCATCGTAATAGTTGCTGAATCCTGCCGACAGTTCATAATCCCCGAGGTCGGAAACAAACTGATCGCTGCTCCATAAGAGTTTTCCGGTGGCCCCGTCGATAAAGTACTTCGTGGCTACACCTTTTTTGGAATCTTCATCGTACACAAGGACCACATTGGCCGACTTGTTCCAGAACTGGTTTGAGAATTTCTTGTTGGCAAAATCCTTCTCAAAATTCCGCTGCCAGAGAATCTTCCCGGTGAGGCCGTCGAGCATCAGCATGTCGGCTTTGGTGGAGCAGAGGAAGAATTTGAAGTCATCGGTATGGCTGTACCAGTGGGTGGATGGCGTGAAGGGCAGTTTGACATTCTGAAGTTCACGGAATGATGGCCCGCCGGCCAGGGTCCGGGATGAAACTCCCTGGAAAAACAGGATGGTTATAACCAGCAGCAGCCGGATGGTTGAAGATTTCATCGCTTTGATATTTTGGTGAGTATATTTGGTGGAAATCGTGAGCTTCAATCTAATACTGGTAGTTAAGATCGAACACCCCGTTGGTTAATACAAATGAACTGATTCCGTCATTTCCCAACAGCCTGATGTTGTTAAAGGTGCCCTTTGCCCCCCGCCAGTCGGTGGTTGTCTGGTAGTAGTATTTTTCAACTGAAACAGTGCCTTCACCCACAACAGGGTAATAGTTCATCCCGTTGATGATTACCTTAAACACAGCCTTTCCCCTGTTGTCGGCATTGTTTTGCATAGCCTCTGCAATGGAATGGGCTCCCGTACTAAATTCTGCGGTGGTATTGCAACCCATCAGCAGGGTGATCAGGGTATCCCCGGTTAAAGGCGTTGTGCCATTGCTGGTTTTCAACCCCTTCGATACGGGAATCATCTGGGCGCTGTAATAATTTCCCTCGGTAACAAGCGAAACAGCCTTATAGGTGGCGGTTCCGATGGAACATTTGAAAACGTTGGTTGCCGTTGGCGGGGTCACCGGAGGGTCCTCTTCGGTTTTCTTGCATCCGGCTACAACCATCACTAAAATGCTGAATATCAGCACAGGTAAAATCTGTTTTGTTTTCATGGGGTCGGTTTTAAATGAATGGCACAAAGGTGCGGTGCAGAACGATGCCTGTCAATCACCCTTTAATGTGATATTATTAACGACCGGGAAGAGAATTTGTGAGTGGTCAGGGTTTCATGCACCGGAGCAGGGCCTCGGTGCGGGTGCGTACCTGGAGCTTCTGGTATATTTTGCGGATATGGGTGCGCACCGTTTCGATGCTGATGAAGAGTTCCGCTGCAATCTCCTTGTACAGGTAGCCTTTTGAAAGGTAGGAGAGGATCTCCTCCTCCCTCGCGGTAAGATTCGATTCAGGGAAAGGGTGGTTGGCAGGCCTGGCAAAGGTTTGAACCACTTTCCGGGCAATCTCCCCGCTCATGGGCGAGCCGCCGCCCACCAGCTCGCTGATGGCTTCGAGCAACTTTGCCGGCGGGGTCTTTTTCAGCATATAACCCGTGGCGCCGGCAGCGAGGGATTTGAATATTTCGTCAGAATTGTCAAATACAGTGAGCATCATTACCTGGATGTCGGGGTAGGAGTTTTTAATTCCCACCACACACTCGATCCCGTTCATCCCTGGCAGGTTGATATCCATTAAAACCACGTGAGGCCGGTGTTGCGATATCCGTTCGAGCGCCTCTTCCGCCGAATTGCATGCCGCGATACAGGTGTACCCTTCCGAACCATCGATCAGGAACTGCAGGCCGTTGCATACAGCCTTGTCATCCTCTACGATCATCACTTCAATAGCTTCGGGCATGAGATCTGTCTGTTGTTTAATTCTGCCACCAAAGATACGATCTGCGAATAACAGATGCATCACCCTTTAATGTGACTTTGCAATTTCCGGCAATTTAACCGAGAGTTCGATGGTGGTTCCCCTGCCCTCTCCGCTCGTGATGGCATATGCGCCGTTGTGTTCCTCCATTCGTTTGTGCATGTTGACCAGCCCGTTGCCCCGGTGGGGGTTTTGATCAGCCTCAAAGCCTTTCCCGTTGTCGGTAATGCTGATCCCGAGGGTCTCATCCCGGAGGTACATCTCCATCTGCACCTTGTTGGCGCCGGCATGTTTCACAATATTATTCAGGGCCTCTTTTACCACGAGGAAGATATTTCTCCTTAAATCCGATGGCATCCCAATGGCGGGAATCTCCTGCGGAAACCTGAAATGGCCCTCTATCCCGGCCGACTCCAGGTAGGAGGAGGCGTATTCCCTGATATGGGAAGAAAAACTGTCGAAGGTGTCGTTCCGCGGGTTCATCGCCCATATAATCTCACTGAGATCATCCACAACCCCGCCGGAAATATCTGAAATCTGCCCGATCAGTTGCTGTGATTTCAAAGGGTCATCCTGCTGTTTTTTAGCCAGTTCGCTCAGGATGGAGATCCGTGTCAGGCTTGCTCCCAGGTCATCATGCATATCCTTCGAGATACGCAACCGCTCTTTTTCGATGGCATTCTGCTGCTCCAGCACCAGGATGCGCCGGGTAAACCGCATCGAGTTGATCTTCCTGGCAAGGTAAGCAGTCACCGTTGTGATGAAAACAATAAGGATGATCAGGAACCATCCTGTCTTCCAGAACGGTTGCCGGAGGGTTATGGAGAGCAGGGTTACCGGATCACTCCAGTTCTGCCAGGAATCCCCGAACTTCACGATCAGCCGGTAGCTGCCGGGGGGCAGGTCGCGGTACGAAAATTCAGCGCTTTGCGAAGGGGCGCTCCATGCCAGCTGGTAGCCTTCGAGATAGAAGGAGAAGAGCTGGGATCCCGTTCGGGAATAGTCGGGGCAAAACACTTTTCCTCCGACATGGGGTGCATGACGACTGAGGATCAATTCCGGAAGGCCCGATGGAATTCCACGGGTAAAAGAGGTATCAGCAACCGAGAGCGACATCAGCCGGGGCGCCGCAACTTTTTCCCCGGAGCTGAACCAGGCAGGATCAAAACCATTGATTCCCATGATGCCGCCAAAGTAGAGCCTGCCATCCGGAGCACGACAAGCGGCATTCTGGTTGAACTCCATCGATTGCAGGTTATCGTGCCGGCTGAAGTAAAAGATGCGGTCCTTTGCCGCATTGATACAACCCAAACCATGATTGCCTGAAAACCAAATCCTGCCCAGGTCATCTGACTGCATGGCATACAGGACCTCATTCTGCAACTCCTTTATCTTTCCCGGAAGGGGTTTCCTGTTACCCGAAAGATCGAAAATTTCAATGCCATTGCCCGTCGCTGCCCATACAGCGCCTTCATGTACCATCAATGAATTGGTGGCAGCCTCCGACAACCGGTTGCTTTTCACAAAACAGCTGTTTTTATCAAATCCCAGGTTCTTTTTCCAGCGAAAAAGACCGAACTGGTTGCCAGTCCAGTTATACTCGCCGGTATGTAAAAAAGTGGTCGTGTTAACAAAGCCGGCGGCATCGATCAGGGCCGGTTTTTCACCCGAAAAGAAGCGGGAGACCCGGTCTTCGGAAAACAGCATCAAGGTATCACCGGCACCGGCAACCAGTTTTGCGTTTACACAACCATATGGGTGATAAAACAGTGTTTTCCCCTCGTGATCAACCACTTCAACCCCCTGTTGCGTCACAATCCAAAGCCGGCCGCGATGGTCGGGTTTCATGTCGAGGTAATAGTTGTTCTTATCGTGTTCATGGCTCACCTTCCTGGCCAGGGATAGATCGGGAGAAATCCTCCACAAGCCCTCTTTGTAAGTACCTGCCCACAGGGCGTGGTCAAACCATGCCATACAGCGTATAAATCCGATACCGGTCCTTAAAAGCTGCCGCTTCCCGGGTGAATATAACAGCACGCCGTCATTGTCGGTCCCCATCCAGATGTTGTTGTGATCATCCTCAAACAAGGAGATGATATCGGGAGTGGTGATATCGGTATGCTTGCCGCTGCTGACTACCATCTTCAGTTCCTTCAGCTTCCCTTTGGCATAAATAAACGGCTTCCCGGTTAGTTTTACGGTCACCCAGAAGTTGTCCCTGCTGTCGGCAAAGAGATTCATCTCACCCCGGCCCAACCGGGTGTCGAATATCTTTTCCATCCTGCCATCTCCTTTATACCGGCAGATAATCCCTCCTGCCAGAACAAAGACCTCTCCCTTTCTGTTCGCGGCAATTGCCTGGCACGCTTCTACCGGCATCCATTTTGCCCGGAAAGCCGAGCCGGCAACCCGGCTGCCTGTATTCAGCAGCAGGATCCCCGTTTCATCCGAGATCATGAGTTCTTTGGCCCCGATGCTGAGGGAGTGTTTGGGAAAGAAAGCAACCGGCAGTTCGAACCCGTTGTCAATGACCAGCTTTTGCGGATACAACCTGTCGTTGGCAACCAGGCACAGTTTCTTGTCATGAAGCCACACGGCAGGTTTCCGATCAAGGAGTTGATCGAGCAAAACAGGGAAACTCCCCTCCTTGTATAAGATGGTTTTAAATTGTCCGTCGGCTTTGCTGAATTGAAGAAGGGAGGAGGAGGAGGAGAGGATAAAGGTCCCGGGGGCCGGTTCGACCACATTTCGCATGATGTTGCCTGAATGGGTGTAGCCCGGGTTTACCGGCACCCTGAAGGCCCTGAATGCTGTACCGTCGAAACAATGGAGACCATCGCCGGTGGTCATCCATATCAGGCCCGATTGATCCTGGATGACCCGCCTGACCATGCTCTGACGAAGGCCCTCATCTACTCCGAACGGTGTGACGTAAAGGGTTTCAACGGAATCAATTCCCTGGGCGAAAATAATAAGCCGGGAGGTGGTTAAAAACAGTATCAGGAAGGTTTTCAGAAAATCCACAGGCCAAATAGCATTGAAGACCATTCATTTCATTCCATCCGCAATCGGGGTTATCCGTCAATCGCTGCAAGCGGAAAACACGCTTTCAGCCTGATCCCCTTCTCCGTAGCCTCCACGGTACAACACTCGTTGTAAAGATCGTGCTCAAGGAAAAGGATGTAGCCCTTTTCAGCGGCTTCGGCCATAAAGAGTTCCTTCTCTTTCAGGGTGATCAGCGGCCTGGTGTCATAACTCATCACCCAGGGCAGCGGAATATGGGCTGCCGATGGCAGCAGGTCGGCCATGTAAACGATGGTCTTCTCCTTATAATGAATAAACGGGATCACCTGTCCGTCGGTGTGGCCGTTGAAAATACGGACGGCAACATCGGGAAAGAGTTGTGTATCGCCTTCAAACAGCTCGAGTTTCCCTTTCTCCCTGATGGGCAAAATGTTCTCCTTCAGGAAGGATGCTTTTTCGCGGTTGTTCGGGCTGGTGCCCCACTCCCACTGCTGCCGGCTGGTATGGTACGTGGCGTTTTTAAAGGTTACCTCGTAATCTGTATGGTCGCTGTTCCAGCGAACAGCCCCGCCAACGTGGTCGAAATGGAGGTGGGTAAGAATTACATCGGTGATGTCGTCGAAGGTATATCCACGGGCTGCCAGTGATTTTTCAAGGGTGTCCTCCCCGTTGAGGTGGTAGTTGGATAAAAACTTCTCCGACTGCTTGTCGCCGATGCCGCAATCGACCAGGATCCTGCGGTCGCCGTCGACGATCAGCAGACAGCGCATCGACCAGTTGCAAAGGTTGTTCTCATCGCTGGGATACGATTTTCCCCAGATCACTTTTGGCACCACGCCAAACATGGCGCCCCCGTCGAGTTTCAGGTTGCCGGTATTTATCGGATAGATGTTCATGGTTAAATGTATTCCTGTACGGTCATTTCGCCCTTCAGCACCCGCAGGGCGTTGCCTGCCATGGCCTGGAGTTCGTTGTCGCCGGCATAGAGGAAAATCGGGGCGAACCGTTCCACGTGGTCAATAATGTTGCGCACCACAAACTGGCTGTGGGCGATATCGCCGGTGATCAGGATAGCATCCACGTCGCCCTTCAGCACGGCAAACATCTCGCCGATGCACTTCGATACCTGGTAGGCCATCGCCTCCATCACCAGCTTGGCATGGGCATCGCCGTTGTTGATGCGGTTTTCAATTTCGTTGATGTCGCGCGTTCCCAGGTGGGCATTTACGCCGGCACAATGGGTGAGCAGGCACAACATCTCGTCAAGGGTCTTTTTGCCGCTGAAGCAGAGTTTAACCACATCGCCCGTTGGAAGGGAACCGCTCCTGACCATGGAAAAGGGGCCATCGCCTTCAAATCCCTGGTTCACATCGATGACGCGGCCCTTGCGGTGTGCGCCCACCGTTGTTCCGTTGCCCACATGTGCCACGATAAGGTTCAGCTCCTCATACTTTTGCTTGTGGGTTTCGGCATGCATCTTGGCCACGGCCTTCTGGTTGAGGGCATGGAATATGGACTTGCGCCTGATCTCCGGGGCACCGGTGAAGCGCGCCAGGTCGTGAAACTCATCCACCACCGTGGGGTCGGCAATCATCGCCTTGACACCCGGAAGTTCGGATGCAATGGCATCGGCCAGCAAACCGGCAATGTTGATGATATCCTCACCGACCGGGCTGTGCAGCAGGTCCTTTTTCAGCAGGTCATTCACTTCAAACACGCCTGACTGCACCGGCTTGATAAGCCCCCCGCGGGAGATGACGATCTTCAGCTCATCCAGGCTGAACTCATTGTTGCTGATCTCCTTCAGCACACTCTCCTTGCGAAACTGCACCTGGTCATAAATGGATTCAAACTTCGACAACTCCTCCGGCGAATGCTTCCGGCTGATCATGTACAGGAGTTTGTGATTCTGGTAAATGGCAACCTGGGTGAGGTAGTCCTTGGGATTGACAACCAAAATGTTAAAGAGAGTCATAATTTTGTTTTTTAATGCGTTACATGCTACGGCGATACTGTCCTCCCACTTCGAACAGCGCATCGGTGATCTGCCCGATGGAACAATATTTGGTCGCCTCCATCAGGCTTTCAAAGATATTACTATTTTTTGTTGCAGCCCTCTTCAGATTGTCAATCATTAACGCGGCAGTTGAAACATTCGTTTTGTGAAGGTTCTCCAGCATGGTAATCTGGTACTGTTTCTCCTCCTCCGTCGCACGGATCACTTCTCCGGGAAGGACGGTTGGCGAACCTTTGCTCGAAAGGAAAGTATTCACCCCGATGATGGGAAGTTTCCCGGTATGCTTCAGCGTCTCATAATAGAGGCTCTCCTCCTGGATCCTGCTGCGCTGGTACATCGTCTCCATGGCGCCGAGTACGCCGCCGCGTTCGGAGATCCGCTCAAATTCCAGCATCACCGCCTCTTCCACCAGGTCGGTGAGCTCTTCGATGATGAAGGCCCCCTGGATCGGGTTCTGGTTTTTGGCCAGCCCGAGCTCATTGTTGATGATCATCTGGATGGCCATCGCCCTGCGTACCGAATCCTCGGTTGGGGTCGTAATCGCCTCATCATAGGCGTTGGTATGCAGTGAGTTGCAGTTATCATAAATCGCATACAGCGCCTGGAGGGTGGTGCGGATGTCGTTGAAATCGATCTCCTGCGCATGCAGCGACCTGCCCGATGTCTGGATATGGTACTTCAGCATTTGCGACCGCGCATCGGCCTTGTATTTGAACTTCATCGCCTTGGCCCAGATGAGCCTTGCCACGCGGCCGATCACGGAGTACTCCGGATCGACGCCGTTGGAGAAGAAGAAGGAGAGGTTCGGCGCAAATTTGCTTACATCCATGCCCCGTGAAACATAGTATTCCACATAGGTGAACCCATTGGCCAGCGTAAAGGCAAGCTGGGAGATGGGATTGGCCCCCGCCTCCGCGATATGGTACCCCGAGATGGAGACGGAATAGAAGTTCCGTACCTGGTTGTCGTTGAAATATTGCTGGATGTCGCCCATCATCTTCAGGGCAAAATCGATCGAAAAGATGCAGGTGTTCTGCGCCTGGTCCTCCTTGAGAATATCGGCCTGCACCGTACCCCTCACATTGGTCAGCGCCTCTTTTTTCAGCTTTGCATAAACATCCGCCGGAAGCACCTGGTCGCCGGTAACGCCCAGCAACATCAGGCCAAGCCCGTTGTTCCCCGCCGGAAGGTCACCCTGGTACTTCGGTCGTTCCGTTCCTGCTTTTTTGTAGATCGCGGAAATCTTTTTCTCTACCTCCTGCACCATGTCGTGTGCCAGGATGTACTTTTCGCACAGCTGGTCGATGGCGGCATTCATGAAGTATCCCACCATGGTTGGCGCCGGTCCGTTGATGGTCATCGAAACCGAAGAGTTGGGGTTCACCAGGTCGAAACCGGAGTAGAGCTTTTTGGCATCATCCAGGCAGGCGATCGAGACACCTGCATTGCCGATCTTTCCGTAGATATCGGGACGGATCCCGGGGTCGAAGCCATAGAGCGTCACCGAATCATAGGCGGTGGAGAGCCTGACGAAGGGCATCCCGAACGAGACATAATGAAACCGCTTATTGGTGCGCTCCGGTCCGCCCTCACCGGCAAACATGCGGGTAGGGTCTTCGCTTTCGCGCTTGAACGGGAATACGCCGCCGGCATAGGGAAATTCGCCGGGAACATTCTCACGGAGGTTCCATTTAAGGATATCGCCCCACGCTTCATAGCGCGGCATGGAGATTTTGGGGATCTTCAGGCGCGAAAGGGATTCGGTGTGGGTTTCCACCCTGATCTCCTTGTCCCTCACTTTGTAAATATAGAAATCATCCTTGTACGACTTTACCTTGTCGTTCCAGTTCTTCAGGATGTCGTGATTCGCCGGATCCAGCTGTTTCAGGGTTTGTTCGAAAAGCAAATCGAGCTCGAGCAACATGCCTGTTTTATTGCAGGTGCCTGTTGCGGCAATATCTTTGGATTTCTCCCCCTCTGTACTCCGCAGCGCTTCGATCGTTTGTGCAATGCCGTATAACTGCTGGGCCACTTTGGCCTGGGAGGTTGTCCACTGGTTGTAGTTGCGCACTGTATCTGCAATTTCAGCAAGGTACCTCGTGCGCGACGGGGGGATGATGAAGATTTTCGCAGCAGGATCGACCTCCATCTCAAAGCCGCTGGGCAGGGAGATGCTGGTCCGGCTCCTGATGGTGTTGATCAGCGCCATGTAAAGCTCATTCACCCCGGGGTCGTTGAACTGCGAGGCAACGGTGCCGTAAACGGGCATCTCTTCCACCGGTTTGTCGAAGGATTTATGATTTCGCTGGTACTGTTTCTTCACGTCGCGCAGCGCGTCGAGGGCGCCGCGTTTGTCAAATTTGTTGATGGCAACCAGGTCGGCAAAATCGAGCATGTCGATCTTCTCCAGCTGGCTGGCAGCGCCGTACTCCGGGGTCATCACGTAGAGGGTCACGTCGCTGTGGTCGACAATTTCGGTGTCGGACTGCCCGATGCCGGAGGTTTCCACGATCACCAAATCAAACCCGGCAATTTTTGCCACGTTGATGGCATCTTTCACATATTTCGAGAGGGCGAGGTTCGACTGGCGGGTGGCCAGTGACCGCATGTAAACCCTGGGGTTGAAGATGGCGTTCATGCGGATGCGGTCGCCCAGCAATGCTCCCCCGGTTTTGCGCTTGGAGGGATCGATGGAGATGATGGCCAGTCTTTTATCCTGCAGATCGGCCAGGAACCTGCGCACAATTTCATCCACCAGGGATGATTTTCCCGCTCCGCCGGTGCCTGTAATTCCGAGGACCGGGATGTTCTTTGCAGATGCCTCTTTCTCAATTTCGTCGAAGATGGCCCGGCTCTTTTCGGGATAGTTTTCTGCTGCCGAGATGAGGCTGGCAATCTCTTTAAAGTCTTTGTCGCGGACCTTCTCCAGGTCGAATTTCTCCTGGTCCCCCACCGGGAAATCGCATTTTATAAGAAGGTCGTTGATCATTCCCTGCAGCGACATTTCACGCCCGTCGTCGGGTGAATAGATCCGTGCGATGCCATAAGCCTGCAGCGTTTTGATCTCTTCGGGCAGGATGACTCCCCCGCCGCCGCCAAAGATCCGGATGTGGCCGCAACCCCGCTCCTGCAGCAGGTCGTACATGTATTTAAAATACTCGATATGTCCGCCCTGGTAGGAGGTGATGGCAATGGCCTGCACATCTTCCTGGATGGCACAATCGACCACCTCCTGTACCGAGCGGTTATGTCCGAGGTGGATCACTTCGGCTCCGCTCGACTGCAAAATCCTCCGCATGATGTTGATCGCGGCATCGTGTCCGTCAAAAAGGGAGGCGGCGGTTACGATGCGGATGTGGTGCTGCGGTTTGTAAACTTCGGGGGTATTCATTGGGGTGGGTTATTAAGCAATTAAACACATTAGGCACAATAGGGCACAGTAGAAAAGCACAATAGAAAAAAATCTAATGTGGTCTTCTAATGTGTTCTACTGTGCCTATTGTGGTTCATTAATCATTCATGATCGCCCGTGAGATGATCATCAGCTGGATCTCACTGGTACCTTCATAGATCTGGGTCAGCTTTGCTTCGCGCATCAGGCGTTCCACGTGGTACTCCTTCACATAGCCATATCCGCCATGGATCTGAACCGCTTCGGTGGTGACATACATGGCCGTCTCCGCTGCGTCATATTTCGCCATCGCGCTGGCGGTGCCATAGGGTTTTCCCTGGTCCTTCAGCCAGGCGGCCTTGAGACAGAAATAGCGGGCTGCTTCAATGCGGGTGCGCATCTTCGCGAGTTTGAAGGCAACATCCTGGTGGTTGATAAGTTCTGTGCCAAAGGCTTTACGATCCTTTGAATATTGCAGCGCACGGTCAAAAGCTCCCTGCGCAATGCCCAGCGCCTGTGAGGCGATGCCGATCCTGCCGCCTTCGAGCGTTTTCATGGCAAATTTGAACCCGAACCCGTCTTCACCGATCCTGTTTTCCTTGGGAACGATCACATCGGTAAACATCACCGAGTGGGTGTCGCTGCTGCGCATGCCCATTTTATCTTCGTGGGGGCCGAGGGTAATTCCCGGAGAGTGGCGGTCGACCAGCAGGGCGTTGATCCCCTTGTGCCCCTTTTCGGGGTTCGTCTGGGCGATGAGGATATAGGTGGATGCTGAATTGGCGCTGGTGATCCAGTTTTTAACGCCATTCACCAGGTAATGGTCGCCCTTGTCGATGGCGGTGGTCCGCTGTGAGGTGGCATCCGAGCCGGCTTCAGGCTCCGAGAGCAGGAAAGCGCCTATCTTCTCCCCGCGGGCCAGCGGCTTGAGCCACTTCTCTTTCTGCTCCTCGTTGCAATAAGCTTCAATTCCATAGCATACCAATGAATTGTTCACCGACATGATGACGGATACCGAGCTGTCAATTTTAGAAATCTCCTCCATCGCCAGCACGTAGGAGATGGTGTCCATTCCGCCACCGTCATACTTGGTGTCGACGAGCATTCCCAGGAATCCCAGTTCTGCAAGCGCTTTAACATGTTGCGTAGGAAACTCGGCTTTGGCGTCACGTTCCAATACGTCTTTGATCAGCTCGCGCTGGGCATAATCCCGTGCAGATTGCTGGATCATGATCTGTTCCTCGGAAAATTCGAAATTCATGGCTTTTTCTTATAAAATGTTAGTTATAAATCACTTGGACTATCGTGAAACAAAAATACAAAAAAAAGTTGAGAAAAACAGGGAGGAGACATGGAAAGTGGGGCAAGGACAGGACAATTTACGATTGGACGATTGACGATTGACGAATAAATTGACGAGTTAACGATTGACGATTAAGGCCTTCAATCGTAAATCGTCAATCAACCAATTCAATCGTAAATCGTCAATCGTCCAATCGTAAATCCCTTAATTGATGGTTATCCCCATCTTGGTAAAGGCTGATTCAATGATAAAATAGAACTTCTTGCTGCTGAAGTCTTCCGACTTAAGGTTCCATGGACAAACCTGTACCATTCCCTGGCCGGCGGTGAAACCTGAAAGTTCGGCGGCGCTGATGGTGCAGGAGGAGGCACTTCCCGAAACTCTTTTCAGAATGCTGTGGCTGTTGTAATCGCTTACGACAACATATACTGAGTCGGCATTGGAGATATCGCTGCCAAGGGCAATGGTCACGCCGGCCGATTTGGTAATGGTGGCAGGCAGGGAGCTGAACCCTGAATAGTCGGGAATGGGGCGGTCGTCGGTATAACTGATGGCGGGAACCGAACCTGAACCTGTAACACTCCAGGCGAGGGTGCTGAACGACAACGGGCTGGTCAGATTCTGGTATGAATAGGCGTTGTTTGACGATTTGGTAAGCGCCTTCGTATTGAGGGTTACTGTGCCCCCATCAACAAAAGTTCCCCCTCCTGCGGTAGTGGTAAAAACGGCAACCGCGGTATTCACCTCCATCGGAATGGTCATCCCGGCAACGGTTGTGTAGGAAACTGAACGAACGGCTGCCAGGGCGCCGTAACCGTCGCTGATGGTAATCGTCGGGGCTGAGGATGTTGTTGGCGTGGTGGTTGGAGTCACGTCGCTCTTTTTGGCACATCCTGAAATCATCACAGAAGCGAGCGCTCCTGCCAAGAGAAAAGTTCTGAAATTGATCTTCATGTTAAAATGGTTTTTAGTTTAGGGGGGCAAATGTAGGGATTAATTTAGACCATTTCCAAATGCAGGACAGGAATAGTTGTCTTAAAGTTTGTTAAAATTACCAACCTGTCATCCTCGGCCTGAAGACCGGGGCAATTGATTTGGACCAGGATGTACAGAAAACATGAGGATATTCAATTTCAATAATTTTGGCTAAAGCCAATAATATCAATTCTTTGTCATCATCCTCGGCCTGAAGGCCGAGGCAATTTATGTGGACGGCATCCATTATTAATTGCCCCGGCATCCATTATCAATTGCCCCGGCCTTCAGGCCGGGTAAGGAAAACAAGATGATATATCGGGCTTTAGCCCAAAAAAGTATTGGATGGAATTGGGAAGTAACTACTCCTGCCGCTCATAGGTGATCTTCAGATCTCCCATGTGCGCATGCTCGAGTACGACGATCTGCACTTTGCTGATTTCCAAAATTTCAAGGACAACTTTCGACTTGGTCTCCACGTTTTTGGCTACAATGCGGGTTCCGTCGCCCTTCATTTTCCAGGTTGCACGCAATGGTTTTCCAGGGTAATTCTTGAGGGCAGTTTTATTGGAGAAAATCTCCATGGTGGTGCGCAACTCCGACTGTGCCAGCCTGTCGAGCGATGCCTCCTGCCTTGACACTCCGCCTTCAGCTGCAGGGACTCCCGCCTTGCCCTGTTTCTGTCCTGAAGCAGCTCCCTGGGCGACTGCGGCTTTCAGCGCTGCAGAGTCAACAATCTTTTCAACTTTTACAGGTTTCCAGATTCCGACGATGATCTTTTCGTTGGGATGGGAGATAACGGCACAGGAAGCCAGGATTAGGATGGCAACAAGAAATGATAAGAGGTTAAAGTGTCTGTTTTGACTCATGTTATTCAATTTTTTGTATAAAAACGATGGGTTTGGAATATTATTATGGAATCAGAGGCTGTTAACTATTCATCCAGTTTGATTTTAGATTGGACGATTGACGATTTACGATTGAATTGTTTGATTTACGATTGATGATTGGATGGTGTTAACCGAAATCGAACCGCTCATCAATTCAGGCGGCAAATTTAGGGGTAATTTCCGGGATTTAAAAGGAGTGAACAAAGCAAGATAACCACAATGGCACAAAGAGTAACACAATGAACACAAAAAAAATTGCACCTTTGCACTCCGAAACTCAAAAACCACTCCTGCATGAAACAACTGTTACTCTTCATGTTATCCGGATTGCTGCTTACAACGGGAATCCTTGCTCAAAACCCTTCGGTGAACGGCGAACCGGCCGCCAAAGCACCGCTTCCCGAGACAAAGAAAACACCCTCCTTCGGGATCAACTTCACAGGGTATGTCAATTCCGATATGTTCTTCGACACCCGCCAGACGGTGATGGCCCGCGAAGGGCAGTGGCTCTTCTATCCTGAAAACACCAGACCCGATGCAGAGGGAAAAGACCTGAATGCAAAGGGAACCTACAACATCCTGAGTATCCAGACCCGGCTGACCGGAACCATCACCGGTCCCGACATCTTCAGGGCCAGGACCTCCGGGATGATCGAGGGGGAATTCTATGGCAATGCCAATGCAAACATCAACTCGTTCCGGCTGCGCCACGCCTACGTGAAACTGAACTGGACGAAAACGGAGTTATTGTTCGGCCAGACCTGGCACCCGCTCTATATTCCCGGGTGCTCCCCCGAACCTGTTTCGCTGAACGGCGGCGCCCCGTTTGTCATCTTTTCA
Source organism: Bacteroidales bacterium (assembly GCA_049317265.1). Taxonomy (GTDB): domain Bacteria; phylum Bacteroidota; class Bacteroidia; order Bacteroidales; family FEN-979; genus CAIVAT01. The sequence continues at coordinate 52,265 of JBMOIP010000028.1, forward strand.
CGCAATCCGCAGGTGCGAATCACCCAGCAGTTCGGGAACCTCAAACTCATCCTGGCAGCCATTTCACAGGTGGATGCCACCAGCACCGGGCCCGACGGTCCAAGCCCGAAATACCTGAGAAACTCCATCGTTCCCGAGTTTGCCTTCCAGGTACAATATGGCTGGGTGAACCCGGAGGCAAAGACCGAATTCCTGGTCGGAGCAAGCATCGATTTCCTGATGCTCACCCCCCGCCTGGGAACCGATGTGGTCAAAAGATCCGCGTATGATACGGTTGTGAACAACCTGGTGGTTCACCACGATGCCATAACCGTTAACTACAAAACCACGGCAAAATCAACAGCGGCCACAACCAACTTTTTTATCAAGCTGAAACTTCCTAAGGTAACCCTTAAAGCCGGCGGCGTTTATGGTCAGAACTGCTATGCCTTCAACATGATCGGCGGGTATGCCGTGAAAAGCACGCTGGATCCGTTGAGGGGAATTGTTGATTATGCCGCCATCACCACCGCCTCTACCTGGGCAGACATTAAGACGAACGGCCCCAAATGGTCGGCCGGAATCTATGGCGGCTTCAGCAAAAACCTTGGCGCGGGTACCGAAGTCACCGGACCCTACTACTCCCGCGGACCAAACATCGATTACCTCTACCGCGTTGCACCAAGACTCGTGTTGACGGTAAGCAAACTGAAGTTTGCTTCTGAACTTGACTACACGGTTGCCGCCTATGGCAAAACCGGGAGCAAGGGTATGGTCTCCGATCCCAAAGAGGTGGGAAACCTGAGGGTGCTGCTGGGAGTCTACTACTACTTCTAATATTGGAAAAACGGGTGAATATTGACGATTGGACGATTTACGATTGACGAATGAATTGACGATTGAACGATTGACGATTAGCAGCGATCAATCGTAAATCGTAAATCAAACAATTTAATCGTAAATCGTCAATCGTCCAATCGTAAATTGTCTTGCTACTTTCCTTGGTACGTCGCCGGATCCAACGCCTTCACATTCCACATCTTCAGGAAAGTGAACACCTTGGTGGTATCATAGCCCTTCACCTGGCAGTGTTCAAGGATTCCTGAATCCTGGGTATGGAGCAGTTTCCCGTTTTTATCGAGGATCACGAAAACAGGGAAGCCAAAGCGGCCGGGGTATTCAAACTGCTTCATCAACTCGGGGTTTTTATTCTCCTTGCTGTAGTTCAGCAATGTATAAACATAATCGGCCCTGATGATGGAATCGATCACCGGGGCGCCCTTGGCCATGGCGTGAAACCTCAGGCACCACGGGCACCAGTTGCCGCCAATCTGGATCAGCACATGCTTGTTCTCCTTTTTGGCCCGGTCGAGCGCGGCTTTCAGCTCCGCCTTTGCATCGGCTTCGGGATGGTAGGGTTTCGGCGCCTCCTGGGCAAATAGAGCCATGGAAAACAGGACGAGGAAGAGGGAATAAATTATTTTTCTCATATCGAACATTATTAGATAAATCCGGATTAACTTTGATTGGTGTAAAAATACGAAAGTATGCGTTCCCTTTTAGTTTTTCCCGCCCTGATTTTATTGCCCCTGATTTCCCACTGCCAGATCACATTCCAGCGCAGTTACGACCTTGGAACCGCTGAGTCAGCCTATACCGTCACCCAGACCTTTGATGGCGGCTATGCCATCTGCGGCAGGAAAAGCGCCTTTGGCAGTCCTGTGGCATTCCTGCTGCGCACCAACCCGTATGGCGACTCGCTCTGGTCAAAGACCTATCCCGATTACATGACGTATGCCGAGCGGATCATGCACCAAACTGCCGACAGCGGGTTCATCCTCTGCGGAAACGACAGCAGCATCTGGCTGATCAAAACCGACCGGAACGGGGATACCCTGTGGACAAGCCACCTTCCGGGCCGTGTGGCTTCGGGAGTGGCAGAGACGGCTGATCACGGCTATATCATTACCTCCCCGTATCCATCCCCCAACCTCACCAAAACCGATGCTGCGGGGAAACTGGTGTGGCAACAGTTCTACCGGATCTATGCCCCGCAAGACTATGGCAACGTATACTCGTTCCTGCAAACCAGCGATGGCGGTTATATGATGGCCGGTAACTGCCAGTATAACGCATTCGGAATGACAACCTTGTCTTCTTTCCTTGTGAAGGCCAATGCCGGCGGGGATTCTTTGTGGACAAAAATATACAGCTATGTGAATGGCAAAGTGGATCTTTATACTGTGAGCCAGACCGCTGACGGTGGCTATTTCCTGTCGGGCTCCATGGTTCCATTCTTAGGGTACAGTCGCCAGGGATACGCGGTCAGGACCAATGAAAACGGGGATACGTTGTGGACAGGCAGGAATCACTTCCAGGAGTCGGAGTTCATCTCTTCGGATATCGCCTCCGACGGGAATTTCATCACCAGCGGGGTGATGCAGACCAACACTGGCGGCTACGGGGTTGCGATCATGCTCTTCAAATACCGGCAGAACGGAACGGTGGCATTCACAAGGTACTTCCCATACGGGGATATCGGGAACTCCGTTCAAACCACCAGCGACCATGGATTTATCATCGCAGGCGAAAAGTCCGGGAACATCATCCTCATCAAGACCGACTCCCTCGGTAGGGCCGCCCCGGCCGGGATCGACGAGAATAACAACCAGGAAGGGCTTACCATCTTCCCAAATCCCTCCCATGGAAAATTCAGGCTGACCATTCCCGCAAATGCGACATCGGTTGAAGTAACCGACATCCGCGGACAGGTAGTTTACCGCAAATCATTCACCGGAAACCCACCGGGGGAGGTGGACATTGACCTGTCTTCGTGGGGGAAGGGGGGCTATGTGGTTACTGTAGTGGTTGGTAGCACCATTCTATATGGTAAACTGGTAAACTGGTAAACTGGTGAGCAGTTTCTAATAAACCGCTTACCCGTTTACCCGTTCACCCGATTACTCCTACAGTCCATAACGATCCACAATCTCCTGCTTGCTCTTTCCCAGGATATCATACTTCCTCCCCACTTTGATAAACGCTTCCAGCGCCTGCTCGAGGTGATGCATTTCGTGTCCTGCCGAGATCTGGGTGCGGATGCGGGCCTGTCCCTGTGCTACGACCGGGAAGAAGAACCCGATGGCGTAGATGCCTTCGTTGAAGAGGTCGCGTGAAACATCCTGGGCCAGCTTCGCATTGAAGAGCATCACGGGAACAATGGGCGTATCGCCCGCCTTGATGATCAACCCTGCCTCTGTAAGGCCCTTGCGCCAGAATTCGGTGTTCTTTTCAAGTTTGTCACGGCGGTCGGTCGAAGCTGAGAGTATCTCAAGCACTTTGATCACACCCGCTACAACAGGAGGTGCAATGGTGTTGGAGAAGAGGTAGGGACGGGCTTTCTGACGGCACATCTCCACCAGCTCCTTCCGTCCGGAAACGCATCCGCCGGAGGCGCCACCCAGCCCTTTTCCAAAGGTGGTGGTGA
>JBMOIP010000029.1:0-54174 GCA_049317265.1 Bacteroidales bacterium
CCCCCCCCCCCCCCCCGGGATTATCTCTTTGACCGTGGTTCTGTGAGATCTCTGTGGATCTCCGTGGCTTCTCCGTGTAAAAAACAAAATTACACGGAGTTACACAGAGGTGTTACAGAGAACCACAGAGGTCGATGGATCACCTGTGAGGGCCTGTAAGCTAAAATTCCTATCTTTGGGTTTTATTGTCAACATGCATGAAAACATGGGTTACAAACAGCGGATATAAAATCACAAGGATACTGTTCGGACGGTCGAATGTGTTCATGGTTTCAAATGGAATTTCAAACATATTGGTCGATACCGGGTGGTCGGGTGATAAAGAGAGGTTGCTGAAACGAATTGAAATTACCGGGAAACCCGATGCAGTGGTTTTAACACATACCCATTTCGATCATGCCGGAAACGCGGGAGTGCTGAAGGAGAGGTATTCACCTGTTTTCATTGTGCACAAACTGGAATCTGATTTTCTGGAAAGTGGTGACAGTCCGATTCCTAAAGGAACAGCAGGCTGGTCAAAATTTTTATACAATCTTGGAGCGGAACGGGTTCCTCAATGGTTTCATGTTCAGGGAGTTAAGGCAGATATCACATTTACTGAACGATACGAACTTTCTTCATTCGGTTTTAACAAGACCTGTATTCTTCATACCCCCGGACATTCGTGCGGTTCATCAAGCCTTATAGTGGATGCAGAGATTGCACTTGCAGGCGATGCCATGGGAGGATTGCCCATGCCGGTTTTCCCACCCTGGGGCGATGATGGAGGTGAGTTGGTCCGAAGTTGGAAGAAGCTCTCTGTTACCGGATGTAAGACATTTTGCCCGGGTCATGGGCTGGATCTTCCCCTGGAAAGATTGAAAAAGGAGTATGCCCGCAGAAAACCCTCCAATTTATAATTAAAGGGCGGCTCCCTCCTGTGATTAAATAAACATCAGCAATTGGAGTTATTTCTATCCGGGAAAAATTTAGAATAATTCTAAGCAATGCCACGAATGGCAGTGCAGATATACAATGTGTTACATATTACATATGTATCCTGTTAATTGTGAAAATAATAACAAAATAACCTTCCGGTAATTTGAATATTTTTGTTATTCAAATAACAGTTAAATCCAAAGTTGATTAACAAAAAGTGATCATTATGAAAAAAGAGACCGTACGATTTTTTGCCAGGATCCTCAGTGTTGTGATTCTCAGTTTTGCTGTAAGTGCAGTTGTACTTGCATATCCTTCGGGCTCTCCTGCAGGATATACCGGTTCACCCGGCGATGGCCAGCATTGCGTGAGTTGTCACGGCGGATCTGCCGCCACCGTAACCGGCTGGATCACATCCAACATCCCGGCAGCTGGCTATACCGCCGGAACAGCCTATACGATGACCGTTACAGTTAGCGGCACAGGCAAGAAAGGATTTGAGGTTTCTCCACAGAACGCCTCCGGAACCCAGTTGGGTACACTTGCTGCCGGTTCGGGAAATCACACTACCGGAGGAACTAAATATGTAACCCAGAGTTCCTCAGGCAGCACGAATTCAACGGTGACCTGGAACTTCACATGGACTGCACCGGTTGCCGGTACGGGAACAGTTACTTTTTATGGAGCATTTACCGTTGGAAAATCAAATACGAAACTTTCCACCACTGTCGTGAATGAAAATACGGTACTTCCGCTGGCGGTGGTTGTAACGGCAAACCCCATGACCATCATCCAGGGATCGTCCTCCCAGCTGAATGCAGCACCATCGGGAGGTTCGGGTACCTATACTTATTCATGGACTTCGGTTCCGGCCGGATTTACCTCCAATATTCAGAACCCTGTGGTTACTCCGGGTGCTACCACACAATACATTGTAACGGTGGGTGATGGTTCAGGAACCGTTCAGGGGAATGTTACCGTAACTGTCAATGTACCTGTGCCACTTGCCGTTTCGGTCAGCGCGACGCCATCAACAATCACAACCGGACAATCCTCACAGCTTAATGCAAGTCCGTCCGGCGGATCAGGAACCTATACCTATGCATGGACCTCCGTTCCTGCAGGCTTTACCTCCAACCAGCAAAATCCGCTTGTATGGCCAACTGCCACTACTCAGTACAATGTGACGGTCGGTGACGGTACAGGAACGGTACAGGGCAGTGCCACGGTAACGGTAACGGCATTGCCGTTGTCAGCCACCGCATCCGCCACCCCTTCAACAGTTTGTGCCGGCCAGAGCGCACAGCTCAGCGTAACTCCGGCAGGTGGAAGCGGAACCTACACTTATTCATGGACCTCCGTTCCGGCTGGTTTTACTTCAGCCACCCAGAATCCGGTTGTGACACCAACTGCATCCACACAGTATATTGCACACGTATCCGATGGTGCCGCTTCAGCTGAAGCCACCACCAATGTTACAGTTAACCTGCCTGCGACTGCCTCAGCCGGTAACGACACAACGTTTGCCTTTATCACCACCCAGGTTCCGCTGAACGGACAGGCAACCAGTTATTCAACAGTATTGTGGACCACATCTGGAACGGGAACCTTCAGTTCGGCAACTACACTCACCGGGAATTATTTGCCAAGCGCAGCCGATAAAACAGCAGCGACAGTTACCCTCACCCTCACCGCATCTCCTCTGTCCCCCTGCGCTTCACCGGCGACAGATTCACGGATCATCCATTTCGACGGACCCATCGGTATTTCAGAAGGTGTTCGTATCGGAATGACGATCGCCCCGAACCCCTCTGCAGGAGCGTTTAAGCTGACAATATCAGGTCTTGAGAAAAGGAATGCAGTTATTACGATTTCTGAGGTCACAGGCAGGATGATCGTAAACCAAACCATGGAAACTTCTGTCGGCCAGGAGTTGAAATTCGACCTTTCGGGATATCCCAAAGGCCTTTACCTGGTGAAAATTCAGTCGGATAACCAGTCACAGGTTCGTAAACTGGTCATCCAGTAAAAGCGAAGCAGATCTTTTACGATTGTTTAAGCTGTCCCGTAAGTCTGAGAAGATTTACGGGACAGCTTTTTTATGTATAACCTTACCGCAAATTTGTCGATCTTTGTAGTAAAGAAATACCAATATGAGCGAATTTGACGATAAGGCAAAACAGTGGGATCAAAACCAGATGCACCTTGAACGGACCAAAGCGGTTGCCGCCGCCATGCAGCGGAGGATTCCCATTATACCGGCAATGGAAGCGATGGAATTCGGTGCCGGAACAGGGTTGCTGAGTTTCTTCCTGAAAGACAACCTGGCGGGCATAACCCTAATGGATACTTCTGCAGAGATGCTGAAGATGGCTGAGGCAAAGCTAACTGCCGGCGACCATGGCAAGATCAGGACCCTCTTTTTTAACCTTGAAAAAGAGGAATATACAGGGCAACCATTTGACCTTGTTTTCACCCAGATGGTATTACACCATATCAATGATGTGAATGCAACGCTTGAGAAATTTTACAGGATGCTCTCACCGGGCGGTTATATTGCTATTGCTGACCTGTATACTGAAGACGGCTCTTTCCATGATCCTGGTGTTGAAGTGCATCATGGATTTGATCCTGAAGAGCTTATGCTGCAGTTGAAGGGTTGTGGGTTCGGAAATATCACCAATGAACAATGTTTTGTTATCAGAAGAGATACAGGGCCAGGCACCTTCAGGGAGTTCCCGGTTTTCCTGATCACTGCCGGGAAATAGTTCACTTCCCTTTTTGTCAAACCAAAAAACCAAATACTATGAAACATACAGTCGATACTTCCTGGAAGGGAAACATGTTATTCGATGCCAATGTGAGCGGGCATCATGTGATGATGGATGCAATTCCCGCGGTTGGCGGGGAGGACAAGGGTTCCCGTCCGAAAGAGCTGATGCTTGCATCGCTTGCGGGATGTTCTGGAATGGACGTCGTTTCCATTCTGAAGAAGATGCGTGTTGAATTTGCAGGACTGAATATCAGGGTGGAGGCCAATGTAACGGAAGAACATCCGAAACATTACGACAAGATGCATGTGATCTATGAGTTCACAGGCAATGATTTGCCCATGGATCAGCTCAGGAAAGCGGTGGAACTCTCCCAGGACCGATATTGCGGAGTCTCCTTTGTTTACAAGAAAGCCATGGAGGTTACCTATGAGATCCAGGTAAAGCCGGCCAGCTAAAATCTAATCCACCGTATCACAACAGTCAACCTATGCAGACAACATTGATTATTCTTGGAGTTCTCGTCGTCTTTGCCGGGTATCTCTTTTTCAACTACCGGCGGATGAAAAACATCAAAGCCGGGCCCGACAATCCACGGATCAAGATCCTTGACGACAAGAATTTCGCTCACCAGATCAACAAGGGGATTTCAATCGTTGATTTCTGGGCTTCCTGGTGTATGCCCTGTAAAATGATGATTCCGGTGCTGAATGAGGTTGCCGAAGAGGTTGGTGATTCAGTAACAGTTTGCAAAGTAAATATTGAGCAATACCAATCCGTTGCCCAGAAGTACAATGTCAGGAACATCCCCACGATGCTGATTTTTAAAAACGGGAAAGAGGTGGATCGCGTAGTTGGTGTGAAGACGAAGAATTTTCTGCTCACCAGGTTAAACATGCTTAAATACAAATAATCATGGAATACTATTTCAGTAAAATACTCGATTGCAGCTTTGAGGAGGCTGAAGCCAGAACCCTCAGCGTACTGAAGGAGAAGGGGTTTGGCCTGATCATGGAGATCGATATGAGGCAAAAGCTCAATGAAAAGCTGGGTGTTGAGATCCAACCCTATAAAATCCTGGGAATGTGCAATCCCGGGTTTGCTTACAAAGCACTTCAGGCAGAAGAGAAGATAGGCACCATGCTCCCGTGCAACGTTATTTTAATCGCTAAAGGAGAGGGGAAAACAGAGGTTTCTGCCGTAAATCCGCTGGCATCGATGATGGCCATCCAAAACCCCGATTTGGGAGTTCTGGCACACGAGGTGACCGATATTTTAAAAAATGCAATTGCCGGGTTATCGTAGAGGCGAGGCATGCCTCGCCTCCACGGCATACCTCGCCTCCACGGCATGCCTCGCCTCCACGGCGCAATCATGAAGTTCACAACCATTATCCTGGCCGGGGGACAAAGTTCCCGCATGGGAACCAACAAGGCCCTTATCCCGTATGCGGGCAAGCCCCTGATCGGGTATTCGATTGAGCTTGCACTGTCATTGACCACCGATATCCTGATCTGTGCCAACAATCATGATCTCGACCACCTTGGATTTCCGGTAATCAACGATCTTTTTCCTGTAAAGGCTCCGCTGGCCGGGATACATGCAGGACTTACCGCAAGCAGTTCTGACTGGAACCTTGTGCTGACGTGCGACATGCCGAATGTGACGAAGGAGTTGATTGATGGACTGATTGCAATGGTTAACGACACCGTCAGCATTGTTTTACCCCACCATCATGGCTATGCAGAACCTTTATGCGGATTCTATCACAGGAGCCTGCTCCCGCTGATCACGTCAAATTTAAATGCAGGGAAATACAGCATGCTTGATCTTCACGGGTTTGTTCCTCATCAATTCCTGGTTATGGATGACCAGCCATCCGGGAAGGAGAAATTTCTTTTCAGAAACATGAATGAGATGAAGGATCTGCTGGGTATGTAGTCGCAATCTTTTAACAGCCGCCTGAAGCTTTCTTCTTTTTCTTAACAGGAACGATGCCCGGTTTTGGCGTTGCCGCCGATGATGCAGCCGGTGCAATGGCCGCAGCATCCCCGCCACCCAGCGCATTGGATGCGGCTTTGCGGAAATCATACCTTGCAAGTTCATCATTCGATACCACGGTGACCGGCCTGGTGGGATTAAGAATCGTCTCCATCCAGTAGTTCAACCCACCCTGTAGCACGTAGTTGTTCTGATAACCGAGCTGCCGGGTCAGCAGCCAGGCCTCATTGGCTTCTGTTGAACCATTGGAATAGAGGATGTTCATTTTTGTAGACTGGTTCAGGACATCCGTGTTCTTTTCGGCCAGAATATCCTGCAGCGGAACATTGATGGCACCCGGAAGACTGAACAGGTCAAACTCCCTGGGATTTCTCACATCGATCAGCTGGATTGAAGGATCCTTCTGGATGATCTTATCAGCCACCTCATCGGGGGAGATAAACTGTGTCCCGGTGCGGATTTCGGCAAGCAGTTGTTCTGCAGTCAGCTTGTACGGCCGTGTGGTATTCTGCGGTACGAAGGCAATGACAAGTGCCAGAATTAAAAGGACCAGTGTAAGATAATGCAACGGTTTCATATCTCTTTTTTTTATTTCTGTTCTTGATTCTTTTCTTAATTGAACCCACCGGTCCACGTCTAGTACTCCTCCCTGGGAAACCTTTTCTCGATCCATTCTGATACGTAAAACATCCCCAGCGCAACCACCACAAGGATGAAGGCGAAAACACCGTCACTCAGGGCAAGCATGGTGGACAATTTGGGTGATCCCATGTTCCCCGATTTGTACAAGGTTTCAAACATCGGGTATCCAAAGGCAAAGAAGTAGACGCCGATGAAGAGGCCAACGATGAAAATCATGGCATCCAACTTGCCGATGGCAGCACCGCAAAAGCTGGTGCCCGGGCAAAAACCGCCCATGATGAATCCGACACCCATCACCAGGCCACCAACGATCGCAGAGGTGAGAAACGTCGGGTTTACGTACACCATGTTGAGATCGACCCATCCGAAGAGGCTGAAAAAAAGCAAACCGAGCATGGCGGTGACACCTCCGGTGAAAAATACCTTCAATACGACCATGTCGTATCCGTAAAAGAGTCCTGCCAGTTTACGGCTGGAAGAAAATCCGCATTGCTCGAGTACAAAGCCAAACCCTATACCGATGATAAATGCAAGGAGGAAGTTTGTGTTGGGGGAGATGATATCGTTGACTGCCAGTGGTCCCATGTTGATTTTTGATTTACGATTGTACGATTTTCGATTTTTTCAATAAGTATTAAATCCAGTTTTTCCGGAAGAAGTAGGCCAGCATGTAGGCACCTCCAAAGATTCCCATCATGGTGATGATCCCGCCGAAAGATAGAACTGCCATTCCGCTCAAAGCTGAGCCGCTGGTACATCCCCGGCCAAGCTGAGAGCCTACCCCGAAGAAGATACCTCCAAGCAAAGCAAAAACCAGCCTCCTGCGCGAGGTGATTTTGGGGCTATGTTCCACTTTGAACTTCAACCTGCCTGCCAGGGCACCGGAGGCAAAACCTCCCACGATGACGCCCAGCATCTGGAACACCAGCCAGTTCTTCAACGGTGAACCTGAGTGTTCCTCATGATACTCCTTGAAATATTTCGTTCTTGCTGTATAAGCAGGGGCTACTGTTTGCGTGGTTGCCACGACGACACTTTTTATGGCGCCGCTTGCCCCAAGGCCACGGCCTGAAATAAAATTCGCTGCCAGTAATACCAACCCAAGTAATACCCCGCCAATGTAGGGATTCATATACCTGGTCTTCTTAATTTGCTCCTTCGTTTCCATATGTTTTTTACTTCAAAATTCAATATTCCTTGTTCAATATTCAATATTCATCCCCTAATAAAGGTACCTGCTCGCCTGCCCGGCGTACACAATGATAAACCTCAGAAACAACCCGCCGGTTAGCACCAGGGCTGAGGTGATGACAATCGGGATTTTATATCCCAGCAGTTCAAGAACTTCGAGAAATACCGGGACAAGAAGCCCGATAAATACCACGAAAATCCAGAAAACTTCGGTATAGGGACCTCCCAGGAACATGTTGGCAGCGTCGATCTGTACCTGTGTACTGGCCTGGAATCCCATGAACATGTGCACGATCAGGAAAAGTTCAATGCCGATCAGCAGCAGGTCGATTCGGGTAAAGATATTGCGTTCAAGGTGGCTTTTTGCCATCAGCATGATCACTGCCGAACCGGTGGAGAGGCTCGATGCAAAGAACAATGGCCCGAGAATACTGGTATTCCACAACGGCCTGGCGTTGAATGCTGATAGCAGGATTCCCGTATAGACCCCCAGGATGACTGCTGAGATCAGCATGATCCAGGCAATGACGAGCCTGTGACGGATAAAATAGGCTTCCCACTCGTCCAGGATCGGGTATTTCCAATGCCATTCAGGTTTCAGCTCTTTGAGCCAGGTGAGCGACCATATGATGGATACCGGGGTGATGATCAGCAACGTCCAGGCTCCCCACGACATAGGCGATTCGAGGCGGATGGTGAGGTATAACTGCCAGAAGAACATCTTATGGTTCAAATCGAGGAACAGCGCACCCAGGCCAAGAATGAGCAGGAACGGCGTAAGCATGGGGGCCCATTTAATAGCAGCCGGATATTTTTTCTCCCTGCCCAGGATAAAATAGAGGGAAGCAAAGAAGAGGATGCCTGCTGCCACGCCGCCCAGGAAGAGGTAGAGCGGAATCTGCCAATGCCAGATGTTCAGGTTAGGGTCCACCATGGGGTTTGAACGACCACTGATGATTAACTCTTCTCTCATGACAATCAGATTAAGAAGTAAAGGTTAGGATTTGTTCCGGCCTCGGGGATCAGCCGTTTGTATTTCCGTTTTTTCAAGACCTGTGAAATTTCACTCCGCGGGTCGTCTGTATCCCCGAAATAGAGGCATTTGGTGGGGCAAACTGCCACACATGCCGGGGGAAGTCCATCCTTTACGCGGTGGACACAGAAAGTGCACTTGTCAACATATCCCTTTGGATGGGTATACCTGGCATCGTAAGGGCATGATGCGATACAGGCACCGCATCCGATGCATTTATGCCGGGTTACGAGCACTGTTCCGCCATAGTCATAGTGGCTTGCGCCGGTAGGGCAGCAACGTACGCAGGGTGAGTTGCTGCAGTGGTTGCAGCGTTCGGAGCGGATCTCCATTTCGAGCTGCGGGTAAGTTCCGTCATTCACCTCAACAATCCAGTCGCGGCAGTATCCGATCGGAACCTCATTTTCCATCTGGCAGGCAACAACACAATCGCTGCAGCCGACGCATTTTTTGGTGTCAATGGCCATTGCGAATCTCATGCTTTAACCTCCTTTTCCGGGTTTTCTGTGACAAATGTGACGAAGTTTCCCCGCATCCCGGTCCCACCCATCACCGGGTCGAGCAATACTTTGGTGATGAGGGCTGAATCACTTACACCACGCCCGAAAGCACGGGTAAGCTGTGAAGCGGTATGGCCGAATCCATGGACGATGTAAACAGAATCCCAGCGGATCCGCTCGGTGATCCTGATCTTCGCCGGGAAGCTGGTGACAGAACCATCCTGGTTTTTGAGCCAAACCTCCTGGCCCTCTTTCAACTGCCAGTTGGCCGCCACTTTCGGGTTGACCCATACCTTGTTCTCCGGCATGATGGCTGACAGATTTGGATTGTTGGATGTACGGCTGAAGGTATGTGACTGGGTCCTGCCATAAATCAGGCGGTAGAAACCCTCCGGCGGCTCCTCATGGGGAGTATACCTGGGCATCGGATCAAAACCGGCTTGCTCCAGCTGTGTTGAGTAGAGTTCGATCTTGCCTGAAGGCGTATCAAAGGTGGGAGGGTTTTCAGCGGAAAAATAGAGATCCCCCGAAGAACGTTCATATTTTTTTACCCCGATTTTCTTCATCTCAGCCAGTGATGATCCCATTCTTTGAAGTTTGTAATCGAGGAATTCTTCAAAGGTTTTCCAATCAAAATATTGTCCAAGGCCCATTTTACCGGCGAGTTCCTTTGCAATCCACCAGTCGGGTTTGGTATCGTATTTTGGCTCGGTTGCCGGCATCCGCAGGGCAATGACCGGCTCGCGGTTATGGTCGTTCCTGAGCACGTCATAGCGTTCAAGGTAGGTGCATTCAGGGAGGATCACATCTGCCCAGCCCGTAATTTCCATCGGCATGGTATCAATGACAACAAGCAATTCGAGTTGCTGAATGGCTTCGAGTGTCTTGCGGGTGTCGGGCATGGTCATATTCAGGTTGCTGCCATTGACAATCCAGCCGCGGTATTGAAAGTCTTTGAGATTTCCCGGAATTGAACCGTCAACGATGGCATTCGCCAGGGGAAGTTCTGCAAAGGGATATTGATCGCCCAGGATGTCACGCCACGATTTGGCTACCGGCGCAAAGGGCGGATGCGGATACTCGGGTATCTCTTTTAATTCGGGAAGATAAAACCCGCCACGCCGTCCCCAGGAGCCAAGCAGGGCATTCAGGATGGCGATGGCGCGTGAACGCTGGGTGTCGTCACCATACCAGGTTACGTGCCGGCCTGGATGGATGATCACTGCCGGAGAAGCGTTTGCCATCTCCCTGGCTGTTTCCCTGATCAAACCCGGCTCGAGGGTGGTGATGCCATAGGCCCATTCAGGGGTGAAGGGTTGAATATACTCCTTCAGTTTGTCAAACCCGGTGGTGTATTTTTCAACATACTCCTTATCATACCAGCCATTGTTGATGATCACATTGGTCCAAGCCAGCAACAGGGCAATATCGGTTGATGGTTTGATGGGGAGCCAGAATTTCGACTTGCTCGCAACTGTTGAAAACCTGGGATCAACCGTGATGATGGCAGCCCCACGATCAATGGCATCTGCCATCTCCTGGACCTGGGAGTTGTGCATATTCTCGCCAAGATGACTGCCGATGAGCACCAGGCAGCGGGTATCCCTGATGTCGGTGGGCTCGGGTGATTCCAGTCCGGCTCCGAAGGTAAGGCCAAAAGCCACTTCGCGCGGACCTTTGCACTGGGCGTAGGAGGGACCTGCGATGGAGTCCGATCCATAGGCTTTCATGAGGGTGGTCAATAATTTTCCGCCGGAACCATGGGTAATGAGCGCCACAGTTTCAGGTCCATATTTTTTTCCGATGAAATCAAGTTTCTTTGCTACAAAATCAAGCGCTTCATCCCAGCTGGCACGTTTAAACTCCTGCTTCCCCTTGGGTCCGGTGCGGATGAGCGGTGTTTTCAAACGGTCCTGGTCGTTATACATCCCGATACCGCCGGTTCCGCGGGGACATAAACGGCCATTACAGTGCGGGTCATTTTCGTTTCCGATGATTTTCCAGAGGTCACCCTGGTCGTTTTTATAGACCCATCCGGCACACTTCCAGAAGCAGATTTCGCAGTAGGTTGGGGTTCTTAAATACTTTGACTCTTCAGCATGCACCTTGCCCGTAAGGCGGTCGAGCAACGACGGCTCTTTGCCACTCCCGAATCCCAGGCTGCCAAACATAGCACCCCCGGCACCAAGAGTTGAGATTCTGATAAAATTACGTCGGTTCATTTAGGTGGATATTTTGGTGATGGTGGTCAAGTGGACGAGTGGACAAGTGGCCAGGTGGACGAATGGACATGCGGACGGGCGAAAAGGAGGACAGGCGACAATCCTGAATGGTTCCCCTGTCCACTTGTCCACTTGGCCACTTGTCCACTTGTCCACTCGTCCACCTTTCAAATACACAAATCTATTTTCATCCATATAACAAATGTGCATAAAAAATAATTGCTAGTTTTGTAAAAATATGAGTTCTGTATTCCCATGAAAGAGAAAAAAATGGTGGTTGCCGGCAGGGTTTGGATCGAAATCGACGGTATGAATTTTTTGGGATCCGGCAGGATAGAACTTCTTGAAAAAGTGGAAGTACTTGGTTCCCTAAGAAAAGCGGCGGCATCCATGGGGTTGTCCTATCGTAAGGCATACTACGCCATTCGCTCCATGAATGACCTTGCAACGGCTCCATTGGTCGAATTAAAGCAAGGGGGGCAAGGGGGAGGAAGTGCAAAGTTGACAGAAACTGGTCGTTCCTGTGTGCTTAAATACCACAAAATCGCACAAAAATTTGTGATATTTCTCACAAAGCAATCTGATGGTTTATAAATGGAAATTTTATTAATTTAGCCTCGTTATTCACAATAATGAATAACGCTTTTTGCATGGAGATCTCACTGTTTTTCTTATTATCGCTCCTGGCTGTTTCGGTCATGTATTCCATTGTGGGACATGGCGGCGCCAGCGGTTATCTTGCTGTAATGTCCATCTTTGCCGTGAGCACTGTTTATTTCAGAAGTTCGGCCCTGATCATGAATCTTTTTGTGGCCGGGATCGCCTTTGCCAGTTTCAGCAACGGTTACAGGATCCGGTGGAGGTTGTTTCTGCCTTTCCTTCTTCCCGCCATCCCCATGGCCCTGGTCGGCGCACTGATTCACATCAACCCGGGAACGTACAAATTCATCCTCGGGATATTGCTGTTGCTGGGGTTGATGCGGTTGTTGTATCATCCTTCAAGGGAATATGACGTGAAACCGCCTCCGGCGATCTGGGTTTCATTCATCATCGGCTCCCTCCTTGGGTTGCTCTCCGGAATGATCGGAATTGGCGGGGGAATCCTTCTCAGTCCGATCTTCATCCTGATGAAGTGGACCCATGTGAAAGAGACCGGCGTTTACTCCTCCCTTTTTATTTTATGCAACTCCCTGGCCGGTTTGGCCGGCCTCCGGTATAGTGGCATCATGTTACCTCCCCATTTTATCTATTGGGTCCTGGTCGTCGTCGGAGGCGGATTGATCGGTTCAACCACTGCCATGAAATTCCTTCCAGTCAGGCTTTTTAAAATCTCGCTGGCCCTTGTTCTTCTCTTTGCCAGTTTTAAGTTGCTGATTCCCTGATTTTTTCGTTGATGTCCCGAATTTCATTTCCGCAATTTCTCATCATCTCAGGTTCAGGGCAAAAAGTCGGAAAGACCTTTTTAGCCACAGCACTGATCCGCACCTTTTCGAAAAAATTTCCCGTTTTGGCATTGAAGATATCACCACATGTTCATGATTCATTGGGAAATACAACATTGAGGTCGACGGGTGAAGGAATTCGCATTTTCCAGGATGTCACTCCACATTCCAAGAATAGCGGGCAATTCCTGGAAGCCGGCGCGCAAGAATCCTTTTTCATGGAAACAGTAGATGGTTTCCTGGCAGAGGCATTTAATCTTTTTATGAAGGATTGCAACCCGATGGATCTTCCGGTGATCTGCGAATCAGGAGCCCTGGGCAGCCTGGTAAAACCTGGAATCCTCATCTTTATCGCCCGGTCAACCGATGAATTTCATGTAAATAAATTGACCACACGTAGCCTTGCCGATATTATACTTCCGGCAACATCGTTCTCTGCTCCTGAGATCACCGCGATGGTATCCCTTTCTGACAATGGCTGGAAGATCGGAAACAGATAATTTCTGGCAAATTATCGAAGTTTTTTGCAACTTTGTAGTTGATTCTTCTTTGCATCTTTTCTGAAATAGAAGGTCGGTATAGCATTTCATCATTCATCATCAGAACGGGAGAAATAATGATAACGGATTTCAATAAGAGTGTTAATGTTTGCACCGATTGCAAAGAAAAAAGCTGTGCAGCAGCCATTCTCCACCCGAGAGAGCTGGAACTGGTCAGCAAAAACAGCAAGGAGACCTCTTTCAGAAAAGGGGATATCCTGGTACAGGCCGGATCAATGACATCCAACATCATCTATCTGAAATCAGGGTTGGTTAAAGAGTATGTTACAAATCCGGGTGACCGGGAACAGATTGTTCAAATCGTTAGCAAGTATACCTATCTCGGGCTTCCATCGCTGTTTGGCGACCGGGTGAACCATTACTCTTATGCTGCACTTACAGATGTGAGGGTGTGTTATATCGACATCAATGTCTTCAACCAGCTGGTCAGGGATAATGGCAACTTTGCTTATGAGATACTTGTCTCTGTAAGCCGCGACAGCCTTAATAATTTCCATCGGTTCATGAGCCAGGCACAGAAAAAAATATACGGAAGGGTTGCAGATGCATTGCTCTATTTTTCAAGGATCATTTTTGAAGAGGTTGCATTTGAATTGCCCTTTACCAGGCAGGAGTTTGCCGATCTGATCGGGGTTTCGCGTGAGAGTGCATCCAGGGTGCTGATGAAATTTGAACAGGAGGGACTGCTCACGATCAACGGCCGGATGTTGAAAATTGAAAACCTTGAAATGCTTGAAAAAATAAGCCGGAATGGCTAGAAATGTGATGCTGGCAATGCTGCTGGCGCTCTTTCCCGTTGCAACACTTTTTCCCCAGGAAGTACCGGTTCCTCTATCCTGCAAGCCTGTTTATTTTGATGTCTCACCTCCTTTGCGCAATTTGAAGATGAGGGGGAACGAAAACATTGACGGTACCTGGAAGGAGGGTGCCGTACCAAATTTTGTCCAAACCCGTGGAGTCATGGATTCACTGGTCAGGAACGTGGAGGATACATCTCTCCAAACCCGGCAGGGCTATGTTTCTCCCGGTTCAATCCTTCTCAACTTTGAAGGTATGGCGAATATAAATCACGCTTCACCTCCTGATACCTACGGAGATGTGGGACCACAGCATTACCTGCAACTGGTCAATCTCTCTTTTTCAATTTACAACAAGTCAGGACAGTTGCTGCTGGGGCCATTCAGCACAGGCTCGATATGGGAGGGGTTGCCCAACAACACCAACTGGGGTGACGGCATTGTTCAGTATGACGAGCAGGCCGACCGATGGCTGATCAGCCAGTTCTCCTTCCCGAATTTTCCGCTGGGACCGTTTTACGAGATGATCGCTGTGTCGCAAACGCCCGATCCGACCGGTTCCTGGTATCGCTGGGAGTACGCTTTCGGCGACCTGCCCGACTATCCGAAATTCGGGATATGGCCCGATGGCTATTACATGTCCTATACCCGGTTGAGGGCCCAAACCTTGCAGCGTGACGGGGTCGGGGCAATGGTGTTTAACCGGGATTCCATGATCAACGGCGATCCCTCCCCGGCAGCGATCCAATTCTCCCTTTCATTTGCCGAAAGCCCCTTCATTTTTCTGCCCTCCGACTGCGATGGTCCCTTTCCCCCGGCCGGAACACCCAACTATTTCGGCCATACCATGAACGGGTTTTTTGTCCTCAGGGAGTTTCATACTGATTGGCAGACACCTGCTAACTCCTCCTTCTCCAATCTTCTGAAGTTGCCAATTGCTCCCTATTCCAGTGTTCTGACAGGAGGAATTCCCCAAAAGGGATCCGACAAACTGCTCAGCGCGCTGGATGAACGGCTGATGTGCCGCCTCCAGTTCCGGCAATTCGGCGATCACCAGGCGATGGTTGCAAACCATACCGTGGGGATTGGCCAGCATGCGGGCATCCGCTGGTACGAATTGCAAAAGACTGACAACACCTGGTTTGTCAGGCAGCAATCCACCTACTCTCCCGATACCCTGAGCCGGTGGATGGGCAGTATGGCCATGGACTCGTCCGGAAATATTGCGCTTGGCTATTCTGTGTCGGCAAGTTCGGTCTATCCCTCCATCCGGTTTACAGGAAGGACAACCCACGACCCGCCCGGGCAGATGACCGTTCAGGAAACGACCATCGTTGATGGCGGAGGTTGCCAGACCGGCTCCTGGAGCGGGCAGAACCGCTGGGGTGATTACAGTTCAATGTCGGTCGATCCTGCTTCATCGGCCACCTTCTGGTATACGCAGGAGTACTATGCCACCACCTCCCTGGATGGATGGCAAACAAGGATCGCCTCTTTTTCTTTTGCAGATATCCTTGATATCCAGGTTTCCGCATCACCGCCGGCTGTTTGTGCGGGTGGGGCAACCCAGCTCGATATAAAGATTGCAGGGGGAACTGCGCCCTTCACCTATCTGTGGACCTCCGATCCCCCGGGCTTTTCTTCGGATATTAAAAACCCTACAGTTTCACCCGATGCATCTGCAACATACATTGTTCAGGTTACATCAGGAGCGCAGGTTAAGGTAGATTCTGTGCCGGTTCAGGTGGTTCCCGGACCCGTGGCTTTTGCAGGCAACGACACGACCATATGCAGGTACACCGGTAAAGTGACTCTTTCAGGGGCGGTCTCCAATTGCCACAGTGTGCATTGGATTACCTCCGGGGATGGTCTTTTCACTCAGCCGGATGCCCTGAACACCGAGTATTGGCTGGGTTTGAATGATCAGCAGTCGGACAGTATCCGCCTGAAACTGACAGCTTACCCGGTAGCACCCTGTCTGCCTGTATCTGCAACCAAAAGGGTTGTTATAGACAAATGTGAAGGATTAAATGACCTTCCCGGTAACCGTTTCAGCGTGAATTTATACCCTAATCCGGTCAGGGATAAACTGTTTGTTCAAATTAAAGGAGTGCAAACTCCCCAACTGACGATATTGATCTCAAATCTCCTGGCTGAAACCATTTCCGCTGAAACAGTAGTGTTAAAGAGCGGTGCCATAACCAGGCAGATCGATGTTTCACGGTTTCCGAAAGGAGTTTGTTTCCTCCGGGTTCAGACCCCGGAAGAGACTATTGTCAGGCCATTTGTGGTTCACTGACCCGGGATAAACCTGAAAGGTTTGATGACTGGTTACTTCAACACTGCAAGTTTTTTAGCAAAGCACCTATTCCCGCCATTGAATTTCAGGAGGTACAACCCCGCCGGATACGACGAAACATCAACACCGCTCTTTGTGCATCCCTGCCGGCAGATTTTCGTATCCATGAATAATCCGGCAGAGTTGAAAATTTCAAGACGGACGGGCGCTGTCAAAGGTGTTCCAAAATCAATGGTTACCGCTGCATTGGCCGGATTCGGCCAGATGTTACAGGTTGTCATGTCGGGAATATCGTTCTCCCTTACTCCTAAAAAGGAGCCTCCTCCGGGAAGCCTGTTCGTTAAAAACGCCTTTCTGACCGTATCGATCATGGTACGAAGCTTTGCCACCGATGCGAGGGTGTCGGGACTGGTGTAGTCCCTTGCCCACACGAAGGCGATGTCGACCTCCTGCATCTCGCCGGGACGAAAGGTAAAGGGCCCGGTTGAGCCATTAGCCCTGATGTCGTGGGGAAGGTTGTGGGCCGTGACTTCGGTCCAGTTCACCGGTCCGTTGGGGGGCTGACAGCCACAACCCCAGTTCAGGGTATCCGATTCACCGGGATAGAGGAACGACGCCTCCGGGCCGTATCCGCCATAGCCCTCATGCCCGTTCCCACCGTAAACCATCCGGGTGCTGTCCATCCATTCGGCTTTCATGTAACGATAATAGTCGTTAGCATAATCGGGTTGATACATGTAAGGGGATGGATTGTAGTATGGATGCATGAAATAGGTGAAGGTTTTCAGCCCCATCCGTTCATTATCCGGTATACCATCCCCAAACCCGGCGCCATTCACGCTCTCGTTGCAAAGTGGGTGGCCGTTGTTGTCGTACCGTGGCTGGTCGGTGCCGGTCGGTTCCATCCACGGACCGGCAAGCAGCGTAACAGATTGGGCCGGGGGATGAGCGCCATAGGCATTTACCTGTCCCGTTCCGTCAACCGCCTTTCCATTGTACCCTATGATGCTCCCTCGGCCAACATCGCACTGCTGGAAATCATCGTTGGCAAACCCGATGTCCATATCCGTGAAAGTTCCGATATAGGTGTCATAATAAGTCTGAGACGACCGGTTGTAGATCTTGTAGTTGAGGAAAATGGTTTTGCTGAATGCTGAATCGCCGGGGCGGTCAAAGGCGTAGGCCATCCCGTGAATCTCCGCCCGCAACTTCCTGCCGGCGGATTCAAGGTGTTTTCCCCGGTCATCGTTAAAGATGAAAAAGAGGCACTGGTCACCCCGGATGGCAGGGGAGTCGCCAGCGTAGGGGTTGTAAATCCCATCCCCGTTTGCATCGTGAAAAGGGGCAAGCTGGCTGGCCTGACCCAGTGCAACATTGCCATTTCCCGGCCAGGTCAGGATGTCGTAAATTGGTTTGTAGCCCGCATCCTTCCAATGGTGTGTGTGATATTCGATCTCCGGTCTTTTCAGCTTCCAAACATAGTTCCAGGTGGTATCCTGGTAAATTGAATAGTTGGCGGTATCCATCACCGGTCCGGCGTAAAAATCGGGTTTTGTTCCGGCATTGGCAGACAATGGTCCCTGCCGGTACCTTTCAGCCGCAAGATGGAGGCTGTCGTGCTCGTCAAGCCCGCCGATCCAGAAAGAATTGGTAAAAACCGTGGCTGTTGAAGAACCTTTTGGGATCCACATGCCGGAAGAGGAGAAGGGGTTGAACAACATCTGGAAATGGAGCCCCGAAACGGTAAAGATGGCTGCTACATCATTGATATCCAGGGTGTCAAAACTTTTGTCCCTGATCCGGAAGATCATGTGGCCGGTGGAGGTTTGGGAAGAAGAGACATCGATCAGGGTGTAGGTCCCGATGATGAGGTTTCCGACGCCGCGGTTCGGAACAAGATAGGTTACCAGGCCCTGGTAATGCCAGGTAGAGGTTACCCTGCCGCTTCCCGCGCTGAACCCGCCGTTTACCCTGATCGAATCCCCGGCCGGGATGATGTCGTTGGCCAGCAGGTTCACTGTTTTTGGAAACCCGGGAACCATGTCGATGGTGTCGTCAACGGCTTTGAAGGTTTGAGAGCGGAGCTGCTGAACCGGCTGGAAGATCAGTATCTGCAGCCAAATGCAGGTAAACCAGGTAAATCGTTTCATTCGAAAATTTTTTAAATCAACCAACCAGTGAATATTTTTTCTCCGTGGTCCTCTGTGTCTTCTCTGTGGCCCTCTGTGTAATTTTATTACACAAAAATCTATGGCAAATTGTTACACCGGGAACCACGGAGAAGACACAGAGAGGCACAGAGGGGTTTTTATCATACAGGGTTGATTATGAACATGGATACTGCTATAACAATACAACCTTCCTCGTTACAATTACATCTTTTAAATAGAGCGAAAGATAATAAATTCCCCTTTTAAATTCAGACATGTTTATTTGTAATTCAGTTGTCTCCGGCTGCATCTCCTTAATAAGCGTTCCAATCAGGTTGTGTATTCTGACCTTTTCAACAGGGACAATGGCCTTAATAGAGATAAATCCTGACGCAGGATTCGGGTAAATTTTCAATGTAGAGACCACCAGCTCTTCAACCACCTCCGATTTACCGCGCTGCGAAACCGTAAAGGTAACGGTCTTTGCCTTGGGTGAGAAGAGATAAAATACCGCATCCCGCCTGGCCGATGTAGTATTGGCCTTCAGTGATTGAAAGACCAGAGAATCGCTGCCAGTCCCGGATTTTTTACTCACCGACAACCAATCGGGGACAAACCCCTGCATCGTCCACTCTACCTGGGTTTCAATTTGAAGGGCTCCTTTGTTCCCGGTATTCCAGCCTAAGATCACCGTATCGGGTGCGGCTTCCAGGGTGAAAATGTCAGATAGTGCGCTGATCCACACTCCGTTTCCTTGGGTACCCCCTAAAATGCTCATGTTGTTCAGTGCGATCACATTCACCGAAGAGTCGGATAATCCGTTGTTTATCCGTCTGCAGATCGTCCCGTCCTGCCTGTCAAAGATGAAAACCCCATGTATATTAGTGGATGCAAATACCGATTGCAGGCAAAAAGCCATGGACCTGACATCGTATTTCGACAAATCATTGTTTAAAAGTGTCCAGGTAACTCCCTGGTCCGGGGAGTGGTAAATTCCCATGGTTGTCCCTGCATAGAGTTCTGTCCCCCCGGGAAGGATGGTGTTGATCTGTTTGGAATTCAACCCGGCATTTGACGGCAGCCAGCTGGTCCCCTGGTCAGTTGACAAGAAAATCCCATCACCCCGCGTCCCGGCATATATCCTTTCACCGTTGATGGCAAGCGCGGTAATGTTGAGGTTTGTCAGCCCGTTGTTCACAGCCGACCAGTTTCTGCCGGTGTCGGCCGATGTGTATATGCCGCCTCCCAGCGTACCTGCAAAGAGTTTACCGCCGGTAATCGCAACGGTTGTCACGTATGGATTGGCCAACCCGTTGTTTTTCGGGTTCCAGGTACTTGCGTTATCGGCTGAGGCGAATATCCCTGCACCCATTGTGCAGGCGAGCAGGATATTCCCGGTTTTCCTGATATCTGAAATATAGGGAGATTCAATTCCGTTGTTCATCGCCTGCCAGTCGTAGCCGTTTCCTGTTGAATGGCTGATACCCGCACCCCAGGTGGCTGCATACATCTCCGTCCCGCTGATGAGCAACGCCCGGATACCGGAGTTGAACAGCCCCTGGTTGGAGATAACCCAATTTTCACCCTGGTCGGTAGTGAAAAAGATCCCTCCGCCATCCGTGCCTGCAAAGAGTTTTACCGGGGAGGTTGCCATGCAATAAATGGTCGGATTCGAGAGGTAATGGTTCACCGCCCTCCAGGTATTTCCATGGTCATCAGAGCGATAAACGCCACTGCCGGTTGTTCCGGCAAAAATCCCACCGGTGGAGATGGCGATTGAATTCACAATGGCTTGACCTGGCAGTCCGGCTGATTGTGCCATCCATATATTGCCAGAATATCTGAAAATTCCGCTACCGTCACTTCCGGCAAAAATGGTATCTCCCTGGATGGCCAGTGACAGGATATCCAGGTTGGTGAGGCCATTATTGATTGAAGACCATGTTGTTCCGGCGTTTGTGGAGTAGAAAATGCCGTTGCCATAGGTGCCGGCACAGACCGAATTCCCTAAGACCGCAAGGGCATACACTTTTGGGTTTCCGGGGCTGATCACCTGGTGGTTCCAGCGATCGCCATTGTCATTGGATATAAATAACCCGGCATCGGTGCCGGCAAGGAGTTTATCTCCACAAACAGCCAGGCAACGGGTGTTTCCGTTGGAGAGGCCATAACTGCGGTGGATCCAGTTGTTCCCACCATCGGAGGAGCGATAAATTCCATGTCCATAGGTTCCGGCAAATAGGTAGGGTCCTTTGATAATGGTGGAGTACACCGGTGCATCCGGCAGTCCTTTTTGCAGGGAGCTCCAGTTCATTCCTTCATCCCCGGAGAAAAACATACCGGAGGCGGTGCCGGCAAAAATCTTCGGACCATCCAGAGCCATGGAATAAAAAGTGCCTCCAACCGGGCCCTCCGTTTGCCTCCATTGGGCCATTGCCCATCCCTGGATGAATAAAAGAATGATTGCGAGCAGTCTGCCCTTCATGATGCGAGTTCGAATTTCAATCAAATATACGAATCCGCTGGTTATACGCCGGGATTCGTCAGGGATTTTTTTGCCACGAAGGCAGCAGGCCCCATCTTCACCAACCAGTTGATAAACGTTTTGCCGGCAGTTTGGAAAATGACAATATACACCTATCCCTTGAATGTGATTTTCCAGCCTGTCGGCTGACCAAAATGTAAAAATAATTATCTTCGCATTATCTAATTTGGAAACCCGCGCCTTATCTAATTATTTCAGAATAATATCTTCCATTGATTGTAAAACAGTTTAATAAGAGAGGTGATGAAAAAAACAGCCTTAACAATTACAGCAATTATTTTGATGCATTGCGGGTCTTATGCACAAACCGTTATTCCCGGTGGCAGTGTAAGCGGAACCTGGACAATTGCCGGCTCCCCTTATAATGTCCAGGGTTCAATAATGGTTCCCGACGCCTCAACCCTTACCATAGAGCCGGGGGTAACCGTAAATTTCCAGGGACAATTCAAGCTGCTGATACTCGGACAGATTCTTGCCATCGGCACGGCAACTGATTCAATAACCTTTACTGCTGCCGACACCTCCAACGGGTGGCGTTCCATACACTTTGACGGAACACCTGCCACCAACGACACCTCAAAACTCTATTATTGCAGAATCCGGTATGGGAAAGCGAAAGGCGCTGCACCGGATGATGATGGCGGGGGATTCCATTTCCAGGATTTTTCCAAAGCCATTGTTTCCAACTGCCTTATCTCACATTGCCTGGCAGATAACGCCGGCGGAGGGATTGCTTGTAAGAACAGCAGCCCGGTCATTAGCAACAATAATATTGCAAACAATTACGCCTGGAATGTGGGTGGAGGAATTAATTGCAACAACAGCAACCCGACCATCATTCATAACCTGATTGCTTACAATTCCACTACCGGAAACGGCGGCGGTGGAATTTTTTGCCTCGGCAGTGAACCCGACATTCTATACAATACAATCATCAATAATAGCAATAATCCAACGCTTCATTCCTGTGGCGGGGGGATCTGGTGCAACGGTTGCAGCCCAACCATCATTGGCAATACGGTTTCGAACAATTCATCGCCCTGGGGAGGCGGGATTTGCAGCAGCGGCGCCAGCCCATCCATCATTAATAATACCATTACCAACAATACCGCCGAAACCGGAGGTGGTATTTTATGCTACCTTGGCAGTACAGCGACCATAACCAACAACACCATTGCGAACAACAGTGCTGTTATGGGCGGAGCGCTTTATTGCGAACTCGCATCCAGTCCTGTGTTGCGCAATACAATTTTATGGGGCAATACGGCAAGCTCCGGCGGCCAGCAGGTGAATTTGGAGGATGAGGGCAGCGACCCGGATTTTTACTATTGCGATGTCCAGGGTGGTTCGGGGGCTTTTGAGACGAACTCAAATTTTTATACCGGAATTTACCAGAACAATATAAATTCAGACCCTCATTTTGTTTCACCTTCAGGCGGCAGTGGTACAGGATTCAACGGAGTCCCCGCCGATTGGTCTTTGCAGGACGGTTCGGCTTGCATCAATGCAGGAGATCCGAATGGTAGTTATCCGGCAACGGATAAAGCCGGAAATCCACGGGTAGCCAATGGTGTAATTGATATTGGTGCGTTTGAATATCAGTGGGCCATGGGTATAAATCCGGTCAATACCAGCGATGCCCTGCTCATATACCCCAATCCGGTGGTTGACCTGCTTGTTGTTGAAAATCAGCAAAAATCCCTCATCGAGATATTAAATGTTAATGGCCAGGTACTTACAACAATCAACAATGACAGTCTATTGACAATAATTCATGTAGGAAATTTGTCAAGTGGTGTCTATTTAATAAAAGCAACCACTGGCGATGCAGTTACTTTCAGGAAATTTGTGAAGCGCTGATGGAGGGACATTGAACGCACTGTTCAAATTTGTACCATGATGGAACCATCTTGCTGAAACTATTTTGGCCTGACCGGCAAATTTGAATGAAAAGTGAGATGTTTGTAAATCTCCTGCCTGGTGTGGATCTCCACTTTTGGTGATACCTGCATCAGGTTTTGTGATTTTGCCATACATCCAAGCCGGAGTGTGCCATATCCTGCCATGGAAACGGAGAGCGAATCGAACCGGTTCGATTCATTGATCATGACATTGTTCTTTTGAAGTTTATCAGGAAAATCCAGGGTCAGCCTCCTGATTTTACAACCGTTGATGTCAACCACCTGCGACTGGCGGCACTGAACACTCAGGTTGTTTTGCGCGATCCCGTTTATCACCAGTTCAAATACACTGTCAACACTGACCTTCACCAGTTCGGGAATGGTTACCTGCATCTGTGCACCCTGGGTTGGAAGCTTTTCGACCCGGATGGTTGCGATGCCATCCTGGTTGATGACGGTTATATAATTTTTGTCATGTCTCATGCAATCTACCGTAAATTCAGGTCCGGTTTTCAGGATAATAAGGACGGATCGGTCGCCGGTAATCCTCAGTTCCTTAATTGGGGCCGATGAAGGACGGATAACAACCTGGCTATGTTCGTCAGATGTAAATACATACGTCGAATTATGGCCCTGACGAAAACTATTGATGGCCGCCGCCCCCAGCCCTCCGACAATCAGGGTCCAGGTAAATGCCAGTCCAAAGGTGATGAGGAGAATGATGTTGCTCTTTTTCATTGGTCAGGATTTTTTTGTTTAAATGTTTGCTCAACATATTCATTGTAACGGTTTTCCAATTCTTCAAACCCGATCTTCATCAGGTAGAGGTTTTTAAAAAACAGTGGCATATCCGTACTCAGGAACCGCTCCTTTTTGGTTTGAAGGATGATCTCTTCGCTTTCAGGGGAAACAAAATTTCCAACCCCTCTTTTATTCGTGATGATCCCTTTCTGTTGCAGGATATCATATGCGCGCATCACTGTGTTAGGGTTGACCTGGAGTTCGACCGCCAGGTCGCGTACCGAGGGGATCTTCTCCTCTTTTGACCATTGGCCTGCCAGGATCCGGTCTATGACCAGGTCGGCAATCTGCAGGTATATTACCTGATTTTCACTGAAGTTCATAGGAGAGGATTTTACAATTCGCGTTCCCTGAGTTTGAACCAGGCACTAAGATAGACCAGGATGATAACGATGGTCCAAACCAGGTAATTCAGGTTGTTGATCACATGCGTGAAATGAAAGTATTTCATGTTCCCCGTGTGGTTGGCCCCGGTTTCTATGCCAAATCCATAATTAAAAAATGGATGAAGCCACGTAGAAACATATGTTCCTGTGAATCCCTTCATCAGTAAAAAGGTCGATAAAGAGAAAAACAGGAAGAGGATAACAACAAGTAAAATTGAAATGATCAGCTGACGACTTTTAAACCCGATCGTTCCAATCAGGGTGATCGCCTGGATAAAAAGGAATGCCATGAAAATGTCGGAAAAAATGCGGATACTCTGCAACTGCGAAATCTCGTTAAAGATGTTCTTCAATTCAATGTCAGGATGAAAAATTTTGATAAAAAAAATCCCGCAGGTGAAATAAAGAATGGTGAAAATCGGGATGAAAAGAAGAAGGGAATAGACCAGTCCCGACAGGAATTTCTCCGCGGATGTAGCGGGTAACAACAAGTAAAATGATGATTTCCCGAAGTTTGTCCAGGGACTGAAGAGGGTCGAGGTCATAATGGCTCCTGTCAGGCATAGCATGAGCGGGTACATGCCTGTCAGTTCGGTCCCCTCTGTCTTTGAAATAACTGAGATGAAGATGATCACCAGGGTTATCACTCCCCATGCCATGGCATAAATTTTAAGGTGTTCATATCCATGGCGGATGAACAGCAGCCCAAAGCGGCGAAAACTGAATATTCTTTCCATTTAATTTGAAGATTGAAGTGAAAATGCGGAACTGATTTTTTCGGGAATATCGATACAGGCATTAAAGAGGGTTTCCAGGTCGACATTCCCCGGGTTTTCCGACAGATTCGGGGTCATGACCGACTTTCCCATTTCACTGGTGCATTGATAGAAAACCTCACCGGATAAAGGCGATAAAAGAGAGTGACCGAATGCAAACCGGCGGGCAACGTGGTCTAAGGAAGAATTAAGAACGACCTTCCCGTCTTCGAGAATGACCACACTGTCTATCAGACTTTGCAAATCTCTAACCTGGTGGGTAGAGAGGATGATGGTCCGGTCTTCACTGAACAGGGAGGCCAGCAGGCTTCTGAAAATGCCTTTGGAAGGGATATCGAGACCGTTGGTCGGTTCGTCAAGGAAGAGAAACTTTGTGTTACAGGCAATGGCAAAGGAGATCAATGCCTTTTTACGCTGTCCGTGCGACATTTTCGAAAAATTCTGATCTTCATCCACATTGAAATTCTTCAGCAACTCCCTGAACCGGGAATGATCGAATCCGGAATAAAGGGGACCATTGATCTTTGCGAATGTGAGCGGTTTAACCGGAGGGAGAGAGATCTCTTCCGGAACCAGGAATATTCCCTCAAGAAAATCGGGCTGCCGTTTGGAAGGAGTGGATCCATCAAGGTCGACCGAACCCGATTGCGGAATGGAGAGCCCGGTAAGGAGTTTCAACAAGGTTGTTTTCCCCACCCCGTTTTTTCCCAACAAACCATAGATATGACCCGAATTCATCTCCAGGTTCAGGTTTTCGAAAACCACCCTCGATTTTGAGTACCTGAAATTTGCATCTCTGATTGTTATCATACGCCGAGTGTATTAGTGTAATAGTACACTGCAAATATAATACACTGATCAGCGGAAGTCAAGAAAAAAATCCTTAAAAAATCAAGAATTGCTTTCCACAGGCTTTTTGAGGATCGCTTGCCATGGGACAACGTGATACATGTCGATACTGAATACTTCCCAACCTTCTGCTTCCAAAACTTTCAGATGGGATAAGAAGAACTGCTGTATTGGCATTTCACTCGCAGTGTTATAAATTGGATGCTTCATGTTTTGGGAACTATACTGTTTGATAAAATACTGTGGTCCAAGAACCCCCGGATCAGCATCCTTTACCATAAGGGTGATCAGCATCCATTCGTGTACCATATAATTTAGTTTTTATGGTGAATAAATAATGAATATTTCAAGATTCATTTGGTCTTGTTCCACTTGGCTCCAGCGCCTCCTTCAACGCTACCTGCAACAATTGCCGGGTATAGGTTTGATTCTGCCTGATGGTTTGTTCAAGTTCGTCGCAGAATCTCATTAATTGTTCTATTTTGGATACAATCCTATACTGCTCATCGTATGTTGGCAAAGGAAAATAAATTTCGTTTAAAATTTTCAGACTTAAAAAAGGCTGCAACCCACCCTTCGTTAGTTCTGAATAAATTTGATCTTTTCGCAGAAAGAAAAAGAAAAAAAGAAACTTATTGTAAATTAAACTCTGGTTGAATTTTAGAATTGCAGTATTCTTGAAACTAAATTCATAATCTATGTCAATAATTGCCGGTGTACCACACCCAGCACCAATATTTACAAGAAGCAATTCACCTTTTACAGGATAGGTTTTTATAAATAGTTCCCTATGGTATTGCTCTGCAACAAAGTGACAATTTGCCCAATCAATTTTGTCAGACTTTACGTGAGTTGCAGCAATATACGGGAACCCTGTAAGTGTTTTGGGTGGAGTGTTGTGAAATCCATCAGTAATCTTTAGGCATATCTCCCCCAACCTACACCAAACCCAATTCTCCGGAATCTCAAATGGAATCTCCTCCTTCTTAATCGTCGGTAATGGTTTCTCCTTCTTGATTTTCTTCTCCCGAATAAGTTGTTCCTTTTCAGCTTTTATCCTTTTCAGCAACACACTGGCAGGTTCATCACTGGCATCCTGTGGGACTAACTTCCCTTGAACAGCATCCTGTAGAATCTGCTGGCGGAGTTTTTTTAAAAGGTCGAGTTGAAATGAAATTTCATCTTCAATATTGCTAACTGACTCTTTTCTTGCTCCAATGAAGGCAACATGTGCATCTTGTTCCGTTATTTCAGGAAGTAAAATCTGATGATTTAAAAAGGATTTTTCATCCAAATATTTTCTATGAGTAATACCCGAACTTGCTCTTTCACATAAATTATAAAACACCGGTGAATTGGTATATTGGTTCAGCCAGTTTATATTTACAATTGATTTTTCAACATCGTAAGCCCAAAAATTACCTGTAATTATAGCACCTTCGACCTCATCTGGTGCAATTCCAAAAGCCCCATATCGTGCATCTATTTTCGACATTACGAATTGTCCTGCTTTCAATATGAACTGTTTCTTTGTCCCGATTTTTTTACCAATTTCAGTATCTCTTAGTGAAACACCTTGATGCTTTATTCGGATCGTAACACGGTTGTAAAATTTCGAATCATCAATGTTAATTGGGATTTTACTTCTCTTCAAGAAATCACCAATCTTGACAATTTGCCATCCCATTATAGTTCTGATTTTAATTGAATTAACAACTCGGCACTCTTTTTTAACGAACTTTCCAACAATGTCATTAACTCTGCACTGGTAAATTCATGGACTTCTTCCTGTTTAACCGGATTCTTGATATCCAAATCATATCCCCGTTCAATAATATTCTGAA
This sequence comes from Bacteroidales bacterium, assembly GCA_049317265.1. Classification (GTDB taxonomy): domain Bacteria; phylum Bacteroidota; class Bacteroidia; order Bacteroidales; family FEN-979; genus CAIVAT01. Next base: position 27,629 of record JBMOIP010000029.1, read on the forward strand.
TAGAAACTCTCCATGAAACCTCACTCTCCTGCCGCTTATTCCACCACTCCTTGATCGGGTTAAATTCTTCCAGGCGGATGGTTTTGGTTTTACTATAAGATTTCTGTCCTTCCGGCAAACGGTGTTCGTAATACCAGACCTCTTTTGTAGGCTGCCCTTTGTCGAAGAATAACAGGTTGGTGGCAACGGTGGCATAGGGCTGAAATACAGAATTTGGTAAACGGATGATGGTGTGCAGGTTGCACTCCTCCAATAGCTTCTGACGGACACGTTGTTTTACTCCCTCCCCGGTAAGTGAACCATCGGGTAAAACGATGCCTGCCCTGCCACCCTGTTTCAGCAGGTGGATCATCAGGATCAGGAAGAGGTCGGCGCTCTCCTTGGTGCGGAAATTCGTCGGGAAGTTGCTTTCGTTGTTGTTGGCGACAATGCCACCGAAGGGCGGGTTTGCCAGGATCACGTTCACCCTGTCTTTCTCTTTGTAATTGCTTAAAGGCTGATCCAGGGAGTCCCGGAAAGTGATGTTGGGCACTTCGATATCGTGAAGGATCAGGTTGGTGGTTGCAAGTAAAAACGGCAATGGTTTGTATTCCCAACCCATGATGTCCTGTTGGATTCCCTGGCGCTCTTCCACGTTGTTTGCCTGTAACTTCAGGTGTTCGATGGCAGAGGTGAGGTAACCTCCGGTGCCGCAACTCGGGTCAAGGATTCGTTCTCCCAGGATGGGATTCACCCTGTCGGTGATAAAGTTCGTAATGGCCCTGGGCGTGTAGAATTCACCGGATTTACCGGCGCTCTGCAGGTCTTTCAGGATGCTTTCATACAGCTCGCCGAAGGCATGACGCTCTTTGGCGACATTGAAATCCAGCTCATTCAGCTTGTTCAGCACCTTGCGGATGTTGATCCCGCTTTTCATGTAGTTGTTGTTCCCGCTGAAGACTTCGCGTACAATCAATGCACGCTGGTGCCCGGTACTCACATCAAGGTTCCTTAGAGCCGGGAATAGTCTCTGATCCACGAAAGCCAGGAGTTCATCGCCTGTCATCCCTTCATCATCGCCAGCCCAGTTGCCCTTCTCCCTGATCCAGTGAAACTCGTCGGGGATGGGTGATCTGTATTTCTCATCCATCAGTTCAAGTTCCTTGTCCTTGTCGGAAAATATCTTGAGAAACAGCATCCATCCCAACTGTTCAACGCGCTGAGCATCTCCGTTTAGCCCGGAGTCCTGCCACATGATGTCGCGGATGCTTTTAATGATTCCTGAAAGGTTGGCCATTATAAAAATTGTAGTCGTTAAAGAGTTCGTTTCTTCATTGCACCCAGGATCTTTCCAAATTTCTCTTCATCCAGCTGGTTCTCCCAGTCAAAAGAATCATAATCACATCCTGTCCATTTTTTACGCTTATACTCAAACCCGTAATACAACCAGCTTTCATCCACCCTCCCTTTTGCAATATTGAAGGCGAGCAATAAACGATCCTTGGCTTTGGGATTCAGTTCAAAATCGAACACATTCCCGTCGTTTAACAATTTGCCAAGCAGTTGCTGGTTGAGGGCATCTTTTTCCGGGTTGATAAGTACCGGCATGATAGGTTCGCCTAAAATACTTACAAGTTTGTCCCCGACATACCTGTAGAATACCCAGTAATACTTCAGTTTACTGATGTCGGAACTGCAGGTACACAATTTGAGTTTATCTGATACTTCACACATGGTCAGCCTGTTTTATATAATTCGTGTTCGAGTTCCTGGACACTCTCCAAATATCCCTTTTTACTGCCAAAAGTGTTTACAATCTCCATCGGTGATCCAAAATCGGTAAAGGGTTTCACCTTTAAAACCTCCAGGGATTCGATATCTGTCACCCCTTCATCGGCATACTTTTCAAGGAGTTTTTCCAGCACTTGTCGCGCCTGTTCCCCGTATTTTGTGAAAAAATCGCGTTTTCTGACATTGTTGGCGCGCTCCTTCCTGGTCAGTGGCGGTTTGTCATACGCCAGGTAACAGATCAGGTCAAACAGGTCAATATCTTTATTCACTGCCTCATACAATGCTTCCACCATCACACCCTGCTGCTGCAGTTCATCAATGATGGCAGCTTTCTGGTCAGCGGAATTCCACCTGTTGATGAAATCATCCAGCGAAGCATAGCTGCCCTTTACAATCTCCCGGGTATGATCCTTCAGGCTTCCTGTAATCGGTTTTCCATGCTGGTCAAAGTAGAGTTCCCGCGTAACCAGGACGGAGACATCCACGCCATTCACATACACTTTTTCCCGGTGCTCTTTTACCTTTGAAGATCCGCCACCTTCTGGATATCGGATAACAGGTTTCTGTACGAAAAGTTCATCACCGGTGACGTCATCGATGATCAGGACATTTTCGTTCTCCTCTTCGTTGATGATACCTGTCAGGTCAGTATTTTCGGAAACAGGTTTCACCCTGATCGGATCCCCGTCAAAATCTTTGTCGGCAAACAGGTCCGTCGCGTTTCTGAAATCGAGGATGGTGAAGAACATTTTGCCGTACTCTTCATTGATGCGGGTTCCACGGCCTATGATCTGTTTGAACTTGGTCATGGAGGCGATGTTGGCGTCGAGCACGATAACTTTGCAGGTCTGTGCGTCAATTCCGGTGGTGAGGAGTTCGGAAGTAGTCACAACCACCGGATACCTGGATTCAGGATCGGTGAAGTTATAGAGTTCACGTTTGCCCTCATCGTTATCGCCGGTGATCTGCATGATATATTTGTAGTTGGATGCTACCAGGTCACTGTTTTCCCTGGAAAGAGCAGAACGCATCCTTTCGGCGTGGTCAATATCTGTGCAAAAGACAATGGTTTTCGCATAGCGGTCATACCCTTTGAGGAATTCTGACACCTTTTTGGCTACCGTCGAGGTGCGCTCTTCAATCACCAGGTTCTTGTCGAAATCCTTGGTGTTGTATATCCGGTCTTCAACGGGTTTTCCTACCTTGTCTGTCTTTCCAACCATGGGGCGCCACCCTTCATAATCTACATTCAATCCAACCCTGATCACGCGGTAAGGAGCAAGGAACCCATCATCGATGCCCTGCTTGAGTGAATAGGTGTAGATTGGATCCCCGAAATATTCGGTGTTGCTGATCTCGTTGGTTTCCCGGGGAGTTGCAGTAAGACCAATATGTGTGGCATTGTGGAAATAGTTGAGGATCTCATGCCAGGCAGAGTCATCCCTGGCAGAACCACGGTGGCATTCATCAATTACAATTAGGTCAAAGAAATCGGGAGTGAACTGGCGGAAGATGTTTTTTTCCTCTTCGCTACCTGTTAACCCTTGATAGAGCGCCAGGTAGACCTCATAAGATTTATCAATCATGCGATTCTTCACGATGGTCATCTTGTCGCGGAAGTGCTTGAAGTCACCTTTTTGAGCCTGGTCAATGAGCGCAGTGCGATCAGCGAGAAAGAGGATTCTCTTTTTCACCCCGGCTTTCCAAAGCCGGTAAACGATCTGGTAAGCTGTATAGGTTTTCCCGGTACCTGTAGCCATCACCAGCAGAATCCTGTTCTGGTTGTTGGCAATAGCTTCCACGGTTCTGTTGATGGCAACCTGCTGGTAATACCTGGGTCTTCTGCCAGAACCATCGAAATAGTAATCCTGCGAAGCGATCTTTTCAGCATCCGGGGTGGTGAGACCCTTAAATTTCTTGTATTTTTCCCACAAAAGCTCGGGTGACGGAAAGGCATTCATGGCCAATTCCGTCTCGATTTCATCCCCAACTGCAGTACGATCATGGAACAGGAACCCATCGCCATTGCTGCTGAATACGCATGGGATATCAAGTATCCTCGCATAATCCAACGCTTGCTGTATCCCGGCCCTGACTGAATAGGAGTTGTCCTTTGCTTCAACAATCGCCACCGGAATGTTGGGTTTGTAGTACAGGATGTAATCAGCCCGTTTCCGCGCTCCTCTTGCCGTTAACTTTCCCCTGACGTAGATTTTACCATCGGTGAATGAGACCTCTTCCAGGATCTGCTTAATGCCATCCCAGCCCGCATCAATAATTGCCGGGGTTATAAATTTGGAGCAGATATCGCGTTCTGAAAGGGATTTTTTATCCATTGGCACTAATGAATTGTAGTAACAGCAAAGCTATTTAAAATTGTTGAATCACCCAGCGTTAAAATGGATTCTGGCTGATTGATGTCTGCTTCCAATTTTATGCTTTGCTACTTCCCCCTCCCAGATTTTCGGATCAGGAGGAATTTCAGGGGCGAAGTGGATTTCGAATTTCAGATTTCAGATTTCAGATTTCAGATTTTTTCTTAAGTTTATCTCTAATTTTTTTTCATGTTTAATCAAGATTATGGCATAAATGTGAAGGGTGTGTTGATAAGTTTGTTTGAATGTGAGATGTGAAATCTGAACTTACATTGGAGCTTACCCACGGATGGATAAAAATGAAAAAACCAACTCCGGGAAGGGTTGGTTTTACTCGACTTTTGATTTAGAATTTACACTTTGACAGTGTTTTGCGGAGAGACTGGGATTCGAACCCAGGGTACACTTTTGGCGTACACACACTTTCCAGGCGTGCTCCTTCGACCACTCGGACACCTCTCCGGGAATTGGATTGCAAAGGTATTAAATTAATTGATTCCTCAAACAGTCATTTCGCCGCGAAGCGAAGTTTGCAGCAATTGTTTTACACTTTCGGTGGAATAGCCGCACCCCAGCAGGTACATAAGCTTGGTAACGGCCGATTCGGTGGTGATGTCGTAGCCGCCGATCACGCCTATTTTACCAAGTCCGGCGCTTGTCTCATATTTCCCCATATCCACGGCGCCACCCTTGCACTGGGTTACATTGAAGACCACGATGCCACGGGCCACGGCATCCTGCAACTGGTCGAGGAACCATTGTACTGTAGGGGCATTCCCGGCTCCGAAAGTTTCGAGGATCACCGCGCGGAGCCCCTTTGTGTTGAGGATCGACTCAACGGCGTTGGGTGAAATCCCCGGAAAGAGTTTCAGGATTGCGATGTTCTCATCCAGTTCTTTCAATACCCTCAGTTTTTTAAAGTTGGGCTTCATGATGAGGTTGTGGTGATATTTGATGTGGACGCCCACTTCGCCCAGCAGCGGATAATTCCCGGAGACGAAGGCCTTGAAATTCTCCGCGTTGAGTTTTGAGGTGCGGTTGGCCCTGTACAACTTGTTTTCAAAACAGATAGCCACTTCAGGGACAACAGGTGTGTCAACCTCTTTTGCGGCGGCAATTTCAATGGAGTTGATGAAATTCTCACGGCCATCGGTGCGGACCATCCCGATGGGAAGCTGCGAACCGGTAAAGATGACCGGTTTGTTTAGGTTTTCGAGCATGAAACTCAGTGCCGATGCGGTATAGGCCATGGTGTCGGAACCGTGAAGTACGACGAATCCGTCATACTCCTCGTATTTCTCTTCGATCACGGTTGCCAGGTGGATCCAGAAGTCAGGGTTCATGTTCGACGAGTCGAGCAACGGCTCGAAGGTATAGAAATCGATGTTGCAGTTGAAGTTTTCAAGGACCGGGAGGTACTTGTACAGAATATCAAAGGTCAGCGGCCGCAGGGTCATGGTTTTCGGATCCTGCACCATGCCGATCGTTCCGCCGGTGTAAATTACGAGAATGCTGGTCTTTCCTATCATAAAAACGGTTCATAAATCAGGGTGCAAAATTACAATTAAAAGCATGATTGACAGGTGTTAATTTTAAAAACGGGGAAAATGAGGGCTGTACATCAGGGTATAAACGCTTTCGGGTGTATTAGTAACATTCATCATTTCAATTTTATAAAAATGAGATTTTCCTGCATCTGTAAACTGGTTTTTGGCTGCCTTTTGATCCATTCTTCCATTGTTGCCCAAACACCCAATGAAATTCTTGGAAGACCGACGGATTCATCCATGACCATCAGTGTCCTGTTCAATCAGCCGACGGAGGTTTACTGGGAATACGGAACCTCCCCCGGTTCTCATGCTCACACCACGCCCGCTCACCAGGCGCTGAAGGATACTCCGCTGGAGATCGATTTTTCAGGGTTAAATCCAGATACCAGGTACTACTACAGGACAAGGTCACGGATGGCTGGATCTACCGGCCCGTTCAGCCTTGGTGTGGAACACAGGTTCATGACCCAACGGTCGCCGGCGGCCACATACTCATTCACCATCGAAGCTGATGAACACCTGTATGATATAAAGGGGGTTCGTAGTTTGTACAAAATATGCCTTGAAAACCAGGCAAAGGATGAGCCTGATTTCATGCTTTCGCTCGGAGATATTTTTGGTGACGACCACTATCCAACTACCATTACCTCGGCTAAAATGGATGAACTCCATAAGGATTACAGGCAGTACCTTGGAAATATCTGTCATTCCATCCCGTTTTTTGTCTGCCTGGGAAATCACGAAGGTGAAAAAGACTACTATCTTACCCAAAATCCTCCGGATAACATGGCTGTCTATGCAACCTTGTGGCGGAAATTCTACTATCCGAATCCCTATCCGAACAATTTTTACACCGGGAACAATGATCTGGAGCCATATGACATGGGGCATCCCGAAAATTATTATGCATGGAAATGGGGTGATGCACTGTTTGTGGTGCTGGATGTATACCGCGACCAGTGTGATACCTCGGCAAAGCCGAAAAACTGGGATTGGTCCCTGGGGCTTCCGCAATATACATGGCTTAAGAACACGCTCGAAAACAGCCACGAAAAATACAAGTTTGTATTTGCCCACCACACAAGGGGAGAGGGCAGGGGCGGTGCGGCCACCGCCAAATATGTCGAATGGGGAGGTTACGAGCCGAACGGGGTGACCTGGGGATTTGCAACGCATCGCCCGGGCTGGGCAAAACCCATTCACCAGTTGTTTGTTGACAATGGGGTAAACATTTTTTTCCAGGGACACGACCATCTTTTTGCCCACGAAGTGCTGGATGGAGTGACATACCAGGAGGTGCCAATGCCCAGTGATTCAACCTATGAACTGGGTGTGCTGGCAAATGCGGATGCTTATCTTACCGATATTTTCGCTGGGTCGGGGCATTTGAAGGTAACAGTATCCCCCCAATGCATAAAAGTCGATTTTATCAGGGCCTGGTTGCCTGCAGATACGCTGAGCGGTGCCCATCATAACCGGGAGGTAGCCTTCAGCTATACCATTGGGAACTGTTCGTCGGGGGTAAATAACCTTTCTGAAGGACACGACGTGACTGTGTATCCCAATCCTGCCAGTAAGGAGTTAACGATCTCCACGCCGGACCATACCGGTCATTTCCAGGCCGTACTGATCAATACCCTGGGCCGGAAACTACTTCAGACCCAATCAAATGTTATTGATGTCAGCTCATTTCCTGCTGGCATTTACATGCTGGAAATCAGGAGCGCAACATATGAAATGTATAAGAAAGTAATCATCAGCAGGTGATATGCTGTTTGGTCGCTTGAAAATAATCGCTCACTAAAACTTTAAGAATATGAAAAAGGCTCTTTTACTTGCAACCCTGATTATTGTCTCTGTCGCGCTATTTGCCCAGGAGAGTTTCATGGTTAAAACCGAAACAAGGTATTGGGATAATTCAAAAACGTCTGCAGGATATACCATGTTCGGCACCAGGGGGGTTACTTACCTGGTTGATTTTGAAGGACATGTCATCCATACGTGGAATATTGGCACGAATCCCCGTTTTACAGATGATGGGATGCTCCTTGACGCTGTGGGTGGCAACCCCAGCAATCAGAATACCTGGAAGGAACTTGACTGGGCAGGCAACACGGTCTGGCAATATACCGAGTCCCGCAGCAATTACCACGGGCACCACGATTTTACAAAGATATACAACCCAAAACTCGGCGACTCAACATTCCTCTATATTGCAAACAAAGACCTGACGGCCCAGCAATGCCTTGATGCCGGATGCGACCCCCAGTATGATTACACAGGGTCACAGATGGATGCCATTGTAGAGGTGAACCGTGCAGGAACCATCATCTGGGAATGGTGTTTCTTTGATCATGTCGTGCAGGATATGTTTCCGTCCAAACCCACCTATGGTATCATCACCAACACGCCGGGAAGGATCGACCTGAATATCCGCGGGAATCGCGTCAAAAGCGACTGGATGCATTGTAACTCCATGGATTATAATGAGGCGCTTGACCTGGTTGTCGTTAACTCGGTCCATGGTGAATTTTATGTCATCGATCACGGCAATACATTCATCGCGAACCAGCCCGCCAACAGCATTGCCCTGGCGGCCGGGACTGCAGGTGATTTCAAATACAGGTTCGGCGATCCCGCCAAGTACGACCAGGGGGATCCCCCGAGTGTGCTGGATAACTGGGAGAAAGCGACAGCCGGGAACAAACAGCTTGGGGGTTCTCACGACATTCAATGGATAAAACCCGGATTGCCGGGTGAAGGAAATTTCCTGGTATTTGACAATGCCCAGAACCTGTTTGAGCTGACCCCGCAATCATACATCATGGAGATCAACCCCTACCTGAATTCCGCCGGGGTGAACACAGGTCAATTTGTAAATCCGCCGGACGCAGGATATTCCATTGTCGGATCTCCCGATCCAAACCTGATGAAAGAGAACAAAAAGGTTTCAAAACAGATTGTGTGGAGGTACTCCAGCAAGAACAACACCTCCTTTTACAGTACGATCGGGTCAAGTGCCCAGCGATTGCCAAACGGGAACACACTCGTTTGTGCAATGAATGATGGCCATTTTTTTGAGGTGCATCCGTCTGACACCTCCGTAGTTTGGGAATATACCAACCCGATGACCAGGAATGGAATTAAAAAGATCAAAGTTGATAACTACCCGACCTACAATGGCGTTTTCAGAGCTTACCGTTATGCTTCAACCGATCCCGGGCTGGCTGGCCATGACCTTACTCCCGGCGCTACCATGACGGGTGATCCTCCCAGCTACTGGACTCCGGGAAGCCTTACGGAGGTGAATGAAATTGAAGGGAGTACCGGGAACGGGAACCAACTGGACCAGAACTATCCGAATCCCTTTTCAGAGCGCACCACCATTGAATATGAGATTGCTGAACCGGCACTGGTCAGCCTGCAAATCTTTGACCTGGCAGGGAACCAGGTCCGGTCGCTTGTCCGCCAGAAATGTTCCGCAGGAAAATACTCCCGCAACTGGGATGGGAAAGATGACCATGGGATAAAGGTCACAAGCGGGATGTATATTTATATCCTGAAAGCGGATAATCAGCAACTCGCCAAAAAGCTGATTTACTTTAATTAGCCGATGATTGTTTTTCTTCATCAGGGTCATTTGGGTTTCATGTGTATTTTACATATTGTTAACCCCTAAAACGAATACATGAAATCCTCCACTGGAATAGGTTTGATAATGTTACTTTTTGTTAATCAGTTGATTGGACAGAATTTTTCTGAAATCCTGGGCAGACCCACCAATACTTCCGCAACCATGTCGGTGCTCTTTGATCAGAAAACAGAAGTATATTTTGAGTATGGTACGGCAACAGGCGCATACCCGTTGCATACTCCGACATACATCTCCGTAAAGGATACGGCGCTCGAAGTTGATTTTATCAACCTGCTTCCTGATGCCAGGTATTTCTACAGGACAAAGTATCGGCCCGCAGAAAATACCGGAGCCTTCCAGGCTGGTCCCGAACACTCTTTTCACACAGCAAGGCCGGCAGGAAGCACCTTCACCTTTGCCATAGAGGCTGATCCCCATCTCGATACCAATTCGAATACACTGGCCTATTCGCTTACACTTCAGAACGTACTTTACAAACAACCTGATTTCCTGCTGGACCTTGGCGATACCTTCATGTCGGAGAAGCTAACGCAAAAAAACCAGGCAAACATCACCGCACGTCACCTGCTGTACCGGCCCTATTTCGGGGCGGTTTGCCATTCTGTTCCGCTTTATCTCGTCATCGGCAACCATGAGGGAGAGGTGGGCTGGGGGCTGAATGGGACAGCAACCTCTCTTGCTGTGATGGCTTCCAATACCCGGAAGTTGTTCTATCCGAATCCATTGCCCAATTCATTTTACTCCGGCGATATAAAGACAGAGCCATTTGTTGGATTAAGGGGAAACTACTACTCCTGGGAATGGGGAAATGCCTTGTTTATCGTACTTGATCCTTACTGGTACACAACCGTTAAGCCCGACTGGGGCTGGACCCTTGGAGAAGATCAGTACAACTGGTTCAAGAATGTAATCACCTCCAGCAATGCAAAATTTAAATTTGTGTTTTGTCACCAGCTTGTCGGAGGAAAGGGAAATGATGGCCGCGGTGGGTCGGAATATGCCGGTTTTTTTGAGAACGGGGGTGAGAATGCGGATTCAACCTGGGGATTCGAGGTGCATCGTCCGGGCTGGGAAAAATCGATACATGCGCTGATGGTGGAGAATCATGCAAACATCTTTTTTCATGGGCATGATCACTGTTACGCCAAACAGGATAAGGATGGGCTTGTTTACCAGGAGGTTCCGCAGCCATCTTCGAAAAACATAACCAATATCACGGGGACGCAATATGGCTACGTGGAAGGGGTGCTGATGCCAAGCCGCGGATACCTGCTGGTGACCGTGACCGATTCGACCGCAAAAGTTGATTATGTCAAAACCTACCTGCCGAATGAGGCGACAGGGGGGCATACCAACGGGGAAGTAGCCTATTCTTACACCTTAAAATCGTTTGTATCCGGAATGGAAGAAGAGAGGAAAACGGCATCAACGGTACAAATGGATCAAAATTTTCCAAATCCGTTTAACCGGGAGACCTCCATCCGGTATAAGGTAAATATTGCAGGGGTTGTGCAGTTAAAAGTTTTTGATGTCCTGGGACGGGAGATAGCTGCCCTCGTCAATGAGTACAGACAACCAGGAACTTATACGGCATGTTTTAATTCTGCAAAATATGGGCAAACCGGGGGTGTCTTTTACTACAGAATCTCCGGGGGAGATTGTTCGAAGTGTTTAAAAATGATTTGTGTGAACTAGATTTTCAACTTTGCCAATCATGAAAAAAGCAATCATTATTTTATTTTTATGGGCCACTGCCGTCCATGTAAACTCCCAGAAACTTCTTCCCTTTAAACTGCAGGATACAGGTCAGTCCACCGGCTATACCTCAACGCAGGGAGAGGATCCGGATTTTGCGATCAATCCTCCCTCTTTTACCGACAATGGCGACGGAACCATTACTGACAACAACACCCTGCTGATGTGGCAGAAGACCGACGGGGGAGAAATGACTGTTGAAAATGCCGCGGCATACTGCAATGACCTCGTACTGGCCGGCTATAGTGACTGGCGGTTGCCGACAAGTATAGAATTGTACTCAATCAATAACTTAGGCCATCTTAATCCTGCCATGAACAGTGTTTATTTCACCACCACCCAGGCAGAATACTGGTGGACCAGTGAAGTTCAGGCAGATGATGCTACAAAAGCCTGGGTGGTAAATGCCGGCGGGGGTATTGGTGCCCATCCCAAAACAGAGACGCTCAGCGCCGGCGGGAGCAAGAGATTTCATGCCAGGGCAGTCAGGAATGCTGTATCCACAGTGATTTCTGTTTCTCACTTTTCCGATAACGGGAACGGAACAATTACCGACAATTTTACCGGCCTTACCTGGCAGAAAATTCAATCACCTGCAACAATGACCTGGGAAGAGGCGTTGGCATACGCCGGGAATTTCTCCCTGGCTGGAAAAAGTGACTGGCGGTTGCCCAATGTGAAGGAAATTCAGTCGCTGAATGAAGTTTCCAGGTTCAAACCCTCTTTTGATAAAACCTATTTTACTGATATTCTTTCAGGAAACTATTGGTCATCAACCACCTTACACCAAACTGGGGCCAAAGCATGGGATATCAATGTTGATTACGGCATCGTATCCTATAATGATAAAACACTGAAAGAGCATGTGTTGCTGGTGAGAGGCGGGCTTGATAATGCCAGTCTCAACTTTGCCGAATCATACATCCCCGGCGGCCAGTATTCCATGGGTGATCATTTTGGCTTTGTCGATCCGCAGCATCCAAGTGATGAGATTCCACTTCACAATGTGAAAGTCGACTCTTTTTACATGTCGCAAACGGAGACAGCCAACCAGCAATTCCTGGCATTTCTGAACGCCTCGTTGTTGCAAAATTCCATCGAGGTAAGGAATAATATTGTTTACCTCACAGGCGGAAGCGATATTCTGTGTTATACCAACCAGTATGAGTCGTGGTACAGCATCGGGTATGACGGGACTGTTTTTTACATGGCCGATTTCAGGGCCAGCCATCCGATGGTGGGGGTGATGTGGTTCGGGGCTGCCGCATTCTGCAACTGGCTGAGTCAGCAGAATGGTTTGCAGGAGTGCTACAATACGGGTACCTGGGAGTGTGATTTTACGCGAAACGGCTACAGGCTTCCAACTGAGGCTGAATGGGAATTTGCCGCCAGGGGGGGGCATATCGATCCATATTTCAACTATCCTTCAGGAAACACGGTGAATACTTCGCAGGCGAACCTGCCGGTTTCCGGTGATCCATACGAGATTGGCGCCTACCCCAATACAACTCCGGTTGGATTCTATGATGGTTCCCTGAAACAGAAAACGGATTACAGTTGGCCCGGAAGTGCAACTACCTACCAAACAACCAATGGAGCCAATGGCTTTGGACTGTACGATATGCAGGGGAATGTGTGGGAACTGATCAACGACTGGTATGGACAGAACTATTACAGCGTCAGTCCGTTTGATAACCCAAAGGGACCCGATTCGGGATTTATCATGCCTGATGGCAAACCATACCGGGGAATGCGGGGTGGAAACTGGTACAATGGCTATACATTGAATGGGGTAAATGATGGCCATTCAAGGGTTTCCAACCGTAATCCTTCGTACTACCGGGGCCCCCAGGATCCGAATCATCCATGGTATCATATCGGCTTCCGGGTGGCAAGAAAGTACTCGACAATTTTAGGAATTAACGATTACCGAATTAACCCGACAGAATCGGACCTGGTTGTTAAAAATTACCCGAATTCGTTTACCGGCAGGACAACTGTAAAGTTCTACCTTCCGAAGGCTTCCCAAATCAAATTAACGGTGATTGACATGCTGGGCGGTGAAGTGGACAGGCTTATGGAAGGGGCAACTGATGCCGGCTGGCATTCCATCGCGTGGGATGGCGGCAACCATCGCGCAGGGATCTATTTCTGCACTCTTTCAGACGGATCATTTCAGAAAACCATCAAATTAATTAAAATCCAATAACCTGATTATGAAGACAAAACTATTGTTCATTGCGTTGTTTGCACTGCCTCTCATGCAGTTATTCAGCCAGAACAGGACCATGGGACTGTTTCTCAATGACACCCTGAATGCTTACAAAGGCTATACGCTCTTTGCTCCCAAGCATAATACGATGACCTACCTGATCAACAATGAGGGCCGCAAAGTTCATGAGTGGACCGGGAGTGGTTATGCCCCAGGCCAATCGGTGTATCTCCTCGAGAACGGGGATATCCTGAGAACCTGCATGGTGCAGGGCGGGTTGGGATCCGGAGGAGGCGAGGGCGGAAGGCTTGAGGAGTATGACTGGAACAGTAACCTTGTGTGGCAGTTTGATTATTCAACAAGTAACTACACCCAGCATCATGACGTAAAACGGTTGCCGAATGGCAATATCATCATGCTGGTTGTGGAGAAAAAAACTTTGTCGGAGGTTTTAGCCGCAGGTTTTAATCCCAATAATTTCCAGCCTGAGATACAGCAGAAAGGATACATGCTCCCCGATTGCATCATTGAGATTCATCCGACATTCCCGGTTGGCGGAACGGTTGTATGGGAATGGCACGTTTGGGACCACCTGATCCAGGATTATGATCAGACGAAATCCAATTATGGTGTAGTCAATGCACACCCTGAGTTAATTGATACCGATGGCGATCACAGGAACCTGCCGCTGTTCTGGAATCATATGAACTGCATTGATTACAATCCCGCCCTTAACCAGATCGCCATGAGCGTAAGGGGAAACAGCGAGGTGTGGATCGTTGACCACAGCACCACCACTGCCCAGTCAGCCGGCCATGCAGGCGGGGTTCACGGAAGAGGCGGCGACCTTCTTTACCGTTGGGGAAACCCTTTGACATATGGTGCCGGAACGGTAGCGAACCAAAAGTATCTTGAACAGCATGACGTGGAGTGGATCAAGCCCGATTGTCCCGGCGCAGGGAACCTGCTGTGTTTCAACAACGGGGTTAACCGCAACTATTCCAGCATTGATGAGTTCACGCCACCTGTTGATGTCAACGGGAACTACCCGCTGGTAACCGGCACTGCGTGGGCTCCTGCAAATCTTACCTGGACTTATGTGGCAACGCCTCCTGAATCGCTATTTGCCCACGACATCTCCGGTGCCCAGCGGCTGCAGAACGGCAACACCCTGATTGATGACGGTCCCCTGGGGACATTTACGGAAGTGACACCATCGGGACAGATCGTATGGAAATACATCAACCCGGTAGACAATACAGGGCCGTTATGGCAGGGGGATTCCATTCCACATGATCCGACCCATCCCGAAGAAACCCTGAATTCCGTATTCAGAGTGTACCGGTATGCCCCGGATTATGCTGCGTTTACGGGAAGAGATCTTACGCCCGGAAGTTATATTGAATTATATCCGCAAGGAGTGGGAGCAACTTTTACTCCACCGGCGCTTATCCAATGTTCACCAAATCCTTTTACCAATAAAATTAACCTTAAAAATACGACGGGAAAGGAAAAATACAGGATGATCAATACCCTGGGACAAATAGTATGGGCCGGTTCACAAATTCAGCAACAGGATTTTTCCAGTCTTGCACGCGGCATCTATTCCCTGGAAATAACCACCGGAACCTACCGTCAAACCATCAAACTGATAAAAAACTAATCAACAAAACCCACACCTCTATGGCTCCGTCCGCCCGTCCGCCCGTCCGCCCGTCCGCTCGTCCGCCCCAAACAACCCCAGCGCCCCCCTCGTCGTTACCTCCGCCACCTCTTCAACGGATAACCTCTTCAGGTCAGCGATTTTTTGGGCGATGACGGGGATGTAGGCAGGCTCATTCCGTTGTCCGCGGTAAGGGACCGGGGGCAGGTAGGGCGCATCCGTCTCCAGCAGCAGGTGCTCCAGGGCGACATGTTCCACCACGGCCTGCAGGCCGGAGTTCTTGTAGGTCACCACTCCTCCGATGCCAAGAAGAAATCCCAGGCTGACGGCCCGGTCTGCCTGGGCCACATTTCCACTGAAGCAGTGGAATACACCGCGCAGTTTGGGATCGTGCCGCTCTTCCACCATCGAAAGGGCTATATCCATTGAGTTTCGGGTGTGAATCACTACGGGAAGGTCATATTTTAAAGCCAGGTCAAGCTGGTAATTGAAGGCAATTCGCTGTTCTGCTTCATGTGTTTTGTCCCAATAGAGGTCGATGCCGACTTCACCGATGGCGCAAAATTTAACTTCGGGTTTTGCCAGGTATTCAGCCACAATGGATAGCTCATCCTGATAGTTCTCTTTTACCGACGTAGGATGGACTCCCATCATCGGGAAACAAACACCTTTGTATTTGGCAGCAACATCAACCATTTTTTGATGGTATGCTGAGTCGATGGCAGGCAGGAACAGATGTTTAACATTGTGTTGCAGGGCCCGCAGGATCATCGCATCGCGGTCATCGTCAAACTCTTCTGCGTAAAGATGGGTGTGGGAGTCGGTGAAGTACATGGATATTTACGATTGGACGATTTACGATTTACGATTGGGTGCTGCTACTGCAGGTTCCGGATCAGCCGGCGTGTTGATGCAGGAAGTTTACGATGGGTTCAATTTCTATCAGGTTCATGCAGTTAAAGTGTTTTTTAGGGCAATGCTTATACCCGATTTTACTGCAGGGGCGGCAGGAGAGATCCTTCACCTCTGCGATCATGGAGCTGTCTTTTGATTGGTCAGGCAGGTAAGGATACATCCCGAAGGCGGGAATGGTATTGCCCCACACCGACACAATGGGTTTGCGGAACGCTGCCGCCACATGCATCAGGCCGGTGTCGTTGGTCAGCACGGCCTTAGCAGAACGGATAAGCGATGCCGACTGGTTGAGGTTGAAGATCCCGCATGAGTTGTAAATCATTGTTCCGGCACCCGCGGAGATCTGTTCTCCCCGCAGGTGATCTTCTTTTCCTCCAAGCAGGATGACTGGTCTGGCCAGCATTTTGCATACTTCCATCACCTTTTCGGGTGGGAAAATCTTGGTGTTGTGTTTACCGCCGATGACGATGGCAACGAACCCATGCTGATGGGTGACCGGAAGCGAGGTCCTGGCCACTTCATCTTCTGCGGGGATGAAGTAATCAAGACCTTTTCCGTCATTGACCACGCCCAGGGGTGTTGCAGCCTCGAAATAGCGGTCGACGATATGGATATCGGGCAAAATATTCACCTTGAGCCGAACAGCCATCCACTTTTTAATGTTCAGTTTTGGAAAGGTAGCCGAAGGCGCTCCAAGCTGGTTTTTCACAAATGCAGAACGGTAATTCCCGTGAAGGTCGATGATGAAGTCAAAGCCCTGTGACTTCAGCTGGGGGATCAGCTCCTTGAAATTATGGTCATACAGCCATGTCTTATCAATATACGGATTGGCTGCAAGGATCGCCCCATTCTGTTTTTTTGTTAAAAAATGCACCTCGGCATCGGGCAACTGCGTTTTGACACAACGAACCACTGCGCTGGTAAGCACAATGTCGCCGATCGAACTGAACCTGATAATTAAAATCTTCCTAAGATATTTCACCCTCTCAACATTTCACCGTTTTACTGCTTTCTCCTACCTTATAAACGGATTGTTCTCCATCTCATACCCGATCTCCGTCTCCGGTCCATGGCCCGGGTAAACAATCGTTTCTGCAGGCAATGTGAATAATTTTGTTCTGATGCTGGTCATCAACAGGTTAAAATCACCCGAAGGGAGGTCGGTGCGGCCGATGGTATCTTTGAAAAGAACATCTCCAGTGATCACAAATCCCTGTTTTTCAGAGTAGAAACAGACACTTCCGGCAGCATGCCCGGGGGTGTATCGTACTTCGAGTGTTGAGTTCCCCCAGCGGATGATCTCCCCGTCAGCGAGGAACCGCTTGGGTTCAGGAATCTGGTTGATGACATAACCGAAAGAGGAGGCGATCTCCTTGACCGTGTGAAAAAACATCACCGAATCCTGGTGATATTCGGGCCGGATATGGTAGGTTGTGGCGATGAAATCATTTCCAAGCACATGGTCGATATGGCAATGGGTGTTCAGGTTGCGAACAAGGGTCAAATTATTTCCGGTTATAAAATCACTGATCTCCTGCTCCTCCTCCGGGTCGGAACAGGCAGCGTCGATCACCACACATTCACCGGTTTCATCATATAAAAGGTAGGTATTGACCATGAAGGTGTTGAATACAAACTGTTTGATTTTTATCATACTAACGTTAAGTTTAACAAGGTCTGCAAAGGTACGAAAATGCGGTCAGATGACCGGCACAATGAAAATAATCGTACCTTTACACCTCCAATTAATTTCCTTGTATAACTGGATATGGCGAAGGATACATGCGTGAACCGAGGTTTTCAAATCTGGACGACTGCATGGATCTTTCTGTCACTTTTATGGCTTCTGCCTGCCGGAACACATGCACAGTTTTACAACGGATCGCAGCTCACTTTCGGTAAGAGCAGGGTGCAGTATAACAACTTCCTGTGGCTGAACTTCCGTTTTGAAAAATTCGACACCTATTTTTACCTCAATGGCAAAGAGCTGGCCCAATATACGGCCGAGTATGCCGATAAGCACATCAAGGAGATTGAACTCGACCTGCAGTCGAACCTCGAAGAGAAGATCCAGTTTATCATCTTTAACAACCTTTCCGACTTAAAGCAAAGCAACATCGGACTTTTTGGCGACTGGGACTACTACAATACCGGGGGAGTGACGCGGATCATCGGGGGGAGGGTCCTCCTCTTTTTTGATGGCAATTACGAACATTTCGATCAGCAGATCAGGGCAGGTATCGCCGAGGTGATCCTGAACAACATGATCTATGGCACCGGGATCGGGGCGCAAATCAAGAACAATGCGTTGTTCAACGTGCCTGAATGGTACATGAACGGACTCATCTCCTTCATCTCCAGGAAATGGGATGCCGGCATCGAAAACCAGGTCAGGGATGCATTTCTGAACAACAAATATGAAAAGTTCAACGGACTTACCGGGGAGGAGGCGACCTATGCCGGCCACTCGTTGTGGAACTATGTTGCAACCAAATACGGCCCCTCTTCGATACCGAATATTGTTTACATGGCCCGCCTCAGCCGGAATGTTGAACGCGGCTTTCAGTACGTTCTCGGGGTGAGTTTTCTCACGGTGGTCCAGGAATGGCTTGCATTTTACAAGGATGTTTATACAACACAGGAGACAGGCCGGGCAGCACCGGAGGGGACCCTTGTGAACAAGCGCAACAAACCAGATCGCATCTATCACTCCCTTAAAATCGGCCCGGATGGCACCCGGCTGGCTTTCGCTACCCATCAGCTCGGAATTTACAAGGTTTTTATACAAAACACCGAAACGGGGAAACTGAAAAGGGTCTATCGCGGCGGATATCGCCTTGCCGACCGTCCCGACTATACCTATCCGCTGATTGCCTGGCATCCCACAGGAACCGTTCTTGCTTTCCTCGTTGAGCGAAAAGGCCAGATATGGCTCTATTTCTATAACCTGGAGGACAAGAAATACGAACACCAGCTGCTGGTCAATTTTCAGAAGGTACTTGACATGTCCTACTCCAGCGACGGGAACCTGCTGGTTTTTTCAGCGGTGCAAAAGGGGCAGTCGGATATTTTTGTGTACAACATTGCGTCGGGGTCGCACGAACAGATTACGAAAGACAAATACGATGACCTTAACCCCAGGTTTTTCAACCATTCCGGCAATATCATCTTCTCTTCCAACCGGGATAATGACACCATACGCTTTGATGAGCCGGTTAAGATTGAAAATCTTCACTATTCCAGCGACCTTTTCCTCTATAACTATACCTCGAAACGGAATGTCCTTCAGCGGCTTACAAAAACTCCCGATGCCAGTGAAACCCTGCCCCAGCCTTATGCGGATAACTACTTTTGTTTCCTCAGCGACCAGAGCGGCATCGTGAACAGGTACATGGCCCGTTACGACAGTACCATCGCCTTTATAGATACTACCGCACATTACCGCTACTTCACCACCACCTTCCCGATCACCAACTATTCACGCAACATCATGGAGCAGGATATTTCGCCGGGAGCTGCAAAAATCGGCGAGATCATCTACCAGAACCACAATTTCAGAATGTTCACTTCGGATCTTGTTCTTCCGAAACATGTCGCCAGGGTTGAACTCCAGCCATCCTTTTTCCGGGAACAAAAGACAAAAACAGCCCAAAAGGAGAAGGATTCAGTAAAGACAGACAGTGCCGCAAAACCGGCACAGCCGTTTAAAACAAGGGAGAAAAAGCACTTTTCGGCAGTCAGGCAAAGCGAAGTGTTGAACCAGATCATCTCACAGATAGATACTGCGAAATCAGGCCAATCTCATTCCCTGAAAGGCAAACCTGCCAGTGCGGACTCCTCCCTCAATCGCTGGTGGGCGCTATACCAGTCATTGCAAAAAAAGGATGTCTCCCAATCGCTCAACAGGAAGGATACCGCAAACAAGTACAGAAATGCCAAACAGCTGAATTACAATGTGGAGTACTACATCGATCAGATGGTTACCCAGATCGATTTTACCTATCTCAATTTTGCCTACCAGCCCTTTACCGGCAGCCAGGCGCCGGAATTTATCAATCCCGGGTTAAATGCGCTATTCATGGTTGGGGTGACCGACCTGATGGAAGATTTTCGCATCAGCGGGGGTGTCCGCCTGAATGTGAGCCTGATCAACAATGAGTACCTCTTCAGCTATGGGAATTACAAACACCGGCTGGATCACCAGGTTGTATTTCACCGTAAGTCGGTAGAGGAGTCCGGCTACTATTCGATCGTCAGGCACAGGGTTCATGAGCTCTACTACGTGGCTACCTATCCCTTCACCCCGGTGCTCAACCTGAAAGGAACTGCAGCCCTGAGGTACGACAGGGCCGTATTTTTATCCACGGACCAGGGAAACCTTAAACAGCCCGATATTCATGATGTGTGGGGAAGCATCAAGGGGGAACTTACCTATGACAATACGCGCAATCTCGGATTAAATCTCTACCAGGGAACGAGGTACAAGTTTTTCGGAGAGTACTACCAGATGGTGAACAGCAAAGGCCACAACCTGGTTGTGGTGGGCATGGACTTCAGAAATTACCAGCGGGTGCACAGAACCCTCATCTGGGCAAACAGGTTTGCGGCAAGTACGTCGTTTGGCAGCAATAAACTCCTCTATTACATGGGGGGCGTTGACAATTGGCTCTTTCCGACCTATAACAACAATATTCCCGTAGCCTTTGACCAGAATTATGCATTCCAGACCCTGGCTACCAACATGCGCGGATTTGATCAGAATATCAGGAACGGAAACAGTTTCTTCGTTTACAATTCCGAACTCAGGTGGCCTGTATTCCGCTACCTTTTCAACCGTCCGATCCGTTCCGATTTCATCAATAATTTCCAGATTGTTGCATTTGGAGATGTAGGTACAGCCTGGACCGGCTCCTCTCCCTGGTCGTCTGACAACCAGTTATTTACCAGGTATGTGTATAGAAAACCACTATTTATTAAAGTGGAGATGCAGAAAGACCCGATTGTTGAAGGGTTCGGATTTGGTGCCCGCACGCGGTTGTTTGGCTATTTCCTGCGTGGTGACCTGGCCTGGGGTGTCGAAGATGGCCGTGTTCAAAAACCTGTCTTCTATTTTTCACTCAGTCTCGACTTTTAGCCATGACCCTACCTGAACAACGCATCATCGATTTCATCGGGGAACATCACATACTGACCCTCGCCATCGCCCGCAATAACCAGCCCTATTGCGCCACCTGTTACTATGCCTACCTGCCCGAACAGAACCGGTTTATCATCACCTCCGATCATGACACACGCCATATCCGTGATGTGGTGGAGGGAAATAACTACCGCGTGGCCGGTGCCATTGCCCTTGAAACAAAAACCGTAGGCAAAATAAGGGGGATTCAACTCACAGGCACCCTCACCGATCTTAACCACCCTGCCCTGGAACGAAAGACCGCCAAATCCGCCTACCTCCACCGTTTCCCCATCGCCCGCCTCATGCCCAACTTATATCTCTGGGCACTTGATCCTGACATGATTAAAATGACCGATAACCGCCTGGGATTCGGAAAAAAACTGGTATGGAGTTCCCGGGAAATGCCAAAATCCGCCGGCAACGGGCATTAACTGAATTATCAAAGTATATGTTTTTTTAATTCAGGCAATTAACCGTTATCCCCCTTCCTGTGTTAATAACTATATTCAGTGAACCCGGTGGTTCGTTGTATCTTGCTGCATCAAATTTTCTCCCGACAATTTATTGGAACGTTCGAAAGAACAGTCAGTTAACAAATAACACAACATAACAGTCAATCCTGTTCATGCATGGAAAATAACCTTGTGGTAAACACGGAAACGGATCATAAAACAGACTATTACAATGAAGTACTGGCCAAAAGGATCCGCCCGAAAATTACGATTGAAGCATCGGAAATGAAAGAGACAAAATCAGAGAATGCCGAACGGAAAATTTATTCGTTCGCGGAAGCTATTGAGAAATCAACGGAGTATTTCAAGGGCGACAGCCTGGCGGCCAATGTTTGGGCTAATAAGTACGCACTTAAAAATTCCGAAGGACATCTTTTTGAGCTGACACCCGACGACATGCATCGCAGGATTGCCCGCGAGATCGCCCGGATCGAAAAGAGATACCCGAACCCCATGAGCGAAGATGAACTCTTTGAACTCATGCGGAATTTTAAATATATCGTTCCCCAGGGAAGCCCGATGGCAGGCATCGGCAACGATTTCCAGATCGGATCCCTTTCAAACTGCTTTGTGATCGGCAACGAAGGAGCTTCCGACTCCTATGGCGCCATCATGAAAACGGATGAGGAACAGGTTCAGCTGATGAAAAGAAGGGGAGGAGTGGGCCACGACCTGTCGCATATCCGCCCGAAATACAGCGAAGTGAAGAACAGCGCACTCACCTCCACCGGGATCGTGCCCTTCATGGAGCGCTATTCAAACTCAACCCGTGAAGTCGCACAGGAAGGCAGGCGCGGCGCCCTGATGCTCAGCATCTCCGTTGCACACCCCGACGCCGAACATTTTATTGACGCGAAACTTGAGTCGGGAAAGGTTACCGGGGCTAACATCTCCGTGAAACTCACCGATGAATTTATGAAAGCCGTGGTGAGTGACTCGGAATATGTTCAAAGATTTCCTGTTGGTTCAGACCACCCGACAGTGGAAAGACCTATGAGAGCCCGCGAACTATGGAATAAAATCGTTCACAATGCTTGGAAATCGGCCGAACCCGGCATCCTCTTCTGGGATACGATCATTCGTGAGTCAATCCCCGATTGTTATGCCGACCTGGGTTTCCGCACTGTTTCCACCAACCCGTGCGGCGAAATACCCCTCTGTACTTACGACAGCTGCCGGCTGTTGGCCATCAACCTCTACAACTATGTTGACAAGCCTTTTGCCGCCGATGCCAGTTTCGACTCAGGGCTTTTCATCTCCCATATCCATAAAGCCCAGCGGATAATGGACGACATCATCGAACTGGAACTTGAAAAGATTGACAGGATCCTGGATAAAATTGAAAGAGATCCTGAAGGTGAAGAAGTGAAGACGAGAGAGCGGAATTTGTGGCTGAATATCAAGAAAAAAGCAATTCAGGGCCGCAGAACAGGTTTTGGCATCACCGCCGAAGGCGATATGCTTGCCGCCCTTGGAACCCGCTATGGATCAGATGATGCCACCGATTTTTCCGTGGAAGTTCACAAAATCCTGGCCATTGAAGCCTACCGTTCATCGGTGACTATGGCAAAGGAACGCGGACCGTTTCCCATCTATGATACCGAACGTGAAAAGAACAACCCGTTCATCCAGCGGATGAAAGAGGCTGCTCCCGATGTGTATGCTGATATGGCCATCTACGGCCGCCGCAACATCGCCATGCTGACCATTGCCCCGACCGGCTCGGTGAGCATCCTGACACAGACCACCTCAGGACTCGAACCGGTTTTTGCCGTTAATTACAAGCGCCGCCGGAAGGTGAACCCCAATGATAAAAATGTTAAGATCACCTTCAAGGATGAAGTAGGCGATACCTGGGAAGAGTACAATGTATTCCATCACAATTTTGTGACCTGGCTCATCACCAACGGGTACAATGTAGATGAAGTTTCATGCATGCCTGAAAAGGAACTGAAGGTAATCATCAAGCAATCACCATTTTACAAAGCCACTGCCAACGACGTTGACTGGGTGGCCAAGGTAAAGATGCAGGGCGCCGTGCAGAAATGGGTCGACCACTCCATCAGCGTTACGGTCAACGTACCCAATGATGCCAAAGAGGAGATGATCAGTACCATTTACGAGACCGCATGGAATGTTGGGTGCAAGGGGATGACGGTGTACCGTGACGGCTCCCGTTCGGGGGTTCTCGTGAACAATGATGCCAAGGATAACAAGAAAAAGCCGAAAGAGGGTGAATTCGTTGAAACCACTGCTCCGCACCGGCCCGACCGCCTCGAAGCCGACATCGTTCGCTTTCAGAATGACCACGAAAAATGGATTGCCGTCGTTGGTATTCTGAATGGCCGTCCCTACGAGATATTTACAGGGGTAGCCGAAGATTTCTGGGTCCCGACCTGGGTACAGAAAGGCTGGATCGTGAAAACCCGCCCCGACGGTGTCGGATCACGTTATGACTTCCAGTTTGAGGATCGTCAGGGTTACAAAATCACCATCGAAGCATTGTCGCGTTCCTTCAACAAGGAATACTGGAACTACGCCAAACTGATCTCCGGAATTTTACGGCATGGCATGCCGCTGCCTTTCGTGGTCAACATCATCTCCAAACTCCATTTTGAAGTCGATTCCATCAATACCTGGAAAAACGGCATCGAACGGGCGCTGAAGAAATTCATCCCCGATGGAACCAAGGCGGCTGACAATATCTGCCCGAAATGCGATAAGAACGGACTGGTTTACCAGGAGGGCTGCCTTGTTTGCAAAGCTTGCGGTTACTCTCATTGCGGGTAGGGGTTGCCTGAAAATAATATTCCCGCTCTATCTCTTCTTCCGGATTACCGGTTTCACCCAAATTATCAGGAACTATTCACTTTTAGTTCTTCAATTTTCATCCGTCATTGTACGTTTTTAGTTTTAGGTTTGAACGTACAGTGAAGGGTGAAAAACGTTGAGTGAAAAGAGAATAACGGATAATGGAAAGTGGTGGAATGCTGCTGAATTAATTGTCTCTGAGGCAGCGGGCGGAGAAGCCGTACACCTTGTTGAGGTTGAACATGTTGCTGAATGTACTGCTGATGCCCAGGGTCCAGCCATTAGTGTCCGAGGCCTGGGTACTGCATAAGAAGTTGCCGATTGAGCCACGATAGGTCAAAGAACCATCACCGATGTTCAGGAACCCGCCAGCATGGAGATTTAAGCCGGAGCCCCAGGGACCATTCAAGTTGGTCCAACCTCCCGAATCGTCAACATTATACCACTCCGTATAGGTTGGAATACGCCAGGTAGTGCCTAACTCGATGTTGCACGGGTCGTTGGCTGTTATCCAGTCTGAAGTTTCATTGATGTTCGTAATCCAGGTTGTATTGGGCGTCCGGGTTGTTCCATCATGCATGTAACCCTGTTTTAGGTTAAACTGCCAGTACCAGCCGGCTGAAGCCTCAGTGGCATCGCTCACGGCTGTTGCCTGGTGGTCAGAGCCAAGGTTACTGGTGAGCCAGCATTTGGAAAGTTCACCAGGAATATTGGTCACTGTAAAGTACAGGGTGTTTTTGTTTACAGGTGCTGCACCGCCTGAAGTGGTATGGTTGATTGTAAGAACCTGCCCGCAACAAACCTGCGTGAGTTGGGTTAAAATTGAAACAGATGAACTCCCGCATGAATTGTATGCCCAGACATACCTGGCATAAACCGTATTGCAGGATAATCCCGTTTCAGTTTTTATGGTGGCAGTTCCCATATCGGTTGCAGAGGAATAGTCGTTCACGGTATTCCATTTATAGCCTGCAGCGCCGATTACCGTATTCCAATTCCAGATGATCTGGTTGAATGATACCTGATTTGTGCTGCATGCCGGGGCGGATGGCGCACCCAGGGTGTTTTTTACCAGGGTGGTTGAACCCGAATTCCCACATCCATTATAGGCCCATACATACCGGGTATAGCTGGTATTGCAAGTTAACCCGGTCTCCGTTTTGGTGGTGGCAGCTGCCATATCCGTAGCCGTAGTATAGTCGTTCACCGTGTTCCATTTATACCCGGTTGCGCCGGTAACAGCATTCCAAAACCAAATGATCTGGTTGAGGGAGGCTGTGTGTGTACCTGCCGTGGGCCCTACGGGTACCCCGGCACAATCGCGCACGCATCGCACGGAGAATCCGTCTGCCTTGTTGTTTGCATCGGTGTTACTGCCACCGCTGTTGATGCTCATATCCCACCCGGCCGAGGTGGGCGATTGGTTGCTGCTCCAGAAGTAGCCGTTCTGGCCGCGGTTGTTCAGCGATCCGTTGCCTGATGAAAGGAAGCCGGCCGCGTGGAGTTTCAAGTCGGAGGCAAACGGGTCGCTCCAGTTGGCCCAGCTGCCGCCATTGTCAAGGTTGTTCCATTCGGTAACAGTAGGCAAACGCCATAAACTTCCCAGCTCGAGGGTGCAGGGATCATTGGCCAATTGCCAATCGGTATTTTCATTGATGCTGTTGATCCAGGTGGTGTTGGGGGTACGGGTAGTACCATCATGCTTATACCCCTGTTTGCGGTTGAACTGCCAGTACCATCCGGCGGAAGCTTCGGTGGCATCATCCACAGAGGCAGCCTGCTGCGAGGCGCCGAGGTTTTGGGAGATCCAGCATTTGGCTGGTTCACCTGGTATGGCGGTTGCTGTGGCATAGACGGTCGATTTATTTACCGGGGCGACGCCACCTGAAACCTGGTGGTTTACAGACAAGGGAGCGGAAGCACCGCAGGATAAGGCGGGAGCCAGGAACGAAGTGGCTTTGACCTCCGCACCCGGTGTGGCGCCGGTCAGGGCCGCCGGTATCACGGCAAAGCGAAGGTATTTGGAATTATCCTCCGCCGTTAGCATATAGGAAACACTGGTCGCTCCACTGATGGCTGTTTCATTCAAACCGAAGGCATCGTCGGCCCGGTACCATTTGAAAACCGTGGCTCCCTGGGGATCGTTGTC
>JBMOIP010000030.1:0-53967 GCA_049317265.1 Bacteroidales bacterium
TGATTACATTTGTGAAAAAAAGTATTAACAATGGTTGATTCTTTCAAACAAATTGCTATCGGGTGCGATCACGCAGGATTTGATGTCAAAGAGTACATTAAAATGAGTTTGGAGAAATTTGGCCATACTTTTCACGATTTCGGGGCTTTTTCTGATTCATCCATGGATTATCCTGACACCGCACACCCTCTTGCAAAAGCTGTTCAATCAGGAGAATACGAATATGGCATCCTGATTTGCGGCAGTGGCAACGGTGTCGCAATTGTAGCCAACAAATATACGGGAATACGGGCAGCTATTTGTTGGAATGAAGAGATTACCAGGTTGGCCCGCCAGCACAACAACGCGAACATTATCGTGCTTCCTGCCCGGTTCATAACCCATGAAGAGGCAGTTGAGTTTGTTCAACTCTTTCTTGCCACCCGGTTTGAAGGAGGGCGGCACCAGGTAAGGGTTGATAAAATATCTAACATTCTGTAACAGACCAATGATGAACCATATATACCAGAAGTTTCTGGAGGATGCTGAAAAGAAATCGTTCGATCCGGAGCACCGTAAAAGACTGAATCACAATATAGGCAAGTATGACGAGCAGGTTGCAAAGGGAAAAAACCAGTATCAGAACCTTGAACTTGCCAAGCGGCGTGCAGCCAACATCAAGCATAAAACGATCAACAACCTGGATAAATACCTCGTTGAGTTTGAAAACAATTTCAGCAAACGAGGCGGAAAGGTGATCTGGGCCCCTACTGAAAAGGATGCCCAGCGTGAAATCATGCACATCATCAAGAGCGCTAAGGCCCAGGTGATCGTGAAGCAGAAAACCATGGTTTCCGAAGAGGTTGAACTCAACGAACTCTTTGAAAAGAACAAGCGGGAGGTTTTTGAGACCGACCTTGGCGAATATATCGTGCAGATGGCGGGCGAAAAGCCCTATCACATCCTGACGCCTGCCATGCATAAGTCGAAGGAGGATGTTGCCAAACTCTTTCATGAAAAATACAATATGCCTGCCGACAGCAAGCCGGAGCAGATTACCCAGTTCGTCAGGGAAAAACTGAGGGGTGAATTTGTACGGGCAGATGTGGGCATTACCGGTGGAAATTTCCTGATCGCCGATGTGGGCGCAGTTTCTCTCACAGAAAACGAAGGGAATGGTTTGCTCTGCATGGCTTTTCCGAAGATTCACATTGTCATTGTAGGCATCGAAAAGTTGATCCCATCCCTTGAAGACCTTGATCTCTTTTTACCGTTGCTGGCTCAGCATGGTACGGGTCAGCATATTACTGTCTACAACAACCTGGTATTCGGACCGCAATCTGAATTTGAACCCGATGGCCCGGAGGAGATGTATGTGGTGTTGCTGGATAACCGCCGTACGGAGTTGCTGAAATTCAAGGAGCAGCGGAAGGCCCTTTCATGTATCCGTTGCGGCGCCTGCCTCAATGGTTGCCCCATCTACCGGAGCGTTGGCGGGTATACTTATAAAGCCACCTATTCAGGTCCGATCGGTTCTGTGATTTCACCGCACTACCTTGGAATGAAGGAGTATAACCATTTGAGCTTTGCTTCGTCGCTATGTGGAAAATGCACCGAAGTGTGTCCGATAAAGATTCCGTTGCATGAGTTGCTCCTGCATAACCGGCATGAAGCTGTTTCTAAAAAGTACGTCTCCTATACCTGGAGGGCCATTGTCTCCGGCTGGAAAACAGTGATGCTTCACCGCTGGATGATCGACAAACCCAACTCAGGCCTCAAAAACAAAATGATTAATAAGTTTGGCAAAAAGATGTGGGGACCCCGCAGAACGCTTCCGAAAATTGCGCCGAAGAGTTTCGCCGAACAATGGAAAGAGACCCATCCCTAAGCAGTGGACACTATACAGTTGAGCGACGGCTGAATAGCCTGTCAATCAACGCAAGCATGCCGGCAGAAAAACCGATGAGAAATACCCAGGATACAAATTTGGAAGAGAAGGCGCTTTTGAACAGGGCGAACAGTGTTCCAAAGTAGGGTACCAGGCTATTTACCAGGTGCTCTTTTCCGGGAATCCAGTTAAAGATAGGAAGGTCGGATGTAGAGATGACCACAAAGACAAATACGGCAAGGATCGCGTAGGGAGCTATCCCTTTCAGCCGGAGATAAAACGGTTTGTTCACCACTTCTTCTTCAGGCATGCGTTGTATGTTCGCCATCACACGGTCCACAAAGTCATCCGATGGATGGTCAAGCGGACTGCGCCGGATCAGATCACGCAGAAAATCATCCTCCTTCAAAAAATCATCCTTTTCCATCATGGTGTAAAATTAAAATTTATTCTGTTAGCTTAAAACTTTATTCATCATTACTGCCAGTTCATCATGAAGCTTCTTCCGTATCCTGTGCAGCCTGACTTTGACATTAGACATCGAGAGTCCGGTAATGTTACTGATATCTTCAATAGAATTTTCAGCTTTGTAAAACAGGGTTATCAGCAGATGGTCATCTGCTGATAACTGCTCCATCGCCCGATCGATCATGGCCTTCTGAACATCAGGGTCTATCTCCCCAATACCCGTGGCTACATCATCTTCCGTATAATTATCGATCACATAGTTATCCATGGGGACAAACTCCAGTTTCTTCTTCCGCGTTTTTGATATGGCTGCATTGTAAACAATACGATACAGCCAGGTCGAAAATTTAGACTTCCGTTCAAATGTCTTTAATGCCTGGAATACCTTCAGAAAGCAGTCCTGTGCAACCTCCTCCGCATCTTCGCGGTTACTTAATATTTTAAGGGCGATCGAAAAGACCAGGTTTTTGTGTTTGGCAACCAGTGTAGCATAAGCGGCAACGTCTCCGCCAAGCACACGATCAATGTAATGGTTGTCGTCCTGGTATTTCATTCGGTTTTTAGACGTTGGAATTTACATCGGGTTACACCGTCCCATACAAAGGTAGTATCATTTTGTAAATCAACCTTGTAAATAATTTTCCACAGATTACGTTTTTTTGTAAATTTGTCACTAATAAACAATTATATTAATTACCTAAAACCGAACCCTATGAAAATGTTTACAACCGCTGGTTTACTGTTTTTATTATTAACTGTAAACCAGGTATTTGCACAATACAAGGGGGACAATCCCAACCTTGATCAGATTCCCCAATATCTTCGCGAAAGAGTGCCGGTCAATACCGATGCACCACTCTCGTCCGTGGTTACTATCGGAAACTGGGACAATTTCAGCCTTGGGGTTGACTTTGCCGAAAACAACATGGCGGAGCATATGCAACAGCCTGCCTGGTATTTCACGGCATACAATACAAATGCCCCTCACAACACCCAGAACGGGATCGATTGGTTCATCCATACGGCCAATTTTGGTACCGCCACACAGGGCGACCCCATCGTTGCCTACGATAGCCTTGGTAACCTCTTTTATGAGAACATGACCGGGAATATCACTGGTTGCAGGGTAATTAAGTCAACAGACAATGGTTCGACCTGGGGAACGGCGGTACAGGCCATTTCGGGTAATGATAAAAACTGGATGGCATGCGACCAGACTTCAGGCCCGTATGCCAATTATGTCTATTCAACCATGACCAACAACGGAGTTGGCAACTTTACCCGCAGTATGGATCATGGTGCCACCTTCACATCCACCTTTGCACCTTCCACACAGTCCTTGCCGGGCATGATGGTGGCCGTTGGTGCAGAAGGAAATACGCAAGGCGGCGCTGTTTACGTTGTAACCAATGGTGGCGGCTCTTTCAATGCCACCTATACTTTTTACCGTTCCCTGGACGGGGGGGCTACATTTACCCAGAGATCTTCACAGCAGTGGGCCAATACCGTCGGTTCACAGGTTGGTGGCAGGAATTCGGTTTCCAACATGCGTACCCGCCCCTACCCGATGATTGCCGCCGATAACAGTTATGGCGCCACCCGCGGTAAATTTTACTGCGTTTATGCATCCAACGATCCCCCGGGAGCAAATTCCAAGTCCGATGTATGGTGCAGGTCTTCTTCCGACGGAGGTGCAACATGGACCAGTGCTGTACGGGTAAATGACGACGCCAATACCCAGAATTTTCAACAATGGCACCCTGCCATCTGGTGTGATAAAGAGACCGGAAAATTGTATGTGATGTGGATGGATACACGGGATACGCCGACCAACGACAGCGCCTATATCTATGCTACTTATTCTACTGACGGAGGCGCAACTTTTGTTGCCAACCAGCGCATTTCAAACAAGAAGATGAAGATTAACTGTACTACCTGCGGTGGTGGCGGAACTCCGATGTACCTGGGAGATTATAACGGTGTGGTTTCGAACAAAAAGTGTTCAATGATAGGCTGGGCTGATTTCAGGGCAGGGTCATTCCAGAGCATGACAGGTTATTTCCCCGATTATGCTATGGCCATAGACCATGCGGTTGACACCTTGTATACAGCCAGTGACAATGCGATTTTCCAGGTTTCAATACCTGAAGTAAAACTCTACACCGATACTGTAATGCTGTCAGCCTCCATTTCACCTGTACCTTCTGCAGGTACAATTACTTTTGAATTTCCTTCAGGCACAACAATGACAAGTTATCCTGCCACTAAACCCGTTAAGGTTATTCTGACAGGCAATGTTCCTAATGGAAATTATACTGCGTCATTTTTTGCCACCGGACCCAATGGAACTCCCGCTCATAAACGCACTGCCGTGATTAAAGTGATGGCGGGAAATACTTTTGCTGCAACCGTCAGCGCTACGCCTGCCGCGATCTGTCTCGGGCAGTCTTCACAACTCAATGTGCTGGTACAAGGGGGCACTTCACCGTTTACCTATGCATGGACCCCGGCCGCAGGACTCAGTGACCCAACCATTTCAAACCCTGTAGCAACCCCCGGAACTTCAACGATCTACCGTGTACTTGTTACCGACAACGCTGCACATACTGCCGTTGACAGCACCAATATTGTTGTGAATACTCCTCCTGCTGCTCCTGGCCCTATTTCCGGGTTACAGTCGGTTTGTGCAGGAGATACTGCCGATTATACAGTTGTGGAAGTTATCGGCGGAACAACTTATTCATGGAGCGTTCAGGGTGATGCCATTATTTTAAGCGGTCAGAATACACCTAATATTTCAGTTCATTGGGGAGCAGCTTCCGGTTCAGTTCAGCTGATTGCCGGCAACGATTGTGGCAACAATCCAATTGCCTCTGTACTTGCTGTTGTTGTGAGCCAGCCACCTGCAGCCCTCAACCCCGTTACGGGTCCCGATTTGGTATGCAGCGGCAGCAGCGCAACCTTCACGACAGCAATACTTGGACCTCCCGGTACCTATAACTGGACAGTACCTGCAGGTGCAAACATCACCACCGGCCAGGGAACCAATACCATCCAGGTAACATGGGGAGCTGTTGCGGGCGATGTAACCGTATATGCTTCAAATAACTGTGGTCAATCCGCCCCGGTAATAAAAACCGTTGGATTAAGCACCATTCCTGACCCCGCCGGCGCCATCACTGGTACGGATACCATTTGCCAGGGTACCGCAAATCATGTTTTCAGTGTTCCTGCCATTGCCGGAGCCACCCAATATGTTTGGACATTGCCTTCAGGTATTACCATTTCTTCCGGTTCAGGAACCAACCAGGTTACGCTTGCTTTCGGCGCTACGGCCCAGTCGGGTAATGTTAGTGTGAAGGGCAACAATAGTTGTGGTGACGGAACGGAAGCTGTAAAAGCTGTAGTAACAGAAAACTGTTTCGGCATCGACCAGAAGGGTCTTGAATCAATGGTCAGGATTTTCCCCAATCCGGTAAAAAATGAGCTCACCATCAGTTTCAATGGCAGCATGAAACAACTGGCGCTCACTGTTACCAGTGAAAAGGGACAGGTTGTCTATTCTGAAAAACTCACCAACATAACACCCGATTATATGAAAAAGTTAGATGTGACCGGCTTTGCAAAGGGTGTTTACTTTGTCAAATTATCTGACAACGAGCGTGATTACACAGAAAAAGTGATTGTTCAGTAATGACTTGTAAGGGAACCTGTAACCAATACATTGTAGTTGCGTCAAACGGATCGAAAACGGAAAACATCACCAAAATCAACGGAAATGAATACTGAATTTTTGATCCCGATTGCATTCTTTGCCATGGTATACGGAGTAGTGTACCTGTTTGTAAGGAAGAAAGAGCGCCTGGCACTCATCTCAAAAGGCGCTGATGCCACTATCTTTGAAGCCTCGAAACAGCCATCATCATTGAAATGGGGGTTGCTTTTTGTAGGAATTGGTACTGGAATCCTGCTTGGTAAAGTCCTGGCTGTTTACACAACCCTGGAAGAAGAACCTGCGTTCTTCTCGATGATCTGCCTCTTCGGCGGAATAGGACTTATCATCTATCATCTTATTGCCAATAAATTCGAGCAGTTGCCCAAAGCCTGACAGGCTCTTGCGATCACTGCTCCGGGAAACTCCCCTGACGGCCTTTCAACTCCGTCAGGGGAGTTCTTTTTTCAGGAAGGGAAACCTGTCCAAAGTAATATATTCAGGTCCTTCACGGTGCAGGATGCTCTCATACAGCAGCGCTTCTTCGATTCGGATAACCTGCGAAGAGATGCTCTTCATCATGCTCACTGTTTGATTGAACCTGGTTTTATCGGCCAGGAATTTGATTCTTCCCAGGGTCAGGTGAGGCACCAGGTTCTGACGGTCGGGTTCATATCCGATAATCCTTAAGTCATCGTGAATATTTTTCATCAGGCAGGCGAGATCGGCATAAGGTTCAATGCCGACCCAGAGCACCTTCGGGGCATAAGAGCTGCCAAAGACCCCTAACCCGGCAAGATGCAATTCAATAGGAGTGGTTTCCGAGGCACGTTGTTTCAGTGCTGAACAGATCGCGGGAATCTTCCGCTCATCCGTCTCCCCGAAAAACTTCAGGGTGATGTGAATGTTGTGATCCTCCACCCATTTGAGCTGCTCATTCCGCAATTCATGCTTCAGTTTCCGGTATTTTACCAGGAATTCATCGTCCGGTTGAATTTTTAACGCAGCAAAAAGTCGTTTCATATTAAAAAGTTGTTAATTTTGCATCCGCTTTGGGGGATTAGCTCAGTTGGCTAGAGCGTTAGACTGGCAGTCTAAAGGTCAGGGGTTCGACTCCCCTATTCTCCACAGAGTAATCAAAGAAAAGCCCTGTATTCATTAAGGATACGGGGCTTTTTATTTCCATGTTGTAAATGGATTTTGTGACAGGTATGAGTTGTAATAGCGCCTGTCGCCGGTTACCTCCTCACCAAGCCAGTCAGGCAATTCAAAAGCATCTTCAGGCGATTCCAGTTCTATCTCAGCCATCAGCAGACCTTCATTTTCGCCATGAAATTCATCGACTTCCCAGACATGGTTTCCTGCTGTGATCTTTGTACGAACCTTCTCCACAAGTGTTTTTGTGAATTCCTGAAGCAATTCAGCGGCATCTGTTGCAGGAATTCCATATTCATATTCCGGCCGGGAAATGGTATCTGATCTGCCTTTGATGGTAAGAAAACCCTTATCTCCGGCAACCCTTACCCTCACTACTTTTTCCGAATCAATGCTTAGATAGCCCTGGATGTAAATTGTTCCGGCCGGTTTCGGTAACAACGACCATTTGATTTTGTCGACCAGGAATTTACGTTCGGTTTCAACATTGTTCATTTTGCAGCAATTTCCGGGAAAGGTACAAAATCATTTAAAATAAAAAGGAAGGACATGGGAGGAAGTAGCATAAAGAACGTATCAGTATTAACCAAAACCTTTAGTATCCCATGTCCTTCATATTTTATGCAGGAATTTATCCTGCTAATTCGTCAATTTTTTAAACATCCTGTCGTGTCTTTGCATAGCCAGTTTGTTTGACACCAGCGCCAGGACAAAATAGCAGACCACCTGAATGAACAGAACAGTAATTTCATACCTCACAGGAAAAAGATCTCCGCCCATCACCCTGATTTTCAGGAATGCCGGCAACATAGGGGTTGTTGGAAATAGGTATCCAAGGAATTTTATCGCTTCGGGAAGAGATTCCGTGGGCCATGCAACACCACACAGGAAAAAGACCATCGGCGAAAGAAACACGATGAACATCAGGGCGTGAACCCGTTTCCGGAACCATACGCTGATGCTGATTCCCATGAAGGAGACGGCAAACAGGTAGAGGATCAATGGTGGATAAATGTTGAAAAAGTTTGTCCTGTCGGGAAAAGAGAGCCAGTGGTAAAACAACACCAGGGTGATCATGGTTGTAATGAGGTAGAGTGCTACATAGACCATCGATTTACCCAGGATGATCTGGATATTTTCAACACGGCCTTTTACCGAACCCGTGGCAATCATCCTGTTTCGTTCATAATGTTTTCCGAAGAGGAGCCCGATCCCGACAAGAAGCGATTGCTGGATGACAATGATAAGGATTCCTGGAACGATGAAGGTGGCATACCCGGAAGAAGGGTTATAGAGGTCGTACATTTGCGGAGAGATCGACTCAAACCGGTTCATTGCTTCATCGTACATTTTCCCTCTGGCCATCATTCCCTTGATCTCCACACCGGCATTCATGGTTCCCGTTACATAGGATGCTGCGGTGTAAACCTGCTTGTAAACAAAGAATCTCCCGGCATCGCAATAGACGGTCACATTTGACCTGCCCCCGCGGAAAATTTCCTTTTGAAAGGCTTGTGGGATCAGGATCACCCCGTGGATTTTTCCCTGGTAAAAAAGTTCTTCCGCATCATGCAGGCTTAACGGTTTCACAGCCACCTTAACCTGTTCTGTCGCATCCATCATCCTGCTGTACTGGCGGCTCAGGGAGGTTTGGTCAAGGTCGACCACAGCGACCGGTATTTCCCTGATCGTCTCGTTGATATATCCTATGGAGTATAACATTGGATATAGGATGGCTGCTACGAAAAAGATCAGGACAGTGCCTGCATCATTGAACGATTCCGCGAACTCGGCCCTGAAGATTCCGTATATGTTTCGTGCGGCGCTGTTAACTCTTTTCAACATCATAGGATCAGATTTTACCCCAGAAACGCTTGGTTTTCAGGATGTAGTGATAACGGGGTATCAGGCACAGACCTGCAATGATAAAGATGGCAAGGCACCAAAGGGAGATGATTGCATTTAACAGGGGTTCTCCCCGCAGGGTTTGCCCGACGAAGAGTTCCAGCCAGTAGGTGAAGGGAAATATCCTGCTGAAAACTTGGGCGATGGATGGCATCCCGAATACCGGAAATGTTAAACCTGCGAAGGTAATGGCCAGCATAGTATAGGCGCTGGCAAGCGAAAGTGCCAGCCGGAGGTTCCGGGTCAACGTGACCAGGAAGATCGCCATGGACTGGTAACTGAAGATCATTATGATTTCCGACACCACGATCAGCAGGTAATGCCCGTGAAGGGGAAGCCCGAGAATGCTGAAAAAGATGATGTTCATGGTGAGTGCCAAACCAAAGTAGAGCGCTGTATGCGGAGCCAGTTTTCCCATCAGTGCGGCGACCATGTTGTCGCCTGAACCATTTAACCAATCGGGTCCTGTTCCATATTGCAACTCTGTTCCAAGAGCATAGATCGTTCCGAAAAGGACAAATACGGTGAGCATCACTGGAAGCAACAGCAATACAAGGTAATATTCATAATTGGTATAAGGGTTGAAAAGCAGAACAGGTGTAAGCTGCACCGCCTGGATTTTTGACATGGCCTGCATGGGAGACTCCCCCCACATCATATGGGTTTGGAGTTTTATTCCTGCCGACAAAGTTCCGATCGATTTCTGAATGCCGCTTTTCAGAAGACCGGATTTGATGAGGTACACATTGTTGAAATATACTGCCACATCAGCATGTTCACCCCGCATGATTTTTTGTTCAGTACCTTCCGGGATCCAGATGATAGCATCTGTTTTTCCTGATATCAAAGCTTTCCGGGCCTCTTCCGGATCGGTGAAGCTATTGTCGGGTCGGGCGATGGGGGTTGCGCCGATCATCCGTGTGATTCTGCGCGAAAGAGCGGTATGGTCCTGGTCAACAATGGCAACGGGTAGTTTTCTCGGGACATTGGCTGAAAAAATAAGGGTGATGAGGCTGAAACTGATCAGCGGGGCAATAATTCCGATGAAGAGATAAACCTTGTCGTGGATGATCCTGTTGATCTCCCTCGTGAAAGAGGCCATCGTATCTGCGGATCGGGGGGTTTTCATGATAAATGGAGGTTTCCCCTTTAATTACTTGCCTGTGGATGCTGACACTTCCAGCCAGTTTACCAGGGCGCTCATTCCGGGACGGAGTCCTGCTACAGGTTTTAATGGCCGGGCATGAACCTCAAAGGTTTTCATATCGAAATCTCCGGAAGTTTTGGTGGCGTTCCAGGTGGCAAAATTTCCCAGGGGATGAATGTAGGTTACTTTCACACGGATGTTTTTATTGGCCAGTGCCGGAATCCTGGCATTGAATTCAGTGCCGGTTTTGATGGATGCCAGCAGATCTTCCCGAAGGTTAAAGGTGATCCAGCAATCATTCAGATCCACAAGTGTAATCACCGGGTACCCGGCCGAAACGAGCTCACCCTGTTCAGCGATAATATCTGAGATTTCGCCATCCATCGGGGCAACGATCCTGGTTTCATCCAGGTAACTTTGCACTTCATTGATGGCGCCCCTGGCACGACCGACCATGGCCATGGCCGTCTCCTTATCTTCAATACGGGTTCCTTTTTTTGCTTTCGTCCAGGTCTCTTTTGCAGCATTGGCTGTTTCTTCTGCTGCTTTCAACATGGCTTCAGATTCGTCTTTTTTCTGACCCGGAACAACACCTTCTTTGTAGAGGTTCTGTATCCGGACATTCGTTTTTTGAGCAAGTTCGAAGGCAGCCTGTGCTTTCAGGTACATGTTGTAAGCCGCAGCGACATCCTCCTTTTCCGCACCGGTAATAGCTTTAGAGTTCTGCGCTTGTGCACCTTGCAGGGCTGCGTTGGCCTGGTCGAGACGGGCATTGATTTCAGGACTGTTCAGCACAAAAAGAAGGGTGCCCTTTTTTACCATATCGCCTTTGTGAACGGTCAGGCTTTCGAGGCGTCCCACAACTTTTGAAGCTACCCTGATCTGGGTTGCATCAACTTCTCCCTGGACCTCAACAGGTTTTGGAAGGAAGATGACGATCGCTGAATAGACGACCAATGTCAGGAGCACACAAATTCCGGTGATGGTTAACAGAATGCCCTTTTTATTCATGGCGGTTTTTCGTGTCATTTGGTTTTGGATTATTGATATTTTTCTGATTTTGCATTCGGACGGGTTGAATAAGCATAAAAATCGGTTGGGACCCCCGCGTATTCGAGTAATCTGACCAGGGTGACATCATAGTTGTACATGGCTTGCAACCGTTCGGTTTTCACCTGGGCCAGGGCCAGGCGGGCATCGATCACCTGTGTTGAATTCGTCATCTCCTGGTGAAATTCGGTCTCCCTTGCGCGGAGGTACTCCTCTGCAAAAAGGCGGGCACTGGCAAGTTCAGTCAGTTGATCCTTGTACATGGTGAGTTCATGGTAAAGTTTGTTGACCATCGAATTGATATCCGATTCAGCTTTCAGGCCATACTCTTCAATTTCCTGTGTTCGTATGGAGGCTGCCTTTACTTTGGCAAACCTGGCTACTCCGTCGAAAAGTGTCCATTTTAATCCAATCCCAATTTCCCAGTCAGGAACATAGCTTGAAAGATCTTTGTTTACAATATCGTAGGTACCCTGAACCGCAACTGCCGGAAGGAAATCGGCACGGTTGGCCTTGAAGGCTTCAATGGTGAGTTGTTTTTTTGATTCAATCTGGTGGAGAAGCGGATTTTTTGTCAGGGCAAATGTGACAAAATAAGATTGGGGTTCTATGGAATCGAGGTAAAATAGATTGGAAAGGATTTCAATGGCAACCGTATCTCCAAGGGCCATGGTTCCATTCAAAGCCTGCGCAACAACATCGACCTGTTGTCTGGCCTTACTCAACTCCCTGCTGGACTGGGCATGGTAGACTTTTGCATGCATCACATCGGCATTCGAGATCATTCCCTCTTTTTCAAGTTTCAGTGCATCTTCGAGGTGCTTCTGAAGCCCGCTGAACACCTCCTGCCTTACCGTCACCACTTGCCGGGCCAGGCACAGGCCATAATAGCGTTCAACCAGTTCGCTCATCAGCTCCCCCTGTTTCTGCAGGGTAACATCCCCCACATCTTTCTGGTTAATAGCTGAAACCCTGTTAGCAGCCCTGATCTTCCCACCTGCATACAACGGCCATTGCACGGTGGCCGCCACCACGCCGAAAGCTCTCTTCTGGATCACCTGGTCCCACTCCTGTCCTTCAACCTGTGCGAGCCCGGCGATCATTTTCTGCCGGATGAGCTGGGTGGCCATCTCATCGGAAATCCCGGGAATATCTCCGAATCTGCCATAGTTTCCCAGGGTTTGATATAGTGGTGTGATGGCATCTTTCACCGGATTAAGATCGAGATGAATCGGGTCGGAGAGCAGGGTGGCATTGGCCATGATGCCAATGGTTGGGAAATAAAGGCCCCTTGCAGCCCTTCGCTCCTGGTCTTTCTGAAGTTGCAGGTAATTGACTTGTTTGAGCACATGACTGTTTTGCCAGGCAATGTCGACCGCCTGGTCAAATGTTATTTTTTTAACAATTACAGGGTTGGTTCCCTTTGAGCTGCATACGATAAGGAGCAGGAGAATTGTCAATACCTGGTATTTTTTGATGGCAGCACTCATTGCATGAAATTTATAAGTCTGTTAGATTACTGATAACCTTTAAAATGCTGGAAACTATCGTTTAATAATACCGTAAAAAAGAACATCCAGCAACCTGTCAAGCCGTTTTTCCAGTAAATTATCATTTTCGGATTCTGAGATCAGCAGGGGAATTTCCATCCCCTTAAGTGCGGTTACAATGGCGATGGCGGTTAGAAAAGTGTCTTCCAGGTAGAATATTCCGTCGGTAACACCCTGGTCCAAAATCGCTGAAACGATGTTGATCTCCTCCTGGTCGGTTTGCTGGCGGGTCTGCTCTACAAAATCGAGTTTTGATGTGAATTCAGTGCGAATAACGTTATATAAGTTCTTCAGGTTTTTTAGGCCATGCATCCTTTCTGTAACGTAAGTTTTCAATTTTTCCCGGGCATCGGATCGGGTGGCAATCCCGCTTACTATTTTTTCCTTCATTACCTCGATCTCCATCTCTATAACTGCCTTAAAAATATCTTCTTTGCTGGTAAAGTAATAGTAGATGGTGCTTTTCCCTTTCCCCATTTCCCGGGCAATATCTTCCATGGTGGTTTTATTGTAACCATATTTTGTAAATACCTGCTGGGCTACATTAAGAATTTTCGTCCGGATTTCAATTTTTTTTGCCATTTCCTGCTCTCGTTTAATGAGTATTTTGCTGACTTATACGAATTTTAATTGGTTTTATTGAGATATTTATTTGTTTAATCTATTAAAATATAGTATGTTACAATAAAAACAGACTAATAGACTAAAACGGTCCAAAAGTACAATATATTTGAAGTGATTCAACATTTTTGATATATTTTTTTATTTCTTTGTAAGTTCATGATAATTTGGTGTTTGCAGTGTCATTTAAACTACTTAACTTTGTATTGTTAATAAATTAACAATAATATTATGAAACCAACTCATATTGAACATCTTGGCATAGCTGTAAAAAGTTTGGAGGAGAGTATCCCCTATTATGAAAACCTCCTGGGAACGAAATGTTATAATGTTGAAGAGGTTAAAGATCAGCGGGTTAAAACGGCTTTTTTCTTAGTAGGCCAAACGAAGATCGAACTGTTGGAATCAACAGATCCTGAAGGACCGATTGGAAAATTCCTGGAAAAAAAGGGCGAAGGTATCCATCATATTGCCTTTGCAGTTGACAATGCCACGGAAGCCCTTGCGGAGGCTGAAGGACAGGGCATGCAACTGATCGACAAAGTATCCCGCAAAGGGGCGGAAGGCATGAACATCGGCTTTCTCCATCCAAAATCAACCCACGGCGTACTCATCGAATTTTGCAGCAAATAGCGTACAGACGGGGCATGCCTAATCGATAGTACAGACGGGGCATGCCTAATTGATAGTACAGACGGGGCATGCCCCGTCTCAACAATAACCTCAACAATATGGCAAACGAAAACAAAATCTCCGAATTACTCGAAAAGCGCGAAAAAGCAAAACTTGGCGGCGGCGAAGACCGCATTAAATCTCAGCACAAAAAAGGTAAATTTACTGCCCGTGAACGCATTGAAAAACTCCTTGATGAAGGAAGTTTCGAAGAGTACGACATGTTTGTAACCCATCGTTGTACCGATTTCGGGCTGGAAAATGAGCTCTACCTTGGAGATGGAGTGGTTACCGGCCGCGGAACCATCGATGGCCGGGTTGTTTTCGTTTTTTCCCAGGATTTTA
This sequence comes from Bacteroidales bacterium, assembly GCA_049317265.1. GTDB lineage: Bacteria > Bacteroidota > Bacteroidia > Bacteroidales > FEN-979 > CAIVAT01. The sequence goes on from JBMOIP010000030.1 coordinate 14,493, forward strand.
CAGTCTTTGGCGGCTCGTTGTCAGAAACCTTCGCCCGTAAAATATGCAAGATCATGGATCAGGCTGTTAAGGTCGGGGCCCCGGTGATCGGAATCAACGACAGTGGCGGCGCCAGGATCCAGGAGGGAGTCAATTCACTTGCCGGGTATGCTGAAATTTTCATGCGGAACATTGCCGCTTCAGGCGTTGTTCCTCAAATTTCAGCCATTTTCGGTCCTTGTGCCGGAGGAGCCGTCTACTCCCCTGCCCTTACCGATTTTGTGGTAATGAGTGAAAACTCGAGCTACATGTTTGTAACCGGACCCAAAGTAACCAAAACCGTAACCGGCGAAGATATTACGACGGAAGACCTTGGCGGAGCATCCATCCACTCCACAAAATCGGGGGTGGCTCATTTTCGCTCCGTCAATGAAGAAGAGGGGATCCTGCTCATCCGCAAGCTGCTTGAATACCTGCCACAGAATAACCTCGAAGATCCCATAACGACTGAATGTACCGATCCGATCGACCGGCTGGAGGATTCGCTGAATGAGATCGTTCCGGCCAACCCGAACCAGCCTTATGATGTTAAAGATGTCATATACAGGATTGTAGATAACCAGCAGTTTCTCGAAGTACATCAATATTATGCAAAGAACATCGTGGTTGGCTTCTCGAAATTCAATGGCATGCCTTGCGGGATCGTAGCCAATCAACCCAATTTCCTGGCTGGTGTACTCGATATTGAAGCCTCCCGGAAAGCAGCCAGGTTCGTTCGTTTCTGCGACGCTTTCAACATCCCCATCATCACCCTGGTGGATGTCCCCGGATTCTTGCCCGGAAGCAACCAGGAATATGGCGGCATCATCATTCACGGCGCCAAACTGTTGTTTGCTTATGGTGAAGCTACCGTGCCAAAAATCACCATTACCCTCAGGAAGTCTTACGGTGGAGCTCATGATGTAATGGGCTGCAAGCAGTTGCGGGCCGACATGAACTACGCCTGGCCATCAGCCGAAATCGCCGTGATGGGCCCCAAAGGCGCCATTGAGATCCTTGAAGGCAAAAAGATCAGCGAAATCCAGGATGCACGCGAAAAGGTCAAATATGTTGCCGAAAAGGAACTGGAATACAAGAACAAGTTTGCCAACCCGTACGATGCAGCCAAATACGGCTACATCGACGATGTGATTGAGCCCAGGAATACCAGGTTCAGGATCATACGCGCCCTCCAGACACTTTCGACCAAGAAGGACTCGCTGCCACCCAAGAAGCACAGCAACATTCCTCTGTAATTTTAGCCGGGATACCTATGAAAACACTTGCTATCACGTTCGACCTGTCGCTGATCGACCACTATACCCTGGTGATCGCCATTGCAGGATATTGCATCGTTCTTCTTTCACTGGCCATTATGGCCTACCTCTTTACCCGGCTTCATACCCTTCAGGATTTTCTCGCAAAGCGAAGGCTGGATGCGCAGAAAATCTCCGACAAGGAGACGCCTCCCAAAGTGGTTATGACAGGTGAGGAAAATGCCGCAATTGCTGCTGCGCTCTATTTGTTCTTCTCGGAACTGCACGATGAGGAGAAGTATGTAATGACCATCCGTAAGGTGTCAAAAACCTACTCTCCCTGGAACTCAAAAATATACGGAATCTGGAATACAATGAAACACTGGTAAACAATGAAAAAATTCAAATTTGTTATCAATGGCAATGGATACGAGGTGGAAATACTCGGTTTTGAAGAGAACATTGCAAAGGTTGAGGTGAATGGAACTGAATATAATGTCGAGGTTCAGAAGGATCTGAAAATGAGCAAAACCCCGACACTTGTCAGGGCCGAAGCGCCAAAACCAACAGCCAAAGAGTCAAAGATTCCCAGAACCCCGTCCCAGACAACCAATGTGGCGATCAAAGCTCCCCTGCCCGGTACCATTATCACCGTGCTGGTAAAAGCCGGTGAAAAGGTAGCGCTGGGCCAGAAACTCCTGACCATGGAGGCCATGAAAATGGAGAACAACGTACTTTCAGAAAAAGATGGTGTGGTAAAGGTTGTTCATGTAAAACCCGGACAGGCTGTGGCACAAAGTGATGTTTTAGTTGAAATCGAATAGCAATGGAGATCCTGCAAACATTATCCGGCCTTTGGGAAGATACCGGTTTCCACAATGCAAATTGGGAGAACCTGGTGATGATCCTGGTTGGCATCGCGCTCGTATTACTTGCCATCCGTTATAGCTATAAGCCCCTGCTTCTTATCCCGTTGGGAATGGGAATCATCCTGGGGAACATTCCGTTTTTGCACGAAGCTGCCTATCATCCGGGTATTTACCAGGAAGGAAGCGTGCTTAATTACCTCTTTTTCGGAGTTCTGAAAGGCATCTATCCTGCCCTGATTTTCCTCGGGCTGGGCGCAATGACTGACCTATCTCCCCTCATCTCCAACCCGAAACTGATGTTGCTGGGTGCAGCAGCCCAGGTTGGTATCTTTGCTACTTTTCTCGGCGCCATGGTGTTTGGTTTCCCGATGGCCGAATCTGCTGCCATCGCCATCATTGGAGGCGCTGACGGAAATACCGCCATTTTCCTCACCTCCCAGCTGGCAAACGGGCTTCATGTTACCGGCAACGGGATGGCTATTCAGAACCTGATCGGACCAATCGCCATTGCTGCCTACATTTATATGTCGCTTGTTCCTGTGATCCAGCCTCCCATCATGAAACTGCTCACTACCAAAAAGGAGCGGCTTATCAGGATGAAACCCCCCAGGACCGTCAGTAAATTGGAAAAGATCCTCTTTCCGTTGCTGGGCTTGCTCTTAAGTGCATTTGTTGCACCGGCTTCTCTCCCGCTCCTGGGCATGTTCTTCTTCGGAAATATCCTCAAAGAATCGGGACTTACCAAGCAACTTGCCACCACAGCCAGTACTATCCTGATCGATATTGTGGTGATCCTGATCGGTTTAACTGTTGGCGCCTCCACCCAGGCTGATGTATTTCTGAAATCGGAATCAATTCTTATCTTTGTCCTCGGTGCCATTGCTTTCATGGTTGCAACTGCCGGTGGGGTGATTTTTGCAAAAGTCATGAACATCTTCCTCAAAAAGGAGAACAGGATCAACCCGCTGATCGGTGCAGCCGGTGTAGCTGCAGTTCCGGATAGTGCAAGAATAGCGCATGAAATGGGGCTGAAAGACGACCCGACAAACCACCTGATCGGTCATGCCATGGCCCCGAATATCGCAGGGTTGATCGGAAGTGCCATCACCGCGGGATTGTTACTGGGTTTCTTATTGTAAAACGATGCTGATAATTGGAATTGCCGGTGGATCCGGTTCTGGAAAGTCGACGGTTGTCAAACAGGTAATCAAACATCTGCCAAAGGAAGCAGTTACTGTTATCCCGCAGGATGCCTACTATAAGGATAATGGCCATAAATCGGCCGAAGAGCGCGCCAGGATCAATTTCGACCACCCGACATCCATTGAGTGGGGACTCCTGATCAACCAGCTGGAAACGCTCAAAACCGGTTCTCCCATCGAAATGCCCATCTACTCCTATGTCACCTGCGCCCGGGCAAAAGAGACCGTGATTATCAATCCCGCCCAGGTTATTATAGTGGAGGGAATTCTTATTTTATCCAATCCCCGTCTCCGTAAAAAAATGGATATCAAGGTGTTTGTCGATGCCGACGGGGATGACCGACTGATGCGGATCATCCGGCGCGACCTGGAAGAACGCGGACGTTCCTTTCAACAGGTTCTTGAACACTACGACAGCTTTGTAAAACCAATGCACCTGCAATTTATTGAGCCTACCAAGCGTTATGCTGACATCATTGTGCCACAGGGCGGACAGAACAAGGTCGCGATCGACATTCTCTCCTCCCGGATAAAAACGCACATCAACCGCGATGTACATGACGGAACGAAAACCAAATCACCTTATAAGGGAAAATAGCCCTTATCTTCTTCAGCATGCCCATAACCCTGTGGACTGGCATCCATGGGGAGAGGATGCATTGAATGCAGCCCGGCAGCAAAACAAACTGATGGTCATCAGCATCGGCTATGCCGCCTGCCACTGGTGCCATGTAATGGAACACGAATCATTTGAAGATGATGATGTTGCAGAAGCAATGAACCGCGATTTCATCTCCGTAAAAGTTGACCGGGAGGAGCGCCCCGACATCGACCAGGTTTACATGGCTGCCGCTTATGCAACCACGGGCAGGGGAGGCTGGCCGCTCAATGTGATCGCACTCCCCGACCAGCGGCCGTTGTTCGCGGGAACCTACTTTTCAAAGCGGGACTGGCTACATATACTTCACTATTTTTCAAACCTAAGGAACACAAATCCTGATGAATTGCTTCACCAGGCATCAGAGATCATGAAAGGGATGAATAAACAGCAACAGATAAGCTTTACGGCAGATTCAGACTCCTCGGAAAACATCGTACTGAAAGAGATTTTCACCACGTGGGAAGAGGATCTCGATTTTGTCCATGGCGGAACCCATGGCGCACCCAAATTCCCCATGCCGGCCAACCTTGCCTGTCTGCTGGAATATGGAGCCAGGGAGCAGGAGTTGAAGATCAGGCATTATGTGGAACTGACCCTCGATAAACTGGCCATGGGAGGCATTTACGACCACCTGGGAGGCGGGTTCAGCCGCTATTCGGTGGATGCCCGCTGGGAGGTGCCGCATTTCGAGAAGATGCTGTATGACAATGCCCAGTTAATCCAGCTCTATTCGCAGGCCTATGCCCTTACCGGAAAATATGCCTATAAACAGGTTGTTGAAGAGTCAGTCGCTTTCATAGAACGTGAACTGACCGATTCACGGGGCCTCTTTTATGCTTCACTTGATGCCGACAGTGAAGGAACAGAGGGAGCGTTTTATGGGTGGACCAATGAAGAGCTGCATAAATATCTTGGGGAGAATCCGGAATTGTTTCTCTCCCTATACTCGTGTACAGTGGAGGGAAATTGGGAACACCACCTCAATATTTTGCGGAAATCTATGCCGGAGGCAGTCTTTGCAGGGAAACATGGAATTCCTGGGGACCAATTGACGGCATTTCTGGAGACTTGCAGGAACCAGCTTTTTACCGTTCGCAGCAACAGGATCAGGCCAGCTACCGACGATAAAATTCTGACATGCTGGAATGCTCTCATGATCAGTGCAATGGTGGAAGCGGCAAAGGTCTTTGGAAAGCCGTTGTGGCTTGAAAAAGCAATTTCGGCTGCCACCTTTTACCGTGTTTATTTTACACGGCGAAACGGCAAACTCTGGCGAAATGCGATGTCCGGTTCCTTTGCAATTGCCGGTTTTCTGGATGACTACTGCTTTCTGATCAAAGCCTTTACGGATATTTACCAGTCAACCTTTGATGAAACCTGGCTGGATTCGGCCGATGCATTGACCCGGCAGGTGTTGGAACACTTCAATGCTGATGGCGGGCTCTTTTTCAACCTCAAATCCAATGAAGAACCATCCCTGATCAGGGAAACGGTGGAACTTTCCGACAATGTCATTCCTGCCTCAAATTCGCAAATGGCCAGGAACCTGTTTGTCCTTGGATCACTGCTGAACAAAGATGAATACATAAGGCGTGCAGCAATGATGGTACAGAAAATGGTTCCCCAGGTACGTCGGAATCCTGCATTTCACGCCAATTGGATCATGCTGCTCGCCGATCTGCAATCAGGACCCGCCACAGTACGCATTGAAGGGGGTGAGGCTATGCTTAGGCTGCAGGAGTTCTCAGGGTATTATTTGCCGAATGTCATCTTCTCGGGGAAGCTGCATGAATTCGGCCCCGGAACAAGTGATACCAGCACTTATGTGCGTGAGACAAGAATCTATGTCTGCAGGGAGAAAACATGTTTTAATCCTGTCGGAACTGTTCAGGAAGCCATCCTTATCCTGGGAGGGCAATAAAACAATGCAGCAGTTGTGTTTTTTTTCGTAAGTTTGAAGACTCAAAAACAGGTATCATGGAAACACAAAAAGCACTCGAAATCCTTAAAATGGCCATCCTCATGGAGAAAAGAGGCCACGCCTTCTACGCAAAAGTAGCTGAACAAACTCCCGATCCGGAGATCAAGCATATTTTTCTGACCATGGCAGATGAGGAGACAAAGCACGTTAAATTCCTTGCCGAACAGTACATCGGTTATGAAAAAAACCATGCGTTCACAAAAGTTGATTTGCCCGACCTGGCCAATGAAGGCTTTGCAACCCTGATTCTGACGGAGGATATGAAAACCAAAATTTCATCCGCAGGGTTTGAAGCAGCTGCGATATCAGCTGCCATTGACTTTGAGAAAAGGGCCGTGGAGGTCTATTCAAAACAGGCACAGTTGTCGGAGGATCCCAATGAGAAAAATCTCTATCGCTGGCTGGCGGAATGGGAGGGAGGACACCTGAAGATTCTCAGCGACATGGACAATGAACTGAAGGAGAAGATCTGGAACGATAACCAGTTCTGGCCATTCTGATCTACATACCTGTTCGCATCGCCTCCACCGGATCAAGCTTTGATGCGGAATAGGCGGGTATGATCCCCGAAACCAACCCGATGATGGCTGAAACTCCGATGCCCAGCAATATGTTGCCCTGGGTAAGGATGAGGTTGAATTCGGTGGTGTAGGATACGATGATCGTGAGAATCAGGATGATCAACAAACCGAATATCCCCCCGATCAGCGAGAGAAAGATGGCTTCAAACAGGAACTGCAGCATGATGAAATAGTTCTTGGCGCCGAGCGCTTTCTGAATTCCGATGATGTTGGTGCGCTCCCTCACCGATACGAACATGATGTTGGCGATCCCGAAACCGCCTACCAGCAGCGAGAAGCCTCCAATGATCCAGCCAACCATGGCGATCACCTTGAACAGGCTTTCGAATCCCTTCGATATGATATCGGTCTCATTGATGGCAAAATTGTCCTCCGCAGAGGGTTTTTGCTTCCTGATGGAACGCATGAGCCCGGTCAGTTCATCGCGCAATTCATCATTGGAGACAAGGGGCTTTGCTTTGACGACAATGGTGGCGCCCATATCTCTTAAATCCACAAGGGTTTTAAAAAAGTTGACCGGCAGATAAACCGCCTGGTCATTGGAGTTGCCAAAAAAATCCTCCCCCTCTTTTGTGATCACCCCCACCACTTCGATGTTCCTCCCGAAAATCTTTATTTTTTTGCCCACAGGATCGCCCTCCGGAAAGAGATCTTTGGCTATATCTGCACCAATAATTGCAATATTTTTCCCGCTGGCCGATTCGGTCATTGAAAAATACCTGCCGTCGCCCATTTCAAATTTCCAGACTTTGTCGAAATCCTGTGAAACGCCGCTTACATTTACATTCTCCATGTAGTTGTTCAGGTACTTCACGGTTTTATTTACCTGCACCATAAAGGCCACTGACTCAGCGAGGTTGCTGCGTTTTTCGATCTCCTCCATGTCATCCAGCGATGCTTCCGGCCGTTGCCAGTATTTCCACCAGGGATAATCGCCACCCATCGCCCATGGCCACTTCTGAACATAGAGCACATTGCTTCCCAGCGAAGCAATGCTCTTCCTGATGGCATTTTCCATGGAATCAAAAACAGTAAACACCGATATGACACAGAAAATCCCGATGGTAATCCCGAGAAGGGAGAGGATTGTCCGTACTTTATTCACTATAATTGCCTGAAAAGCAAAAATATAGCTTTCTCGTATCAAACGTAGGATTAAAATCATGGATGAAGGTACTTTCCGTTAAAAAAGGTAAAGATAGCTATATTTACGATTGGACGATTGACGGCTGAAAATCGTAAATCGTAAATCGTTCAATTTAATCTGCAATCGTAAATCGTCCAATCGTAAATCATGGTTTTTCTGCTAATTTTTGGTAACATTGCACAACTTACTTTAATTCGGGTTTAGACGCAGCCATTCTGTTATTGTTACAATAATTATCCATATGAACGATCAGATTAAAATAAAATCAGCCCTGATCTCCGTATATTCCAAGGATGGAATCGAGGAGCTGGCACTCAAACTTGAGTCTTTTGGAATACAGATTTTTTCTACCGGGGGAACCTTCGATTTTCTGAAAAGTAAGGGACTCAGCCCCATCTCCATCGAATCAATTACTTCCTATCCGTCAATCCTGGGAGGACGGGTTAAAACATTGCATCCGAAAGTGTTCGGAGGCATCCTGTGGCGGCGCAACCAGCTTTCGGATGTTGACGATGTTGAAAAATACGAAATCCCCTCCTTCGATCTCGTGATTGTGGATCTCTATCCGTTTGAGAAAACTGTGGCATCAACAAACAGGGAGGATGAAATCATCGAGAAGATCGATATCGGTGGGATCTCCCTGATCCGCGCTGCCGCGAAGAATTATGCCCATGTGGTAGTGGTCCCGTCAGCAGCTTCCTATCCTCACCTGGTTGATATCCTCGAAAGGAATAACGGCTATACAAGCATGAACGAACGCAGGCTTTTTGCGGCACAGGCATTTAATGTCTCCTCTCATTACGACACTGAAATTTTTAAATACTTCAACCGGCAGGAAAATATCCCGGCATTCAAGCAAAGTGTTATCGTGTCAAATTCAATGAGATATGGTGAAAATCCACACCAGAAAGGTACCTATTACGGGGACCTGGAGAGGGTCTTTACCAAACTGAACGGAAAAGAGTTGTCGTACAACAACCTGGTTGATGTCGACGCGGCCATCAACCTCATTGGTGAATTTTCCGAACATACCGTGGCCATCATCAAACATACCAATCCCTGTGGCGTTGCCAGCCGCTCCTCGCTGAAAGAGGCTTACCTCGGTGCCCTTGCCTGTGACCCCGTTTCAGCCTTCGGCGGTATCATCATTGCCAACGGAATCATCGATATAGATGCCGCAGGAGAACTCAATAAATTATTCTTTGAAATTTTAATTGCCGACGCATTTGAAATTGATGCCCTAAATCTCCTGAAATCAAAGAAAAATAGAATAATTTTGCAAAAAAATTCGTTTGACTTCCCGCCCCTGCAGTTTAAGTCCATCCTGAACGGTGTTCTTGAACAGGATAAAGATTTGGTGTCGGAACAACAAACAGAATTTCAATACGTTACTGTTCAACAGCCATCACAGCAGGAGACTGATGCGTTGGTTTTTGCCTGTAAAATTGTTAAACACCTGAAATCTAATACGATAGTCCTGATTAAGGATCGTCAGCTCATCGGGTGCGGCATGGGGCAGACATCCCGCGTGGATGCACTTCGCCAGGCCATCAGCAAGGCCCAGGCATTTGGATTTGATATTAAAGGTTCAGTGATGGCATCGGATGCGTTTTTCCCGTTTGCCGACTGCGTTGAAATTGCCCACGAAGCGGGCATTACAGCTGTCATCCAACCGGGTGGTTCCATCCGGGATGTTGATTCTGTAAACTACTGCAATGAACACAATATGTCCATGGTTTTTACCGGGATACGACATTTTAAACATTAAATACTGATACCATGGGATTGTTTACGAAAGAGATAGCCATCGACCTGGGTACCGCAAATACCATCATCATATACAATGACAAAGTTGTTGTTGACGAGCCATCCATCGTGGCCATCGAACGCAGCTCGGGAAAAATCATCGCAGTGGGGAAAAGAGCCCAGATGATGCATGGAAAGACCCACGAAAACATCAAGACCATACGCCCGTTGAGGGGAGGAGTCATTGCCGACTTCCAGGCTGCCGAGCACATGATCCGCGCCATGATCAAGATGATCGATTTGCGCAAATCGTGGTTTCCTCCCGCACTCAAGATGGTCATCTGCATCCCCTCCGGAATTACAGAGGTTGAAGAACGGGCAGTTAAGGATTCGGCCGAACAGGCTGGCGCCAAAGAAGTGCGCCTGATCCATGAACCCATGGCTGCCGCCATCGGGATCGGCATCGATGTGCTGGAGCCGATTGGCAACATGGTGATCGACATCGGCGGTGGTACCAGCGAAATCGCCGTCATTGCCCTCGGGGGTATCGTGAATAACAAATCGATCCGTATCGCCGGCGATGAATTCAACGCCGACATCGAGGAGTACATGCGCAAGCAGCATAATATCAACGTGGGTGAACGTACAGCCGAACGCATCAAGATCGAAGTGGGCGCGGCCATTGCCGATATCGACAATCCCCCGCCCGACTATGCCGTGCATGGCCGCGACCTCTTAACCGGTATCCCCAAAGAGGTGATTGTCAACTATACTGAAATAGCCCATTGTCTCGACAAATCGGTTGCCAAAATCGAAGCTGCCGTATTGAATGCCCTGGAGATGACCCCTCCCGAGCTCGCCTCGGATATTTTCGAAACCGGGATCTATCTCACCGGGGGCGGCGCCTTGCTGCGCGGACTTGACAAACGTATTCATCTCAAGACAAAACTGAAAGTGCATGTTGCCGAAGATCCATTGCGCGCTGTTGCCCGTGGAACAGGCATCGCTTTGAAAAACTTTGACAAGTTCACGTTCCTCATCAAGTAAGAGGTACTATGCGGAATCTTTTTTTATTTTTCCGGGAGCACTATTTCTATTTTCTTTTCCTGCTTTTGGAGACCTTTTCACTGGTTCTGCTGTTCAATTACAATGAATTCCAGGGAAGTTCCCTCTATTCTGTATCCAATGCCGTGTCAGGCTCTGTCAACAGCATGTTCAGCGGGATTTCAGAGTATTTTTCCCTCCGGAAAACCAACCGCGTGCTGATTGAAGAGATGGCCAAACTCCATTCCCGGATTCCTGAGGCGTTTTATACAACCGATGTTAACATATTCTATAAAAAGGATTCCATTGTTCACCTGGAATACAAGTACATCAGTGCAAAGGTGATCAGTAACTCCACCAACAAACGGAACAACTTCCTGATGATCAACAAGGGTTCGCTCCATGGCATTCAAAACCACATGGGGGTGATCATCGGGAACAAGATCGTGGGTCAGGTGGTGAGCGTCTCTCCCCATTTCAGCTGGATCATGTCGATGCTAAACAAGGACAGCCGGATCTCGGGAAAGTTCAAAAAGAACAACCAGCTGGTGAATGTTGAATGGAACGGGGGAAGTTACCGCAGCGGGCAGGTGAGGGAGATACCAAAACATATCATCATGGTCAAGGGCGATACCATTATTACGAGCGGGAATTCCGATATCTTTCCTGAAGGTTTGATGATCGGAACCATCTCGGGATTTAAAAATGCCCAGGATGAGAACTTCAACAATGGCGAGATCCTCTTTTCAACCGACTTCAACAGCCTGGGATACATTGAAGTGGTGGTGGATATGATGCGCAAGGAAAAAGAAGATTTAAAAGCCTCCTTTAAAACACAATAATGACCTCAAGAACCGTTTTTTTTAACATCATCCGGTTTTTCTTTCTGATCTTCCTCCAGGTGTTGATTCTCAATCATATCAACCTGAGCGGTTATATCAATCCCTATTTCTACATCTATTTTATCCTGTTGCTGCCGTTTGACACACCCAAATGGATGTTGCTGCTGGCTGCTTTCGTGCTGGGCTGGAGCGTTGATATCTTTACGAATACCATCGGGCTCAATGCCGCAGCCTGCGTGATGATGGCTTTTGCGCGCCCCTTTGTGATCGCGGCCATCTCTTCGGGGCCGGAATCTTTGCTGGGAGACACCCCCTCCCTGAGAAACCAGGGAGTGAAATGGTTCCTTTATTATGCCATAATCCTCACCCTGATACATCACCTTACCTTTTTCTATCTCGAGATCTTCCGGTTGAATGAATTCATGGCAACCTTCGTCAGGGTGCTGTTAAGCAGCGCTTTTACCCTTTTCCTGGTGTTCATCAGCGAATACCTGCTCTATCCAAGGGGGAAATAAAAAAACCCGTTCCGGAAAGAAACGGGTTGAGGAGGTTTCGAGCGGAGTCGAACCGCTGTGGACGGTTTTGCAGACCGCTGCCTAGCCACTCGGCCACGAAACCATGGTAAATGGAGTGCAAAATTACAAAAAGTTTTGAAATTCCGACAAAATCATTTCTTCCATTGGGTTTTGAAACTCACCTGCTGCATTTTCCCGCCCATCGGGGGGTTTATTTTGGCAATTTTCAGCTCCAGGGCAATGATGGCGGGGAATTCCTGGCAAACAGCATCCACGATGCGCCGGGCAACATGTTCCAGCAAATGCGACTTCTGGTCCATCTCCTTTTTAACACACTGGTAAAGTCCCACGTAATCTGTTGTGTCGGTCAGGCGGTCTGAAACCTCCGAAACCGAGGTGTCCGCGTCGATCTGAAGATCAACGATGAACTTCGTACCGATGATCTGTTCTTCCTTAAAACAGCCGTGAAAGGCAAAAAACTCCATTCCTTCAAGCAGGATTGTACCCATAAATTGTTTTTTCAGGCGGTGAAATTATCAATTTCCGGTGAACCCGGGGCCACCTTTTTGTAAATAGTAGTAAGTTTGCAGAGGATATGTCGCCCTGCGTTCCGGTCAAATCCCAAAACGCAGGATTCCCCTCATTCCCGTTCTTTGTGAACTTTGTGTAACCCTTTGTGTCTTTGTGGTTAATTTTTTAACTCATCACTATAATCACAAGGCCGGTAAAAAGCCCTCAAAGAGCACCTGTTCATTCACAGGAGGTAATTAACAAAACTTGATATGGAAGAAAAAGCAAATCCGGAAGAAGAAAAAATCACCCGTTCCCTCAATTTCATTGAAGAGATCATCGAAGAGGACATACGAAAAGGAGTCAACGAAGGCCGCGTTCATACCCGCTTTCCGCCCGAACCCAACGGATATCTCCACATCGGTCACGCGAAATCGATATGCCTGAACTTCGGCCTCGGGAAAAAATATAATGGAAAAACGAATCTCCGTTTCGACGATACCAATCCGGTGAAAGAAGATGTAGAGTATGTCGATTCCATCATGGAAGATGTGAAATGGCTTGGTTTTGACTGGGAAGACCGCCTCTTCTTTGCCTCTGATTATTTTGAGCAACTGTATGAATATGCGGTTGTTCTCATCAGCAAAGGAAGCGCTTTTGTTTGCGACATGACGGCCGAAGAGATCAGTGAAACCCGCGGCACACCTACGCGTCCCGGTAAAGAGAGCCCCTTCCGGAACCGTTCTGTTGAAGAAAACCTGGACCTCTTTGCCCGCATGAGGGCAGGGGAGTTCCCCGACGGAACGCGGGTCCTCCGCGCTAAGATCGACATGGGTTCCCCGAACATGCATATGCGCGATCCGGTGCTCTACCGTATTCTCCATGCCCATCATCACCGTACTGGCAGCCAGTGGTGCATCTACCCGATGTACGACTTCGCCCATGGCCAGTCCGACTCCATCGAACGGATCACCCACTCCATCTGCACCCTCGAGTTTGAGGTTCACCGTCCCCTGTACGACTGGTTCATCCGGGAAATAGGCCTCTACGCACCCCGGCAAATCGAATTTGCCAGGCTCAACGTGACCTACACTGTGATGAGCAAACGGAAATTGCTCGAACTGGTGCGCGATGGCAATGTGAACGGCTGGGATGATCCCCGCATGCCCACCATCTGCGGATTGCGCCGGCGCGGGTTTACCCCCGAGTCGATCCGGAACTTTGCCGAGACCATCGGTGTAGCCAAACGCGACAATGTGATCGATGTGAGCCTGCTGGAATTCTGCATCCGTGAAGATCTCAACAAAAGGGCCAACAGGCTCATGGCGGTGCTCAACCCGGTAAGAGTGGTTCTTGACAACTACCCCGAAGATATGGTTGAGGAGATGGAATCTGTCAACAACCCTGAGGATGAATCAAAAGGGAAGCGAAAGATGCCTTTTTCGAAAACCTTGCTTATTGAAAGGGACGATTTCATGGAAGATCCCCCGAACAAGTTTTTCCGGCTCGCTCCCGGACGCGAGGTTCGTTTGAAGGCTGCATACATCATCCGGTGCGAAAGTGTCGTGAAGGACCCGGAAACAGGCGAAATCACGGAGATCCACTGCACCTATGATCCCCAAACCAAAAGCGGCATGCCCGAAAGCAATCGTAAAGTGAAGGGAACGCTGCATTGGGTATCTGAAAAACACGCAGTTAAGGCAGAAGTCAGGCTTTATGACCGGCTATTTACCAAAGAGAATCCCGACGACAACGAAGAGGGCATAACGTACAAGGATTATCTCAATCCCGATTCGCTGAAAGTCCTTACTGCATTTATCGAGCCGGCAGTATCGTCAGCAACTGTTTTGGATAAATTCCAGTTCGAACGTACAGGCTATTTCTCTGTAGATAAGGATTCAACTTCTCAACACCTTGTCTTTAACCGCGTCGTTCCTTTGAAAGATTCCTGGACAAAGGTTGAAAAAGTTAAATAAACTTGACATTTTTGTAAAAAATGTATTAATTTTGCGCTCAGATTGTCCGATGGTGTAACTGGCAACACAAATGATTCTGGATCATTAGAGTCTAGGTTCGACCCCTAGTCGGACAACAATCGAAATCAAAAAAGGCCGTAAATCATTGATTTACGGCCTTTTTAATGTCAATTGCCTTATAGGATTCAACCAGTCAGTTTAGTTAGCCCTGTTTCAATCCTGGCAAGAAACTCCTCTTTTCCCAACACATCCGCCAGGTCCATCATTCCCGGTCCCAGGTTTGAACCGACCATCAGAAGACGAAGAGGGTTCATCAGCTGCCCCATTTTAATACCGGTCCTGGTGGTATATTCCTGTACGAGTTGATGAAGTGTGTCTTTGTTGAAATCAGTCATGGGTTCAACCTCTTTTGCAAAGTTCCGGACCATTTCGGTGGTGACGGGTTGCCAGATTTTCCGGTAAACCTGCTCATCGTATTGATCCGGCCTCAGAAAGAAGAACCAGGAGGCATTCCAGAGGTCAGGAACCAGGGTGGCACGATCCCTGGTCAAATGGACAACCCTGGAAAGATAATCTGCTGAAGGGGTTAATTCGTGCAATTCCAGCGATGGTCTCAGCAAGGTCAGAAGTTCTTCGTCCGATTTCTGCTGCATATACTGGTGGTTGAACCACCTGGCCTTCTCCGGGTCAAATTTCGAACCGTGTTTTCCAACCCGTTCAAGCGAAAACTGCTGAATTAATTCATCCAACGTGAACAACTCCTGCTCTGTTCCCGGGTTCCAACCGAGATGGGCCAGGATGTTGATAACGGCTTCAGGAAGATAACCCGACTCCCTGTATCCTGAATAGAGCTCCCCGGTTTTCGGATCCGTCCAGGCCGTGGGAAATACCGGGAAACCCAGCCGGTCGCCGTCACGCTTGCTCAGCTTACCGTTTCCGTCGGGCTTAAGGATCAATGGCAGATGGGCGAACTTCGGCATAATGGCCTCCCAGCCAAAAAACCGGTATAACAGCACATGCAGCGGTGCCGATGGCAGCCACTCTTCTCCCCGGATTACATGGGTGATCTTCATCAGGTAATCATCCACAACATTTGCCAGGTGATAGGTGGGGAGACCGTCTGACTTAAACAACACCTTGTCGTCGAGGTTCTGTGTGTTTACAACCACCTCTCCCCGGATCAGGTCGTGTACCACCACCTGCTCGTTTTCAGGGATCATTATTCTTACCACATAGGGTGTTCCATCCTCCATAAGCTTTTTCCATTCGGCCTCGGGAAGAGCAACCGAATTCTGAAGGGTTTTCCTTGTCCGCTGGTCATACTGGAATGTATGGCCCCCGTTGTTTTTTGCATCTTCCCGCAACATGTTAAGGGAAACTTCCGAATCAAAGGCGTAATAGGCGTGTCCGCTGTCGATGAGCTGCTGGATGTATTTGCGGTAGATCGCCGACCGTTCCGATTGACGGTAGGGGGCATGAGGCCCGCCTTTCTGCGGACTCTCGTCAAACTCAAGACCGCACCAGGCAAGCGAATTCACAATGTAATCTTCTGCCCCGGCCACAAACCTTGTCTGGTCGGTGTCTTCAATCCGCAGGATCATGGTTCCTCCCGACTTTCGGGCAAAAAGGTAGTTATAGAGGGCCGTCCTCACGCCGCCGATGTGCAAAGGGCCGGTGGGACTGGGGGCAAATCGTACGCGTATGGGATTAACAGTCATTGCTGGTTTTGTTAATGAGAGGACAAAATTACGCTATTCCTCCAAGAATGAAAATCACACACTGCTTATATTCGTACTTTTGCATCAGAATACTAAACAATTTTGTGATTCGTTTATCGGAAGGAGAGAGATATAAAATGGCAGAGAACCAGGTTCTGATTCAAAAACTTGATCATTTCATCCGGAAGTATTACAAGAACCGGCTGATGAGGGGTGTGTTATGGTCATTGACCCTTCTGACCGCTTTTTACCTGGTTTTTATCTCCCTTGAATATCTCTTTCATTTCAGTCAGACAGTGAGGATGATCCTGTTTTTCTCATTTCTTGGATTATCAGGATTTCTGTTAACCAGGCTTGTGCTCATCCCCGTCCTGCAACTGATCAAAATCGGAAAGATCATCTCGCACGACCAGGCGGCAAGAATCATCGGGACCCATTTTTCCGAGATCCAGGATAAGCTTCTGAATACTTTGCAGCTTATCAAGCAGCAGCAGGCTGCAGGCGAAAGCGCGGAACTGCTCTCTGCCAGCATCGAACAGAAAACCAACTCACTCAAGGTTTTCCGGTTTACCATGGTGGTCGATTTCCGGAAAAATCTGAGGTATCTTCGTTATGCGCTCATTCCCATTGCCATCATTCTGCTTCTTGCTGTTATTTCGCCGGATACCATCTCGGATCCCACACAGCGGCTGATCAAATTCAACCAGACTTTCGCAACGCCTCTGCCGTTTCAGATACAGATTCTGAACAAATCTCTTACAGCGATCCAGCAGGAGGATTTTGAACTCATCGTAAAGGTTTCCGGGACAGAAATTCCTGCCGAGGTGTTTGTCAGCACGAAGGAAGGAACCTTTAAAATGGCTCGCAATAAAGGGTTCTTGTTTACCTATGTGTTTAAATCCCTCCAGGCGAGCACTACGTTCAGGATCGTTACCGGGGATTTCAAATCGCCCGATTATGAATTACGGGTTTTCCCGAAACCAACCATCCTGAATTTTGAAGTCGGAGTCACTTATCCTGCCTATATCAATAAAACGTCGGAGAAATATGAGAACCAGGGCGACCTGGTCATCCCGGAGGGTTCTGAGATTACCTGGAAATTCTTTACAAAAGATGTGACCGCGATCAAGTTAAGATTTGATAATGAATTAATTACCCTGGCAAAAGAAAACTCAAACACCTTCAGCTATTCGGTCAGGATTCCCAAATCCCTCTCTTACAGCATCTCCCCGGTGAATGCCAATACTTTCATGGCTGATTCGCTGAAGTTCAGGATCAATGTGGTTGGCGACGGATTTCCTTCGGTTTTCGTGACCGAATCAGCGGATTCATTGCTGGCAACAAATATCTTCTTCAAAGGCACCATCAAAGATGACTACGGGTTCACAAATCTGACCTTTAACTACGCTGTTTTCTCAAAAGGGGATACAACCATGCGCATTGTTAAATCTGAGCTTATACCCATTGAAAAATCGGTCAATAACCAGGTTTTCTACTATGCAGTGGATCTGCTGAAGCTTCTGCCAGCAGCGGGACAAAGCATCCAATACTATTTCGAAGTTTGGGACAACGATGGGATTCACGGTCCAAAGGCTACAAAATCGGAGGTCAGGACCATTTCAACACCTACCCTGGATGAAATAGCGCATCGCACAGACAACAATGAAAAACAGATGGACAAGGATCTGCAAAAAAGCCTTTCCGATGCCAAGGCGATCAAGAAGACCATGGAAGAACTTAACAAGAAGCTGGTGGACCAAACTTCCATCTCCTGGCAGGAAAAGAAGAAACTCGAAGACCTGATAAAGGCGAATGAGGCCATTGAAGATAAAGTGGAGCAGATAAAAAAGGCAAACAGTGAAAATATTGCCGCCGAAGAGAAGTACATGGAGACAAGTGAAAGGATCATCGAGAAGCAGAAGAAGTTGAATGAAATGATGGATGAGATGCTTTCGGATGAGATGAAGAAAATGATCCAGGAGATGAAGGACCTGCTTAACCAGATAGATAAGGATAAACTTGGAAATCTGCTGGAGAAAATGAAAATTTCGAACAAGGAACTAGAGACCCAGCTGGACAGGAACCTTGCCATCATGAAGCAAATTGAATTTGAAAGGAAGCTGGAATCGGCCATCAGCGATCTGAGGAAAACTGCGGAAAAACAGGAGAAGCTTGCAGAGGAGACTGAAAAGCAAACCCAGGGAAATGAGAAACTCGCCGAACAGCAGAACGAGATCGCCAAAAAGGCCGATAGCATAGCAGAAAAGATCAAAGAACTTGAAAAGGAGGGGAAACAGCTTGAAACTCCGGCCGAACTTGGAAACACGAAGGATAAGCAGGACAGCATTCAAAAAAGTTTATCGGAAAGTGCTAAAAAGCTGAATGAGAAGAAGAACAAGGAGGCTGCTGCATCACAGAAAAAATCAGCCAAACAGATGAAGGATCTTGCCAAACAGATGGAAGAGGCCCAGGAGGAGAGTGAAGATTCGCAATCCGAAGAGGATGCGGAGAATGTAAGGATGATCCTCGAGAACCTGGTCCGCCTCTCTTATGACCAGGAGGAGATGATTGCAAATACGCGGCAGATTGCCAGGAATGATCCCAGGTATCCGGAGCTGGTAACCAGGCAAAAGGAGTTCAGCGGTAAAATGAAGGTGGTGGAAGATTCGCTGGTGGCCATCGCAAAGCGCCAGATAGAGATTAAATCGTTTGTGATGAAAGAGATTGCAGCGGTCAACCTGAATGTTGACCTGGCCCTGGAATCGATGGATACCCGCAATATAAATAATGCTGTAGCAAAGCAGCAGTTTGCCATGACTTCGATCAATAACCTTGCGTTGTTATTAAACGAGTCGCTGCAGAAGATGAATGAGCAAAAGGCCAATTCAAAAAAGTCAAAGGCTGGAAGTAAATCCTGTAAAAACCCTGGAGGAAAGGGTAAAGGAAAAATGTCGGCCAAAAATATGAAGGAGCTTCAGCAAAGTATCGGCAAGCAGCTTGAAAAGTTGAAGGCAGGTATGGACGGACCCAAAAAGGACGGGAAGGGAACAAAAGACGGCCAGGGTGGAATGAGCAAAGAGCTTGCAAAACTTGCTGCTCAGCAGGAGGCGTTAAGGAATGAGATGCAGAAATACCAGGATGAGATGGGTTCTAAGGGTGTTAAGGATCAGGGATCTTTAAATGAAGCCGGAAAAAATATGGAACAGATCGAGAAGGACCTCATCAATAAACGAATCACACAAGAGACTATGAACCGTCAGCAACAAATACTTACCAGGTTGCTCGAATCGGAAAAAGCAGAGCAAATGAGAGACCAGGAAGAGAAAAGAGAATCAACAGAAGCAAAAACACAGAAAAACAGTAACCCTGGTTTGAATTATCAGTATAACATGAAAAAAAGAGCGAGCCAGGATAATATTCAATTGATTTTGCCCGGTATCAATTCGTTCTATAAAAGCAAGGTGAATAGTTATATTGTTAAAATAGAAAACTGATATGAAACGGGATTTCAGGGAACTGGCTATAACCGGAAAAAAAGAGATTTCCAAGCTCGAACGGTTTGTTGAAGAGATATGCGATTACTACAATATCAACAATGAGTATTTTGGCAATGTTCTGCTTGCCACAACGGAGGCAGCCGGAATCTTGTTTTCACTTAGTGATTCACCCGAGGATGGACAAATTACCATCTCTTTTGGGAGGAACAATCGGGGACTGGTTTTTAAAATCAGGCTGGGTAATTTGACGGATTCAACGGGTGATTCCGAGGATTTGCTTGACAGGGAGATCAGGAAGTATAAACTTTCCAGGGATATTTTTATCATCAAAGCTTTGACCGACGAAATCACCATTTCTATAAACGCCAAGACAATTGTTCTGGTTTTTTACGTCTCAAGCATGAATTACGAAAAATCACTCCAGAGGATAAACGAGTTAAAGGACTATTGGCATAAGAAGGATCTCCAAATACACAAGAAATGAAAAGTGAAATTAATTTTTTCAAGGAAAACGTCTCTTTTGTTTTCCGGAAGAAAGATGTCTTGAGAAATTGGATCCTGAATGCCATCGAAAGGGAAGGAAAGAACTGCGGAGATCTGAATTTTATTTTTTGTGATGATGAATATTTGGCAGAATTGAATTATAAGTATCTCAATCATAAAACATTAACTGATATTTTAACCTTTTCATTTGACGATGAACATGGTTCATTATGTGGCGACATCTTCATCAGCTGGCCTCGTGTTCTGGAAAATGCCGGAACCTTCAATCAAAAGCCTGCCGATGAATTGCACCGGGTTATTATTCATGGTGTCTTGCATTTAATTGGATATGACGATACAAATAAAAAGTTAAAAACGATCATGACAGAGAAGGAGAATTTTTACCTTGCCCTGTTAAATTCTAAAGGTTCATTGTAGGAACAATTTTTCTAAAATTAAGTCTGGCCTATTCGTTCGAAAAGCAATTCAGTCTTACCGTAATCGACTCCAATTCCAAATAACATTACCGTATTTTAATGTTGAAAATTGGGGATTTATTTTCTCCGGTTTTTCTGTCAAGTTCATAAGTCCATTAGGATAACGGGATATTCTTTTTCGGCGAGAATCTGTCCCGGAGGTAAAGATCTGAGAAGATAAAGGCAGAGGAAAATCCCTCTCTGTGTCTCTCTGTGAGGTTTCTCAGTGGTACTCGGTGGAACAATATTACCTAGAGGGCCACGGAGAATTCACGGAAAACCCCTGAGGAAACTGAATGTATCGTTGGTTGGGTATGTACAAGGTGAAATATCCGCACTAATCAGAAATCTGAAAACCATATTACCTTTCCCCTCAGGAATTCATTTTGATCCGAAAATTGTCTTGTCGGGCCTGGAGAAAATGCTGTCGTAGAATTGGACTATCTTACCTTTCTGCCTGCTATCTATAATACTGTTTCTGCGGACAAGGTAACCGGCAGGTTTGATGGCGGAGCAGATGAATTTAAGGTCTCTGGTAAATGGGATGATCAGGATATTTATCTGAGGCCTCCATTGACTAAATGGACCGATTGAGTAGAGGGTTTATTGCACCAAAAATAGTTAGGGAGGCATAGGTCGATTTGTCGTAATTTTGCAGGTCGGAAGCGTTTCAGATTTTTCTTTTGTTGGTAACTTTGAAATTGTTTCACGTGAAACAAACGGAATAGTCGGATGCAGAAATATGATATTATTGTTGTTGGTGCAGGTCATGCGGGTTGTGAAGCTGCTGCTGCTGCTGCCAACCTGGGATCAAAGGTGTTGTTGGTTACCATGAATATGCTGAACATGGCGCAAATGTCATGTAATCCTTCCATTGGCGGGATAGCCAAGGGGCAAATTGTCCGGGAGATTGATGCATTGGGTGGATATAGTGGGATTGTCAGCGATAAAACCATGATTCAATTCAGAATGCTGAATCGTTCAAAAGGACCCGCTATGTGGAGCCCAAGGGCCCAAAATGACCGGGTTTTATTCTCAATTGAATGGAGAAATATATTGGAAGGAATTCGTAACCTGGATTTCTGGCAGGATTCCATCGTTGATATTTGTGTTAAAAATGGTAAAGTCTCCGGAGTTAAAACAGGATTGGGAATGGAGATTAAATGTAAAGCCGTGATACTTGCAAACGGTACTTTTTTGAACGGCTTGATTCATATTGGCGAGAAGAATTTTTCAGGAGGAAGAATGGGTGACGGATCATCAAAAAATCTTACTGAACGGATGGTGGATTTCGGTTTTTCCTCCAGCAGGATGAAGACAGGAACACCTGTCAGGGTGGATGGAAGGTCACTCGATTTTAAAGAAATGGAAGAGCAGCCAGGGGATGAAAAGCCCGGGAAATTCTCCTTTACCTCAACTCCTCCTTTGGTAAAACAACGAAGTTGCTGGTTGACGCATACCGGACCGGAAGTTCATGATATTTTACGTACAGGGTTTGAGAAATCTCCTATGTTTTCGGGGAGGATTAAAGGAAAAGGTCCGAGATATTGCCCATCAATTGAGGATAAAATAGATCGGTTTTCAACCAAGGACAGGCACCAGCTTTTCATTGAACCGGAGGGTTGGAGTACGGTGGA
This sequence comes from Bacteroidales bacterium, assembly GCA_049317265.1. GTDB lineage: Bacteria > Bacteroidota > Bacteroidia > Bacteroidales > FEN-979 > CAIVAT01. Next base: position 36,652 of record JBMOIP010000030.1, read on the forward strand.
ATATTATGTAAACGGATTCTCCTCCTCGCTACCGGAAGATGTCCAATTTAAGGCCTTGCGGCAAGTTAAAGGATTTGAGAAAGCACGTTTTTTCAGACCAGGTTATGCTATCGAGTACGACTATTTTCCCCCGGAGCAGTTGAAACTTACCCTGGAGACAAAGCTTGTTGAAGGTCTATATTTTGCCGGACAGATCAACGGAACCACGGGATATGAGGAGGCGGCAGCCCAGGGATTAATGGCGGGGATTAATTCGCATTTAAAAATTGCCGGGAAAAGTGATTTTATTTTAAAGCGGTCTGACGCCTATATTGGCGTTTTAATCGACGATTTAATTACTAAAGGTACTGAAGAACCCTACAGAATGTTTACGTCCAGGGCCGAATACAGGATATTATTGAGGCAGGATAATGCTGATCAGCGATTGACCGGATTATCCTATGGGATAGGTCTGGCTACTCACGAGAGACTGAACTTGATGGAGAAAAAGTATGAGAAAGTAAATGAATTTATCACATTTCTGAACCAAACAAGTCTGCAACCTACCCTGATCAATGATCTCCTTGTCGAGAAAGAGACAAACCCCATCGTTCAAAAGCAGAAGGCTTCCGCTATTCTGCTCAGACCGCAGATTTTCCTTTCTGAAATGATTGGAAATGTAGAAGAAATCAGGAATTTTGCAGAGAAAAGGGATCTCCTGATTGAGGAGGTTATTGAGGAAGTTGAATTGAAGGTGAAATATGACAGCTATATCAGTAAGGAGCAGGAGCTGGCTGATAAATTGTCTGGTCTTGAAGATTACAAACTGGCTGATGATTTTGACTATTCTAAGTTGACTTCGTTATCCCATGAAGCAAGGGAAAAGCTTAACAGGGTTAAGCCCGGAACCATAGGTCAGGCAACCAGGATCAGTGGTGTTTCACCGGCAGATATCTCGGTTCTGATCATTTTTTTAGGAAGATAAAGATCTTTATTTAGTGCAGTATATTTTTTGTTCCACGTGAAACACCGATAGAATGGCAGAGAAGATGGTTCAATGTCCGGTATGTAATTCGGCAGATTTTAAGCTTTTCATGGAAATTGAGGACTATTTTCTCACCAAAGAGGAGTTTTCGGTTCAGGAGTGTGTCGGTTGCGGCTTCAAATTTGTGAACCCAAGGCCGGACAGCGCCGAAATAGGCAGGTATTACCAGAGTGAAGAGTATATATCACACGATGCCGGGAAGCCGACCCTTTTCAGTAGAATATATAAACTGGCTAGAGTTTTTTCAATAAAGAACAAATACAACCTGGTTTCCAGGTATGTAAAAAAGGGAAGAATCCTCGACATTGGATGCGGTACCGGGGAGTTTCTGAACTATTGCCAGGCAAAGGGTTTTAATACCTCTGGTGTGGAACCCAGTGAAAAGGCCGGGCAGTATGCCAGGGAGGTGAACGGTATTAAAATCGTAACAAATCTTACCATGATAAATTCAGGCAGTGGACTTTTCGATTGTATTACTATGTGGCATGTACTTGAACATGTCCACGAGTTGAATAACACACTTGAATTGGTAAAGGAGTTGCTTCATTCCAATGGAGTATTTATTGTTGCGGTCCCGAATTGCACCTCCTGGGATGCGGAGGAGTATGGGAAATTTTGGGCCGCATATGATGTTCCCCGGCATTTGTACCATTTTTCTGAAGTTACCATGAAAAGGCTGGTGACCAAACATGGATTTGAGTGCAGGGAGGTGTTACCCCAAAAGCTTGATGCATTTTATGTCTCCATGTTGAGTGAAAAATATCGTCGGGGAAGATCGGGTTATCTAAAACCGGCAATCCTGGGATTTTGGTCAAATTTTAAGGCTAAAACCGCGGGAAGGGGTTATTCTAGCCAAATTTTCGTTCTCACAAGGAAAAATCCTTAATTTTAGCCCCTGTATTGAGCGCATAGGGTGTTTTGATATCCTGATATCAACATGGGTCAGAAATGCGTTTATATGCCTCCTGAGAGGCCCCGACTCAACCTGTTGTAAATCTGAAATTTAGTGAAATTTACCCGCAGAAAATTTTTTTTTAAGGGTTTTCCCTTTTTACTGATCGCAGTTTTCCTGTTCCTGTCGGTTTTCGGCCTGCGTTTTTTCGGGGATCGAAAAAATGACCCCGGGAACATATCCCGGGATTTTCAAAGGAGGATGACTAAACTGGAGAGAGATTTAAAAACCCAGGTGAATTTATCTGCGGTTCACATTGATTCTTTTCTGATGCTCTCCGGAAATGGAAAGGAGGATTTATCCGGGGAGAATGACGAGGAGGAAGGTCTTTTCCTGTTCATCTTTAAAAATAACAAGCTTGTTTATTGGAACAATAATATCCTGATCCTTCCGGAGCAATTCGGAGGAAAGCAGGTTGAACGCTTTTTTACCAGCCGGCTCAGGAATGGATGGTATGGATTTTATGAAAAGGAGGTTGGAGTATATAGTATTGTTGCTGCCGGTTTAATTAAACATGAATTTCCGTTTCAGAATGATTTTATCTGCGATCATTTTTCAGAACGATTTCCATTTCCGCCAACTATTTCTCTTACTGAAAAACAAGGGTCATATACGATCCGCTCCAGCAACAGAGATTACCTCTTTAGTTTGGAGTTCGTCACGTATCAGTCATCCCGGGGCACTCCTTTCTGGTGCTTTTTCCTCCTGTTTGTTTTTGGATTCCTGTTCCTCTGTTATTTCATCTACAGGTATTACTTATCGGCCCCCTGGTTCAAATCGAGAGGAAATTTGTTTTTTATTACCTATGCGATCACCATCGTTGGAATCCGGCTTGTTATGAGTTATGCCGGGTTCCCGGAAGAGGTATACATATCAGGGCTGTTTGGGCCGGCGGGGTATTCCTCCTCCTCATTTTTACCCTCCCTGGGAGACTTCACGATTAATTCGCTGGTGTTAGTTGTGCTTGCCATGGTATTTCACCTGAAGGGATCATTCGGGAGATTGGGGGGCGGCTTGAGTACTTTTCGGGGTGTCACCATGGACGTGCTCTCCATCGTAGTCCTTTTTGTGTCGTTTCACGCGGTTGGATATCTGATTACCGACCTGGTGATAAACTCTTCCATGGCGCTGAATTTACAGAACATCTCCGGGTTAACCGCTCAAAGTGGTTTGGGATTATTTATCATCAGTGCGCTCCTCTTTTCCCTGGGATTGTTTTCATCCAGGGTGCTGGATGATTTTTTTTATAACACTCAAAACCATAAATGGATTGCCATAGGTATTGTTTCAATGGTTTGCCTGTTCGGAATTGTGATCAGCCTTGCAGGGGTCAATATTAGCATCACGGTGTCATTGTTTTTCTTTGTATTCGTGATCCTGACCCGATACCTGAAATTCGGGGAAACCACAATTTTTTCAATACAACATTTGTTGTTCCTGCTCTGTTTTAATGCAGTTTTTGCCACAGTATTACTGAATAGTTCCAACCAGGTCAAGGATGGTGAGAAAGTAAAGTTGCTGGCCCGTAAAATAGTGACACAACGGAACCCCCTCACCGAAGTGCTTTACGAACAGCTCGGGCAAAGGATCGGTGCCGACTCTCTCGTAAATCAATGGCTCCGGCAGGATCCGGTTAAATTGAGTATTGCACCCGACAGTCTTGTAAATTACCTGAAAACACAATATTTTAAAGACTACTGGAATAAATACCAGGTTCAGATTACCCTGTGTGATCCTGCAAAGGAACTTCGCATTCAACCACAGGGATACCTGGTTAACTGCAACACCTATTTCAGGGGGGTTATCAGTAATTTCGGGAAGGCTACGGCTCTTCCGAACCTTTTCTTCCTGGATTACGGGGCAGGCAAGGAGTATTATATTGCCATTATATCAGGAAGAAAAACTGATACTGTCTCCGCTGCTTACCCAACAATATTTATAGAATTTAATGAAAAAAATTCTTTCCCCGACCCAGGTTATCCCGGGTTACTGATGGACAAAACGAGAGTTGAACTCCTTAATCTCGCTGACTATTCCTATGGATTATACCACAACGGGATCCTGATACGAGCATCAGGGGCCCTCGATTATAAAACCAGCCTGGAGCGTTACAGGATAAATTCAGCCAGCGGTCAATCCTTTACCGAAGAGGGGATAATTCATTTCAGATTCAGGGTTTCAGATAGCGACACGCTGCTAATCAGTAAAAATGAGGAGGATTTTTTATCGTTTATAGCGCCATTTTCCTACCTCTTTATCTTGTTTTCCGTAATTGTGCTGATAATCATTGCCGTAAAATATGTTCCTGGGATGGTTAAACCGGTGCAGGTAAGTCTGAGGTACAGACTTCAATTCGCACTAACAGGAACCCTGGTAATTACCCTGCTGGCTATTGGGATCATTCAGATAATCAACATCATACAAATCAATAAGAAAAAAAATATCGATAATTTGCGTGAACGGGCAAATTCAGTAGTTGTTGAAATACAGCACAAGTACGGTTCATCGGCTGAGTTCAGAGAGTTGTCTGAAAGCGAAATGGAGGATTTTCTGGTCAAGCTGTCAAATATTTTCTTTACAGATATCAATGTTTTTAATGACCGGGGTTTTTTGATTTCTTCCAGCAGATGGCAAATTTATGAAGAGGGATTATTGTCAGACAGGATGAATGCCAGGGCCTTCCGGGCATTGGCGAAGGAGAAAAATTCCATTTATATCCACCATGAAGCGATTGGAGGCATGCAATTCAATTCTGCCTATCTGCCGTTTTATAATGATCAGAATCAACTGCTTGGATATGTTAACCTGCCATATTTCGCCAGGCAGGATGAATTGAAAAAAGAGATCTCTGCATTCCTGGTCACATACCTGAATGTTTATATTCTGTTAATATTGCTTGGAGTACTTGTTACCGTACTGATATCTAACTATATAACCTCACCGCTTGCTTTGCTTGCAGGAAAGATGTCACAACTCAGATTGGGGAAAGTGAACGAGAGAATTGGCTGGAAGCGAAAAGATGAGATCGGACAACTTGTTTCTGAATATAACCGGATGATCGAAGCACTGGGAAAGAGCGCAGAATTGCTTGCCAGGTCGGAAAGGGAAGGGGCCTGGAGGGAGATGGCAAGGCAGGTTGCACATGAGATAAAAAATCCGCTCACCCCAATGAAACTCAGTACCCAATACCTTGAAAAGGCGTGGAATGAAAAGGCCCCGGACTGGGACCAGCGCCTGGCCAGGTTTTCAAAGTCAATGGTGGAACAAATAGACAACCTGTCTGTTATAGCATCCGATTTTTCTGACTTTGCAAAAATGCCTGCAGTGGTATTTATTCAGGTTGACCTGAAGGAGGTGATTGAATTTATTCTGTCACTTTACAGGGATACTACCCGGATTCGTTTTGAATTCCTTGCTGATGCCGGCGATGCTTTTGTTTTTGGAGACAGGTCGCAGCTTATAAGGGTATTTACCAACTTGCTTAACAATGCAGTTCAGGCCATTGGAGAGAGTGACCATGGGATGATCAGGATTCAAACTTATGCTGAACCGGGTAAATCGATCATCACAGTGTCTGATAATGGCTGTGGTATTCCTCCCGGGCGCACCGACCGGATTTTTCAGCCCGACTTTACAACAAAAACAAGCGGAATGGGGCTGGGGCTGGCTATTGTGAAGGGGATTGTAGAAGGGATGAACGGGGAGATTTCCTTCATCTCTGAGGAATTAAAAGGAACAACATTTATCATTAAATTTCCATCAAATGACTAATAGCGCCGTGAAGAGACAAAACAGCTTGCATCCGCTCCTATTCCTTCTATTTGGCATGATCCTTTTCATGGGATCCGGATGCCGGAAAAGCGAATCAAGTGAGTTGTACCATCGGTTTTCTGACCATTCATGGGCGAGGTTCAATGTACTCAGCTTTGAACTTCCTGTGGAAAAAGTCAACGCATGCAACATCTACCTTTTTGCCCGTTTTTCTCCTGATTTTCCCTATGAAACGCTCGATTTCAACATGACCATGAATACACCTTCGGGGGAGGAGCGGATCAACGAATACCAGATGCCGGTGAAGTCAGCATCGGGCGGGTTTTGCATCGAATGCAGGAAGGACTCCTGTATGGGGATCATCCTGCTGAAAAAGGAGCTCAATATGGCCAAACCCGGAATCCTCCGGATAGAGATAGAAAACCTCACTCCCCGTTTAAATACAGAGGGCATCCTGGGCATTGGCGTAAGGATGGTCCCGTCAGGAAAGTAGTTTCAGTGCAGTTTGTTTATCCCTTGCTAGTTGCTTTACCAGCTGGTCGAGGCTCTCAAATTTTTGTTCATCACGGATCCGGTTGATGAATGCGACGACCAGCGTTTTCCCGTAAAGGTCGCCGGAGAAATCAAACAGGTTTACTTCAACCACAAGGGACTTGCCTTCAATGGTGGGTCGGAAACCGGCATTTGCCATACCCTTGTATACTTGAAGGCCGGTATCAACAGTCACTGCATAAACGCCGGTTGACAGGATAAACGGATGGTCTTCGAAGAAATCGAGGTTAGCGGTAGGGTATCCGAGGGTTCGTCCAAGGTGGTTCCCATGCACAACCAGGGCAGGCAGGCTGAAGGCAAAACCAGTTAATTCACGGGCTTTGCCGACATCACCCTTCAACAGAAGTGCTATAACCTCAGGGGAATAAGGAAGTTGTTGCTTCATGAAGCAAAACTACTGATAAAACCGTGCCGAATTAAAAGAGCGGTTTATCTTTTTTACTCAGCTGTTTGATCATGAACAGTTCATACACGGCATACATATAATGGGCCCATACGCCCACGAGCATGATGATGAGGGTGATGATCATCCACATTGGGGCGATCGGCGTCCACAGCTCACGGGAGGGCACTTCTGCCTTGTAATATTGTTTGTGTACACCCCAGTTGATCACATTCCGCCCCTGGACAAAACCAAATTTATCGTGCTCTTCTATTTTTGCCAGCACAACCAGGTTGCCAAGGGTATCTCCGACAATCTCCTTGGGGAATTCAAGGGTTCCGGTTCCGGTTTCATCAAGGGCTATTTCACCGATTTTCAACAAACTGAAAAGACGTGGAACATAGATCAGAACAGTCTCCTTGGGGATGGCTACCTCTTCGCCCTTCTCATTTTTCTGAGTGGCGGTCACCTTTAGTATCCGAAGTGAGTCTTCGATGCTGAAGAAAAGGTGGATTTTTGCAGGTTTAGCTGCAACAGAGGCTTCTGCCGCCGGATATTTTGCTGTACCGGCAAATTTTACGGTATATGAAACCAATCCCTCCTTATCTCCCTGTAATTTCAGCGAAGAGAATTTGAGCACTGCATTTCCCTCCTGGTCCGTCTTTGAGTTACCCAGGGAAGTGGTGACAGTTCCGTCAGAGGCAGTAAATTCAACCAGCGCATTTTCGAGGGAAAGGGGTATTTCTCCCTTTTTGATGCTGAGCGTAGCGGTTAAAAAAACAGAATCGGCCCCGCAAAGGTAGGCAACAGCCATGCGTGATTCAACGGGAGTATTGGAGGAGTCCGGTTTTTCTTCCGCATAGGAGGTCCCGGGCTGCAAGGTCAAATAAACCGCAAGGACCAGGAACGGTAAAAACGTGAAAACTCTTTTCATAGGAATAGATTGAGTGATTCCGTGAATAACTATATTAAAGTATCTTCTTTTTTCTCTTCTCCCTCAACACCCGACACAGGAACAATGGTAATGAATTTTGATGCCAGGGTAAAGAGGAGGCAAAATACAGCCACACCGGCCGCGGTCAGGCTCCATTCGACCCAGGTAGCGGTATAATTCGCCCATTCGGGACGAGCATCCTGGATAGGAAGGTATGGTGATTCAAGGGTAGGGACAACGATGATATAGCGGTTGAGCCAGAGTGAAATGACGACCACAATGGCGGTTAGCGTGATATTTCTGATGGTTCTTAACCTTGCGATTCCCACCACGAGCAGAGGCAGAAGGACGCCAATGTAGTTTGAAATGATGAAAGGCCAGTAAAATTCCTTAAACAGTAACTGGATGAGCAGCTCATCGTTTTTCTCAGAGCCATACCATTTTGTCAGATAGTCGCTAAAGGTGAAATAGCCGAAAAAGGCTGCAAGGACGAGCATAATAACTCCGACAGCAACAAAGTGTTTTTTTGTGATATACTCTTCCAGGTGGTATACTTTCCGGAAAACGTACATTGTCAGGATAAGGACTGCACTGCCAGAATAGACCGCAGCGATGACGAAATAGGGGCCGAAGATGGTGCTGTGCCAGCCTGGCTGCAGGGTAACGCTGAAAATCCAGGCAAGAACCGAGTATACGATGATGGCAATGGAGATGACCATGGCTGCCATAATATCGGTAGCCCTGTTCAGGCGTTGCTGCTGCTCCGGTGTTCCGGTGTACCCGAGGGCCAGCATTTTGTAGATTCTTTTTCTCCAGGCAGGAAGCTGGAGCAACTCATAGTCACGGAGCCGGGCGAGATCACGTAAAATGGCCAGGTACAGGAAGATAAAGCATCCGAAAATATCGGTAGAAATGGCGATGACGTCCCAGGTGATGGGAGATTGGATTCTTCCGAAAAAGACGAGGTATGGCAGCCTGTCGAGGCGCCCGATACAGAGCAGGATGAAACAGGGTCCGATCAGCAGGGAGATCACAGTAATGAACTCTGCCATCCGGATGACCGGTTTCCGCCAGGCTGTTTTAAACAGGTGCAAAGTGCCTGAGATAAGCGCTCCTGCGTAGCTGATGCCCATGAAGAAGATAAAATTCACGATGTAAACGCCCCAGACCACATTGTCGCGCATTCCGGTAACTTCATGACCATGAATGACCTGTTGAAAAAAAGCATAGACTCCCAGGCCGATTACGGCGAGCAGAAAGACGATCCAGGCATATCCCTGAATTGAAGTTTGTTCCAGTTGTGGTGCAAACTCCCTTAACGGATTTTTTTGTTGTGGGTCCATGGCTACTGATTATGTTTTTTGCTGTACGGAGTGTCCTTATACCTCTCTTTAATCTCGGGATCAAGGTCGCCAAAACCGCGTTCCACTTCAAACTGACGTTCAACAGGCGGCAGGTAGTAAACACAGGGCCGGGTGCCCAGCGTTTCAAGGTAACGGTATCCGGCCCTGTCGCTGATGAGTTTACTGAACTGGAAAGTCTCCGTGCCGTTTGTCACGGTATCTTCATCAACATCGCCAAAATAGATCACACCCATCGGGCATGCAGAGGCGCAGTAAGGAATTTTCCCCACCCTGATCAGGTCCGGGCAAAAATCACATTTTGAGACAGTTCCTTCCTGGCCCGGGCTTCCGGCTTCCGGTGAATAGGGCTCCTTATCCTCATCAAATTCGGGATAGTGTTTCCAGGCAAACACACGGGTTGAATAAGGACAACCCGTCATGCAGAACTTACAACCGATGCAGCGCTCATTGTCAATGAGAACAATTCCATCACTGCGTTTGTAAGTTGCTCCAACGGGGCAGACACTAACGCACAGAGGGTTATCGCAGTGGAAGCAGGGTTTGGGAAACCAGTAGGGGGAGGTCTTTTCTGAATCCTGAAGAAGGTAGACCTTCATAAACTCCTGGCTTTTAGGAAGATGGTGGCCCTTCTGACAGGCTTCCACGCACTTCCTGGCATTTTTGCACTTGCCAAGGTCGATCACCATGACAAATTTACGGCCGGGAATACCTTTGTGCGACTCTTCCCGTGATACGCGGGGAAGCTTTAAAAGTCCCTTGTCCACCTCCATAATTTCACCGTCGGTGGTAAGTACTTTTACCTTTTCGCCGGTTTCCTTGGCTGATACGTCAACATATGCCGCAATGAGGCCACCTGCCATGGCAGCGCCGGCGCCGGCGATAAGTCCTTTTTTAAGGAACTGACGACGTGAATTTTTCTGGTCGTTATTCAATTCTTCTTCCACGTTGTTTGATTTTAGTGAGACTCATGATAACCGTTGATCATGCTCTTAAAGTTGCTTGTCGGGTTTTTCCCGATGGTACAAAAATAGACATGCACACACATGATGATGCTGATGGCAAATCCTGATACAATATGAAACAGGTCGGTAAGGTCAAGTCCGCTGAAGCCAAAAAAGCTCTTCACCGTAATTTCAGGATAGAGCAGTCCCCATCCGGAAAGGATGACGAACGGAACAAATCCGTACATTAAAACCACATAAGTAACCTGTTGCAGGGGGTTGAATTTGCTCTCCTCGTTCACGGGGAATGGAGCGTTTTCCTTCTTAAATAGTCCAATCGTATAATAAATGAACTGTTTTTTAAGGCGAATGAAAAATCCTTTTACAGGGATTACGTAATAGGCGCCATTGGCTGTAAAGAGGTTGCCAATGAAAAACATGGCATAGCTGACGGAGAGGAAAATGCCTGCAAAGTTATGGACGGCAACGGCGGCTTTGAATTTCACCACAGTTTCCGGGTTGGAAAACTGGATGCTTAATCCGGTAATAATCAAGATGAGACAAAGGAGGGCATTTGTCATATGCCAGATCCTGATCCAGACAGGATAGAGATAGAGTCGTTCAGTTGGGTGGTTCATATAGTTGGTTTATTTTTTAATACGGAATGCAGCATGGATCACAATGACCAGAATCGTAAGGCCAAAAATTACCAGGCTTATTATATTCAGCGTGTTGCTTTTATCTGGCCCGATGGTTGTGGCATCACCCATCAGCAAAGCCTTAACAATACCTTCTTTTTCAATGACTTCGCTAATCTGGTGTTTGTAGAGTGAAGCATAGAGGATTGAATTTTTTGAATGGCACGATTCACATTTCCGGACGGCAAATTTTTTCGGCATGACATGATGTGCAACGACAAGGGTATCATCGTTTTTAGCATGACATTCGATGCAACGTACGTTGGTAAAGTGAGATGCCTGGTTTGGCAGCCATTCGTGTTTCTTTAAAATATTGGGTTTTGCTTTATCCGTAAGCAACTGGTAATTTTTAAGGTCCCCGTGACAATTGAGGCAAATCATGTTATCGTAGGTAATTGTCTGCTGGAGGTTCTCGTTTGACCGTGCATTGATTTTATAGGTGTGTGCGTTGTGGCACATCCAGCAGGTAAAGTCGGCGCTGTGTTTCTCGGAGTGAACGCTTGCCTGGAATTCCGACTCAATTTGTTCAAACTTGAACTTTGCATATTTTTCATCTCCGCCATGGCAATCGATGCAGTTGGCCTTGGCTTCCATGCGAAGGTTTCCGGCGTGAGGGAATGTGCCATAATCCTCCGAATGGCAATCGGTGCATTTGAATTCACGATGATTTGAAACATAGAAAACGTCGCGGTCCATAACCAGTTCGGTGTACATCCGTTTGGTGACTGTTTTTTTCGACTCGGGGTTTTCGTAGGTATATTTTGACTGCCCGTGGCATTTCAGGCAGTTTTCGTTTTCCACGGCATTTTTAAATTTCGACAGATCAACGCGGGAAGGTTTTTCCTGATCAGGGGGAACCGGAATTGCCGTGGAGTTATCTGATGTTTTAACGAGTGTGAATGCAAGCGTGAAAAGCATCAGCAGCACCAGTACGACCCATGCAGGCCGGATATTTGCTTTGTGAACCATAGTATTTGTGGTGAGTTGTTCGTGTTGAGAAAGAAAAAGTGGGTGTTAACAGGGTCTCCCTGGCAACACCCACTTAGTGAATCAATGTTGAATCGTCATGCAACTATTTTTTTAATGTACGCATGAAAGCAACCAATGCCCAACGATCGCCGGCATCAGCAATTTTCTTTTCGTAAGCGGGCATTTCATCGCGGCCTTTGTCGGTGCGGTAGAAAATTTCGCCATCAGTTCCACTCTGGAATGCTGCGGAAGAGAAGTCACCAGGGTTTGTTTTTAAAGAGGCAGCTTTTGGACCATCACCAAGGCCTTTGCTTCCGTGGCATGATTTGCAATGTTTTGCCCAAAGTTCCTTGCCTGTAGCAGGATCAGCTTTTGCAGGAGCTTTCATGGCTTTGTCTTTATCTGGCACAGGCCATGGTTTGGCTTTTGCCTGGGCGTGAACAGCATTTCCAAAAAGGAATACTACAGCAATAACTGCAGCAACCATGATTGTTGCGATTTTTTGTGTTGTTTTCATCTTGTTGATTTTTAGTTGTTAGAAATAATGAATGGTTCGGGAATTAGAATGTCCACAACCGGGTAATATTGAATCCCAGCAGAATGTATCCGTTATAGGGGTTGTTTGGATTATACATCACAGTTTCCTGCGGCACCAGGCCGTTTGCCGAAGTGAGGAATATCTGGAATGCATGGGTGCTCGTTGAAATTTCGACACCAAGACCTGCATTTGGCCATGGGGCAGTGTTCGTGTAGGTGAAAACAGGCTGGGAGTAGCTAAGCATGATCGATGTTTGCGGACTGATCTTGAGTTTCCCGATCCCGGAAATGTTGAGGTTGTCGTTTCTCATGCCGTTTACATGGTTGTTGGCCATCTCATTTTGGTCGACAAGGTTATAGTGAACCCAGGCAATGCCAAGTTGAGCAGAAAACTCTTTGCAGAATCTCCGGGCAAACATCAGTTCAGCAAAATAGGAGAAACGGTAGGAGGCTTTAAATGTCTCGTCGAACAATGAACTAAGGTCGGTTTTGTTGGCGCCGGTGAGCCCGGTAGCCTGGTTGTAGGTAATGTAATCCAGCCCGTAACTTGTGTCGTTGGTTGCGATCTGGTCCTGGATATTTTTCCTGAAGGTCTCATCCTTTACCAATGATGAATAGTCGAGGCTTGATGCTAATTTGTTGTTTCCAAGCTGTGATTTGTTCCTGCAGTCGATGGCAACGTTTCCGAAAAAGGAGATGGAAACGGGGAAGCCCTCTTTACGCTGGCGGACGATTGCATATTTGAGACTGAAATCCTGGAGCCTTTTGTTTTTTGTGGTTCCGATGCCGATTTCGAGGTCTTTGGTAACGGTGAAATTTAATCCGAACCGGATGTTGGAAGCACCCCAGATGCCCCACAGGTCGGACCATTTTTGCTGGAATGTGCCGAAATCGTGCTGGAGGATAAATTCAAGTGTTCTTGCAGGAGGAAGGGAGACTGTTTGGTCGGCAATAAAATAGCCGCTTTCAAATGCTGCTTTTTCCAATGGTTTTTTTGCCGGAGCTTCCGGAATAGAATCTTGTGCGACAACCGCACCCAGACCACTCATCATGAAGATGAAGCCGAGAAAAATTCGTTTCATTTTACCCATGTTATATTTATGCATTTCGAATAATTATTAAGGTGAATAGATCGTTAGTTGTTTTTCGCGCCCTGCCTGATCCATTTGTAAACAGAATCAGCATTTGCCGTGGTACAATACTGGTGCATGCTTCCACCGACAGCCATTTTCTTGTAAAGGGTGCTGTTTCCCGGAGCGACGGTATCGACCATTCCCGACATATTCATCACGGATTGGTAGGATTTGCCGGAAACAAGGACCGGCGCTGTTTGTCCGACACCATGGCACATAGCACATTTTGCGGTGAATACGGGCTGGATTTCTCCTGCATAACTGATTTTATTTTCGTTGGGAGGGGGAGGCGGTGGCGCAGGTGTGGGAGGTTCCGGTACGATATAGTCCCTTGAACAGGAAGAAAAAATAAAAAGCACGAAAAAGATCGCAAGAAGTTTTTTCAATTTTCTGCTTTGCATAATTATTGATTTTTGGGTTGAATGAGAAAAAAGGTTGTTAATTGTTCAAGCAAATGTAGGTGTTATCTCTTCTTAATTGTAAAAAAAGGCTTCAGGATCACTGAAGCCTTTTTTTTATCATGGTAGTGGATTACAGACCAGCTGCGTTCAACGCTTCAACAGAGTTTGTTAAGAGAGCTCTTACATACTGGGTGTTGTGAATACCTAAACTGTACTCCCTCAGGCAGAACTGGAAGTTGATGAGAGCACCCATCTGAACGAATTTCAGGGAAGGGAATTTAGGTTTGGCCAAATTGATGGCGCTTGTGTTATAAGGATCTCTCCAGTAACCGGCATCGTTTGTTCCGGCACCGTAGATGTCCATATAGCCATCATAATTCTTGGTGGTTACACCAGCCCATAAGTTTGAAGCAGTTGCGTCAGCGTGAAGGATGTCGTGTCCCTGGCCAACAGCGTTGAGTTTCAGTGCCAGAGCATCAAGTAATCCCTTGATCTCGGTCCTGGTAGCTTTCCATTTTGCAGAGCTTGCATCGATTGGGTTTGCTCCGTGACAGGCAGTTGTGTTACAGCCATTGAAATTCCAGGTTGTGCTTGAACTCAGCGGGGTCTCTTTTGCATTCCTCATGTTGAATGAGTGACCTCCGGCGATTCCGGTCATAGGATCGGCCATGTGGCAATCCTGACAGGTAGCAACCGTAGTGTGCGGGGAGTTGGTATAAGCAACACTGCCAGGGTATTCGATGGCGCCCATACCTGCATAAACAGCGCTCACAGCACCGTAGTGAACATGCATTCTGTAGGAAGGCCTTACCATTTTGTTGGCGTTTGGAGCAGCGCTGTCAAACATCACAAGGTTGGGGAAATTCTTGATACTGTCATAGTTGAGCAAACGGCCATTGTTGGCAGCAGGTCCGGAACAAGTTAACGGACGTGGCTGGTGGCATTTTGCGCATAAGTTGCTTTTTCCACCACCCTGGGTCAGGTTGATGGTTTTGGCGCCGCCCCACATGGTCATTGGAACAGCAGCAGTGTTGGTGAGGGTAATGTCTGACATTCCATAGGTGGTATGCAGACTGCTGTGGCAGGTAAAGCAACCGATTTCGCCAATTGCGTTGGCAGCATTGGTTACGTAAGGATTTGTCCATTTGCCGGTAGCAGGATCTTGTACAAAAGCAGTAGGTGTGTTGTTTGTACAAACATAGATAAAGGCTTTTTGAACGTGGCAAGGAGTACAGGAGACGTTTCCGGCTTCTTCAAAAGCGGTTGTTCCCCAGTTGTGCTTTGACATTTCAAATTCTGTGGCAATCGCATCAACAACAGCTTTTGCGTGGCACTGTTTGCAAGTTTCACTTGCATCTTTTCCGTCGGTACCGTCTTTGCCATTGAGGCCATTGGTGCCGGCAGCGCCCTGTGGGCCTTCCTTGGTGCAGGAAGCTAAAATCAAGCATACCGCCGCGATCATCAATCCGGTGGTAAAAAAGAATTTTTGTAGGTTTTTCATACTCTTACTTTTTTTGTTAGTAAATACGTTTATGCAGCAGACAACTTGTGCAAATTGTTTCGGGAACAAAAATATTGAAGATTATGAAGTGGACTGTTAATAAGTCGGTGAGATTTGTTAATATAATAACTGATATATCTCAATCCTGCGTTGATATATCTCAATCTCTAAATAATTATATGTATGTCAAACGGGATTTTCTATCCAAAATAGTGGAAAACCGGAGCAAAAAGAATGGCGTTGTGATTTCTTTATCAACCGGTTTCGCTGATCTGGCGCAGTTGTTTTGTGTTGAGGACCTCCATGGTGTTGGAGTTGATGGTGAGGATTCCCTCCTCCTTGAACTCTTTTAAAATCCGGATGGCACTCTCTTTCGACATGCCCGAAAGATCAGCCAGGTCCTGCCGGGAAATGGTCATTTCAAAAGGATTCTGGCAATAAATTTTA
Organism: Bacteroidales bacterium; assembly: GCA_049317265.1. GTDB lineage: Bacteria > Bacteroidota > Bacteroidia > Bacteroidales > FEN-979 > CAIVAT01. Next base: position 52,258 of record JBMOIP010000030.1, read on the forward strand.
TCGGAGAGGTAAAATATGACATCGGCGATCCTGCCGTGCATCTGTTTTTGGGTGAGACTGATCACCTGGTCAAAGTTGAAAATGGACTGTAGTGAGACCCGTTTGATGAACTCTTCAGCAAAATCGGGGTTTTCGCGAATCAGCTTTTTGAAAACGGTGACATCCACCAGGCAGGCGGTACAATCTTCTACTGCAGCGGCAGAATAATAGTGCCTGTTGTCGACATATATTCCGGGGCCGAAGATGTAATCCACAGGTTTAATCAGGGCCAGGATCAGGTTTTTGCCGTAGCCTTCAATGTAGATTTTAGCAAGCCCGGAAGTGACGCAAACAAAATAGGGTGAAGGTGTACCCTGTTTGAAAATGATCTCACCTGCTTTATAGCTAACCTGAAAACGGCTGCTATTGATCAGTTCGACCTCGAGAGGGCTTAAATTTTTAAATATGGAGGATTTGCAATTGCAGTCAGCACAGTTTGAAGAATGATGTAATTTGTTTACCATCGTGAATGGCTGCTTGGGCCTGATTTTTTGGATAAGCAGACAAAGATAGTGCTAAATTGATATTAAACAAATTTTAAGGCTCTTTTTATCAGCGGGGGAGTTGAGATATATCAACACCAACAAGGTGATTTTCCACCAGGTATTCGGCGATCTGCACTGCATTGGTGGCAGCGCCTTTACGAAGGTTATCCGCGACAATAAAGAGATTCAGTGAATTGGGTTGTGATTCATCGCGCCTGATCCTGCCTACAAACACATCGTCTTTACCCAAAGCATCAAGCGGCATGGGGTAGATATTGTTTTTGACATCGTCGCGGATAATAATTCCAGGGGTTTCGCTGAGTAGTGTTACGAGGTCTTCCAGGATAAAATCCTGGTCGAATTCGAGGTTTATCGCCTCGGAATGTCCGCCCAGTACCGGAACCCTGACAATGGTGGCCGTAATCCGGATGGATTTGTCGTCGAGGATCTTGTGGGTTTCGTTTACCAGCTTCATCTCCTCGGAAGTATATCCGTTTTCGAGGAAATCTCCCCCATGCGGAAAGAGGTTCAGGTCGATCGGGTAGGGATATGCCATCTCGCCGACAACTCCCTTTCGCTCGTTTTCCATCTGCTTTACCGCTTTGGCTCCGGTACCGGTTACAGACTGGTAGGTTGACGCCACGATCCGTTTGATATGGTATTTCGCATGAAGAGGGGCAAGAACCAGCACGAGTTGGATCGTTGAGCAGTTGGGGTTGGCAATTATTTTGTGCTGTGCGGTGAGGATGGATGCATTGATTTCTGGAACAATCAGCGGTATCTCAGGATTCATGCGCCATGCAGAGGAGTTGTCGATCACCGTAATTCCGGCGGCAGCATAACGGGGCGCCCACTCTCTTGAGGTGGTGGCGCCCGCAGAAAAAATGGCGATGTCGGGCCTGGCAGCGATGGCCTCCTCATGGGTGTGAATAAAATAACGATGGTTGTTGAAGTCAAGCGGAAGACCTGCCGATTTTGCTGATGCAACGGGAATAAAGGTCTCCGGATATATTTTATGTTCATCAAGAACTTTGAGGATCTCCCGGCCAACGAGGCCTGTGGCTCCGACTACTGCAAGTTTCATGGGGGTGGGGTTTTGGGGGCAAAGATATGGAAAAATGGTGGACGAGGGGACAAGTGGACAAGTGGACAAGTGGACAAGTGGACAAGTGGACAAGTGGACAAG
>JBMOIP010000031.1:0-52766 GCA_049317265.1 Bacteroidales bacterium
AGAAGTGCTGTAAATTGGACCGGCAGGGGGTGGTCAATTTGGTCGGCATATCCACCTTACCCCTCTCCATATCAAAGATCACTGTTTTTCCAACCCCTGCAAGTTCCGCCAAATGCACACGACTTAATTTGGCAGCTTTTCTATGCATCTTTATTATTTGAGCCAATTCCTGAACCTCTTCCATTTTTTAACCTTTATAACGGCAAAAATAAGCATTTTTCAGTAACCAAACAAGCTATTGGCAATATTTTACCGCCCAGACAGTAATATATTTGCAAATAACTCCTTTCTTTAATAAAAACATTACGAATTACTGCTAAAACGGTAATATTAACTAATTTGTTTTAGTAGCGTAAGAAACAAAGAAGTTGAGATTATCTCGCTCACTTTTTCTTTTTCTTAATTTTCTGCTCAGGCAACTCTTCATACGTGATCCTGATCAATTTACTGATCCACTGCCGATCTTCCACTCTTGCATCGATCAGAAAACTTGGTTTTGCTCCCGGGTATGGAGGGGCTTCGTTAACATCTCCGATAAAAGCTCGTCCGCCTTCTGTAGGCTTTACAAAAAGCTGATTATCGCAGACAAGTGCAACATCCTTGCCTTCACAATACAGGGCATACTCTCCGAACATTTTCTTATACGAGATCAGACCTGCATTTTCAATCTGGTCAACAATGAAATCAATAAAACTCTTATCAGATGCGATACTGTTAAATGTTTGCTGTTTTATCAGGAATTTTAAAAAGCCCGGATAGCCCGTACATAGTAAGAGGACCACCTGTAACTGCTAACGGTCTGACTACCATTGGAGAATAGCTGGTACGACGCGTAGTATTCATTAAATTCGGAGGAACTCCAATAATAGTAATCAGCAAAGCCCCCAATTATGGCTTTTTGCAGGTACATTTGATTCAGTTCGTCTTTCGAGGGTAAAAACCAGTCGCTGTATCCACCCAGTACAAGATCATCGCAAATCCGGGCCGCTCTGCCTGCTTCACTGCATAGGCTAACGATGCGGGTAGTGTTGGTTCTTCCTGTACCCATGGCGGTGGAGGTGCCTCCAATAAGAGTTCCGTAACAGCCCCATTGTGCTCCTGCACTTTGGTCGCTGGTGGCTGAAATTAATCCGTGTTGTCCTGTGCCGTCTATATAAAAAATAACACCTCCCAAACGATTTTGACCAACAACAAACCCAAAGTCCACCAATGTATTATCCATCTTCCGCCAGCTGGTTCCATCATAAAATACAAAATAGTTTCCGTTTGTATTGTAAACAAGTAAACCTGCGACAGGTGTCGGGATTTAGCTTATCTGATCCAGGTCCATCCGGGGAGGAAGAAACCCTTTATTGGTTGATTTCACATCCAGCATTGCCGACTGATTGGGTGAACTGTTGTCGGTGTTTATGCCAACCTGCGCAACCACTTCGTAACTAAACAAAAGAAGTAAGGCAAAAAAAGAGGACAATTGTTTCATGGTTCAACGTTTTTTGGGGTAATAAAACCGGTAACCTTTCCAAATCAGAAAGAATGAATAAAAGTACAATACAAATGCACAACTATATAAACAGTCAAAAATAAATCCAATTATTAATTCAACCAGGTGTGAATGAAGCTCCTCATCATGTTTTGCTTTTAAATACCTTTACCATCCCAAAAGCCAACCTGCCATGAGAAAAATCATCCTCCTTTGCCTCCCTCTGCTCATCTCCTGCCTCTCACAAAACGACAAGGACGATGTGGCCTGCACCGAGGAATACCGCATGCTGACCATTACCGTCAGGGACAGCGCCGCACATCCGGTCATCCTCAGCCAATACTTTGTGAGAAAAACAAGCACCGGCGACACCCTTGATTTTGCCAGGGAGGATCCCTATGCCGACAGCATCAATAAAGTCCAGGGTATTTATATTGTATTTACAGATGGCAAGATGGGAATGACTTCAAAAACCGGAACTTCCTTTGAATTTCACGGCTTTCAGAATGGAATGGAAACGGTGCTCGAAAATTTCACCATCGGAAAAGACAACTGCCATGTTTATTGGCTCTCCGGGAAACAGGTGATCATTATTCCATAGTGTTCTGTTCTCCGTTCCACTCCATGAAGAACTGCTCAAGGTACTGTTCCATGAATTTATGCCGCTGCAATGCCATTCTCCTCCCTGTTTCAGTGTTCATCCTCTCTTTGAGCAGCAGCAGCTTTTCATAGAAATGATTGATCGTCGGCGCTGTGCTCGCTTTATACTGCTCAACCGTCATTCCCGGCTCTGGTTTAACCGATGGGTTGTACATCTCCCGGCCTTTGAATCCGCCATAGTTGAAGGTACGGGCAATGCCGATGGCCCCGATGGCGTCGAGCCGGTCGGCATCCTGTATCACCGACAACTCCGGTGAAGAAAAATCACTTTCCCAATTTCCTCCCTTGAAGGAGATGTTGGTGATGATTTTTTCAACCTGGTCAATTACAGGTTGGTCAACTGACAGAGATTGAAGAATGGCCCTGGCTTTTCTTACCCCAATGGATTCATCGCCGTCATGAAATTTATGGTCGGCAATGTCGTGCAGCAAAGCGCCGAGTTCAACAATAAAAAGGTCAGCATCCTCCGATTTCGCAATGGTTTGAGCATTCCTCCACACCCGTTCAATGTGCCACCAGTCGTGACCTCCTTCAGCTTGCCGGAGCTCTGCCTTAACGAACTGTATTGTCTTTTCTATGATCTCCTTGTTGCTCATAGTTCCACGAATAAACATCATATGTCCTCCTGTGGTTCACAGAGAGATGACTTTCCAAAGATAAGTATTGCTGGGAGGATCAAGAGGAATTTCTAGGGGGAAGTAGCAACATATAAAATTCACATTTCAGATTTCACATTTCGGATTTAAGAATTCAGAATTTTTTGGTGTGATGATAAGTTGTTTGAATGTGAGATGTGAAATGCGAAATCTGAAATGCGAAATTCCCTTCCCCCCAGAAATTCCTTTTGGTTCGGAGTTAGTTTCACATAAAAAAAAGAAGCCGCCCGTTAAAGCAGCTTCGCACAGTATGTATGAGGTTATCGAGTATTATTGCGCATCATCCGAAAAGTCGGCTTCTACCGGGGCTTCGGGGGCAAATATCAATGCAGCGGGCATTTCCGGTTCGTCAAAAAAGGTTGCTTCCATGGGAGGAACAGGCGCCGGGATGGAAATCTGAAGGGGGGTAACATCTTCTTCAAACGTTGCTTCCACCGGCATCATGGATACAAGCGTGGTGGTGGAATTGGAAACTGTGGGGTTGGGAGGATTCAGTGGAAGTACGTCGCTGCCTGCGATGAGAAAATTTAACTGAAGAGCCAATATTGCGGTTAAGAGTATCGTTTTTGTTTTCATGCTTCTATAATTGTTTTTTGTTGATGGCGCAAAATTATCACGGATCGCCGGAGTGGACGATGGCTTATCTGTTTGAACAGGGGAAATGCCGGTGAACGGCAGATGGGAATCGGTAAACGCTACACCGGGGATTTTATGGCTCCAGGCAGACCATTTTCCCGGTTTCAACCCGGCCGTTAATGGTTAAACGGTAAAAATAAACTCCACCGGGACCATCCGGATGTGCTTTAAGTGTCTCTGTATCAACGATCACTTCGTAATACCCGGGCAACCTGGTCTCCTTCACCGGCTCCGCAAGAAGTACTCCAAGCACATCGTATACTTTAAGGGAGACAAAACCCGGTGTGGTGACCCTGTAACTGATCTTCGTTTCTATATTAAACGGATTGGGGTAGTTGCGTGATAATCGTACCGCAGAAGATTCCTTTCCGGCATCTTCCACCCCTTCAAGGTATGAGAAATCAATCGGGACTGTCCATATCTGGTAGGTTCCGGTAGAATTATCCATCCAGACGGTCCAGAGTTTCGAATCGGTGGAGGTGAGGTCGATCACATCGCCCTGGTAACCCTGGCCCAAACCGCCGATGGGCACCGGTTTAAAGTGGTGGTCGCTGATTTCATACTCTTTCCAGCTGGCGCCGCCATCGGGTGACCGTGCAAGGAATACCCCGGTAGAGTCGTTGGTGGTGGTACGGTCGTCGTAAAAAATGACATCAACCGCACCAAATTTATCAATGTGAATATTCGGGAAATACTGGGTTTTCCCATTGTTCAGGGCATCCTGGTTCACCCGGATCCCGGCCGACCAGGTCAATCCTCCGTCGGTGGAACGATAGAGGATAATATCAGGATCTTTGCCGGCAGGGGCAAGGTCTTTCTGCCCGGTCACAATGTAAATCCAGCCACGGCGTGGTCCGTTCGTGGTATCAACCGCCATGACGGGAAGTCCGTTTACCCTGATGTTGCTTTTATTGGCTAATACGCCGGTGATTCCGTTCACACTGAAAGCATTTTCGGTTGACTGCCACTCCCCTCCGCCATTGGCTGAGGAGGCGAATCCAACCCTGACCTCCTTGAAGGGGGAGTTGTCGGTCACCCCGGCCCAGCATAGGTAAACCTCTCCTGATGGCCCGATGGCAAGATCACCGCCTGCACATCTGCCCGTCGGAATATTAACCTGTTTGGGGGCACTCCATGTCTGGCCACTGTTGCCTGTATAGGTAAACATCAGCGGAAATGGTGTTGAAAATCTTACCCATGCCGCATAGGACCTGCCATAATAGGCACTTGCCGCATCAGCATCGGTTGTAAGGGAGGCCCGCTCCAGGTCGTCTGTCGAAATGGCTTTCTGAGATGACCAGGTTTTGCCGTGATCGTTCGAATAGTGCGAATACAATCCTACAAACGGCGACCTCCCCAGCCGTGTGAGGAGAAAAGTTCCGTTTTTATCGATGGTGATTCCCGGGTCTCCGCCATGAAAAGCGACCGGTTCACCCGTGCAGGTATCGCTCCCCTGCCAGGTTATCCCGCCGTTGGTGGTCGTATAGATCCCCTCGCTGATAAAGAAAGGAACAAAGTTGATGGTGTTGCATCCGGCAAAAAGAATGTTCTGATCCAGCGGACTTTTCACCAGGAACACCTCTGTCTGGGCCACATGACCCGGGTGGATGCGATAGTTCTTTCCGACACTGAGGGTGGATTCCAACCCGGGTTCCTGGGCGTGCATCTGCAACAGGATCAACAGGAACATCAGCAATAAACATCCTCTTTTCATTGACATCTGGAATTATTTACCAACCGGTTAAAAAACATATCCAATATTAACAGAACCTCCGAAATTCCTTGGAGCGCCCGCATTGTAAAAACGCTTGTCGGCTGAATTAGCCGTGGCAACATTTACATAAACCTGGTCAAGAATGTTGTTGACCCTGGCAGATGCAGACAACAGGAAATGACCCAGTTTTACATCGACGCCGACAACCGTATTTACCAGGTTGGCAGGATTGGTTTTGCCGGAGTTCAGATCGTCTACCCATCTTCCGGAAAAATACTGGTAGCTTAGCCTGGCAAAGATATCTGTTTTTTTCCCGGCAGGATGTGAATAAGCCAGCTCCATGAACAAATTGTTGCGCGGCAAATTAGATTCGAAATTGCCGGCAAAATCCCTTGGAATAATCGTAATGGTTCCGGAGGAGTCTGTTTCCCATGAATCTGCCGTGTAGGCATTGTAGATAAAATGGGAGTATGTATAATCGACTGAAAGCGAAAGATCAGTGTAAATTTTCAGCCGGCTCTTCAACTCAATCCCATATCCGGTTGTTTTTGTGGCATTCCGGTAGTACTCATCCCCGAATATTTCATACGGCAGTATTTGCTGGTGAATGATCCTGTGGAACAACACCATCTCAAATTTTAAACTGTTGAAAAAGAGCGCTTCGTCATCTCTCTTCAGCGTGCCATTAACTCCGGCATTGAGGGTTGTTGAGGTTTGCGGGGTAAGATCCTGGTTATAGAGGGAAGCTTGGTTGGGACTCTCCAGCTCCTTATCGGTCGGATTCCTGAAATTTCGTTCGTAGGAAGCATAGAGCGTAACGGCTGGTATCACAGAATAGTGGAGGCTTATGGTCGGTGTAAGGGCCGAATAGCGCTTTGTGTCGGAGAGGGATGGCGCCATCTCTTCCGCCACGCTGTATATCACATGATTATATTTGGCATGCACCATGAGCGACAATCTGTTTTCAACCAGGCAGACGTTCTCGGAAACAAAACAGGAGATGATGCTGGTCTTCTCCGTTTCAAGTTGTTCAAGCCAGTCGCTTTGCTTTGCTCCCAGGTTTTCAAACTCCTCTTTTCGTTCAGGCTGATGAAAAAGCTCTCCTCCGGCCGAAAATTCACTTTTCCTGTTCCAAATCCTGCCGTTGTTCACATACCGGGCATTTAAACCGAAAACATACCGCGTTGTCACCTTATACTCCTTGGTTGTACGGATAAAATATTCGATCTGCCCGTTCCCTGAAATTTCAATCTTCTGGTGTAACTTTTTTCCGAACGCGGCAAGATAGTTGAGTTGCAGTTCTCCTTTGGAGGTAATCCTTTTTTCGTCGCGGCCAACCGCCATCGGATCAGCCGAATAGGGATTACTTTCAAATTCACTTTTGGTAAGGGAGCCCGGTTTTTTCTCCAGACCGTTAAGATAGTTTCCGATGATTTGCAACCTGGTATTTTTCGTGGGAGTCGTTTCCACCATGAGGTTCAGGGTATGGAAATCTGCATTGCTGTGTGCAAGATAACCATTATAATTGCGGTAACTGTATGTGCCAAAAAGGTGATAATTGTCCGTTTTGATCCTTGCTTGTATTCCATTCAGGAAGGAACCAAATGAACCAAACCGGTTGAATTGCAATATCGAATCGCCCTGCTCATGGTCACTCGCATGCAACGAGTCGGCAGGAGCTTTTGAAGCCCTGACCTCTCCTGAGAAAAACGCCAGGGATAGAAAAATAAGCAATACGCCCGCAATGCATAAAAAGAATCGGGGTTTTCCTGTTTTAACATCCATTGCGTTCATTGTTCATTTACCTCGCCTCCGGGAAGATGTTATTGCCCCAGATATACCATTTTACAGATTGCAGTATTCCCGGCTTCACCCCTCAATCTCAGGATGTAAACTCCCTCAGGCAGGGTGATATTGCCAGTCACATCCATCAGCGGAATACGATAATCTCCTGCATTCTGGAACGTTGCCATCCTGATCGGTCTTGTTCCGCGGATATCGGTCAGGTCAAGGACCCATTTCCCTGAAAATGGCAGTGTAAAACAGATGTGGCTATTGCTGCCTGCGGGATTTGGCATGATTCTGAGTCCTAAATTTTGTTGTCCTTCAGCAATGCCTTCAAGTACGAAAACGAAATCAAGGTGATGGTTGCCTGCATTGATCACCGTATCGCTTTGAACCGTATTACTTATGCCGTACAGGGCAGATCCGTTGTACGTTCCATAGGGGACGTGAAGGAAGGTGAGGGAGTCGTTGAGAATGGTTCCTGCATAGGGTCCTTCGGGACCATCAATCGTTACCGTCACATTGTTCAGCAACGTTCCTGTGTTTGAGCGTGCTTTACAGATCAGATCGGCCCGGTTGACGGTGAGGTTGAAGTTAACCCCGGTGGTAGGCACCCCCGAAGCAACAGCAACATTGTTAATTGTTTGAGAAGTCGTGTACGGGTGGGATGCCGCCACGGAATAGTTTCCGGCCGGCACCACAAGGTTGTAGTTTCCGGAGGCGTCGGGATGAGCAGTGTAGCCTCCTGCAGTAACTTCGCTGAGGGTAACGTTGGCAGGCTCTCCGGTGATGGTGACATGACCCTGGATATTTCCCGGATTTGGGATGGGTACCAGCGTGAAGTTCACATTGGCCGTGGTCTGTCCTACCACCACGGGAACACCGATGAGCATTCCGGTGACATACCCGCTTAAACTGGCGGTAACATCATAATTTCCTGCCGCAAGGTCGAGTGTATAAAACCCACTTGCATTGGGATATGCAGTGGCAACGCCTCCTCCTGCACTGACAACCACCTGGGTAACAATGCCCGTCCCTCCGTTCAGCGTAACTGTGCCGGTCATCAGGCCATTGGTGGGCGCCAGGTTAAGGGTAAGGTTGATCCCGGTCACCGTTTGCTGGTTGGCAACGGAAACATTGAAAACCGTGTCTGGAAAATAAGCTGCAAGTGACCCCATTACATCAAAAGTTCCCGGGGTAACCTGGATGGTATAGTGACCAAACTGGTCGGGATGTGCGGTGGATGTCCCTGCTGTGATCAATACACTGGTCATGATGCCGAAACCACCAACCAGGGTCACCGTTCCCTGGATGTACCCTGCCGGAACCGGCACCAGCGTAAGATTTACGGTACTTGTCTGGTTGATTTGCACTACAACGTTTGGCTGCGAGGCGCCGATATACCCTGCCAGGCTTGCGGTAACGGTATAGGTCCCGGTCACCACATTCATCGAAAAGTGCCCTAAAGCATCAGGATTGGTCGTGGTACTCCCAGCCTGAACTACCACCTGGGTCACATTACCAGAGCCACCGGCCAGGGTGATGGTTCCGGAGATGGTTCCTGAAAAGGCCGGCCCGAGGCTGCCGTCGAGCTGGATATTCTGGGCGACGATGTCGCTGTTTCCGCTGCGGGTATCTTCCCAGGCTACAATCCACTGGTTGTTCCCGAATTCGTTTACCACCGGGTGAATCTTTTCGGAGCTGACCGTACAGATATCCTTTTGCGCCGGGGTCCAAAGGAAGGCTCCGGATGGGGAGATGCGCATGGCTTTGATCGTGCCGTTGATGGCATTGGAGTACTCTTCGTAAATAAGGACCATATCTGTGGGACTGTTCCTTGCTTCATATGGATAAACATTGGTGGTGGAAACCGGGATAAAGGTCATGCCACCGCTTCCCCACTGAAGCGACCCGGTTGAATTGATCTTCTGGCCAAAAATCCCCCACTGGTCCTGGTTTGAGACCATCTCGTTCCAGTAGACAAAAACATCGGAAGAACCCGGTGGCAAGGCCAGCTGGGGGTAATAGTGGTTCATCCCCGAGAGATTCGACACCTCCACCCCGTTGGAAGGATAGAGCACCACCCCGGCACTGCTGACATGCTGTACGAATACACTCGCCCTCATGTTGTTGTCGCGGTCGTCGTGCCAGGCAATATAAAAACCGTCGCTGCCGTCGTTGATGAAGGGAAATATTTGTGTCCACGCCGAGATACCGCCGGCAAGTGAGATGGGGGCTGCACTGCCCCAAACCGCTGTCCCGGCGGAATTGTACCGCTGGGCAAAAACATGGCGTGTAGGAGCATTCGGAGGTCCGCTGTCGTTAAAATACTTCAGGATGACCTCATCGGTTCCGACCGGCATGAGCTGCGGCCAGGAGAGGGTATTGGCAGATGAGAGTGTAATTCCTGCCGATCCCCACAACAGGGCTCCGGAGGGGTTGAGTTTTTGCATGATGATAACGGTTTCAGCTGACCAGGCAAAAACCAGGTTCCCTGCCGGGGTCGCAACCACTTTCGGCGCCGCGTTGAAAGCTGTGCTGTTGGAGAGCATGATTCCGTTGGCGCCCCAGACAAATGCACCGGCAGGTGATATCCGGTAGGCCACTACATTCGTATTCCCGGTGCGGATATCGTTAAAGGCCAGGATGGCATGGTTAGCCGCATCGCAGGTCATATCCCAGTCGGTGAGCCATGTCTCCTGGGGATTAGAGCTGATAAGGATCCCGTTTGGCGCCCATAATATATTTCCCAATGCATCGAGCCGCTGAAGCCTGACATTGTAATTACCTCCCTCATTGGAAAAATATCCGATGTAGGTGTCTCCATTCGAACAGGTGGCGATCTTCGGAATGGCCTGCTCGCCTGAAAGACTGCAAATTACATTGTTCACCGCCGGGTTTGTACTCCACTGGGATACGCCATGGAGCGACAACAGGCAAAAAGAGACAAGCAGCAGGAAGAAAGATTTTAGTGTTTTCATGGGAGGTGTAAGGGTGAGTATTGTTGAGGGGCATTGTAAAAACTAAAACAAAGATAAACAATCGAACCTCGTAATCCCTTACAGGTGGTAAATAAATTCCCATGATCATCCTTTGCCTTTAATTGTGAGCCATCCTGTTTTTGAAAGAGATCACCGTATTGCGAAAGAGGATCGCCATCACTACCGTCATGAGCCCGCCGGGAATCGGCAGAATGGCGCTGGCAATGTTGGTGGAGGAAGCAACACTGACCCCGCCCCTGATCACAGGGACCAGTTTACCGGGGTCCGATTTTGAGGGAACTTCCTTCACGAGATTGGAGTAGATGTCGATAATGCAAACGCCCGGTTTCAGCCATTCCGGCTGGATATACTCCGGGAATTTGGTGACAATCACCAGGAAATCGGCCCTTTTACAATGGTCCACCATCTCATGGGACTCCTTGTTGACAAATGTCACCGCACAATCGTCGGGAACTACCCTTGACGCGGCAGCCCTTACAATCATCTTTGTAAGGGTGTTCGAGAAGAACCCGTCATCCAGTACAAAAACCCACTCCTGGTCTTTTTCCGGCTTAACATCCGCTTCCCTGAACATCTCAAAGAGGGCTTCCGGCAGGCACATGGGGTACCTGTCGGCCTGGATATCCGGGACCATTGTCGCCATCATGTTGACCGGGTGAAAACCCTCCACTTCCTTGGCGGGATCGATCCTGTTGACGATTTTCACAGGATTCAATTGTTCCGGAAGGGGTTGCAGCAGAACAATGGCATCAACCTCCTCGTTTGCATTCAGCTGATCAATTGTCTGAAAAACGTCTCCCTGTGATGCCTCATTCGGCAAGATCTCCGTAAACACATTGAATCCCATCGACCTGGCCGTCTGAACGTGCAAAGGAATGTTGTATTTGGCCAGCGGAACACACTCGAAACCGATAAATGCAATGCCCGGAACCTTGTGACAGGTCTCCATTAACCCAGCCACCTCTTTTCCTACTTCGCTGAAGATCTTGTCCTTGACAACATCTCCCCTGATAATTTTTGTTTCCATGGTTTATGTTTTAATTCAACACAAAATTATCTCCGCGTGACCGGGCATCAAAACTGAATTCCCCGAAGGACACTTTCGGTTTCTATCCAGTATCCCATATTGTCCGTATTTTGATTGAGCAGTTGCAGAAAACCCCAAATCCCGCAGAGAAAGCTGCCACATTTGCATGGAATCATTTAAAAAATGCTCCTTTCTTTCTACCTTTGCACTCCATTAATACAAATAAAATGCTCCGAACTCATACCTGTGGCGAACTCAACATGGCCCATACCGGCCTTGAGGTTACCTTATCCGGCTGGCTCCAGCGCTCGCGCGACATGGGAGGCCTCACCTTTATCGATCTCCGCGACCGTTACGGAATCACCCAGCTCGTTTTTAACCTCGAAGTAAACAGCGCCTTGTGCATGGAGGCCCGGAAACTTGGTCGTGAATTCGTGATCCAGGCCAGGGGCAAAGTAGCTGAACGGAGCAACAAGAACCCAAAAATGCCTACCGGGGATATTGAAATCCTGGTAGAGAGCCTTACGGTTCTCAATGTCTCAAAAACTCCTCCCTTCACCATTGAAGACAGCACCGACGGCGGCGAGGAGCTGCGCATGAAATACCGCTATCTCGACCTTAGGAGAAGCGTCAACAGGAAAAATCTTGAATTACGCCACAAGATGGGCATCGAAACCAGGAACTACCTGAACAACCAGCAATTCCTGGAGATCGAGACACCCTACATGATCAAATCGACCCCCGAAGGCGCCCGCGATTTCGTGGTTCCTTCACGGATGAATCCAGGACAGTTTTATGCTCTCCCGCAATCGCCCCAGACCTTTAAACAGTTACTGATGGTTGCCGGTTTCGATCGCTATTTCCAGATTGTCAGATGCTTCCGCGACGAAGATCTTCGCGCCGACCGCCAGCCTGAATTCACGCAGATCGACTGCGAAATGGCTTTCGTTACACAGGAGGACATCCTCAACACCTTCGAAGGCCTTGCCAAACACCTGTTCAAATCGGTACTGAACATCGACATGGGTGATTTTCCACGGATGTCTTACGATCAAGCCATGAAGTTTTATGGTTCCGACAAGCCGGACATTCGTTTTGGAATGACCTTTACAGAACTGAATGACCTTGTAAAAGGAAAGAATTTCAAAGTTTTCGACGATGCAGAACTGGTGGTTGGCATCAACGCGGAGGGTTGCAGCGAGTATTCTAGAAAGCAACTTGACGAACTCACCGATTTTGTGAAACGGCCACAGGTTGGCGCTACCGGGCTGGTTTATATCAGGTATGGCCTTGATGGCGTTGCCAAATCATCTGTGGATAAATTTTACACCCCGGAAGAACTGATGGGAATTCTCACAAAGTTCAGGGCCAAACCCGGCGACCTTGTCCTGATCCTTGCAGGAAAAGAGGAAAAGACAAGAAACGCACTGGGAACCTTGCGCCTGGAGATGGGAAAGCGCATGAAACTGACCAGCCCGGGCGATTTTAAACCCTTATGGGTTGTGGATTTTCCCCTCCTGGAATGGGATGAAGAGACACGCCGTTTCTATGCAAAACATCACCCCTTCACCTCTCCAAAACCGGAAGACATTCCGCTGCTTGATACCGATGCAGCTGCAGTAAGGGCCAACGCCTACGACCTGGTCATCAATGGCACCGAAATCGGCGGTGGCTCCATCAGGATCCACGACAAGACATTGCAGAAAAAGATGTTTACCATCCTTGGATTTTCGGATGAGGAGGCAGCCGATCAGTTTGGTTTCCTTATGAACGCATTTGAATTCGGAGCGCCGCCCCACGGGGGGATTGCATTCGGTTTCGACCGCTGGTCAACGATCTTCGGAGGGGGAGACTCCATCCGCGACTACATCGCCTTCCCCAAGAACAACTCGGGCCGTGATGTGATGATCGACTCCCCTTCTGCCATCAAAGAGGAACAGTTGAACGAGCTTCAAATCAGGCTGGTCAAATAGCTTATTTCATCCCTTTTTCAAATGCCTCACGGTCTTCTTTTGAAAGACTTTTGCAATCGAGCATCGATTCACTGAGGTATTTGCGAAATTCCGTGTTGAACTCCTTCGACGATGCCTTTTCACCATGTTTGGCTCGGAACTTCTCATATAAGTCGGCCATTTCAGTCTGTATTACCTGGTATTCCGCCTGCAGCTTGTCAATCTGAGCAGAATCTGCGGGATCGGCACTCTTCAGATTTTTCATGGCCTCCAGGCTCTTGCACATGATATTGGCAATTTCGCCTGCCTCTTTCTTCAACTCCTTTTTTTCGCTGTTGCAGCCATAGATTCCAACCAGACCGGCCAGTATCACGACAGAAATAATCATTCTGATTTTCATAAGGTGGTTTTATGGCAAAAATAGCAGTTTTCAGGATATTTCCGAAACAGGGATCAGTTCCTCCTCCTCCGGCTCGCGCATGGCATTGATGAGTTTGCAGCCCAGGTAATTGACAAGATCGCCGGGAGCGATCTCCCGCCCGGTGATAGATCCCTCAGCCAGCAGCCTGTTGCGGCATGTTCCTTTCAATAATGGATTCGCGGGGGTAACCCAGTCTCTTCCATCAAAAAAAATAAGATTTGACATGGATGTATCGGTGATCAGCCCGTTTTTCACAATGATGATATCGTCCGATTTTTCGCGAAGCAACATCAGGGAGTCAATCGCTGAACGGTCGGTGTATTTCAGATGGTAGTCAATGGAGTTGCTGTAAACCATTTTCAGCGACCGGATCATCCGCTTATGGTATCCTGAGAAACTGATTTTAACTGTTTCCCCGTCAAAATGAAGATTGCAGCGTACGAGTCCCTTTGAAAATTCAGGCGGGACTGCAATTTCAATATCTGCCATCCTGCCAACGACTGCTCCACGGAGTTCATTTTCAGCTTTGCGCATGCGCTCCCGGTGCCAGTGCATATGCATTGGAACACCATCAACAATCCTGATCGTTTCAAATAACAGGGACATAGACCTTCTTTAATAATTCCTGGTACTCACTTTCCATATCACTCAGCGCAGTAATGCCACCTCCGCTTTTATACACCAACCCATTGCCGGTATCCTCAATGAACCGGATTGAAACAGCAGAGACAAGGGTTTTCCCATCGAAATAACCGAAGATCCCGGTATAAAACCCACGGTCGTATTTTTCCGTTTCCCGGATTATTTCAACAGTCTTTTCTTTGGGAGCGCCAGTTATTGAACCTGCTGGCAGCAAAGCAAACAGGAGATCCCCCATTTTCCGGCGGTACCCTGGAGGGAGGTCACCACTGATTTCCGAGCTCATTTGAAGCAGTTCGCCCCTGTTGGTGCAAATGCGGTCAATATACCTGAATCTTGTTACCTCTACGTTGGAGGATACGATGGAGAGGTCATTCCGGATAAGGTCAACAATGGTATTGTGCTCAAAAAACTCCTTTTCATCCGAAAGCAATTTCTGTTCGGCATCCGGAACAGAAGCATCAATGGTGCCTTTCATGGGACAGGAGGATATCCGTAAATCACTGATGTGAACAAATGGTTCGGGTGAAAATACCACGAAACTACCCGGAACAAACAGTTTAAATGGAGCCTTGCCGCAATCAAATAACTGTTCAAGGGAGTAATTCACCTCAAGAGAGGTTGGAAACGTGAGATTAAGCAGATAAGTGTCTCCTCTTTTCAGGTGAAATGCTACCTTCTCAAATGCGATTTCATATGTTGATTTTTCTATCGGATTAAAACCAAATTTCAGTGCCGGTTGAACCACCTTTATTTCCCTGTTTGTCACGCCTTGAAAATCATAGTATATTCCAATATTATCAGCCTCTTCAGGAGATAATACAAAACCTTTTTCACCGGCGAAATCAATGGCAAAAAGAAACGGTTTATTCTGGCCGAAAAACTGGTTAATTTTTGACCGGATTTCGGGGTTTGAAATAAAATTAGGTTGAGGGTTGGTCATGGGTTAAGGGGTGAACGGGTGAACGGGTGGACAGGTGGACAGGTGGACAAGTGGACAAGTGGACAAGTGGACAAGTGGACAAGTGGACAAGTGGACAGGTGGACAGGCGGATGTGGAGACGGGCGGATGATGGAACGAAGTGTTTTCTGATTTTATTTGGTTGTAATGCATAATTTTGCCGTAAATCGTAAATCCCAAAATCGTAAATCCAAATGTCCCTGCTTCTTCTCGATAACCATGACTCCTTTACCTGGAACCTGGTTGACCTTTTGCGACGCAATGGCAAAGTTAACTTTAAAATTGTCACGCCGGAACAACTTGAGATCAGCGAATTGTCAAGTTATGATCAGATTATCTTCTCGCCCGGTCCCGGCCTGCCGGATGAGCAGCCTGTGATGTCGCAAATTCTGGGAACCGTTGAAGAACTCTGGCTACATGAAGGAAAGAAAATTGCTGTTTTCGGTGTTTGCCTCGGGATGCAGGCCATTGCCCTGCACTTTGGCGCATCGCTGTTCAACCTGCCTCAGGTTGTTCATGGCCAGCCGAGAAAATTAAACATTCTCAAAGGTGACCACCCTCTTTTTCACAGGATTCAGGACGGCTGTGAGGTTGGCCTCTACCACTCCTGGGCTGTTGATCCTTCCTCTCTTCCCGAATGCCTGGAGACCCTTGCCGTTACAAACGACGGCACCATCATGGCGCTGGCTCACAAAACACTCCCAATTTGCGGAGTCCAGTTCCATCCCGAAAGCATCATGACCCCCACCGGTTCCGCCATGCTCCGCAACTGGCTCTCCTCCTGAAAGCCCACTTGTCCACTTGTCCACTTGTCCACTTGTCCACTTGTCCACTTGTCCGCCCGTCCGCCCGTCCGCCCGTCCTCCCGTTCCCATACATTTCCTACCTTTGCAAAAACATCCAACTTGCAAAAAATCGAAATTACCGCCCCGGTTGGTTCCTGGGAATCGCTGATGGCGGCCATTGAAGCAAAAGCCGACTCCGTCTACTTCGGGGTTGGAGTCCTTAATATGCGTGCCCGGTCGTCGGTGAATTTCACTTTGCGCGACCTTGTTAAGATTTCACGCATCTGCCGTAAAAACAACATAAAGACATACCTTACCATGAATACCGTCATTTTCGACGGGGAGGTAAAGGAGATGAAGCGGATGGTCGATTCTGCCAAAAAAAACGGCATCACCGCCATCATTGCCTCCGACCATGCGGTCATTCAATATGCCCGGTCGGTGGAGATGCCGGTTCACATGTCGACACAAACCAATATCACCAACCTGGAAGCGGTAAAATACTGGTCACAGGTAGCCGAGGTGATGGTCACTGCCAGGGAGTTGTCCCTTGAACAGGTTGGCGCCATCACACGTGGCATCAAACGGCAGAAAATTACCGGTCCTGCCGGAAACCCGGTACAGATCGAAATTTTTGCTCACGGCGCTTTGTGCATGGCTGTTTCCGGTAAGTGTTACCTGAGCCTCGACCACTACAATGCTTCAGCCAACAGGGGGTCATGTTACCAGCTATGCCGGCGGCCATACCAGGTTAAAGATGCGGATACCGGCATTGAGCTGGAGATTGACAATGAGTACATCATGTCGCCGAAAGACCTCTGCACCATCGGATTCCTTGACCTGATTGTAAAGGCGGGTGTTTCCGTGCTGAAGATCGAAGGCCGGGGACGCAGTCCCGAATATGTGAAAACCGTAGTTTCGTGCTACAGGGAAGCTGCCGATGCAGTGATGGAAGGCACTTTCACTCCGGAAAAAGTTGAACAATGGACCAATCGGCTGGAAACTGTTTATAACCGGGGATTCTGGGATGGTTACTACCTGGGAAGAAAGATGGGAGAGTGGACCGACCAGAACGGATCTGTAGCAACCCAGTCGAAGGTCTATGTTGGGAAGATCACCAACTACTTTTCAAAACTGAAGGTTGCAGAGATCAAGATGGAGACGGGCAAACTTCAGCCCGGCGACCGGGTCTATATCCAGGGGCCAACCACAGGATCCATTGAACTGGTCGTTCCTGAGATCCGCGTTGACCTTAAATCTGTTGAGAAAACGGTAAAAGGAGAGTTTTGCAGCATTACGGTTGATACCTTCCTCCGCCGCGCCGATAAAGTATATAAAATTGTCCAGCAGCAGTAGTCGGTTCTTATTTCAAAATTCGTTAATCAATATTCAATGTTCAAAATTCCCCTGTTCCAAAACCTCCATACCCACACCCACTTCAGTGATGGATCGGACGATCCGCTGAAGTATGTTGAAACAGCCCTGACAGAGGGATTATCGTCGATCGGCTTCTCCGACCACTCGCCATTGCCATTTGAAAACACCTTCGCCCTCCGGGAGAACCGTGTTCAGGAGTATTGTGAAACGATCCTGTCGCTTAAGCAGCAACTATCATCAACGAACGACAATGGCAGCAACCTTGAAATCGGAAATCGGAAATCGGGAATCGGCATTTTTCTGGGCATGGAAGCCGATTTTATCCCCGGAATGGGACACGATTTCGCCTGGTTCCAGGAAAACTATCCGCTCGACTACCTGATCGGATCGGTACATCTTGTGCGGAGCGGTGACCCCGCGACCCTGTGGTTTATTGACGGCCCCGATCCGGCTACCTACGATGATGGCCTGAATATGCTGTTCGGCGGGGATATCCGCAAAGGAGTAACGACCTATTACCGGCAGATCAACGAGATGCTTGAATCCGGTAAAATGGACATCGTTGGTCATCTGGACAAGATCAAAATGCACAACCGCGGAAGATTCTTTTTAGAAACAGATCCATGGTATGTAGCGCTGGTGGATGAAACCCTCGACCTGGTAAAGCAAACAGGCGTAATTGTTGAAGTAAATACCCGTGGCATTTACAAAAAACGGTCTGATTCCCATTTCCCGGGACCGGCTATCCTAGAAAAAATCAAAGTCCTGGAAATCCCGGTCATCATCAGTTCAGATGCGCACAAACCAGCAGAAGTGGCACTGTTGTTCAACGAAACAGCCGATCTTCTCTATGAAATTGGATTCCGGGAGGTGATGAACCTCACTCCCGATGGCTGGAACCATGTTACTCTGAAATAAAAAATCTTAATCAACCCCTTTGTGATCTTTGTGTAACTCTTTGTGTCTTTGTGGTTTAAAAAATATAAACACAAAGACACCAAGGAGGCGCAAAGGACACAAGGAAAATTGTAAAATATGTTTACGGTAGAAAAGTTTTCATTCGATAACACCCCCCTTGCCGAACAGGCATTTGCCATCAGGAGGGCTGTTTTTGTAGAAGAACAGGGGGTGGATGCAACCCTGGAGTATGACCATGAGGAGGAGGCGCAGCATTACCTGCTGTTCCTGGGAGAGAAGCCTATCGCCACCGCCCGCTGGCGTGAAACGGAGAAAGGGATCAAACTTGAACGGTTTGCCGTGTTGCCCCATTTCCGGAACCGTGGGATCGGGGAAATTATCCTCAGGGAGGTCATTAAAGATGTGGTTTTATCGGGAAAGCCGGTTTATCTCCATGCCCAGTTAAAAGCACTCTCGTTTTATGAACGGAACGGCTTTAAAAAAGAGGGCCCGTTGTTCGTTGAAGCAGGCATTGATCATTTTCTCATGAAGTTACATGAAGGGACAAAATAGGTTTCTTTATCCAAACAACTGATGAATCTCCTCCACCGATAAATCTTTCAGCGGATTTCCTGCGGGCAGGAAATTGTCGGAGAGTGCCTGTTTCCGTTCCTGGAGGGTGAGCATCTTCTCTTCAATGGTGCCCGAGGTGATGAATTTGTAGGCAATCACTTTCTTCTCCTGGCCGATGCGGTGGGCCCTGTTGATGGCCTGGAGTTCTGCCGCAGGATTCCACCAGGGATCGAGGAGCATCACATACCCCGCCTCGGTCAGGTTGAGCCCCGTTCCACCGGCTTTCAGTGAGATCAGGAAAAACTGGCATGCCGGGTCATCCTGGAATTTCCGGATCACCGGTTCCCTGTTTTTTGTTGAGCCGGTGAGCATGGAATAGGAGATTCCATCCAGATCGAATTGTTTGGCAACCAGTTGCAGGTGCTTCACAAATGAGGAAAAGAGAAGAATTTTATGGCCTTCCTCTCGAAGGACGTGGGCCACACGCATGATCTCATCGAATTTCCCGCTGGTGTCGCGGTATTCCGGGTCGGCAAGTGCCGGATGGTTGGCCATTTGCCGCAGGCGAATCAGCGCTTTCAGCATCAGCAGGGATGTGGCGGAAGACCTGCCCGATTCGATCTGTTCAAAAACATCATTTCTTACGGCCGATTTTTCCTGCTCATACCTTGAACGTTGTCCATCGGTCATCTCACAATAGAGCTCCCTGATCGTCAATGCAGGAAGATCAGGCTCGGCCTCCTTTTTTGTACGGCGTAAAATAAATGGCGACAGAAGCAGTTTCAGGTGTTCTGAAACCGCTACAGCGGCCTCTCTGTCGGGATCTTCGGAGGCTATCGAAGAAACGGAGTTTAAAGGTGCCTGCCTGGCGGAAAGATACCGCTTCTGGAATTTCGGTAATGGTCCAAGCAGCCCGGGATTGAGAAATTCAAATTGGGACCAGAGATCAGTCAGGGAGTTTTCGATGGGTGTTCCGGTAAGAACGAGGCGATTTTCCGATTTCAGCTGGCAAACCGCCCTGCTGGTCAGGGCTGAAGGATTTTTAATCACCTGGCTTTCGTCAAGGATCACATAGAAAAAACGGTAGCGCAGGAAGAGATCAAGGTCGTTGCGAAGTGTGCCATAGGTAGTAATAATCACGTCCACCGACCCAAAAAAATTGGTAGAATTCATACGCTGAGTACCGGTATGTTCCAGGACCCTCAGGGAGGGGGCAAAACGCCTGATCTCGTTCCGCCAGTTATGGATCAGCGAGGCGGGCATAACGATGAGGGAGGCGGGGTTACTCCCCGTATGGCAGGAGAGCAGCAGCGCCAGCGCCTGGATTGTCTTCCCAAGACCCATATCGTCGGCCAGGATGCCTCCAAAACCATGTTCCCGTAAAAACCCCAGCCACTGTAATCCATCCTCCTGGTAGGGGCGTAAAACGGCCTGTAGCGTGTCGGGTACCTTAACTGCTAGAGCATGACCCGGGTCAAGTTGTTTCAACCTTTCGGTGAGATGATCATCTCCGGGCAGCTCAAGGTCCCTGATAAGTTGAACATGATGGAGCGGCAATCTCAGGTGCTGGTCGGTTACGGTCGAAAAGTAACACAGGTCGCCATACCTGGCGAACCACTCTGCCGGAAGGATGGCAATTTTACCTCCGGGCAGTGGAAATTCCCTGGTTCCGTCGAGGATAAATTGCCTGAGCTGAAGAAACGGGATCTCCAGGTCGCCAAAAAAGACTGACGCCTTTACATCGAACCAGTCTTCGCCCGGCTCCACGCGAATTAGAGATGAAACGGTGCCGGTAAAAAAGCTGACAGGTGCTTTGTCAACGACGATGGCAATTTTTTCCCCGGCGAAATAGTTCGCGTTTACATTCAGCCATGAAACAAGGCGGTGCATTCCAGCCATGCCGGATCCGGTTGCACCGGGAAGGCCAAGAACACTTTCGTTCACTCTTGTCAATTCTTTGATTTCCAGCCCTGTTCTCATGTCCAACTCCCATGCCGGATCTCGTATAGTTTTGTAAAAGACGACTTCATCGTCATCCATTTTCAGGTCGATGAATACTTTTTGTGGCTTTCCCGCCATGATCCGGTTGTCGCCATACCGGAAATAGATCACCAAAACGGCGTTCCCCTGCCAGTCGAGTTCGGCAGAGAGTTCCATCCGCCGGTCGGGATCGAGCGACTGGATTTTAAACCCGCTTGCCTTCACTTGTCCGGTTTTCAGCGTCTTCAGGATGAAAGTCTCGAAATACTTTTTCTCAGCTGAGGCAGGGATCAGGATGGTCTCTTTGGTAAGGAATGGCTCTATTTTTTTTCCGTCAAACCCATCGGGAAAATGGAGGAGCCGGTTTTCAGCAAGGAACCAGCAAGGGTTGCGGCAGATGAGCCTGTTTCCCGGTAATTTAAGTTTGATCTTATTATCCTGCTGTAAAAGTTCCAATACATAGTTTGATCCTTCGGCTGTTTTGGTGAAACAAAACCATGGTTCAGAGGGATCAGGGCTTACCAGCAGGCGGTTTTTCAGGTAGACCCTTGAAGAGTTCTCATGTTCGAAGACAGAAATATCATGCTGAACAGCCAGCCGGAGTATCTGATCCATCCGGCGGTCGATGAATGGACGGATATGCCGCAACAGCATCTCTTCTGGGATGGCAGCAAAAAATGCCTTCATCGAGACTTTTTTCCGGTTGAATTGCCTGTGAATTTCGGTATCGGAGAAGGAGTGTGAAATGGTGATAATTTCGTTCAGTTCCCCGCGGGGTTCCCTTTCTGTTTCGGCGGAGGGGAACCAATCCAGACGGTTTTGCAGTACATACCAGCCCGCCTGGTCGTGCAATACTTCCCAGGGGGCAATGATCGCCCCGAACTGGCGATGCTGTGAGATGAGCAGAATTACAGGATCATCTGTTGTCACGCCATCCATCTCCCGATAAAAAATCCGGCAAGGCTGACCAGGGTGGTTAAAACCATTCCCCAGACCAGGTCAACGATCGTGATGATCAGGGGCCAGTCCTTTACCGTGGCAAGATTGGTAAGATCATAAGTGGCATAAGTTATCAGACCGAAAAGGGCGGCTTTTACCAGCATCATGGGCAGGGCGTTTTCCTTTATTCCGGGCAGGACAACAAAAACCAGAATGCCAAAAATAAAGAGGAAGTAGAAGATGAGGGCGGCATACCAGTTGATCTCGGGAGCCATGAGAAAACCAAGCTGCTTTTTGTAGAAGGCCCTTGAAATCACCCCAAGCCAGAACATGTCGATGGCGAAAAACACACCGAGTGTGGCGAAATAGAGTTTCAGATAATAAAACATGATAATTGGGATAAGTTGATCAGTGACAAACGGGAACTTTTAATGATGCGGCGGGTTTTCCATTCACCACCAGGGTGCAGTAATAGATACCTGATGGCAGATCGGAGGTGTTGAATTCGGAAGTGCCGGAAGTCGGCACCATTGAGTTAACAGCAACAGTTTTTCCTTCCTGGTTGCGCAGTTGCAACACGCCGTGGCTTCCGGCTGGCAAAGAACACCTGAAAACGAGTTGATGATCTGCCGGAAGGGAACAGGCAGGAGTGATGGAATGCCGGAGTGGACCGATCGAGCCAACAGCAGCAGGATAAGTGGAATATTGAACTGTTAGACTCACCGAATCGTTCGGGTTTGATTCGCTGAAGAATGTCCAGCGGATCACGCTAACTCCCCTGCTTCCGTGGGGGCCAAAATGGCCGAAGCAGCCTGAAGCTGTTTCACCGGGGAGCATGATGAGCGGTTCGGATGAAACCATCATCTCAGGACCGTAGCAATAACCTGCCCAGCAAATGGATGAGCTCGTTTCCGGAAGCATGGTGATCTCCTCCTTTTTCATCATCACACGAAGCGTATTACTACTGTTGTTGGTAAGATGAAGCCAGGTGATCAGCTGAAGGGTGTCTGACGGTCCTGATTGGGGCACATCTGCTCCGTTGGCAATGGGGCCGGCATCATCGGCAAGCGAAAAACTCTGTGCGTTACAGATGGCTCCTGAGATGACCAGCAGAAATAATGCAAGGATGAAGTTTTTCATGGTTCAAAGATAAGAACTTTTTTTCTCAACCAAACGCTTCCTTCTCTTTGCCAGCCACCAGGAAAAAAATCCGCTGAGGAGGATGAAGATTGTTGTCAGCCCCACCAATGGAACGACCAGGATATAAAATGGCCCGAGGAGGGGTTCGAAAATCCGGCCTGTGTGGATTTCCAGTGAAGTGTTCCAGAGAGAAACCGGGCTGGCTGCCACAATGGATGCCGGAACCGAGGGCAAGGGGTTTTTCCCGCTGAGAGAAAAGGCCCCGTGGGCATAGTCGAAAATGACAGCGGTTGAGTCGTTGCAACGGAAGTAACCGGCCACGGTTACATTGCCAAAGGGCGGTCCGCTTTGCCCGCTATCGATATATTCAGTTCTTGTAATACAATCCAGGGTTCGGCCGGTGGCAGGTTCCCAATCATAAATTCCGCTGAATGATCCAACAAGATAATGGCCGGGGGCAATCTTCTCAAACACATTGATCCCCATGACGCTCAAGGGAGGCTGAATGGGGAAGATTTTCAGTTCACCTCTGAATTGATCGCGGGAGTAGTAAACCCCTTCACTCGTAGCCAGCAGGAAATAGTGATTCTCCGTATCGTACAGTAGATCGCGGAACCGGTCGAACCAGGGATTGGGGTTATCGAGTTCAGTATACTTCAGTTTTGCAACGCGTTGGCCGGCAATGGGAATAAGCAGTGGAGGACGAAGAAATATCCCGGTTGTTGTGTTGAGGAGCAGGATCACAATGGTCCAGGATCCAAGCAGGTTATGCCATTTCAGGGAGGCCCGGTTGAACCGTTTCAGCTTTGAATTCTGCAGATTGTCTTTCAGCTTTTTCAGCCGGTAGGGAATGATAAACCAGGTCAATCCGGTGAAGCATAAAATGATGAGGATGATCGCAACACCATCAACGATCAGTTTCCCGGCGAAACCGTAAATTTCGCCGCTGTGGATCACCCAGAGTGTCCTGAACAGGCCAACCTTTCCGTCGCTGTTTTCACCCGGAGGGACCTGAACACGCCGGAAATTGCGATAACCCGATGTTCCGGTGGCCACAAACAGGTTTGACCTGGTCATCACCAAAAGGCTGTCTCCTTTCTGCAGAACCTTTACAACACGGGGGGATTCAACGGGAAGTTCGATTTTCGCCCAGCGTCTGTCATGAAAATGGTATAGTCCGAACAAGGTCCCTGCATAAAGCCCCGAGGCCGGTGACCATGACAGGGAGTTTATTTTCCGGTTGTCAATTCCCCCTGGAAAGCCCTTATTCAGGTCACTGAAGTCCCTGAACGTACTGTCTGTCAGCCATACACCAATATTTCCATAGATGAGGAGTGAGTCACCTCCGGTCTTCAATAATCCTTTCACAGCAGCCAGGTTCCAGTTATTATAACGGTAAACCGGGGGCAGCAGCTTCCTGTTAACATCCACTCCTGAAAGCAACTCCCTGTGATTCAGGACTATTCCAGACATTGCAAACAACAGTATAAACAGGGTGGCCGCGAGGCTGAACCATTTATGGTATTTGCGGAAAAACTTCACTCTTTCGTAAAACAGGTTCGGAACATCCCGTCATCACCCGCTTCCGAATGGGTTTGAAATCCGGCGGCAGCCATTTTTTCGATCATTGGTGTCGGTGGAAACGGGGTGATGATTTCAAAAATCTCACCCGGTTGCAGCGCGGAGCACTCCTGCTGCACCTGCTCAAACGGATGGATGCCCTGTGCCAGCAACGGCCGCGCATCGAGGGAGACTTTAATTTTTTCTTTCTTCAACCAAACAGGTGTACTCATCGATCTATTTTTTATAGGTTAGTAATCTCTGGTCGCCGCTGATTTTACGTTTGTCCGTTAAATCCTGCGACACCTCCATCGTTCCAAGGTACTCTCCCTTATCGTTCCGGAGGGCAAAATATTCAATGTGAATGAACTTCCCGCCCATCTGGATCCAGAAAGGTGCGCTGTCGGCAACCCCGCTTTTAAAGTCGCTGATGATCTGGTCGACCACATGAACACTTGAGGGCGGATGGCACATCCTGACATCGCGGCCGAGGATGGCACGGTTCCGGTCGAACACCCGTTCCTTGCCCTGGGAAAAATATTTGACTTTGTCGTTGCGGTCAACAAAAGTAATGTCGACGGGCAAAGCGTTCAACACTGCGAGTATCTCCTCAGAGGTAAACTTCCCGCTAGGGAGGTTGATGGTTCCCTCTTCGGCGGAAGTCTCTTCAACAATTTCAACGCCCTGTGGCTTCCAGGAGATGGCAGGGTCGTAGAGGCAGTATCCAATTTCATTGGTCTGCCGGTAGATTTCGTACCAATCCGTTTCGTTCAGTTTGTCAAGGGCCATGGGAAAGAGAATCTCATCCTCTTTCATGATCATGGCAGTAATGGCATTTATTGCAGGATCGAGGTAGAGTTCAACCTTCATCTGCATCATCTCCGGGGTATATTCACCAGGCATACCGAGCACATTGATGGCGGTCTTCAGCAAATCGCGTGTTTCATCGTGTTTTCCCCACATCACCTTGGGCGGACCCGTGATGCCATACTTCTCCAGGAACGGGAATAGCAGGTTTTCTTTTCTGCGGTAATGTTTGTCAACATCCATGAGGTTGTTGAACAGCCCTTTCACTGTATTGAGATATTTCTCTTTTCCTTCACCGGAAAGGGCAGCTTCCGACTGCGAGAAGAGCTCACGCAGTTGTTTCACCACCTTTTCAAGTTCACGGTTTTCCCGCTTAAAGGTATCGACCGGATGGCCCGGGGCCACGATTTTCATGCCCGAGAGGTCGATGTGTCCTTCCAGCGCCTGGCTGTGAATGTCGCAGAGGCGGAGGACTTCCGATTCGGGAAGTCCCTCGCTGATAAGTTCCTGCTCCACCTCCACGACTTCGCCGTAAGGAATTTTGGTTAACAGTTCGACCATGCGGGCACGTATTGCTTCAGGCGCCACGCCTTCATGCAGCTGAAGGATCATGTGCTTAAGCAGATCCTTTCTGCTTTGGGAGTTATTGATGAGTTCGCTCATGGTTGTCAGCCTTTGATCATGGTTAAGACCATTTTGAATTTTTCGAGCGCATTTACCGCGTGAGGAATGCCGGCGGGCATGATGATGGCCTCGCCGGTGGTAAGTGTGAATGGCACCTCGTTGATAACAACTTCCGCTTTGCCCTCTATGACCTGCAACATGGCATCGTAGGGTGCGGAGTGGGTGCTCAGACGCTGTCCCTGGTCAAATGAGAACAGCGTGACAGTTCCTACCGGGCGGTCAATAACTCTTTTACTGATGATTCCTTCGGAGGAGTATTCCACCTTTTCGGGGAACCGGAACACGTTGGAGTGTTCAAAGATGCTTTTTTCCATTGTTGATTGTTTTTTCCCGGCAGAAGCCAGGGGTTGATTATTTTTTAATGACAGACCATCCACCTTTAAGCCCGAAGATAAACCAGGCCAGGGCAAGGGTTCCGGCGGCAAAGACCGTATCTCCGATCACACGAAGCCACCGGAAGAAGGCAATGGTGGGATCCTGCATGAATTCGGCTGAACGGGCATACCACATGCCGGTTCTGACACTCACCCAGGTCTGGGCAAGTCCCACTGGCAGAACACTGATCAGTACCATCAGTGCCAACCCGATATTGATTGCCCAGAAGGCAAACTTAACCCATTTTTCATTCCATAATTTCTCTGGTTCCATGCTTTTCAACACAAACAGCATGAGGCCAATCCCCAGCATCCCATACACGCCAAAAAGGGCGGTATGACCATGGACAGGCGTAGTATTGAGCCCCTGCATATAATACAAAGCGATGGGAGGATTGATAAGGAATCCGAAAATACCGGCACCCACAAGGTTCCAGAATGCTACGGAAAGGAAGAAATAGATGGGCCATTTATAGCCTGCGATCCAATTCCGGCTCTGTGAAATCTTATAGTTCCCGTATCCTTCAAATCCCATCAGGACAAGCGGAACCACCTCCAGCGCGCTGAAGGTTGCCCCCAGCGCCAATACCGCCGTGGGTGTTCCGGTAAAATAGAGATGATGGAATGTTCCCAGGATACCGCCAGATAAAAAGACGATGGTGGAGATCAGCACACTTGCGGTGGCAGTGGCAATCCGGACGAGTCCCAGTCGGACAAAAAGGAATGCAATGGCAACAGTGGCGAAGACTTCGAAAAATCCCTCAACCCAGAGGTGAACCACCCACCAGCGCCAGTATTCGGCAATGGCAAGGTTTGTTTGTTGTCCCCACATCAGGCCCGCACCATAAAATGCCGCAATGGCAATGGTTGAGATGAGGAACATGGTGAGCAGGGATTTGTTTTCCGACCTGGCCTTCAAGGCGGGCATCAGTCCGCGTGCCATCAGCACCAGCCAGATGATGAGGCCGACGAACAGGAATATCTGCCAGAAGCGGCCCAGGTCAACATATTCATATCCCTGGTGACCGAACCAGAAGTTTGTAACCAGTCCCAAACGCTGCATAACGCCGAACCATTGGCCAATGAGTGAACCAATTACTATGACCAGCAAGGCGATAAAGAGAAAATTCACGCCAAGCGCCTGGAATTTGGGTTCTTTTCCTGAAACAGCAGGAGCCAGGTAGAGACCCGTTGCAAGCCAGGAGGTAGCTATCCAGAAGATTGCCAGCTGAATATGCCAGGTTCGTGAGATGGAATAGGGTAAAATTCCGGAGAGGGGCAATCCGTAAAATGCCTGGCCCTCTACTCCATAGTGTGCCGTAATGACTCCCATCAAAATCTGAACAAGGATAAGGGCGGTGACAACCCAGAAGTATTTTAAGGTAGCTTTCATGGAAGCGGTAAATATCCCGCCGAGCAGCGGATCTGTTGCTGGAATTTCACTTTCAAGCATTCCCTCCTCCTTCCTCGAAGCATAATACCATCCCATGAGGCCAATGCCGGCAATGAGCATGATTACGCTGAAACCGGTCCAAAGGATGAGGGAACTGGTCGGTTTATTGTCTACAAGTTCCTCGGATGGCCAGTTATTCGTGTAGGATATATCACTTCCGGGGCGGTCGGTGACACAAGTCCATGATATCCAGAAAAAGAAGGCATTCATCTGGTTCATCCGGCCCTGGTCTTTGATGGTATTTGGGGGGATGGCATATGCGTCACGCAACATTTCAAGTTTTGGATCGGCCATAAATAAACCGGCATAGTGTTCTCCCACTGCCCTGATTGCCTGTGCACGCAAGGGGGAGATAACAATTTTCCCAGTAGTGGCATCGTAGGTATTGGTGCGAAGTTCATGCTGCAGGCGGATCTTCAGCATGGCCTTCTGTTCAGCAGAAACATCTGCATAGGATTTGTGATAGGATGTGTCGGCAAGGTAATTGAGAATGTACTCCGATTCGCGATGCAACCAGTCGGCCGACCAATCGGGAGCAACATAAGAGCCATGGCCCCATACTGTCCCAACTTCCTGGCCGCCGATCGACTGCCATATATTCTGGCCGTCTTTCACGTCTTGCCCAGTAAATATAAGTGTTCCGTCAGTGGTAACGACCTCCGATGGAATCGGCGGCGCCTGTTTATAGATCTCTCGGCCATAATAGATTAAAACCGAGAAGGAGATTGTCATTACGGCGATAAAGCCGAACCATAATTTTCTTGTTTTCATATATCGGGTTTTAAAATTGCTTTCTGAAGATTCCTTTCCGTGTTATCAGGTCCACTCCTCCTCGATGACTTCACCTTTCAGGTCAATGATCGCCTGTTTGATGGGGACGTTGCGGCCGGCGTTGTTCCTGGCGGTATGTGCCATATGAAGCAGACCCCCGCAGCAGGGAACTTCCATCATCACCACCGTAAGGGAGTTGATCTTTGTGTCGGCGATCATGGAGGTGAGTTTCTGGATATAGGACTCTTTGTTACTGTCGAGTTTCGGACAGGCAATGGCAAGGGATTTGCCTTTAAGGAACCGCTCATGAAAATCGCCCATGGCAAAGGCGGCGCAGTCGGCTGCAAGCACCACATCGGCATTTTTAAAATAGGATGCCTGCGGGTTCAGCAGGTGCAATTGGACCGGCCATTGGCGTAATTCGGATTTTGGGGCCGGTAGAGCCGGGGCATGCCCCGGCTCTGCCGCCACCGGGGTTCCCGCCGATGCCGTCACCTGGATTTCGCGAAAATCCCTGGCCATTGATCCGGGGCATCCGCATTCACCTTGTGGATGGTTTGGATGTTCTAGAGAATGGGCATGCCCATTCTCAGGAGACGGGGCATGCCCCGTCTGTACGATTGGATTCATTGAAATGTTGTTTTCTTGTAAATAATTAATGGCTTGCTGTAAAAATTCTGTTTCGTTGTGATCCCGGAGATGGTCCAGGTGTGCCAGGATGGTGTTTCGTCCTTTCGGCACGATGAGCTCCATCACTTTCCGTTCATCGTAGGGTTCTGCCTCCCGTTCAATGATCTCAATAGCGCCTTCGGGACAGTGGCCGATACATGCTCCCAGGCCATCACAGAACAAGTCGCTGATCAGTCTTGCCTTGCCATCAATGAGCTGCATGGCGCCTTCATGGCAATTGGGGATGCAAATACCGCATCCGTTGCATTTTTCTTCGTCGATCTGAATGATTTTACGTTTCATATATTATAGGTGTATTTAGGTATCTAATTGCCTATTTAAGTATAAAAAAATTTAGAGGTACGATTGCAAGGTTTGTTCGTTCAGGAATTTTTTGAATTCTGTGGTTAATTTGCCAACGACGGTTCCCATCAGGCAACGGTCAAAACCACAAAGATCATAGGATAAAGGACACTCGCCAACATCAAGGGGGCCTTCAATTGACTGATAGATATCGAGCAAACTGACGCTTTTCGGGTCCATTTTCATCGAAAACCCGCCAGAGGGGCCACGCACCGATTTCAGCATTTCGTTCTTGACAAGACGCTGCAAAACTTTTGCGATGTGGTTCTTTGAAAATCCTGTAATTTCGGCGATCTTTACCGCATTGATACCATTTCCGGAGCGGGCGATCAAAACCATGCTGTGTATTGCAATGGAAGAGGCTTCAGATAAGGCAAAGATCTTGGACATAATTCATTCAGGTATTTGAATACGCAAATGTATCTGTTTTTTTTGAATTACAGACAAAAAATATTATAATTTTTCACTATGACCATAACACCCTTTTATTCAATGCTTTACATCATAATATAATTGCTAATAAATACTTTTTATAAATTAAAAATGGGAAGAGCTGTTTATTTAATAACGCTGATCTGCTGTTTTTCCTTACAAGGCCTGTCGCAAAATTATCCGGTCGGACATCGAACCATTACCTTTACAGATGCAGCCCGTGGCGGTCGCCCAATCCCCTCTGAATTATATTATCCTGCTGTTGTCGCCGGCGAAAATACGGCTCTTGGGTCCGGAGTTTTCCCTGTGATCGTTTTCGGCCACGGTTTTCAGATGGGATTTGATTCCTATTTCTATTTCCGGGATGCCATTGTTCCGGCCGGTTACATCCTTGTTTTCCCGAAAACCGAAACCTCGCTGGCCCCGAACCATCTCGAATATGGAGCAGATCTTGCATTTCTCGTGGTCCAAATGAAGTCGGAAGGAACAATTCCGGCTTCCCCCTTTTTCCAGCATATTGACAGCACTTCGGCGATCATGGGCCACTCCATGGGAGGAGGTGCATCTTTTCTTGGATGCAGGAACAACACCATCCCTACTGCCATGGTCACCTGGGCCGCAGCGGAAACCGCCCCTTCGGCCATTGGAGCAGCCAGAGACATCACCATCCCAACACTTGTTTTTTCTGCTGAGAAAGATTGCATAACCCCGCCAGCGCTGAATCAGATCCCAATGTATGATTCCCTTTCCTGCAATTGTAAAATCCTGGTCAACATCCTTGGAGGTGGGCATTGCTATTTTGCCGATGCCAACTTTCTCTGTTCCCTCGGAGAGTTCGGATGTCCTGCCTTCACCATCACCCGCGAACAACAACATACAACAACCCTTGACTTTACAAAGCTATTCCTGGACCATTACCTGAAAAATCAATCCGGCGCATGGGTAGCCTTCAACGATTCGCTTAACACCTCTCCCAGGATTACTTTTCAGAAATCGTGCACAACCACTTCGGTTTTTCCAGTTCCCTCCAACGCTCCGATCGAAGTAACTCCGAATCCTTCGAAGGATATAACGGTCATCAGCGGAAATTGTGCTGCCAAAGAACCCGTACATATTTCAGTTTCAGATATCAGCGGACGAAACATGTTCAGCCATATGCACAAACCAGCAGAAAACCATTACCGCCTGGCCGTTGATATGAGGAGCTGGAAAGAGGGTATCTATTATGCAGCTATCAACAATTCGCAGGAATCCCGGGTGGTAAAAATTATTAAAAAATAACGGTTCCCAATCCCATGGTAAAAGTTATCTCAAGTTTACAAAACCCTTTGATCAAAAATGTTTTGCTCCTGGGTGAAAAGCCCCGGGCACGGAAAGAGCAGAACAGGTTTGTGATTGAAGGTGTTCGCGAAATCGGCCTTGCCATCGCAGGCGGGTTCAACATCACCGACCTCTTCTACGCACCGGAGCTGGTTCCGGCTTCCGACCTGGACCCCATTAAACGACAGGTGAAAAAGAGTGAACTGATCGAAATAACCACGGATGTGTTTAACCGCATTGCCTACCGTAATGACTGCGGAGGCCTGATCGCACTTGCTGAACCGAGAAGACTATCGTTTGGCGACCTTCACTTCGGTAATCAGCCGCTCCTTCTTGTCCTTGAGACCGTAGAAAAACCAGGCAACCTGGGAGCCCTGCTCCGCACAGCGGATGCGGCCAACGTTGATGCGGTAATCATCTGTGACCCCCAAACCGATATTTACAATCCCAACGCGATCCGCTCAGGTATCGGGTGCATTTTTACCATGCCCGTGGTGACATCCACCTCCATGGAGGCCATTGACTGGATGCGGGCCAAGGGTATTAAAATTTTCGGAACGGCCCTTACCGCTACTCACTTTTATCATGAAACCGACTTTTGCCAGCCGGCTGCCATCATCATGGGATCTGAGGCGAGCGGATTGAGTAAAACCTGGCTGGAAGGGGCAGACGACCTCATCAAGATCCCGATGAGGGGAAAAATTGACTCCATGAATGTATCGGCTTCCGCAGCCATCGTGGTTTTCGAGGCGATGCGACAAAGAGGATTCGGGGGATGATCCCGGCTATTTATATTTTTCGTCGGCAGGCTTTAACTCGATGAACCCCTTGGGCATCTTGCTTTTAAAATCGATGAGGTTTCCGGTAACCGGGTGGCGTATGGAAAGATAATATGCGTGTAGCCGGATCCTGCGCTCAAACTGCGAATCGGCGCCATAACGCCGGTCGCCCACAACCGGGCAACCCATCTCCGACAGATGAACCCGGATCTGGTTTTTCCTGCCGGTCTCCAGTTCTACTTCCAGCAAAGCGTAGTCGGGGGTGCGGTCCATCACACGGTAATGAGTGATGCCAAGTTTAGCGCCCTCTTCAATTTTCACCGAGTACACTTTCTGATCGCGGCCCTCCACCAGCCAGCTGCGGATGGTGCCTCTCTCCTCTTTCGGCTGCCCTTCCACCAATGCATAGTATAATTTCTTGGTATCCATCCAGTGATTCTTGATCTCCTCCTGCAACTTCTCACTTTTAGCAAAAAGCAAAATCCCCGAAACCTCCCTGTCAAGGCGGTGAACCACAAAAAGCCTCTCCTTCCCTTTCGAATTTTCCTTCACATAAGCCTGCATCTGCTGGTAAAACGAAGTACCTCCTAGTCCGCGGTCGCCGATGGTAAGCAATCCCGCCGGTTTTACGGCAACAAGGATGGCATCATCCTCAAACAACACCTGGTACGGGGGTTTGACCTTGTTGATCTTTACCACCTGTTTCACATATTCCACCGCGTCGCCAACTTTCAGCATCGCAGCCGGGTTTGTCACCATTTTGCCATTCACCCGCACGTTGCCATGCACGATCTTGTTCTTCACAGTGGTTTTTGAAGCTGATTGAAGTTCACCGAGCAGGTGTTCCAGCAAGGTGGTTTCTTCGGTTATTTTTATTTTCATGACATGTTGATTTTTGGTAAAAGGGTGAACAGGTAAACAGGTAAACGGGTGAGCAACGATGCGTCCGCCTGTCCGCTTGTCCGCTTGTTCTTATCAATTATCTGGTTTCTTTCAACCGAACCTTCATGGTAACCGGATCATGGTCGGAGCAGGAGAATCCAAGTGGAAGTGCTGAAACATGCTCCACTTCAATATTTGGCGAAACTACAAAGAAATCTACAATAGTGGTTTTCGTGACTCCGGCTTTATAGGGCATATCCACATTGCGGTTGCTTGGGTGGATTGGGTCGAAAACGAATTGCCAGCCGGGTAAAAATCCGGGTTCCACCGGCGGCTGGATAGTGGTTACCTGGTCGCCAGACTGGATGGTATGGGGATCAAATCCCCGGGGATTGCTGTTCCAGTCGCCCCCTGCAATCACATAATTACCGCGCCGATATTCGGATTTCATCACCGAATCGAGGATAAACAACTCTCTTTTCCTCAATGTGCCGGTGGAATCAAATGCTGAATTATGGGTATTGATAACCACCAGGTCTTTCCCATTGTCCAGCTTAAACCGTATCAACACATAACACCTTTTCAGGAATACAAGTCTTGTGGGCCAGGGGAAATATGCATCATAGTATTGGGCTTCCGTGTTTCCCGGTCTGAATTTCGAACAGGTTGACAAACCTGCAACAACACGGCCCATGGGTTGTTTGACAGGCATCGGAACAAAACGGCAGTCATAATTCGTGGCGTAAATCATTGAAAAGGTGGGTAATATTTTGCTGATCCCGGCAACTTCATCGTTGTACCATGATCGCTTCGCATAAGTATCAATCTCCTGAAGCATTATAAAATCAATTGTATCATTCGATTTTACCACTTTCAGAATTCCATTAAAATAGTGGTTGAACCTGGATTGTCCGGGGATGACATTTTTCCCTCCGTCGTAGAAAAAATCCTCTTTACAGCCGAGACCGCCATAACCGATGTTCCAGGTAAGAAATGTGAATTCGCGCTGAGAGGGATTAAATTTCGCGCCCTCTCCTTTGATGGGCGGCGTGACAAATTTCGGAGGAGAAAACTCTGTCAGCATTAAAAACCCGATTAAACCGAGCAGAGAGAGTACGGCTCCTCCGGCAAAGATCCCAAGGACCCAAAATACGATAGATCTGACTGGCATAGGCAACAATTACGATTAATACCGGATAAAAGCCGAAGGTACTCAATATTTAGTAACTTTACCTTCTCTTTCAAAATTTTATACACGCACGATGCCCCTGCTTGGATCTATCATTCGCAAAGCCTATGAACTGAGACAGTTTCCGTTGGACATCCGCACCGTGAACCCGGTAAAGGAGCAGGAGCGGGTATTGAAACGCTTATTGCTCAAAGCAAGGAATACCGCCTTTGGCGAGCACTATGATTTTGCCATCATGGCAGACCATCCTGATTTTATGGATCTTTTCAGGTCGCGTGTTCCGGTCCATGATTACAACACCATGTTTAAAAACTGGTGGTATCGAAGTCTCAACGGGGAACCTTATGTTACCTGGCCGGGAAAGGTCAAATACTTTGCCCTGACATCGGGCACCTCTGAAGCCTCATCCAAACATATCCCGGTTACGCCCGACATGCTTCGGGCCATCCAGCGCGCAAGTGTTCGCCAACTCGTTTCCACCACCAAATACGGCTTCCCTGATGAGTTTTACGAGAAGGAGATCCTGATGATAGGGGGAAGTACGCATCTTCAATACAACGGTACCTATTACCAGGGGGATCTTTCGGGGATCACTGCAAAAAACATCCCTTTCTGGTTCCAGCATTTTTATAAACCAGGCAGGATCATCTCCCGCGAGCAGGAGTGGACCGTAAAACTGAATGAAATCGTTCGCAATGCCAAAAACTGGGATATTGGCATTATTGTCGGCGTTCCGGCCTGGATTCAGATCATGATGGAAAAGATCATCGCTCATCATGGGGTTGAGACCATCCACGACGTATGGCCCAATCTTTCGGCATACGTGCACAGCGGCGTCTCCTTCGAGCCCTATATCAGGAGTTTCGGCAAGTTGCTGGCCCGCCCCATCCTGTACAATGAATCCTACCTTGCTTCCGAAGGATACATTGCTTACCAGCAGCCTGGCAACCTGAAATGCATGGAGATGATTCTCAACAACGGCATTTTCTATGAATTCATTCCGCATACAGATGCCAACTTCAACAGTGAAGGCGACCTGAAGTCCAACCCTGAAACCCTGACGATCTCACAGGTGGAACCGGGTATAGAATACGCTTTGCTGATGTCGACCTGTGCAGGTGCGTGGCGTTACCTGATCGGCGACACCATTAAATTTGTCTCCAGGGGGAAAAGCGAAATCGTACTTACCGGCCGCACCAAACATTTTATCAGTTTGTGCGGCGAACATGTTTCACAGGACAATATCAACCGGGCCATCGGCATGCTGCAGGAGGAATTCAACGTGAAGATCAGCGAATTCTCCATCACAGGGGTCAGTTATGGCAATCTTTTTGCCCACAAGTGGTATCTTGGAACCGACGACAACCTCAACCCGGAACTTGCAGCGTTTAAACTCGATGAATATCTTAAGGTGCTTAATGATGATTATCGTGTTGAGCGGATAGAAGCTATCAAAAATGTATCAGCAGAAGTCCTACCTTTGCAAGTGTTTCACGATTGGATGAAAGCCCGTGGAAAGGAGGGAGGCGCACATAAGTTTCCCAGGGTTCTGAAAAACGGCCAGTGCGAAGATTGGGAAGCACACGTTAAAGCATTTAAAATTCAAAAGAATCGTTGAGTTCGATCCTACATCCCCTGTTTGAAGGTATCATCCTCGGACTGACGGTTGCCATATCCGTGGGGCCGGCACTGTTTGCTTTACTCCAGACCAGCATTAAATACGGGATTAAAGTCGGGATATTCCTCGCTGCCGGGATCTTTGTCAGCGACCTGGCCCTGGTGGTAGGATTCTACTTCGGAGCCTCAGCCATTGTTACAAACCCCAAATACCACCTGGTTCTCGGCATTATCGGCGGCATAGTAATGACTGTTTATGGCGTATACACCTTCTTTAAAAAGGTATCCATGACCGAACAGGTAGAGGCAATCAACGTAATCAAGGTAAAGAAAAAAGGACCCATGCCCTATTTCTTCAAAGGATTTGTCCTCAACTTCGCCAACCCGTTCCTCTGGGTTTTCTGGATCACCTCCATGCTCGCCATCAACGCCACCTATGGGGGAAATCAAAAATCGGTCGCACTGTTCTTTGCGGGAAGCCTCTCTGTGATCCTGCTTACCGACATCCTGAAGGTGGTGCTCGCCAATAAGATAAAAATTGCCGGCAACCCCCAGGTCAAACTGTGGATGAACCGCATTGTCGGACTGCTTTTCATGATCATCGGCGCATTCATCATCACGGGGTCGTTGCTTGAATTTTTCAGGGGAATCTCCCTTCAGGTACCCTAAACGATTTACGATTGGACGATTTACGATTGCAGAATAAATTTACGATTAACCGATTTACGATTAGCATTGCTCAATCGTAAATCGTCATTCAAACAATTCAATCTAAAATCGTCAATCGTCCAATCGTCAATCCCTATATCGACTTGATCAGCTTTTCAAAATCATTCTTGAAGTTGGTTCCGATCGGAATCAGCCGGTCTTTGATCTTCACATGATTACCTTCAATCAGATCAATGCGTGACATGGCGATGATGAACGATTTATGGATTCTTGGGAACGAGGTGGCCGGCAGCAGTGTTTCAATGTTTTTCAGGGACTGGTAACTGATGATCATCTTTTCGGTCGTGTAAATTTTCACATAATCTCCCAAAGCCTCAATATAGAGAATATCCTCGAGGTTCACTTTATAGGTTTTCTTGCTCGACTTAATAAAAATAAACGTATCATCCTGTTTTTCAGGCTCTTTTACGTCAGCATAACGGTGTTCCTTTCCCCTGATCAACTCTTCGGCTTTTTGAATCGCCTTGTAAAACCGGTCAAATGCAAATGGTTTCATCAGGTAATCCACCACATCAAGTTCATATCCCTGGATGGCAAATTCGGCATAAGCCGTGGTAATGATGACCAGCGGCGGGTTTTTCAGTGTTTTAAGGAAATCCATCCCGCTAAGCCTTGGCATATTGATGTCGAGAAACAGGAGGTCGACCTCCACATTGTGCAGCACATCAATGGCTTCAATAGCGCTGTTGCACATTTGAACGATTTCGAGAAAGGGAACATTCTCCGCATAGCGCTCTATGACACGTTGTGCCAGGGGCTCATCATCGATGATCAAACACCTTATATTCATAGGACGAAAATTGTCAGTTCCACCCGATAGATGGAGAGGGATTCCGTTATAGTTAACTCATGTTTTCCCGGATAAAGCAACTCAAGCCGTTTCCTTACATTCGACAATCCGAATCCACCGGTTACCGGCCGACCCTGGAATGGATCGGTGCGGTTCTCAATGGTAAAGACCACCCTGTCCTCCTGTTCAAGATTGAAATAGATCGCGATATATGGCTTGTCGGCCTTGTCTTTTGTTCCATGCTTGAACGCATTTTCTATGAAAGCGAGGTAGAGAAGCGGGGCTATTTTAACGTCGGGCCTGTCGCCGATGATCTTAAACTGAACATCAAGGCTCTCATTTGACCGCAGTTTTTCCAGGTAAACATAACTTTGCAGAAATTCCAGTTGCTTGCCAATGGGCACGAGATCATCTTTGGATTCATAGATGACATACCGCATCAGGTCGGAGAGTTTCAGGATAAGCTCGGGCGCTTTCTCCGATTTATCCAAACTCAGTGCATAGAGGCTGTTGAGGGTGTTGAAAAAGAAGTGCGGGTTTACCTGGGCCTTGAGGGCCCTTAATTCTGCTTCAATTTTTTGCTTTTCAACCTCTTTCATTCTCAATTCAACATCCTGCAGCGCAATGGAGTCGCGCATGAATTTCAGCAACGTGGAAACCACGAGGAAGAGCAGCACCAGGATAAATTCAGCAACAAATTCGGTCATAAAGTTGACAGGCTGCTTGCCTCCTTCAAAGAAGAAGGTGACATAGTAGTTCAGCAAAATAAACAGCAGGATGTTGCCAACTTCAAGAACAGAGAAAAGGAGGTATTTTCTTTTATTGAAAAACGCCGGGATCAGCCAGAGCAGGTTGATGTATACCGATATTGCCAGGAAGCCCACCGTGATCAGGATGCTCATTGCCAGGCGAAAGTCGATGTTGTAAAAATTGAAATCGCCCCTGGTATAAATAAGAACTACCGTAAAAAGGATGATGCTGATCAGCCAGAAAATCCCCTGCTGAAAAAGAAAGTGTTTTTTGTTTTTATGAAACAGGTCGGAAAACCCCATGATGTTGTTTTTTTTACAAAAATGAACATTGATTTCGGGATTATCAATTTATTTTGATGTTATTGCTGAAAAACCATGCAAATCCGGGTATTTTACCTGTTAATTGAATCTGATGGTCGAGAAAATTCTCCATTTATCAAATTATATTTCATGTTGCTGAAATTGTCACTAATATTGCAATCCGTTTTTAATCAGCCACAAACCACAAACAATTATTTTATAATTTTTAACACTTAACAGTATGAAAAAAGTTCTAAGAAATTTAAAATTCGCACTGATCTCCATGGTGCTTTTTGCTGCCTTCGGATCACCCTGCAGGGCTGAAAACCCACCCGATGAGGGGATGTGGCTACCCCTTCTGCTTGAACGCCTGAATTACGTTGATATGCAGAAAATGGGACTTCACCTCACGGCCGACGAGCTTTACAGCATTAATCACAACAGTTTGAAAGACGCAATCGTTGGTCTCTCCAACGGAGGCGGCGGTGGCGGTTTCTTCTGCACCGCAGAGCTGGTTTCCGGCCAGGGGCTGCTCTTCACCAACCACCATTGCGGTTATGGTGCCGTACAAAGCCACAGTTCAACCGATCACGACTACCTGACTGAAGGATTCTGGGCAAAGTCGTTCAAAGAGGAGTTGTCCAATGATGAAATGTGTGCCTCTTTCCTCGAGCGCATTGAAAATGTTACCGACTCAATTCTTCCATTCCTTTCCGACACTCTTAAGGAGAGTGCACGCAGCAGCAAGGTCAGGGAAATTTCAGGAAAGATCCGCAAGCGTGCTGAAGAGGGTGGTAAATTTGAAGCCACGGTAAAATCTTTTTATGGCGGAAATGAATACTACCTCTTTGTTTTCAAAACCTATAAAGATGTACGCCTGGTGGGCGCTCCCCCATCATCCGTCGGAAAATTCGGCGGAGATACCGACAACTGGATGTGGCCCCGCCATACCGGCGATTTTTCAATTCTCAGGGTATACACCGATGCGGATGGAAACCCGGC
Organism: Bacteroidales bacterium; assembly: GCA_049317265.1. Taxonomy (GTDB): domain Bacteria; phylum Bacteroidota; class Bacteroidia; order Bacteroidales; family FEN-979; genus CAIVAT01. The sequence goes on from JBMOIP010000031.1 coordinate 39,098, forward strand.
CAAATACAGCGAGAAAAACATTCCCCTTAAACCAGCCTACCACCTGCCGATCAGCCTGAAAGGCATCAAGAAAAACGATTTTGCCATGATCTGGGGTTACCCGGGCTCAACAACCCGTTATCTCACCTCCTTTGGAATTGAATACAATCTCCAGGTCTACTACCCCACCCTGATCAAACTTCTGGGAAAAGAACTGGAAGTGATGAAAGAGCGGATGGATCAGGATAATGCTGTAAAAATCGCCTACGCTGCCAACTATGCCGGCATTGCCAACTACTGGAAAAACCTGATTGGCCAGTCGAGAATGCTGATCCGTAATAAAGTGGAGGATAAGAAAAAGACGATTGAAAAGGATTTCGCCGCCTGGTGCATCAAAGATGCGGAGAAGGATAAGAAATATGGAAAGGTTTCAGAAACCCTCCAAAAGGACTATGCCGAATTGAAAAAACTTGGCATGCCATTCTTATACGCCCGTATTGCCGGATCAAGCCTGAATGTGGTACAGCTGGCCAATGCATTTGGCCCCCTGGAAGGCGCTCTCGAGAAGAAAAACAAGGAAGCGGTGAAGGAGCTCCAGGTCTCATTAAAAGAGGCTGTGAAGGAGCATTTCAAAGAGTACGATCTGGCCATTTCCAAAAAAACCCTTGCCGAAATGCTCAGGTTATATGCTTCGGATGTTCCCAAAGCCGACTTGCCTGGGATTTTCAAACTGATCGAAAAGGATTATAAAAACGATTATACCGCTTTCGCCAATGACGTTTACGAAAACTCCTTTTTGGTAACCGCGGAGCGTGCCAATAAATTCATTGATAAACCCAGCCTGAAAGCATTAAAGAAAGACCTGGGATGGCAGATTGCCGAATCGATGGAAGAGATCTCCGGAAAAACAGAAGCAACCTACAGGCCTGTCTCTGTAGCGATCAGTGCAGCCAACAGGCAGTTCATTGCCGGTATCCGTGAGATGGACCCAAAACTTGTGAAATACCCCGATGCAAACTCAACCATGCGTATGTCCTACGGTAGCGTACTTGATTACTACCCGGCCGATGCCGTTCACTACGATTATGTTACCACCCTGAAAGGTGTGATGCAGAAAGAAGATCCTACCAATGAAGAGTTCATTGTGGCTCAGAAACTGAAGGATCTTTTCAAAGCAAAGGATTATGGTCAGTATGGCGAGAATGGCGAGATGGTGGTATGTTTCCTTACAACCAACGACATCACCGGCGGCAACTCCGGAAGCCCGGTTATCAACGGCGACGGCCAGCTGATCGGACTTGCCTTCGACGGCAACTGGGAAGCCATGAGCGGCGACATCATGTTTGAACCCGACATGCAGCGCACCATCAACGTGGATGTGCGTTACGTGCTGTTCATCATCGACAAGTTCGCAGGAGCAACCAACCTGATTGATGAGCTTACACTGATAAAATAACACGGTTTCTTAACCTGGAAAGGCTGTTTTAGTTCGTCTGAAACAGCCTTTTTACATTTTCTGCCGGAACAACATCTTATTGTCAGGATCGGCGGCTTCATCATACAGGTAGTAAATAAAGTCGTTGTAAACCCGTACTTTTTCTGGATACTGGTGAACAAGTGCAGCCCGGATTTTCAACGTTCCTGTATTTAAATCAACCTGGTATAAAGTGATCAATCCATTGGAGATAAACGTGGTAAATACGTTCCCGGTGCGTTCGTCAACAATGATGTCGCTGGTCCATCGCCCATCGTTGAGGTTATTGGTCCTGAGGGCCAGTTTGTAGGAAAAGGCGCCTTCGGCGTCATAAAACTCCATCTGCCGTTCAATTGTATTGAAAATGCAGGTAAAATCGCCAATTCTCACCAGCGATGTCTTGATGGGCCGGTAGAGGATTTTATGCACATAGTTCCAGGCCACAAAATCATCCCTTCCGCTGGGCTGTATGGCGCTTCGCATCCATTGCTCATCCTCCGGATTACGTCGCAGCATCTTCAGTTTCTGTTCATTGCCAATCCGGGTAATCAGGCTCTTCTCGAGGGTTTCAATATTAATGCCATAATATTCTATCCCCTGGCCATGATCTGTGAAGCGTTGAAAATAGAGAACCTCCGGGGAAGCAGCAACACAGTTTTTAAGCACATCGTCGAATTTCTTCAGGTTCACCGGGTGGATGATATGCAGAAACTTATCCTGCCTGAATACCTGGAATCCCGAATCGCGGCTCAACACATGCAACGTGCCCAGGCAATCCTTAAACAACTTGTCGGGTCTGAAATAAAATGGGATGGAGGTGGCTATGGTATCGCCATAAATACTTTTACAGATCAACTCCGATCTGGATAAATAGCGCTTGAAAATCAGCAAATAAACAAAATCACTGTCAATTTCATAGTCAAGTACCGCGTAGTGCTCATCCTTGAAAAACGCTTCGTGTGAATTAGCTTTGATTTCGACCTCTGCCAGCTCTTTTACCGATGGGGAGAGATAGATGGTAAGGGAAAAGGAGGTGTTGTCAAGCAGGATGTTTTTAGAGATGTAGCCCACATGGCTTACGACAAGACTTGACGGGATGGAATCGATGAAGAATGAGAACTCCCCTTTCTTCCCGGAAACAGTTCCTGTAGTTGTTCCGGGAACAGAAAGGTTGACGTTCACAAGGGGCCTCCTGGTGACCTGGTCAACCACTTTACCGTAAAAGAAATTATACCCGTTTTGAGCAAAGCCATTGTTCATGACCAGCAGGAACATGCACAGGCAAATTTTCAACAATCGGGATATAGGAGGCATGAGGGCTGGTTGACATACAAATATAGTACAAAATGCTTAAAAATGTATGAAGATGTTCAATGGTCGGCTGAATAAAGCAGGCTGCCGAACAAACCGGGCATCCTGTCGAATTCCCGGATAAATCACATCCAACTTGCTGATTTATCACTATTTTCGCTGTGAAATTCACGGCTATGAAGCAAAAATACAAGATTCTGATCCATCTCGCTTTCTGGATTTACATGTTCAACCAGATTCTGCTGACGATCGTGATGCTTTCCGGCAAGAATTATGACCCGTTCGAAGAGATCACCATCTATCCTCTCACCAGCCTCCTCACTTTTTATACTTTCTATTTTACGTACGCCCTCTTTTTCACCAGGAAAAACAAACGGTTGCCGATCATTTTACTTATTTCTGTCATCCTTATCCTCATTCCGTTAAGAATAGGCATTGAATACATTTTCTGGAAATACATCGGGTATAGCCACATGTCGTCGTCAGAGCCGCTTATCGTTAATAAAAGCTGGTGGTTCAACTCTTTGCGGCTTGTAACCATTTATGGCATTTACGCGCTGCTGATCCAGCTTGCCATCGGCTGGTTTGAAACGCAGAAGCTGAAAACGGAGTTACTGCTTGAAAAGCAATCCGGGGAGCTGGCACTGCTGCGGTCGCAGATAAACCCTCATTTTCTGTTCAACACCCTGAACAACATCTATTCGCTGGTTTACAAAAAATCGGAAGACGCCCCGGAAGCCGTGATGAAAATGTCGTCGATCATGCGTTACATGCTCTACGATGCTACAACCGACAGTGTATTGCTTGAAAAGGAGATTGAATACCTTAAAAGTTTCATTGAACTTGAAAAACTCAGGATCAGGCACAAGGACTTTGTAGAGCTGAATATCACCGGAAATGTGGAAGGCCGGACCATTGCCCCCATGCTGCTGATTCCTTTTGTTGAAAATGCATTCAAACATGGAAGTAAAAACGTACCTTCTCCCGGCATCCGGATCAATTTGGCCATCGAATCCCGGCAAATCAGGTTTGAGGTCGGCAACCACCTTCGGAAAAACCCTGCACTTACCAAAGACCAGGTTGGAGGCATCGGGCTGACCAACATCCAGAGACGTCTCAACCTGCTTTATCCCGGCAGGCATCAGCTTGAAATCATTTCAGGGGAAGATCTGTTTACCGTTCAATTAACCATATTAGTATGAATATCAACTGTATAGCGATTGACGATGAGCCCCTTGCGCTCGATATCATCAAAGATTACTGTTCAAAGGTGGTCTTTCTCAACCTGCTGAGAACATTTGACAATGCGATCGAATCCATTGAGTTTATCCGTTCCAATAAGGTCGACCTCATCTTCCTCGATATCCAGATGGAGGAGCTCACAGGCATTCAGCTGCTGAATGCACTGAAACACCGGCCTTTCGTGATTTTCACCACTGCATATGAACGGTACGCCATCCAGGGTTTTGAACTTGATGTGGTCGATTACATGCTTAAGCCAATCTCCTTTGAAAGATTCATCAAGGGAGTGAATAAAGTATGTGAACGGATGCAGCTGGATACCGGAACTGCAAAACAGGATCCCGGCAAACCAAAGACAGCTGAAACATCCTTTTTCTTCGTAAAGACAGAGACCAGGATGGAACGCATTGAAAACAGCGATGTTCTCTATGTGGAGGGGATGGGAGATTACTGGCGTATTGTAACCAAAACCAGGAGGATCATGACCCTGATGAACGCACGGAAACTGGAAGAGGTATTACGTGAACCACAGTTCTGCCGGGTGCATAAATCGTTTTTTATCGCGCTTGACAAGATCGAATCGATCGAACGCAACCGGATCAAGATCGGGGATCAGTACATACCGGTGAGCGAGACTTACCATAAGACATTCTTCGACCTGGTAGAACGAAAAAAGCTTGCCTGAGCTGATGTTAATTTTCCTGAACCACTTTCAGCAACTCATTCAGTGTATTTGGCAAAGCCACGATGTTCCTGGTTTTTGAATCCAGCAGCACCATGACGGGAGTTGCCAGGACAAAATAGTCGGCCGCTACTTTGCTTCGGACACCTTCCGGGGCCCGCAGGTGCTTCCACCCCGTCAGTCCGGTTATCTTTTTGTTCCAGGCAGGCACTTCGGTATCGGTTTCATCAAGGCTGATGGCCACCACCGACACCTTCTCCCTTATCTCATCCAGCTGTTGCCAGGGGTATAATGCATCAACCGTTTCAACACAGTGGCTGCAACCTGCCGACCAGAAAAGGAGCAGGATATATTTGCCCTGGGTTTCGAACTTATTCAGTTCAAAAAGGCTGCCTGCAGGGTCTTTCAGCGAAATATCAGGGGCTTTGCTTCCGGCAACAAGTGTTTCCATTCCTTTCAGCCTGCGGTCAATTTCAACTCTTTTGGTGGTAAGGCAATTCGGATCATTTGTATAGGGTTCAAGGATCTTCATCCCGGCTGTTATGCCGTTGGACTCATATCCCCTGAAGAAGTAGTCCACCATCCAGCCATACACCTTGGGGTGGCCCTGCTTCGCCTTCTCAATGGCGGTTTTACCTGCCAACGGGAACAGGGAATCACGCAAGGCGGTGGTGGTCGACAACTGGCCATAAAGGTTGACGTAGCCATCCATCCATTTGTTCAGTTCGGCGGTTTTGATCAGGAGGGGATCTTTAAAATCCATTCCGTCAAAATAGTGATTGATCAGGCTGTGAATCCGGTCGTTCTCGTCTCCTTTCAGGGATATTTGGGGCACATACTGAAAATGGTACAAGTTGCTGACAAAAAGCGACTTATCCTCATCCGCCCGCATTGATAGCCATTGGTTATATGTATCCCTCCGTTTCTCATACTCCCTGATCCCCTGCTGGTAAAATTTGGATTCCGTATCGTCATAATTCATCAGGAAATTTTGCAGCAGTCCTATTTTTTCCTTCTGCTTACCATTTTCTTTTGAAAACTTAACAAATGTTGCGTTCTCGAGTTCACCCGTTTGAAACCGGGTGCTGTCGGCGTTGTTGCAATATTTCGGGCTCACCCACAGCTCAAGGTCCTGTTCATAGGCAAAGATGTTCTTCTCCGAGGGATAGGGCGTACTTGATGCGTTCTCTTTGTAATCGAACCGCAACACAAACTCACCCGGCAGATGATCCCCGGTGATGGTGATTTTCGTTGTTTCGCCATCTTTTACATCCGGCACCTCCACAATGGGCTTAAAGGTTTTGGAAACCGAAAGGGCAAGGAGGCTTATTTTGCTTGAGTATACACCACGAAGGTGGATGGTGATGGAGATATTGCGGGTTTGGGCGGATAGCGGGCCCGGCATAACAATTGAAGTCAGGAAGACAATGATGGCAAACACATTCCTGATATTAACAAACCTTATTTTCATATTAGTTTTGTTTGAAAAACAAATTGCAAAATTATTAGTTTCTCCCAGATAACTTCACAACCAGGAATTATTATGAAACCAGCTCGTAATCCATCTGCTTCCTCGCCAGGTCGATCCTTTTCACCCGGATCCTCAGTTTTGTGCCGAGCTTGTACATATTCCCGTGCCGCTGCCCGATGATCTGGTAGTTCTCTTCATCCAGGTAGTAAAAATCATCTTCCATATCGCGCAGGCGGATCATTCCTTCACATTTGGTCCCCACAATTTCGGCGAAGATACCCCACTTGCTCACACCGGAAATCATCGCATCAAACTCCTGTCCCACTTTATCAAGCATATATTCCGCCTGCTTGTATTTCACCGACATCCGTTCGGCATCCACTGCGCGGCGCTCCATCTCCGAAGCGTGTTCACACATTGGTTCGTACACCTCCTTCGACACCGAGGGGGCGCCGTTCATATAATCAAACAACAGCCGGTGAACCATCAGGTCGGGATAACGGCGGATGGGGGATGTGAAATGGGAATAGAAAGGAAAGGCCAGTCCGTAATGGCCAATGTTGTTGGTAGAGTAATAGGCCTTCGACATCGTGCGGATAGCAATGGTCTCGATCATGGTTTCGGTACCGGTTCCTTTGATGTCGCTGAACAGCTTGTTGAATGAGTCGGCAAGCGATTTTTTTGAACTGATTTTCAGCTTATAGCCAAGCCGTTCAACAAACTGGGTGAAATTTTCAAGCTTTTCAGCATTGGGTGTATCGTGAACCCGGTAGACAAAGGTCTTTACCGTCTGATTATCCCGCTTTTTCCCTACATATTCAGCTACTTTGCGGTTGGCCAGCAGCATGAAGTCTTCAATCAGCTTGTTGGCATCTTTCATCTCCCGCAGATAGATGCTCAGTGGCCGGCCCAACTCATCCAGCTTAAACCGCACCTCCTGCGTTTCAAAGTTAAATGACCCTTTCTGAAAACGCTCTTCACGCAGTTTCAACGCCACTTTGTTGAAAATCGCAATTTCGGAAGAGTACTCGCCGGTCCCCGATTCAATGATGGTCTGAACCTCTTCGTAGGCAAACCGCCGGTTTGAATTGATCACGGTCTTCCCAAACCACTCAGAATAGATCTTTGCCTTCTCATCCATCTCAAATACCGCGGAAAAGCAGAGCCGGTCCACCCCCTGTTTGAGGGAACACAACCCGTTCGACAAATGTTCGGGAAGCATTGGGATCGTGCGGCCTACCATGTAAACCGAGGTTCCCCGCTCAATAGCCTCCTCATCAATAGCCGATCCCGGCCTCACATAATAGGAGACGTCGGCAATATGAACACCTATCTCCAGGTGCCCGTTTTCAAGGGTTTTCAACGAAATGGCATCGTCAAAATCTTTGGCATCTTCCGGGTCTATGGTAATGGTTAAAACCTGCCTGAAATCCCTGCGTTTGCTTATCTCTCCTGCGGGAATTTCATCTGGAAATGAAGCAGCTTCCTTCTCCGCCTTCGGTGAAAATGAGAGCGGAAAGTCGATTTCTGCGAGGATCGACTGCATCTCAACGCGATTATCCCCCGGCTTTCCCAGAACTTCCTTCACTTCGCCAAATGGATTGGCCGACTGGGATGGCCATTCGGTGATCACCACCACCACTTTCTGCCCGTTTTTAGCACCGTTGAGCTTTGTGTTGGGTATAAAAATATCGACCGGCATGGTGGCGGTGTCGGGCCTGAGAAATGCAAAATTCTTCGAGGTTTCGATGGTCCCGACAAACTGTTTCTTGTTCCGTTTAATGATCTCTGCTATCTCGCCTTCCAGCTTATGTCCTCTCCTCCTCGGGAAGATGAACACTTTCACCTTGTCGCCATGAAGCGCATGGTTGGTGTTCGTGGCGGTAATGAAGACATCCTCCGACTTGTCATCGGGAATCACATACGCTTTACCGGTTTGCTTCATGTCAACAGTTCCGGTGAGTGACGTTTTAACCTCTTTTGTAAACCGGGGACTCTCCTGGTTGATCTGGTATTTTCCCCGCTTGCTCATGGCAAGTTCCTGGTTCTTAAACAGCTGCTGGATGATCAGGCTGATCAGGTCCTTGCTGGCCCTATCCTTGATGCCAAGCCTCCCGGCAACCTGCTTGTAATTGAAACTGCTGTAAGGATTGTTTTGAAAAACATCCAGCACCGACTTTACAAAGCTATTTTTCTCGCTTCCGCTTAAACTCTTCTTCTTTGCCATGATTGCATTATTTGCATTATTAATTTTCCCCGTACAGCCGGGGCATGCCCCGGCTCTACATGCCCCGTCTCTATCCACCACGATGAATCGCCCCTGGCACCGCCTCCAGCAACATCCGCGTGTATTCCGATTGCGGATGCGCATAAACCTCATCCGCTTCACCCATCTCCTCAATAATCCCATTCCTCATCACAATTAAACGGTCCGACATGAATTTTACCACCGACAGGTCATGTGAAATAAAAATATAGGTCAGCCCGAAATCCTTTTTCAGGTCGTTCAGCAGGTTCAGCACCTGCGCCTGGATCGAAACATCGAGCGCTGATACCGACTCATCACAGATGATCAGTCGCGGCTCAACCGCCAGCGCCCGGGCAATGCACACCCTTTGCCGCTGTCCACCCGAAAACTCGTGCGGATACCGGTAGAAATGGTCAGTCTTTAATCCCACCTTCTGCAGAAGTTCCATCACCCGCTCTTTCCTCGCCTTTTCACTGCCATGCAGACCATGCACTTTCATTGGTTCAAGAATGGCCGGACCAATCGCAAGCCTTGGATTCAGCGAGGAATAAGGGTCCTGGAAAATGATCTGAAGGTCCTTCCTGAGCATTTTCATCTTCGCGGCTGTCAGCCGGGTGATCTCATGCTCCTTGTATAAAATTCGTCCTTCCGTAGCTGGGATGAGTTCAAGAACCACCCTTGCCAGCGTGGTTTTTCCGCTTCCGGATTCGCCTACGATTCCAAGCGTTTCACCGGGATAGACCAGGAAATTTGCGTTATCAAGGGCCACAAAGGAATCAAACCGTTTGCTGAGTTTTTCCACACGGAGTATGGGCTCACAGGCATATAGCCGCTCATGCTCCTTTTGACGCTGCTGATGAGTTATAATACCCTCTGAATCAACCCGTTCATCCACCATAAACTTTTCGATGGTCGGCAGCCGGTTCAGCCGCACATCCATGGGTGGCCGACAGGCAAGCAATCCCCTTGTATAAGGATGCTGCGGATGGTGAAAGATATTGCTGACCGTCCCCTCTTCAACGATTTTCCCCTTGTTCATCACCAGCACCCGGTCGGCAAAATCTGCCACAATGCCCAGATCGTGGGTGATGAACAGGATGCTCATCTGCCGGGATACCTGGAGGCTTTTCATGAGCGCAAGAATGGTCTTCTGAACGGTCACATCCAGCGCCGTTGTCGGTTCATCTGCAATCAACACGGCAGGATTGCACGAGATTGCCATGGCAATCATCACCCGCTGCTTCTGCCCGCCTGATATTTCGTGGGGATAGGCGTGGAAAACTTTTTCCGGCGATGGCAACATCACTTCATTAAATAGTGAAATCACCTTTTCATAGGCCTGTTTTTGGGTATATGACAAATGAACTTTAAGGCTCTCGGCAACCTGGTTTCCGCAGGTGAAAACAGGATTCAAAGAAGTCATCGGCTCCTGGAAGACCATGGAAACGGAACGCCCCCTGATCTTTTGCATGGAGCGTTCGTCAAGTTGCAGAAGGTCTTTCCCCTCTCCATCACCATTTCTGAAGAGGATTTTTCCACTGGAAATTCTTCCGGGGGGAGATGGGATCAGCCTGAGCACCGACAAAGCCGTCACTGTTTTTCCCGATCCGGATTCACCAACCACGGCAAGGGTTTCCGCCCTGTTCAGGTTGAATGAGATATGATCTACCACCGTGAGCTCTTCTGCGCCGGAGGAAAAGCCAACAGTAAGGTCCTTAATTTCAAGCAATGGTGTTGTTTTCATTCCCCGGGCAATTTTTAATCAAACCTACATTTTTTTTTCCAATATCGTATCACTTTTCTCCTCTTTTCCGATTAAGCAAAAACCTTAACCATGGACTATATCAGTGACTTCATCTCCATCATATTCCCCAGGATCTGCGCCGGTTGTGGCAACAGCCTGTGGAAAAATGAAGAAGCGCTCTGCCACTTCTGTGAATATCACCTCCCGAAAACCGATTTTCACCTTGATCCTTTGAATCCCGTAGCACGGCTTTTCTATGGCAGGGTGGAGATCGATGCCGCGGCTGCTTATCTCTATTTCAACAAGGGAAGCAATGTTCAACGGCTGATTCACCAGTTGAAGTATAAAGGAAGAAAGGATGTAGGCATTTACCTTGGTTCGCAATATGGACATTGCCTGAAAACCACCCAAGGCTTCAGCAGGGCAGACGCGATTATCCCGGTTCCCCTTCACAAGAAAAAATATATGAAGAGGGGTTATAACCAGAGCGAGCAAATTGCCATCGGACTTTCCGAAGCCATGAATATCCCGGTAAACAGGCATATGCTCGTGCGGACAAAAGCCACCGATACCCAAACCCGGAAATCGCGCTTCAGCCGCTACCAGAATGTAAAAGAGATTTTTATGGTGAAGTCCCCCCTCGATTGGGAAGGCAAACACCTGATCCTCGTCGATGATGTTATTACCACGGGTGCTACGCTGGAGTCGTGTGTGATGGCTTTATCCGCTATTCCAAAGGTGCAGGTGAGCATTGCAGGCATTGCCACTGCGATGATTTAAAAGACAACACTAAAGGTTCCCCCCAAGAACGGCTGTCAGCATGGTTCGTTTGACAGTTCCATCCGGCTTCGTTAATTCAACAAGCATTATATAAAACCCGACCGGCGCTTTGCTCCGCGTTTCCGTCATGCCGTCCCATATGAAAATTCCCTCACTGCCGGTCAGGACATTGTTGGCAAGCTGTCGTATCAGTCTGCCCCTGTCATCGTAAACAACAATGTTCACAGCATAATCGGGTTCGTTCTCCCGGATAGTCAGAAACAGAAGATCATCCCGTCCGTCGTTGTCAGGGGAAAACAATTCCGGCTGAATCTCAATTTCGGCGCTCCCCTCCCCGGAATTCAACCTGTGTGAATTTTGATAGCCCGGGGTGGCAAATCCCACGGTCTCTGCCGCCGAATGCCAGTTGTCCTGATCACCCGAAGGAAGATCCGGACTGTTCCTTTCAAGCGAAACTCCCTCGGTGGTGGCGAGCAAGGGATAGTGCATCCCTGCATGGTATTTCATCCTGTCGATGATGACAAGATTATCCTTCCGGGCTATAACCACCGTACCCGTATCATCGCCGAACACAGGGAATCCGTCCATGCTGATTATGTTCTCAGGAAATGGAGGGCGATACCGGCTCACAACATCCTCCCGGCTGCCGGTAAATGCAATATGGTCTCCCGGAAACAAAAGGAAACCGCTGGATAACAAAGGCATTGCATTCGCCGCAAACCCTTCTGATGTGTCACGGTTAGATACGACAAGTGACTGGAGATCCACAATTTTCTCCGACCGGTTAAGCAACTCTAAAAAACGCGAACCTCCACTGGCAGGATTGGATAAGATCTCGTTGATAACCACATCATGTTCAACAATGGTGTCTGGAATGGCAAACCTCACGATCCGGCTTGTATCACAACTGTTTCCTGCACAATCTTTCATCTTGTCAACGACTTTCAACCGATAAATGATCCCTCGCACAAAAGGTTGTGGAAATTGCAATGTTACCATTGAAAAATCGGGTGGAACCGGCAAAATGGCAGAAAGATTCCACTCCCCGTCAGGATGAAAAATCCTCCAGCGTGATGATGAACAAACTGTCGTACTGTCCATCGATTCCGAAAAAGTCACATTCAGCGTGGCCGATCCGGTGATAACCGCCCTCAAAGCTACAGGTGAATCAACATCTGGGTTTTTCTTGTTTCCTGAATTGGCCCTTCCCGGGGTACCCCCAGCGGGATCCTCTGATGGCGACCAGTTATCCAAACAACCACACGGGTTTCCAGGATCATTCATCTCCAGCGACCAGCCCCCCTCCCCCTTGAATGAACCCTGGTACCAGTCAGGACTGTAAGAGACAGAATGAATGACATGATGAAACGGATCTTTCAAAATAAGCCTTGTTCCTTCATTGGAGAGAGAAGTCGAAGAGGTGAACAATACCGCACACCTTCCGAAATTTAAAAAAGCGGAGTCTTTCACGATCAGTAAAAATCCCTTTGATGGCAGTATCACGGGTGGAAAGACCTTTGAATAGCTTCCATATTGTAAGCTCCAATCTTTCATATTGATCGGAAATTCCGACCGGTTATACAACTCCGCATACTCCCCGGCAGGCAGTCCAACAAGCGGATCAGGATCTGCCATGATCTCATGAATCAACACATCATAGGTTTTCGGCTGGTAACAAAAAAATTGAACAATTGTATCGCCGATACTGTTGCCTGATAAATCCCTGATATGTTGAATTTGCAAGGAATCAACGGTGCCCTGGGCAAGGGAATCATGTAAAAAAACCGATATAATTTCAGGGTGATGAAGATCCTGTAATACAGAATCGGGAAGGATATTTTGCGACAACCGGCGGTAATTTTCCCGCATTTCGGCATCCGGGTTCATCACAGGTTCTGAAAAAGTTAACTTTAAAACACCGTTGGAACCAGCCTCAACCGCGCTAATCCGGGGAGGTATCGAATCATGCAGAACCGGCCCGACGTAAATATCATCAAAGTAGAACTTAGTAGCATTGCTCGACGTATAGCGGCACATGAGTCCAAACCAGCGGCAGGAATTCAATGTTTCATTGGAGAATGTTCCCTCGGAAAGGTAATTGCTGCCTCCGGTTGTATCGATAAATGCCTCCCACAAACCTGTATCATTATGTGTTATTTTCACCCGAAGGATATTGGTGGAGTGCAGCGTTTTATAGGATTTAAAGCGATGGATCGTCGTAACCACCGTCCCCGCCTGTTTTCTGATCAGCAAAGAGTCGTCGCCTCCACCTGCCTGCAGGAAACAGCCCTCTGAAATGGCAGAAAGAAGGTTTGTGTCGGCAGAGAGGTAGATCCTGGCATGATTCGATGATGAAGTGTTGAATGACATCTTCATCCAGAAACTCCATTCGGTGCTTTGTATCCGTGAACTCCGGGTAAACAGCACAGAAGTGTCGCTTCCCGATGCATTCAGATGCAGTTGCCCGTAGGAATTAACTTCAAACTGTCCCGTATCTCCGCTCCATTCCGGGTTCACCGTAAAATTACCATCCGAAAAATCATCCCTCACCTGCCCAAAAGCGATGGAAGAGAAGAAGGCAATACAAACAACGCTGAAACAAACAATTTTCATAAAGTATCTTTTCCCGCTTAATCGCAAAAAATTCAAAAAGTACTCCCCCTGTTAATAACTCCCCCGTCCGCCCGTCCACTTGTCCACTTGTCCACTTGTCCACTTGTCCACTTGTCCACTTGTCC
>JBMOIP010000032.1:0-52256 GCA_049317265.1 Bacteroidales bacterium
CAGTTCCACTGGCACTTATACTGTTACAGCAACGAATGCCAGCGGCTGCACCGATACTGAAACCAGCGCGATCACAGTGAATCCGTTGCCAGTTGCTTCAATCACCCCAAGTGGTCCTACCACTTTTTGCGAGGGTGGTTCTGTTACCCTTACTGCCTCAGGAGGAACCGGTTACCTTTGGTCAAATGCTGCTACAACTGCTGCAATTACTGTCAGTTCCGCTGGCACTTACACTGTAACAGCAACAAATGAAAGTGGCTGCAGCGATACTGAAACCAGTTCGATCACGGTGAACCCTCTGCCAGTCGCTGCAATCACTCCCAATGGTCCGACTACTTTTTGCGTGGGTGGATCTGTTTCCCTGACTGCCTCGGGTGGCACCAGTTACCTTTGGTCAAATTCTGCAACTACTGCTGCAATTACTGTCAGTTCCTCTGGAACTTATACTGTTACACTATCGGATGAAAACCACTGCACTGACTACAATGAAATCCTTGTTGATGTAATGCCACTGTTACAAGTATCGGTTACCATTGTTCCATCTGCCAATCCAGTTATAACAGGTGAGGAGATGACATTTACAGCTTACGGGATCAATGGGGGAGAGGCTCCAATATTCCATTGGTATGTAAATGGTGTTGTTGGAAACGTGATTTCAGCAAATTCCTTTACTTTTATACCATCTGATAATGATGAGGTGGTATGTGTTATGACATCGGGTGAACCATGTACAGCAGGAAATCCTGCTGTTTCGAATACAGTGATCGTGGCAGTGACAGGGATACCCGGCAGTATTAATCTAACGGGGATCATCGAAAACAGCCAGAATGTTTGTTTTAACGCACTCCACACCATCATAGTCGGAGGCAGCGCCACTCCATTTACGGTTCATGAGGGCGGCAGTGTAACCATGGTCGCCGGTGAGAATATTATTTTCCTTCCAGGAACAAATATCGAACCAGGAGGCTATATGCACGGTTACCTGGCCTTCAATAACCAATTTTGTGAGCCGGCTGTGCCTTCAAATGCAATCACAATTCCTGCCGGGACAGAGGCGCAACGTGATACCGGGAATTTAACCTATACTGTTTTTCCTAACCCGACTTCAGGGCGATTCGTAATTCTTGAGAACAGAGAACAACACCATGAGAAAGTGTGTATTGATGTGTTTAACCTTAAAGGAGAGAGTGTGTTCAGAACAAACTACGAAGGAGAAAAGCAACATAGTTTTGATTTTTATGATTTCCCGGCAGGTTGCTATTACATTAAAGTGATTACAGAACAAAAGGTTGAGTTGTTGAAATTGATAAAATCTGTTCATTCCCAGTGATTTGGTTGTTGGTGTGATTCCTCTTGTAATCTGTTAATGCCAACAATCATTGTTCACCGGTTATCATGTTACTGAAAGTGTAAATATTTATGAAACGATTGAGCATCCTTTTTATTCTAGCCTTTGCCTTTGAAGCAACCTTTTGTCAGTTAACGGTTACCATTGGCAATGGCACAGCAACCCAGAAGCAACCCTTTGGAATGTGGGCATCCTATGAGCGTTCGGCATCCCTTTATCTGGCCTCGGAGATTGGCAGTTTTGGAACGTATGGAATGATGATCAACACCCTTGGATGGAACGCAGGGACAGGTGAACAGACCATGTGTCCGATTAGAATTTACCTGAAAACCACCACCGCCTCTACCTTGTCAACAACCACATGGGGGGCTCTGACCACCGGGGCAACTCTGGTTTTTGATGCAGCATTGAATTTTCCTGTAGCTGGCTGGTACACCATTGATATTGCAGATTTTGCCTATACGTCAGGGAATTTGCTGGTCTTATGTGAAACGAACTTCGGTGGCAGCGGGGCTACTTTCTATCCTGTTTTCAAGTATAGCTATTTCCCTGTGAAACATCAATTCTGGCAGGAATACGACAGTCCGCCCATTGGCAACGGAACTGTTAATGATAACAGACCCAACATTCAGATTACCAGTACATTCCTGGCCGGTTCAGTTGTTCCTCCATCAGGTTTCATGGCGAAGGCAGTAAGTTCGTCGCAGGTAAATCTTAACTGGAGAAAAAACGCAGCCGCTGACGCTGTGATAGTGGCTTATAGTACTGAAAATACTTTTGGTACACCCGCCGGAAGCTATCTGCCTGGTGACATTATTTCAGGCGGAGGGACCGTTATATACAGTGGTTCCGGAACGACATTCAGCCAGGAAACCGACTTAATCCCCGGGACTACCTATTATTATAAGGCATGGTCGGTGCATTCCCCCGGTCCGGTATATTCAATATCCACTACGTCATCAGCAATGACGATGTGTGATGCTACCAACATTTTTCCAAGCGTTACCGATTTTGAAATGACAATTTTCCCACCTTCTTGTTGGTCAATGTCTGGATTACCCTGGACGAGGTCAGCGATATCCAGCGGATATGGCCAGGGAACTGGTTCTGCCATTGCAGACTTTTTTCACACAAGTTCAGGGGCTTTTGAAATTGTCACACCTTCCCTTGATTTCGGACCTCTATCGTCATTGATGGTTTCATTCGACCATGCTTATGCTACTTACGGCACACAGGTGGACAAGTTGGAAATTCTGACCTCTTCCGATAATGGAATTTCGTTTATTTTGTTGAATACCTGGCTTGGTGGGATTGACGGACCTCTAAACACAGCCGGGGCAATCACAACACCTTTTATACCAATTGCCGGTCAGTGGGCTACAAAAACCCAGCCGCTGCCAGCAGGGACTAATAAAGTCATGTTTCGTGGAACCAGTGGATACGGTAATAACCTTTATCTGGATAATATCACTTTTTATGGGGTATGCCCCGCACCAATCTCCCTTTCCTCGTCCAATATTACTTCTTCCGGGGCTGAATTGGGGTGGGTTGCTGCCGGATTGGCCGACCTTTGGCAAATAAAGTGGGGTGTTGCCGGGTTTGATACACTAACAGGCGGGACACTCATTCCGGATGTCGGCGCTAATCCTTATATTCTTGAGGGACTTGTCCCCGGGCAATCATATGAATTTTATGTGAGAACCGATTGTGGTTCAAGTTACAGCCCATGGGTAGGGCCACTTTTATTTAGTACAGTGTGTATGGCTGTGGATGTTCCCTATTTGGAAAACTTCGACAATTTTTCACCTCCAGGTACAGGATGCATGGAAGTTACAGATAATAACGGAGATGCCATTCAATGGATTACCTCTGCGCTGTCACCGGCATCATTGCCAAACTCGATTTACCTGAGTCCGAACAGTTCATCTTCAATGGATGACTGGTTTTTTTCGCCGGGAATAAATCTGTCTGAAGGAGTTGCTTATACCCTGAATTTTCATTACAGGGGCGATGGGGCAGGAGTGTCTGAAAAGCTTGAAGTGAAATGGGGGACAGGGTCCAATGCTGCGGAAATGATTGCAGGGCAAGTTTGGAGTAATGAGAACATTCAGACCTCAGAATATTTGGTCGGTACTATCCTTTTAATTCCCGATTTCACAGGTGCCTGGTATTTCGGATGGCATGGCTACAGCCAGCCTGGCTCAGGCTACCTCGCTGTTGATGACATATCGGTTTATGAATCCGAAGTTTCCTGGAATGGTGCAGTGTCGGGCAGTTGGGAAGAACCTGCCAACTGGACTCCCCCAGGTGTGCCAATTAAGTTCCAAAATGTCACCATACCGTCAGGTACCCCCAATAACCCGGAGGTGTATTCAACCGGTCTTGAATGCAGGGATTTAACAATAGATCCGGATGCATCGCTGACGATCTATCCTGATGGAGAAGTCCAGGTAAATGGAGAACTTACCCTCAGAAATGCACCACTTTTCATGATTCACGGTATTAGGCATCTGCCGGAAGGATCACCCAAATAGATTTTCAATTTCAATCCCTGTGTTTCTTCATAAAATTTGCTTCGTTACAGTAACTTGCCTTAAATCAGGCAGCGCATGGTTATGGTATTTCCCGCCACTGATTATGATTATATTATTGAAGATGAGTGCTCTAAGTTTTCTCAATTGTTAGGTTATACTGGTTTTCCGGAATAAATATTTATGGATTTCGCCTATTGCAATCACGATATCGGCACCGTAAATTTGGTTATTAATATTAAGTGAGTGAAATTTTCATTTTAGGGTAAAATAAGATGGAGGAGTATTCAGGAGGGTTGTTAATATTGAATTTTCAAAAAAAAAATAGGAATATCAGTTTTTTTCAACCCTAACATTTAAAATAAACTCAGATTTACGTAACCATATTTGATAGACCCCGTAAAATTTAAAACACCAAAAACCCCAAAACAAATGAAAAACACGTACAGAATTTTTGCAATTGCGCTTGTGGTCATGGGCTTTGCAGTCAATGCAACCGCACAAGTGACAGCTTCTGCCTATGCCGAAGCTCACATCATCACCCCATTAACCATTACCATGCAGACAAACCTCGACTTTGGTAATGTGGCTGTTATCAATGCACCCGGTACCGTTGTATTACCTACAGCCGGTCTCCGTACATCTACTGGCGGTGCAACTCCGGTTGCCAACCCTACAGGTACCGTGTCTCCGGCTGAATTTGACATTACCGGTAGTCCCAATGCACAGGTATTTGTGACACTGCCCGCTTCACCTCCGGGTATTGATGTTGTTCACACTAATGGCATTGATGTGATGAATGTCACCACTTTTGTCTGTACCCCTGCATCAGGTTTTGTTATTCCTGCAGGAGGTTTGGAAACGATCCTTGTAGGCGCAACTTTGAATACAGGCGCTGATCAGGAACCAGGTACTTATCACACACTGACCGATTTTGATGTAACCATCAATTATCAATAAATCAATTTTTTCGAAAAAAAAACGCTGCTTACTGCAGCGTTTTTTTTTACCAAAGAAGATTTATAGGTTCCCGACGTGTGGTTATTTCTTGGCAACCATCATTGAAATCAGATGATGCGGTGATTTCCTCCTGCTATTGATTTAGATTCTGTAAGGATTCCATTGTCTTTATGCCGAAATTTGACTTAAAAGTTTAAATTATGAAAGAATTGATGGTATGTTTCGTACTAGTTATCCTGTTGATGGCATCGTCTACCCTTTCACACGCGCAAGTCTCCGTGACAACGGGGGCCAAAATCTCAGCAACCATCGTTGAACCTGGCACCATGGCCAAAACCATTAATACTGATTTCGGGAATGTAGCCATAATTTTATCAGCATTTGTTAAAATGGCTCCCATTGGCACTCATTCAACGAAAGGTGGAATTGTTCTTCCGGTTTCTTCCGGTACTTTTACGGCAGCAATCTATGATTATACAGGTACGACAGGATTGACCTATACAGTTTCCTATCCAAGTTCCCCGATAATTATCAAATCGGGAGAGGATAACATGCAGGTTGCCTCCTTTACAAGCGATCCGGCACGAAATTCCGGATCGGACCTCATTGCCGGTGTGTTTGTATCGGTAACGCCTTCGAATGTAACGGTCAATTACAATTAACTGACCTCAATTTAAGTTAAAGTGCGCAAATGAACCGATTTTTCGGAAAGACAAATAAGTAATCACTCAAAATCAAGATAAATGTACAAATCAGAACAGTTTTCAAAATCCTCCAGCTTGCTCCGGAAAAGTATTTTCTGCCTCCTGTTATGGGTATTCGGTACTTTTGCTTTCTTTTCACCCGGTGAGGTGGATGCACAGGGAAATTTGTTGATCCTGCCACGAAGAGTGGTTTTTGAAGGGTCAAAAAAGTCACAGGAACTCACCCTTGCAAACACAGGATCTGATTCGGCAAAATATGTTGTATCGATTGTCCAGATGCGAATGAAAGAAGATGGTTCATTTGAACAGATCACAGTGCCGGATTCCGGGCAGTTTTTTGCAGACAAGTATTTTCGTTTTTTTCCAAGAACAGTCACTTTACCTCCGAATCAGTCCCAGGTGGTAAAGATGCAACTGACAAAAACAGCGAAACTTGCTCCCGGCGAGTATCGTTCTCACATCTATTTCAGGGCGATCCGCAAGGATGTGCCCTTGGGTGAAGAGGCTGAAGCCCAAAGGGACAGTAATGCTGTTTCAGTTCGGCTGACACCGGTTTTCGGGATAACAATTCCTGCCATTATTCGTGTGGGTGAATGTTCTGTTAAAGTGAACATCAGCGATGTTGCAGTCGAAATGTTCAATGATACGGTGCCAAGGTTGCAATTGAATTTCACACGAATAGGAAATATTTCCATCTATGGTGATCTCACTGTTAATTATACTTCCCCGGAAGGCAAGGTTACCAAAGTGGCCATTGTAAAGGGAGTTGCAGTTTATACACCCAATGTGCTGAGAAAATTTCAGTGCAACCTGGATAAAATAGCAGGTGTGGATTACCATAAGGGAAAGATAAAGATCGTATATTCGAGCCCTGAGGATATCAAAGCAACTAAAATCGCAGAAGCAGAATTGCTGCTGCGTTGAAAGGGGGAGGCTTTCTTTTCTGTGGCATTTGCCGGACCCTTTCATATATAATCAAGAATGATGAGAAGGAGAAATACAAAGGCCATAATTTCATATTTGCTGTTTGTACTTGCATTAATCCTGTTAAATTCAGAACTGTTTGCTGCAAAATACTACAGCTATCAGTCCGGCAACTGGAGTGGAACTTCGTATGTATGGACTACAGATTCAACGGGATCTACTCTGGTAGGTCCCGCTTTAC
Source organism: Bacteroidales bacterium (assembly GCA_049317265.1). GTDB lineage: Bacteria > Bacteroidota > Bacteroidia > Bacteroidales > FEN-979 > CAIVAT01. The sequence goes on from JBMOIP010000032.1 coordinate 6,709, forward strand.
CCGTTTTTGCAAACAACGATATTATCTGCATTCTTACGGGCAGGTATATTACGCTTAATGCTAACGTAACCACTACAGGCCATGTTATCACCATCGTTGTTGGTGCAGTTTTAGACCTGGGGCTTAATACCTTTACACAAACGATCACTCTGAATGGTAACGGAATTATGCGTACCAGCAGGGTGTCGGCTGGTATCGCAACTTTCCCGGTGGTTACTGGTGGCAGTTTTTTAACCATCGAAGGTGGCACCGTAGAGTATTACCCGACGACAGGTAGTTTTTATATTGATGATGCCAGGGCAACTTACTGCAACCTGATCATTAATCTCAGTTTGGTGAGCCAGGTGATGACTGTGAGGCGAAACCTGACCATATACGGATCATTCACCGTGCGGCGAGGAACCTTCCAGATCAATGATGCAACCACCACGAAGCGTACGATCATTGTTAACGGTAATGTTACCGTTGATGCAAACGGGAAGATTACAACCGGAACTGGAAATACGAACACTTCGAATTATAAAATCCAGACAACCACCAACCTGCCCCCCGGAGGGCAATTTCATACTTTTTTTCATGAGCTGACTATTGGAGGTGATTTTAAGAACAATGGTTCCGCCAGGTTTACCAACCTGACGGCACCCCTCTACGACGAATTTGCCAGTAATGGAGCGGTTACCGTCAGATTTAACGGAGAAAGACATTCGACATTAACACTCAATGGAGTCACAGATTTCTATAATCTTATCGTAGATAAAGGAATAGATCAGACCTATATACTTACGATCAATTCTTCAGCCATTGGAAACTTTACGCTTTATGGATCGAATGCCGTCAGGAGGAATGAGGATCCTCCTTATACACAGGATAACCCCGAGGTTAGAAAAGCGCTGTGGATAAAAAACGGAACACTGAAGCTTACCGGGAGCATCTGGATACCTACACTGGCAGAGGGGCCCGTCGGTTCAACCGGTAACGGCGACTATGCCATTGGCTCAACAGGGCAGTTGTGGATTGCCGGGTCAAATGTCAAAGTGTATGTTACAGCAACGAATGCAGACGGCTATCCCCAGGCGCCGGTTGGAGCCATTGGTGTAAGTACCTACCCCGGAACTGCTGAACAGGCCTTGTCAATTTTCGGCACGTTCCGTATCTCGGATGGCTATTTCAGCACCAGGCACAGCGCAGGGATCATCTTCTGGAATACAGACAACTCCTCGTCTGTGGTCATGGTGGAAGGTGGTACGCTGAATACCACTGTGATGCGGAGTACATGGACTGCCCCGGGAAAGACCTCATATGTCCAGACCGGTGGTACGGTCATCGTGCGGGGTGACGAATCAGAGGTGGGGGAAATGTCGGGTGTTCCAATCTTCAACATTCCAAATCCAAGTTCGACATTTGTTATGACCGGGGGCGATATTATCATCCGGGATTGTAACAACGGAAATGTAAATGGGAATGGGCTTTATCTTAATTGTGATCCGGGGAATTTCAATGTAACAGGCGGGAATATCACCTTCGAAATAAATCCGCTAAACACCGCTTCTGTTGACATTTATTCCAGGGTTAATTTCTGGAATTTAAATATCAAGCGGCTTGATACAACCGGGAATGCCGCTACCAATGCCAATATCAATCTTTTGTATGACCTGGTTGTTACCAATAAACTGACAATCTATGCCAATGCCACCCTGTCTTCGGGTTCAGGCAACAACAACATCCATTCATATGGTGATTTTATAATCAATCCGGGCGGAACGTATTCTCCGGGCACAAATACGACATCTTTCAAGGGTTACGGAAACTATTTTTTATGGAATGATGGAAGTATCAGGACAGGTACTGCCAACGGCCTGTACAACCTCGATATAAATAAAACGGAAGGGGGCTTGATCCTGGTCTCATCGGGCACCTCCTTTATTGTAAGGAATGATCTTAGCATTACGAGTGGAACGCTGGCCGACGGGGGAAAATTTGTTTTTGTCAACGGGAATGTAATCAATAATGGAATCCATGTCGGGGCCGGTAAAGTTTCACTTAACCGATCCACAGGCACACAGACCATTTCGGGCAATGGTCTCGGATTATTTCAAAACCTCGAACTCAACAATGCAACAGGAAGCGCAGGCTCTGTGCAGGTATCTCTGGCTGCTGATATCAGTGTTACTGGAATCCTTGCACTTGCCAATGACCGGCTTTTTAATCTCGACAAATACCAGCTGACCTTAATGACCCTGGCGACAGTGGAGGGAACCATGAGTGCAAGCAGGTTTATTCTAACCTCCGGTGCCCCTTCTGATGGAGGGCTCAGAAGGGTGTATTCAGACACGACTGCATTTTTATTCCCGGTTGGAAGCGGAACCAACTATACCCCTGCAACCATTCACATTCGAAAAATTCCGACTACTTATGGCAGCGTAACAGTCAAGCCAGTCCCATTCAAGCATCCGTTTACAACCAATGCAACATGCCTGGCAACCTACTGGAAAATTGAAGAATACGGATTTACCGATATCAGGGCGGCTTCGGTAAGGATGGTCTTTAACTACGGTACCCTGGCAGACAACATAGCGTACGTTCCCGGAAAATATATCCCTGCTGCCTGGACGTATACAAATGATGTGACACTTGTAAATGAATCGACAAACCTGATTACTTTTACAGGGGAGAATGAATTTACGGGTGATTATACAGCAGGGATTCCGGCAGCATTCGGACTGGTTACTTCGTTTTATAGCAGGGCCAGCGGGAACTGGAACACTCCCTCTACATGGTCGAATGCTGGATTTGGCGGTGTTGCCGCATCCACTGTGCCCGGACCGTCCAACCCGGTATTTATTGGAAACGGGCTGTTATATAACCACACAATCGTTGTAACTGCCGGAAATGCGACATCAGGCAGTTTATCTGTAATCCATGGATCCGTTCTTGACCTCGGTGCAACCACCGGAAATAATTTTGGGACGGTAATTCCGGGAAGTAATGGAAAAATCCGGATTACCTCGACAACTGCAACGGCGTTATTTCCAGCCGGTGACTTTGGAAATTTTCTGGGGCAAGCCGGGGGAACCGTAGAATACTACACAGGAAGTCTTAACTATATTATCCCGACAACCTCCAATGCCCCGACTTCCAGGGCCATCTCAACATATTATCATCTGGCCCTATCGCCATCAACCGGTTTTAACATCACCATGCCCAACCGCAATCTGACTGTTTATGGAAACATGGTTGTATCAGGCGCCTCGGGAACAGGATTGGCGAGGCTAAATGCAGTGAGTGCAACAACCCTCACCATCAGGGACAGCCTCAACGTGAATTCGGGCACGCTTCTATTCCAGAATAATTTTGCCCAGGCACTACGCATCGACGGGAACATCAATATAGCGTCGGGGGCTGTGTTCAATGTGGCAAATACAGGAACCGCCGTAAACAATACCTTATCTATTGGTGGTAATATCAGCAACGACGGAATACTTGACCTTAGTATCAGCGCAACCTTGAAATGCAATGTAACCTTCACAGGCAATACAGATGTGGTAGTCAAAGGCAGGGGGGCGACAACCGATTTTAATCTCATTACCGTGGATAAGGGAACCTCCTCGATACCCGTTGTCAACGTGATCTCTTCAGCGTTCTCCTTCAGTAATAATAACGCCCCGCTCATCCTGGTAAATGGCACCTTCAGGCTTACCACCGCATTGACTGTGGCAGTCTCCACCCTTGGGTTTGATATACCCCCGACAACATGTCTATCGGCCAGCGGGGGAACTATTCTCGTGGCCACATCAGCGAGTGATGATGCGGATGTGGTACTTTCCGGGATGTTAGAGGTGAAGGCAGGAGCCATTATGGTTGGCACTTCAACCAACAATGTAAACAACGACATAGAATACTCCGGGGCAGGATTTCCCGCCATTGAGGCCAGGGGGGGGAACTTATTTGTGAACGGGCAGATCAGGAGAAGCATGATCAATGGCCTTGGCTCGCTTGTTTATAAACAATCTGGAACAAGTACCGTTACCGTTAACGGAAGGAACGGCCAGCCAACACGTGCCAAACTGGAAGTAGTTAATTCGGGTAGTATTTTCAATATGACAGGCGGTACCCTGACGATTGTAAGGGGTGGAAGTATTACATACAATGATTTGTATATCCGGCCTGAAAGTTCAATTGTGACCGGAGGAACGATTATTTTTGGAAATACAGATACCGAGGCGACCTCGGTAAGTAATCTCACCCTCGACTCAACGTTTCCACTGAACAACATAACCGTAGACGGAACAACGAATGCCAAAACACTTACGCTCGCGGTGAATCCACTCATCTTAAAAGGAAGCCTTGTCATCAATGCAAACTCTTCCTTCCGGGCAGACAGTCTTAATGTTTCCATTGCAGGCAACCTGACTAACCTGAATACAGATGCAGGAACAGGAATCAATACCGGCGGATACCGGCCAGGGTCGTTCCGGCAGCTTACAACATTGAACGGAAGTCTTGGAAACCAGACAGTTACTGGTGCGTCTGGAAATGTTACCAACTTTGCCATGCTGGTGGTGAACAATACTTTCAGTGGCGGAACTATCACCCTGCAGTCAAATACAGCACTTCGTATTAACGGCGACCTTACCCTTACAAATGGCAACCTGGCCGACGGAGGAAATGTTATTACAGTGATTGGGGATATTTCAAACTCTTCAACACATTCAAGTTCGGGATCAGGCAGGATTCTCCTGGCTGGTCCTGCCGTACAGTTTCTTTCCGGCAACGGGAGCGGTAAATTCGGTAATCTTTACCTCAATGCCTTGTACGATGTCAGGATGATTTCCATTATGGAAATTACCGGGGTGCTGACATTCCGGGGAACCAATTCAATTAATACAGGGAAGTTACTTGATATAGGAAACAAGCTGCTTATTTTGTCGAGTACTGCCGCCGCATCGATTGCTGTCATAAGTCCTGCGGTCTTTTCAGCTACCTGTTGCATCAGGTCCGACGGATTAATCAGTGATGCCGGGGTGTTGAAATATTATCCCTCTTCAACCAGGGACTTTACATTTCCGATCGGCGTTCCCGGAAAATATACCCCGGTGAGAATGAATGTTACCGCCAACAACGCCGCAGGCACAATCACCATCATCCCTGTCAATTCGCAGCATCCTTGTAATACGGGGACCGGAACGAACATCCTTACATTTTACTGGCATGTGATCAAATCGGGATTCAATGGGTTAACGATCTCTCAATATTATACTTACGCACAGGCAGATGTAAAGGGAACAGAGAATACCTACGTTGGCAACCGCTACAATTATCTAACCGGAATATGGGATAACCCTGCATCAGGAACCGCCATCAATACATCGACCAACGTAATCACTTTTGGCAATAAAAATTTTATTGACGGTGATTACACAGCCGGGCAAAGCAGTGAATTTGGCATAGTTCCTACTTACTACAGCAGGAATGTCACCTGTAATGACCCTCTTGTCGGCAATTGGGATGCAAATGCAACATGGTCGACAGACGCAGTACTCAAACATGCAGGTGCTGCGGCAGCATCTTATCCTACAGGTGAGCCGGTGGTTATTGCAACAAACCATATTGTAAGTACGAATGGGATCAGCCGGAAAACCTCGATACTCACACTGAATGGCACGGGGATTATTGACCTTGCCAGCACGGTAGGGCATGATTTCGGCACTGTTCTTGGCACCGGCACCATCAGGCTGACTCCATCCGCAGCAGGATTTTATGTTTTTCCAGCCGGTAATTTTACCATATTCACTGCAGTTGGGGGAGGAACAGTTGAATTGTCTAACACCTCCGGAACAGCAGTATTCCCTTATCTGACTACATACAATAACCTGATTTTAAAAGGAGCCGGGGCCAAACAGATGATTGATGCAGATATCACACTGAATGGTAACCTGACAAACGAGGCTTCCAGCAGTTTTATCGCATCGGGAATTGGCAGTCTCATCTTAAATGCGGACTGGATCAACCATGGAAGTTTTACGCATAACAGCGGGAACACCGTTTTTAATGGCGTATCAACCCTGAGCGGAAACAATCCGCCGATACTGAACAACATTGTGATAAATTCTGGCAAAAGCATGATCGGACCATTTTCTGCAGCCTTTGGCGTGGCAGGAAACTGGCTGGATAACGGAGTGTTTAATCACAATTCGGGAACTGTAAATTTTAGTGGTAACTCTACCATTACAGGACAGTCCATCACCACTTTCAACAACCTTACCATAGAGAATGGACAAACACTTACAGGCAAACTCAACGATGGTATTGTGGTAATAGGAAACTGGGTAAACCGGGGTGTTTTCAATCATAATGGCGGTAACGTGATTTTTGATGGAAGCAGTTTGGTCAGTGGCACCTCTGTGACCAATTTCGGAAACCTCACCATCAATGACATGAAATTCCTTACGGGACCTTTATCCAATAAGATGATCATAGCGAGGGACTTTATTAACAATGGTATTTTTATCAATAACGGAGGAACACTCGAATTTAACGGCGCTGTTCAGGAACTTGGAGGGGTGGCGTCGGCGCTTTTTGAAAACATTACCATCGATGCAGGTAGTACAACGTCAATAAACTCTCCCGGGCAGACACTGAGAGGTGTCTTGTTGAGTAATGGTATTTTGAATGCAAACGATAACATCACCCTTCTGTCTGATGCCTCCCGCACGGCGCTCATCGATGGAAGCGGGGAGGGCGAGGTTCTCGGTAACCTGACCATTCAGCGATACCTTCCGTTTGGCTTCGGTTACAAATACTTCAGTTCTCCATTCCAGGCTGCTGAAGTCGGTCAGTTTGGTGATCATATGGACCTTGGAGCTTGGTTTCCAACTTTTTACAGGTACGATGAAAACAGGATATATACCGGGTGGTTGAAATATGTCGATCCGGGAGGTATCCTGGCGCCAATGCAGGGATATGCGGTAAATTTTGGTTCGGTCTCTGAACCAATGACGGTGGATATTTCGGGCCAGGTTAACAACAATAACATGCTGCCGGTTACGGCATTCAACAGCAATCACCCTTATACCCTTGGATTTAACCTAATTGGCAATCCATATCCTTCTCCTATTGACTGGGATTCACCGGTTGGATGGGTACGCGAAAATATTGACGAGGCCTTGTACTTTTTCAATGCGGGAAACACCGATCAATACACAGGTACCTATAGCACCTATATCAACGGAATCTCAAGTGACGGGGTTGCCGGACCAATTATCCCTGCAATGCAAGGCTTCTTCATGCATGTATCAAACTTGCCACCTTATCCGGTGGCGGCCACTCTTATTTTCACCAATCATGTGAGAGTCAATAACCTTGCTCCCAATTTTCATAAGGATGCCAAAGCTGAGATTCGTCCAATGGCGAGGATAACAGCACGGTTTGGCGTTGAGGGTTCCAACGGAGATCCCCTTGTCATCTATTTTGATGAGGAGGCAACCCTGCATTTCGATCCTGAACAAGACGCACTGAAATTGATGAATACAGATATCATCGAACCAAACCTTTATTCTGTTTCAGATGATGCACAGAAACTGTCGATAAGTGGACAGCCATTGCCGGTTGACAGTATAACCATTGTTCCGCTTTGCCTTAAAACCGGACAGCAAGGCATGGTTATTTTTAATTGCGGGGATATAAAAAACATGCCATTGGATTTGTTTATTTATTTTTGTGATAAAAAAACGGGCGTCAGGCAAAATGTTATGCTACATCCGGAATACAAAACAATGTTGGAAGAGGGGGATTTCGAGGATCGTTTTTCGCTGATATTCAGCAAGTCTGATCTTAGATATCAGCCTTCCCAGGAAACCCGGTTCTATGTTTATGCGTTCAGGAACAGACTTTACATCTATATGAACCTTCCTGCTGGTGAGAAGGCAGAACTGAAGGTACATAACATGTTAGGCCAGCAGGTATGTCACCAGGTATTGCAGGGCAATGGATACAGGGAGATGGACCTTGAGGTGAAAACCGGGATCGATATTGTTACAATCAGTTCGCCAGGTGAAGTTTATACAAAAAAAGTCTATATTAACAATCAATGGTAGAGATCAGCAGGCATAGATTTTTGGCTCAGAAATTAGTATTGGCTTTTATGTTGGGATTTTGTCTCCTTACGGATTCCTTGCAATCCTTTGGGCAGGAGATGCCTCCACGACCGATCAGTGTTTTTTTTAATCAGAACCTGAGTTTTGGTGCATTTTCACCCGGTGTTTCGGGCGGGGGAGTCACTGTTACTTCTAACGGAGTCCGATTTTCAACAGGAACAGTTATCCTTGTTAACCAGGGGTATCTCTATTTTCCGGCGATATTCCTTGTTGAAGGGAATCCGGGTACGATTATGCACGTGTTGAATGGACCAGACGGAATACTCACCGGAAGTAACGGAGGTACAATGACCCTCCACCTTGGAGAATCTACTCCCGGTGATCCCATCATCATCAATGCCGCCCCTCCCGGAAATATGCAGGTCAGGATCGGGGGCACACTGGTTGTGGGAAATGCAATGGCCAATCCTGCCGGTTATTACAATGGTTCGTTTTCATTAATGTTCATTCAGGAATAACCAAACAGGATAACTAACGGGAATAACCACCATTGACAACCTATAATGCATACTTCAACTTAAAAGGTTCACATCGGTTACCGTATAATTTTTCAGGCAGGAAGATTTATTGTTTTTTTTTGTTTTTTCTCCTCTTTCCCTGCGGGATTGCTGCACAGGAAATACCCGAATATGAGGAGACCTCGATATCGCTGAGAATAGCGAAGATCGGGGTTGTTGAAGCGCCGGCTTTTATCCGTGGGGAGTCCCTGTACCTTCCGGTTACAGATATTTTTACGTTTTTGAAAATTCAGAATTCACCATCGCCGGGGTATGATTCGATATCCGGGTTTTTTATTAACCAGGAATCTAAGTATTTAATAGACAGGACGAATAATAAAATTTATTATCAAAACAGAGTCTTTGACCTCAAGGATGGAGATATGCTCAGAACTGAAAACAATCTGTACCTCAGATCTGTCTTTTTCGGCGAGGTTTTCGGGATGAATATCTCCTTTGAATTCCGCGCCCTGACCGCTACACTTACAACGAATTTTGAGTTACCGGTAATCCGTGAAATGAGGATGGAACTTATGCGCAAGGAGTTGAACCGCATCAAGGGCGAGATAAACGCAGATACCATCATAGGAAGGAAGTACCCATTGTTTCATTTTGGCATGGCAGACTGGTCGGTTACTGCGACCCAAATGGTAACAGGCCGGAATAATGTATGGCTTGGATTGAGCCTTGGGTCAATTATTGCCGGCGGCGAGGCCAACGTTTCACTTACCTATAGCAACCAGCAGGGCTTCTCCGAAAAGTACCAGAATTACTTGTGGCACTATGCCAACAATGATCATTCTGCCTTGCGCCAGGTGATGCTCGGAAAAGTTTCCACATCAGCCATTTCTTCTATCTATGGCCCCCTCGTTGGAGTAAAGTTTACCAATACTCCAACCACTTTCAGAAGGTCGTTCGGCACTTATACACTCACTGAATATACAGAACCCGGCTGGGTGGTAGAGTTGTATGTGAACAATGTTCTGGTGGATTACTTAAAGGCAGATGCTTCGGGTTTTTTTACTTTTGAGGTTCCGTTGGTCTATGGAACTTCTGCCATTTTGCTCCGGTTTTATGGTCCATGGGGCGAAGAGCGCTCGCGCGAAAGAAGCATCTCCATCCCATTTAATTTTCTGCCTCCCCGAAAACTTGAATATACAGTTACCGCCGCTGTGGTTGAAAATTCGGCAAGCAGCCTGTTTTCCAGGGTAAATCTCAATTATGGGTTAAATCAACGAATGACCCTAGGAGGGGGGGTGGAGTATTTATCGTCTGTTATCCCAGGCAGTGTAATGCCATTTGTCAATTTGTCGTTAAGGCTTGCATCCAACCTGTTGATTTTAGGAGAGTATTCCTACGGAGTCAGGTTTAAAGGGATACTGAGCTACCGATTCCCTAAGAACATTCAACTGGAACTCAACTACTATAAATACCATAAGGACCAGAAAGCGGTTAGTACCAGTTTCCTGGAGGAACGTAAACTCATGCTCTCGGTTCCCCTTCACATGAAGCGGGTATCTTCACTTGTCAGACTAACACTTGACCAGGTGCTCTTGAGAAATTCCAGCAACCTCAATGCAGAATTACTTATATCAGGTTCAGCTTACGGAGTTAGCGCCAATTTAACCACATACGGATTGTTTTACAACCCGATGAGACCCTATTTCTACAGCACTTTATCGCTCGGATTCAGGCTGCCTGCGCGGTTCATCCTGACACCGCAGGTTCAATACGAGTATACGCATACCCGGCTTGTTTCGATGAAGGTAGAGGTTGAAAGACAGATGTTCAGTCATGGAGTTTTCAAGATTGGCTATGAACACAACTTTGCTGTCAATGTGGAGAATATTCAGTTTGGATTACGCTATGATTTTCCTTTTGCCCAAACCGGAATCTCTGCCATGTATGGCAATAAAAATTTCACCCTTGTAGAATCAGCCAGGGGAAGCCTGTTACTTGACGCCAAAACAAGGTGGCTTGGAACAAACAACATGACCAATGTTGGGAAAGGAGGGCTGGTGCTCATTCCATTTCTGGATATGAATGTTAATGGTAAACGCGATATCGGCGAACCGAAGGTGTTTGGCTTGAATTTGCATATTACCGGGGGGCGCATTGAAAAGAATAAACGCGACACCTCTATCAGGGTACTTGATCTTGAGCCTTTTACAAATTACTTTATCGAGATTGATAAAAATAGTTTTGAAAATGTTTCGTGGCAGATTAAAAAGCTGGTAATGAGTGTTGCCATTGATCCCAACCAGTTTAAACTGGTTGAGATTCCTGTTGCCGTTTATGGGGAGGGATCAGGTATGGTTTATCTGAATGACAAAGGAAGTCTGTTAGGGCAGGGGCGTGTCATCATCTCCTTTTTCCGGAGTGATTCGGCACTGGTCGGGCGAACCCTTACGGAAGCAGATGGTTACTTCAGTTTCCTTGGACTTGCCCCCGGAACCTATTATGTTCAGGTGGACCCGAACCAGTTAAACAAGTTGAAAATGTCTGTCACACCTCGCTCTTACCCTATCGTTATAGCCAGGAATATGGAAGGAGACCTGGCGGGAGGTCTTGATTTTGTTTTAGTACGTGATAGTAAGGACTCTTTGATATCCAGACCGGGAGATCTGGTGGAAATAAAAAAGCCGGTTCTCCTTGAATTTAATGCTGAACCAGAAGAAGGTCCGGATACCATTTCTGACCAGGCGCAGCAAATTCCTGTAAAAGCAAAGCATGGTATTGTCATACAGGTGGAAACGTATAGCAACCAGCCAAATGCCATCAATGCCAGATTCAGGGTCCAGGCCCTGACAAAATTCCCTGTATCCGTTGATTTTGAATCCAGGCTATATAAGGTCAGAATCTCCGGAATCAACCCTCCGGATAGTGCCCGGCTGTTGCTGAACACCTTATTGGAAAAAGGCTTCCCGAAATCATTCATCCTGGAAAAGGAGGAGCCCTAAATTCGAATTTCCAGGTAAGGACCTATTACGATACATACAATATAAATAAAGAACAGCCCGATATTTTTCACGACGAAAATATTTTAATTGTTGTTGAAAATCAGGCTGATATGTTACATTGTTTTTAATTAATATTGGTTTTCCATAGGTGATTTTTACGGCTTTCCGCCATTGACACATACTCCTATCCTGAGTACCTTTACAGAATGTGCAACTTTTCTGTTAGTTTATACGTAAAACGTAAATCACAGGAACGATAATTTATTCAATTGTCCAATCAATTGATACTTAAAAATTTCACGGATGTATTTACAGAAAAAATATTTTCAGAAGGTTGTTTCAGAATTGAACAGGAAATTGATCCTTCGGGCGACCATATTTTTATGTTTAATACTGGTTGTATTGTCTGTCCAGGTCTATTCAGCATGCTCACTCCAATTGGTTCCGACAATTACGGGGCCTGTTGCAGTTTGTACAGGAGTGCCGGGTAATGTTTATTTCACTGAACCTGGAATGACTGACTACAATTGGAGTGTATCAGCCGGAGGAGTCATCACCTCAGGTGCCGGAACTAATTCAATCACAGTAACCTGGAATGTGCCTGGATCTGAGACTGTTTCCGTAATTTATGCAATGGCAAGTCAACCTGCATCGCTCAACATTACTGTTTCGGATGATTTACCTGCAGGATTGACCATTGCTGCTTCTGCAAACCCTGTATGTGCCGGAAATACTGTTGTTTACAATGCTTACGCAGTGAATGGGGGAAGTTCCCCGGTTTACCAGTGGAAGGTTAACGGGATCAACCTGGGAAACAACAACAGCGCCTTTTCCTATATACCTTCAAACGGTGATCTTGTTGGGTGTCAGATGACTTCATCCTTACCATGTGTCTCCGGGAATCCGGTAGCAGCAGTTCCTATAGTCATGACGGTAAACCAGAATCAGCCGGCAATAGTTTCCATTTCAGCCTCTTCAAACCCGGTTTGTTCGGGTACACAGGTTAACTTCTCTGCCATCCCGGTGAATGGTGGAACAACTCCGGTATACCAATGGAAAGTGAATGGAAACAATGCCGGGACGAACAACCAGGCTTTTATTTTCACACCTGTAAATGGCGATGTTGTTGTCTGCCAGATGACCTCCAGTGAACAATGTATATCTGGTAGCCCGGCAAACTCCAATCCGGTTACTATGTCGGTGAGTCCAAACCAACCGGTGGGTGTTTCCGTCACAGCATCTGCGAATCCTTCCTGTAGCGGGGTGCCTGTTACATTTACTGCTGTGGCGGTAAATGGGGGCATGTCTCCAGTATATCAGTGGATTGTGAATGGGAATAATACAGGGGCAACCAATTCATCCTATGCTTACACACCAGCAAACGGTGACCAGGTGAGCTGTCAGTTAACATCGAATGCCTCCTGTGCCACGGGAAATCCAGCCATTTCAAATGTCATTTCCATGGCAATCAGCCCCGGGCAGCCTGTAAGTGTAAGTATTGCTGCGTCACTTAATCCTGTATGTCAGGGCAACCCTGTGACATTTAATGCTCTGCCAGTTAATGGGGGAAGCTCTCCGGCTTTTCAATGGTCGATCAATGGCTTTAATATTGGATCGAATAGTCCGGTATTCACCTATACGCCTGCGAACGGGGATGTTGTTAGTTGCCAGCTTATATCAAGTTCGGCTTGTGCCACAGGAAATCCGGCAGTTTCAGCGCCGGTCATCATGATTGTCAATCCTGTTTTACCAGTGAATATTACCATTTCCGGATCGTCAAATCCTGTTTGTACCGGGGCGGCTGTTACCTATACTGCCACTCCTTATAATGGCGGATCATCCCCGGCCTATCAATGGAAAGTTAACGGTTTGAATTCCGGGACGAACAACGCGGTCTATTCCTATGTTCCTGTAAACGGAGATATTGTAACCTGCTCATTGTTCTCAAATGCTGCCTGTACTTCAGGGAACAATGCAAATTCAAATTCGATCACCATGACAGTGAGCCCCAATCAGCTGGTTGGAGTTTCGATAGTGGCTGCTACTTCCACCGTATGCCAGGGCATGACTGCTGATTTAACTGCAACCCCTGTGAATGGTGGTTCCTCGCCGATTTATCAATGGAAAGTGAATGGAGTGAATGCCGGGAACAACAATGCATTCTTTTCTTTTGTGCCACTTGACGGAGATGTGGTTACCTGCCTGATGACATCAAGTGCGGTTTGTACGACAGGAAACCCTGCCATGTCAAACCCGGTGGCAATAACTGTCACCCAAGGACAAACATTACCCGTAAGTGTATACATCACTGCAACTGCCAACCCAAGTTGCCTGGGGCAATCGATAACCTATACGGCAACCCCTGTCAACGGTGGATCGTCACCTGTTTATCAATGGCTTGTTAATGGTTTAAATGTTGGCACAAACAGTCCAACATTCAGTTATATTCCCTCCAATGGAGATTTTATTAAGTGTCAGCTGACATCAAGTTATTTATGTGCGACAGGTAATCCGGCAATTTCCGGGCAAATCAGCATGACGGTGAATCCGGTCCTTGCACCGGCCATCTCCATCGTTGGCTCTGCAAATCCATCCTGTCTTGGTACATTGGTTACCTATACCGCCACTGCTGTCAATACGGGCACTTCACCAATTTATCAATGGAGGGTCAACGGATTGAATTCAGGGGTTAATCAGCCTGCATTCAGCTACACACCGGTTAATGGAGATATCGTTTCCTGTCAGCTTACTTCGAGTGTTCCATGCCCTTTGACAAATCCGGTTGTTTCCAATTCGGTTACCATGTCGGTGCTGCCTGTCCAGTCAGTGAGTGTTTCCATTGCAACGGCAACCAACCCTTCATGTCAGTTTACACAGGTTACTTTTATTGCAACCCCTGTCAATGGAGGAACATCACCTGTATACCAATGGAAAGTCAACGGAGGCAATGTAGGCGCAAACAATCCTACATTCATCTATATTCCGGTCGGGGGGGATGTTGTTACCTGCCAGCTAACCTCCAATGCACTTTGTTACCTTGGCAACCGCACGGTCGTTTCAAATTCCATTACGATGACAACCAATTCGGAATTGCCGGCCTCTGTATCGATTACTTCGTCTTTGAATCCATTCTGCCAGGGTTTACCGGTTACATTTACTGCTACTCCCGTGAATGGGGGCAATACTCCTGCATACCAATGGAAAGTTAACTGTGCAAATGTTGGAACCAACAGTTCTACGTTGAGTTACGCTCCGGTTAGCGGCGATTTTGTAACCTGCCAGATGACCTCCAGCCTCAGTTGTGCAGTGATGAATCCGGCAATTTCAAATGGCATTACCATGACCGCCAATACAAGCACCCCGGCGGGTGTTTCTGTTTCTGCTTCAGCCAATCCTGTTTGCACCTCCAGTCCTGTCACATATACAGCAGTCCCGGTTAACGGCGGACTTGCACCTGTTTACCAGTGGAAAGTCAATGGCGTTGTTGCCGGTACCAACAGTCCTGTCTACAATTATTCACCGTCGAACGGTGATTTGGTGACCTGCCGGCTCTCGTCAAATGCAACCTGTGTCAGCGGTAACCCGGTAACTTCAGCGCCCGTGAACATGGTTGTCAGCGCTGCATTGCCTGCCAGTATTGGTATCTCAACACTCACAAACCCATTTTGCCTGGGAGCCCCAGTGACTTTTACCGCTACCCCTGTAAATGGTGGTACTTTGCCTATGTATCAATGGCAGGTCAATGGGGTAAATGCAGGTGTCCCTTCGGCGACTCCAACTTTTACCGCGCCTTCTGCCAATGGCGATGTGGTGCAATGTATGCTTACCTCCAATGCAAGTTGTATCACCGGGCCCAATCCAGTGACTTCAAACCTGGTCACCCTCTCATCGGCTGCAACGTTACCTGCAGGAATTACTATTTCGGCATCAGCAAATCCTGTTTGCCAGGGAACCGGAGTAACCTTCACGGCAACCCCAGTGAATGGAGGCGAAAATCCTGTTTATCAATGGACGGTTAATGGAGTAAGTGCCGGTACCAATAGCTCACAGTATATTTATTCTCCAGCTAATGGCGATCAAGTGGCATGCCAGTTAACATCAGGCCTGGGCTGTGCCACATCAAATCCGGCAACATCCAATGTCATCAGCATGACAGTGAATCCGGTACTGCCGGTTTCGGTTTCAATAACAGCAACCGCAAATCCATGTTGTTTCGGAACGGTTGTTACATTCAATGCAACCCCGGTGAATGGTGGTGGAGCTCCTGTTTACCAGTGGAAAGTAAATTGTCTGAATGTAGGTAGCAACAGTTCAACTTTCACTTATACGCCGGTTAATGGGGATGTTGTTGTGTGCGTGCTCACATCAAATGCCTTGTGTAGTTCGGGGAATCCAGCGATTTCGAACAACATCAACATGGTTGTCCTTCCTCTAATGCCGGCAAGTGTTACCATCTCAACCCTGGTCAATCCTTTTTGCATCGGCACATCCGTTACATTTACCGCCTTGCCGATTAACGAGGGATCAGCGCCAGTATACCAATGGAAGGTGAACGGGGCAAATGCAGGGACTAACAGTACAACCTTTATCTACCAGCCGTCTAATGGTGATGTTGTTACCTGTGTATTAACCTCGAGTTTGTCCTGTGTGAGCGGCAGTCCTGCAACATCAGAGCCCATCATTATGATCGGCAATTCAGGATTGCCCGTTAGTGTTCAGATCATTTCGAACTGGAACAACAATAACAATACGATTTGTCAGGGCACCCTTGTGTTCTATACAGCCACACCGACCAACGGGGGAAATTCACCTTCTTACCAGTGGAAAGTGAATGGTGTCAATAAAGGGACAAACCATACGTATGAATATTCTCCTGCAAACGGGGATGTTGTGACATGTGTGGTCACCTCCAGTCTCAATTGTGCCTCATCCAATCCCGCAACTTCCAATGCCATTACAATGACGGTTTTTCCGAATCTCCCTCTGTCGGTTTCAATTCTGGCGTCTGCAAACCCTTCCTGCCTGGGTAGCGCTGTAACCTATAATGCAACGGCTGTAAATGGAGGAACCAATCCCACCTATCGCTGGAGGGTAAATGGAGTAAATTCAGGGACCAATACGTCTACTTTCAGTTACACTCCTGTTAATAACGATGTTGTGTTATGCAGGGTGACCTCAAATGAGATGTGTGCCACCAACAATCCTTCGAATTCCAATAGTATCACCATGGTTGTTAGTCCCACAGCGCCGGCTAGTGTTTCAATTGCGGCTTCTGCCAACCCTGTATGCCAGGGAACCATGGTTACCTATACCGCGACTCCATTCAATGGCGGCTCGTTGCCTGTATATCAGTGGAAGGTTAATGGCGTTAATGCCGGAACAAACAGTGTTTCGTTCGTTTATGCCCCTGTGAACGGAGATGTTGTTTCATGCCAGATGACTTCCAATTCACCATGTATTGCAATTACACAGGTTACCTCCAATACAATTTTGATGACAGTAAGCCAGATCCAGCCTGTCAGTATTTCGATTGCCGCATCGTCAAATCCGACCTGTATTGGTAGTTCGGTCACATACACTGCAACCGGTTTAAACGGAGGCACATCACCGGTTTATCAATGGAAAGTAAACGGAACTGTGGTTGGCGGCAATTCAATATCCTACACTTATATTCCGGTCAACGGGGATGTGGTGACCTGCAAACTCACTTCAAACGCGGCATGTGGCACAGGAAACCCTGCAAATTCAAATACAATTTCCATGACAGTGAGCGAATCGCTGGCAGTTGGCATTTCAATTGCAGGTGAATCGAATACCTCGTGCCAGGGACAACAGGTGAACTATACGGCCGCTGCAGTTAATGGAGGGGTGAACCCGGTATATCAGTGGAGAATTAACGGTATCGATGTTGGAACAAACAGTCCCGGATTTACCTATACTCCATCAAACGGAGATTTTATCACGTGCCAGCTTACATCCAGCTTCTCTTGCGGAACAGGTAATCCTGCGCTTTCCAACCAGGTTAGTGCCGTGGTGTACCCCATTGCTCCTGTGAGCTTGTCAATTATAAGTTCTGCCAATCCTGTGTGCCAGGAAACACCGGTTACCTATACAGCATCTGCTGTGAATGGCGGGACTTCTCCTCTTTATCAATGGAGGGTAAACGGTGTGAATGCCGGTTTGAACATTCCCGGGTTCACCTATACTGCGGTCAATGGGGATGTAGTTGATTGTCAGCTGACTTCAAATATCTCATGTCCGTTGAATAATCCAGCTGGTTGTACTCCAATTACCATGACCGTTCTGCCTCCTGCTGCAGCAGGAATATCGATCGCACCTTCTGTAAACCCCATTTGTCCTGGGACATCCGTCACTTTTGCCTCCGTAATCACAAATGGTGGTTATTCTCCCCAGCTTCAATGGATGGTGAATGGGGTTGTTGTTGCAAACAACATTGAATACTACACTTATATCCCGGTTGACGGTGACCTGGTGACCTGCCAGCTCAATTCAACAGCCATGTGTGTCACCGGCGCTGTTGTAACTTCGAATACAGTGGTGATGAGTGTTAATGCAAATCTGGTTGTTGGAATCAGCATTACTTCATCGGCTAATCCATCCTGCCAGGGACAGACGGTCAGCTATACAGCAACAGGTGTTAACGGAGGTGTGACACCGGTTTACCAATGGCTGGTGAATGGAATCAATGTGGGTGCCAACAGTCCTGTATTTAGTTATACCCCAACAAACGGAGATATTGTATCCTGTCAGTTATTGTCAGATATGACATGTGTTTCAGGAAACCCGGCTGTTTCCAACCAGGTACTAATGGATGTGTCACAAAGTTTACCTTTAAGCCTCGCTATTTCTGTTTCATCGAACCCGGTTTGCCTTGGCAGCCTGGCCAACTTTACTGCTATTCCTGTAAACGGTGGATCATCTCCGGTATATCAATGGAAAGTGAACGGAGTAAATTCCGGTATCAACCTTCCGTTCTTTTCATTTGTTCCGGCCAATGGCGATATTGTGACCTGCCAGGTTACCTCGGCTCATGATTGTACTTTGGGGCAGGTCGCTGTTTCAAACCCGGTGGTGATGGTTGTGAGCACAGACCTTACAGTCAATGCAACAATTACAGCAACCTCCAACCCGGTATGCCAGGGAACCCTTGCCACGTTTTCCGTTGCTGTCACAAATGGTGGAAATTCGCCCATTTATCAATGGAGGGTAAATGGTCTCAATTCAGGGAACAATGCTGCCTCCTTTTCCTATATTCCCTCAGATGGTGATGTGGTTACCTGTTTATTGACGTCAGATTTACCTTGTGCCTCCGGGAACCCTGCAACCTCTAATCCGGTTGTCATGAGCGTTTATTCAGGTCAGGCAGCTGGTGTCAGTATTGTGGCGAATCCTTCCGGGGTAATTTGCGAAGGTAATATGGTAACCTTTACTGCAATCCCCGTCAACGGAGGATCACCGTTCTTCCAGTGGTATCGTAACGGGGTGCCTGTTGGTTCAAACCAGCCGGTTTATACTTACTCCCCCTTAGATGGAGATATGATTCAGGTTGTGATGACATCGGGGCTGCTGTGCGTTTCGGGAAGTCCGGCAACCTCCAATATTTTAACGATGGTGGTAAATCCGGCCTTACCTGCAAGTGTAACCATCGTTTCAGATCAAACCAGGGTTTGCGAGGGAATGCCTGTTACCTTTACCTCCTTGGCAGTCAATGGTGGTACCCCTGCTTACCAATGGCTTGTTAATGGTAGCCCTGCCGGGACAAACCAGTCAACTTTCACCTATAATCCGGTGAACGGCGACCAGGTGAGCCTTGAAATGACCTCAGGTCTTGCATGTGTTTCAGGAAATCCAGCCTTATCGAACACCATTTCCATGATCGTCGATCCGAACCTCCTTGCAGAGGTAACGATTGTTGCTGATCAGAATAATACCTGTGAAGGAACCCCTGTTACTCTTACTGCATCCGTTGCCAATGGTGGAGTCGCTCTGTTCCAATGGTTCAGGAACAACCTTCCGGTTGGACTTAACCAGTCAACATATGGTTACACGCCTTCCAATGGCGACCAGGTATATGTGGTTGTTACTTCAAGTTTAGCCTGTATTACAGGCAGTCCTGCAACTTCGAATACTGTAACTTTTATTGTAAACCCGGTGGTATCTGCCAGTGTTTCCATTACCGCTGACCAAAACAATGTGTGCGAGGGAACCGCAGTAGTCCTCTCGGCAACAGCCGTCAACGGAGGTATTCCATCATTTCAATGGTTCAGGAACTCTTCTCCGGTCGGGTTAAATCAATCCACCTATACTTTCATACCGATTGATGGTGACATGGTCTATGTCGTGATGAATTCCGGTCTGCCATGTGTTTCCGGTACTCCTGTTACATCAAATATTGTTACATTGTTTGTGAACGCACCATTACCGGCAAGTGTCAGCATTGTTTCAGATCAAAACAATGTATGCCAGGGGAGTGCAGTAAGCTTCACGGCATCCGGCATTAATGACGGAACGGCTTCCTACCAATGGCGTGTAAATGGAATCCTGTCAGGATCCAACCAGCCCATTTTCACCTATAATCCTGTGAACGGAGACCAGGTGAACGTAGTGATGACATCCGGATTGTCCTGTGTTTCCGGTAGTCCGGCCACATCGAACACCATCACCATGGTAGTGAACCCCATACTGCCGGTCAGTGTTTCTGTAACAGTGAACCAGAATAATGTCTGCGAGGGAACACCGGTAACTTTTACAGCTGTGGTGTTAAATGGGGGTACCCCTGGTTTTCAATGGTATAAAAACAGTTTGCCCGTGGGCCTAAACCAGTCATCCTATTCATACACCCCGTTGAATGGCGACCTGGTGAATGTGGTTGTCACCTCAAGCCTGACCTGCATCATCGGAAGTCCTGCCATGTCGAACCCAGTTTCCATGCTGGTAAACCCGGTTATGCCCGCAGGTGTTTCGGTTGCTGCCAGCCAGAACGGAATTTGCCAGGGAACCTCCGTAACCTTCTCAGCTACACCATCTAACGGAGGGACCCCGGTTTATCAGTGGTATAAGAACGGTTTACCGGTAGGACTCAATCAGCCTGCCTATACCTATATCCCATCGGATGGTGACCAGGTTTATGTGGTGATGAATTCGACACTGCAATGTACGTCAGGAAGCCCGGCCACTTCGAATATCGTGACCATGATGGTCAACACACCGCTGCCTGCAAGTGTTTCCATCGTTACTGATCAGAACAATATTTGCGAGGGAACATCCGTGACATTCACGGCAACGGCTGTAAATGGTGGAAGCGCTTCCTATCAATGGCTGGTTAACGGAATTCCCGCTGGTAGCAGCCAGCCCACCTTTTCCTACGTCCCTGCCAGTGGTGATGTGGTGAAAGTTGTCATGACATCCGGATTGTCCTGTGTTTCCGGCAGTCCTGCCACATCCAATGCCATCACTATGTTGGTAAATCCCATCCTTCCAGTCAGTGTTTCGATTGTTGTGAATCAGAACAGTGTTTGCCAGGGAACTCCTGTAACACTAACTGCCAATGTGGTCAATGGGGGGGTGCCTGGCTTTCAATGGTATAAAAACAGTTTGCCGGTTGGATTAAACCAGCCTACGTATGCCTATACTCCTGCAAATGGCGATGTTGTGAATGTTGTTGTCAATTCAAGCCTCAATTGTATTACTGGAAGTCCTGCCACCTCAAATTCCATTGTGATGATTGTGAATCCTGTGGTTCCTGTCAGTGTATCCATTTCAGCTGATCAGAATAACATTTGCCAGGGCACAATGGTAATCTTCACAGCCACACCAACCAACGGTGGAACTCCAGTTTGTCAATGGTATAAAAACAGTTTGCCGGTAGGGATAAACCAATTGACTTATAGTTATATACCTTCAAATGGTGACCAGGTTTATATGGTGATGAATTCCAGCATGCAATGTTCGTCGGGTAATCCGGCCACATCGAATGTCGTGACCATGATGGTGAACTCGCAGCTGCCTGCAAGTGTTTCGATCAGCCCGGATCAGAATAATGTATGCCAGGGAACACCAGTGACTTTTACGGCTATCCAGGTGAATGGGGGCATCCCGACCTATCAGTGGAATGTTAACGGAGTTCCGGTGGGAACGAACCAACCTACCTTCTCCTATTTGCCGGCCAGTGGAGATTTGGTGAATGTAACCATGACATCGAGCCTGAGCTGCGTTTCCGGAAATCCGGCCATTTCAAATACAGTAATCATGACAGTGAATCCCATTTTGCCAGTTAGTGTGACTGTCATGGTTGACCAGAACAACATCTGTGATGGAACCTCTGTTACCTTTACAGCTTTCCCGGTCAACGGGGGAACTCCTTCCTTCCAATGGTACCGGAACAGCATTCCTGTAGGAGTCAATCAGTCAACTTACTCCTGTATCCCGTCAAATGGCGACGTGGTATATGCTATTGTTACCTCAAACCTGTCATGTATTACAGGGAACCCTGCCACTTCCAATACAGTAACCATGGCAGTAAACCCGGTAATGCCCGCAGGGGTTTCTATTTCAGTGAATCAGAATAATATCTGCCAGGGAACATCAGTAACCTTCACGGCTTCCCCGGTCAATGGCGGAACTCCAGTTTATCAATGGTATAAAAATAGTTTACCTGTAGGTTTAAACCAGGCTGCATATACCTTTGTTCCTTCCAATGGTGACCAGGTTTATGTGGTGATGAATTCCAGCTTATCCTGTACATCGGGAAGTCCTGCAACTTCGAATATCGTCACCATGGCCGTCAATACCCCATTACCCGCAGGTGTAACCATTTCACCCGATCAGAACAATATTTGCGAGGGGACACCTGTTGTTTTTACCGCTATTGCCGTAAATGGCGGAACTCCTTCATACCAGTGGCAGGTTAACGGGAATGCGGCAGGTTTAAATAATGCAACATTCAATTATATTCCATCGAATGGCGATGTGGTAGGTGTGGTAATGACCTCCGGCCTCTCTTGTGTAACCGGCAACCCAGCCACCTCCAACATTGTAGGGATGCAGGTTAACCCGGTTCAACCTGTCAGTGTCACCATATCAGCCAGTCAGACGGAAGTTTGCCAGGGGACCCAGGTGACATTTACCGCTGTACCGGTGAATGGCGGCACTCCTGTATTCCAATGGTTCAGAAATGGTTTGCCGGTGGGGTTGAACCTGCCAGCCTATTCATGTATTCCTGAGGATGGTGACCTGGTTTATGTTGAAATGAGTTCCAGCCAGACATGTATTTCGGGAAGTCCTGCAACTTCCAATTCGGTGGCTATGACAGTTAAACCTCTTGTTCCTTTAAGTGTTTCAATTTCAGCGGATAAAAATGATGTTTGCCAGGGCACTGCCGTAACAATAACGGCAACAGTTATGAATGGCGGGAATTCGGTTTATCAGTGGTATCAGAATGGAACACCGGCTGGTACGGGGTTGCCTGTATATTCATTTGTACCATCAAGTGGCGACCAGGTTTATCTGGTTGTAACAGCTGGTTTGGCCTGTGCAACAGGAAATCCGGTTTCAGAAACTCTGACCATGATCGTTCGTTCTGGCGCCGGCAATGCTGGTACCATCACTGGTTCTTCTTCTGTTTGCGCAGGAACTGGTGGTGTCGGATTTTCCGTTGCCCCGGTTTCGAATGCGGATTCCTATTCCTGGAGTTTACCCGCAGGTGCTGAAATTGTGTCAGGCCAAAGTTCAAACAGCATCACCGTTAATTTCAGTTTCGGGGCTACTTCAGGAGATGTAACAGTTCAAGGCCTCAATGCCTGCGGAACTGGTGTTGTTTCACCAATATTCCAGGTAGCTGTTAACCCGGTCCCTGTAACACCTGTAGTCACCATTCAATGGCCAAACCTGGAAAGCAGCAGTGCAGAAGGAAATCAATGGTATTACCAGGATACACTGATAGCAGGTGCAACGGGGCAGAC
This sequence comes from Bacteroidales bacterium, assembly GCA_049317265.1. GTDB lineage: Bacteria > Bacteroidota > Bacteroidia > Bacteroidales > FEN-979 > CAIVAT01. Next base: position 30,300 of record JBMOIP010000032.1, read on the forward strand.
CTACAATGCCGTAAAGCCAGGTTGGTACTGGACAGTTGCAACTTCACTCGGATGCAGTTCCGACACCTCTAACCATGTGTATGTGGATACAACGAATCCGGATATCCTTGTTCCTGGCATCCTGGTCTACCCGGTGCCGAACAATGGAAAATTCAATGTTTCCATTACGTTGTTGTCGCAGGAGATGTTTAATATTACCATCTATAACTACCTTGGTAAAAAGATGTTTGAAGTTCCCGATTTTATCGTCAATGGAAAATACAAGCAAGTGATAGACCTGCGTCCGATGGCTATGGGAGTATACACAATAGTTTTCAGGTGTAAAGACTATACGGTGGTCAGGAAAGTACTGATAAACAGGAAATAAATCATTGGTGGTGAGTTAATTAGTTCATATTGAATATGATGAGGCAGGTTGTGTTGCAAATGCTGGTTTTCTTTCTGATCCTTCCTTTCGGGTTGTCAGGCCAGAATCATGCAACAAAGCCAGGATCGCATTCTCCATCAGTAACACCAGTTCTGAACGGGCCAAATCCTGCCTGTGCCGGGTCAACAGGAAATTTTTATTCAACTGATCCCGGGCAAACAGGTTATGTATGGTCAATTTCCACAGGAGGAAACATCACCAGCGGTCTTGGTACAGCAAACATCCAGGTAACCTGGTTGACAGGATATCCGTCAAACCAGACCTTAAGTGTCTCCTTCACAAATTCAACTATAACCACCCTTGATGTCACCGTAAATCCAAGTCTGCCTGTTTCTGTATCAATAACTGCCTCTGAGAATCCTGTTTGTGCCGGTACGCCGGTGACGTATACGACAACCCCCGTAAACGGTGGAACTGATCCACATTATCAATGGCAGGTGAACGGGATTAACATTGCAGGAGCTACCAATGGCCAATACACCTATGTTCCGGCTAATAATAACCAGGTTACCTGTATTTTGACCTCCAATGAACCATGTACCACAGGCAACCAGGTTGTTTCCAATATTGTTGTTATGACGGTTAATCCGATACTGCCGGCAAGCGTTTCAATATCAGCAAGTGCAAACCCGGCCTGTGCCAGTGCAGTTGTAACCTACACGGCAACTGCGTTCAATGGAGGAACAGCGCCTGTTTATCAATGGAGGCTTAACAACACAGACATTGCTGCTGCGACAAACAGCACTTGCTCCCTGGTACCTGCCAATCTTGACAAAATCACCTGCGTGATGATGTCAAATTCTCCTTGTGTCAATACCAACCAGGTAACATCAAACGAAATCAATATGACAGTTAGTTCCAACCTGCCTGTCAGTGTTTCAATTGTTGCATCTGAAATCATTACCTGCCCAGATCACCTGGTGGATTTTACTGCAATTTCTGTGAACGGTGGGTCGTTGCCAATCTATAACTGGTTAGTGAATGGCGTCTCGTCCGGAATTAACAGTCCTGTTTATTCCTATACACCCACTCAAGGTGATCAGGTAACCTGTGTGCTGACGTCGAGTGCCGGATGTACCGAAGGAAATCCTGCCACATCAAATGAGTTGACCATTACCGTAGCAAATTATTCACCTGTAAGTTTGACGATCAATCCTTCGGCCAATCCATCCTGCAACGGCGTCCCGGTCACATTTACCGCCAATGCTATCAATGGCGGAACAACTCCGGTATTTCAATGGTTGGTAAACGGAGCAACTGTGGGCGCGACCAATGCAGCCTATACCTATACACCTACCGATGCCGATATTATAAGTTGTGTGGTGAATTCTAATGCCTGGTGTGCCACAGGAAATCCGGCCGTATCAAATGTTGTCAACATGACCGTAAGTTCATCAGGTACACCGGCTGTTTCAATCGTTTCTTCGGGAAACGTTACCTGTCAGGGGACACTGGTAACATTCACCGCAACCCCGCAGAATGGAGGGGTATCACCGGTTTACCAATGGAAGGTGAACGGAGTAGACGCAGGAACCAGCAGCCCGCTCTTTGCCTATGTTCCTGTAAATGGTGATCTGGTAACCTGTAACATGACTTCCAACTCATTATGCTCATCGGGGGTGCCGGTGATTTCAAACACCATCACCATGTCTGTCAGTCCGATTCAAACAGTCGGAATCAGCATCAGCACCCCCAGTACCCTTGTTTGCCAGGGGAGTACCGTTAGTTTTTTAGCGACAGGAATAAATGGAGGTACCAACCCGGTGTATCAATGGAAGGTGAACGGAGCAAATGCAGGGGCGAACTCTCCCGGTTTCAGTTACGTGCCTGTTGATACAGATGTCATCACCTGCACGCTTCAGTCGAATGCCACATGTGCCATCGGGAATCCTGCCACTTCAACTCCGGTTATCATGACAGTAAGCGCCTCTTTGCCGGCAGGTGTCAGCATCATTGCATCGGCATCTCCTGCCTGTACCGGGATTCCTGTGCTGTTTTCAGCGACGGCTGTCAACGGAGGTACCAATCCTGTTTATGAATGGTGGGTGAATAATGTGAAGATTGCGGGGGAGACTGGTTCAACCTTCAGTTATACCTCAAATGCTGACTATACGGTAAAATGCATCCTGATCTCAAATAATGGTTGTCCTACTCCAAATACAGCAACTTCCAACGTGATTGTAATGAGTGTCAGCCAGGTTATACCAGTTAGCGTTACGCTGGTTTCTTCTGAAGATCCTTCCTGCTTAACAGCATTTATTACCCTTACTGCCACACCGGTGAACGGCGGAACAAATCCCGTTTATCAATGGAAAGTGAACAACGTTGTTAAGCCAGGGGAGACAGGTCCTACCTATACTTATGCGCCTGCCAACGGAGATTTGGTGACCTGTCTGATGACATCCTCCGATCAGTGTACCTCCGGTAATCCTGCATCAGCCAGCCTGACGCTGAACGTGCAAACCATCCTCTCCCCTTCAATTTTCGTTACCACACCTGAACCTATTGTATGTCCCGGAACAATGGTAGCATTTACCGCCAATACAACCAATCCGGGATCAGATCCAATTTACCAGTGGTATTTGAATGGCGTTGCAAGTGGTCCCAATAATGCGGTTTTTAACCTGATCCCCAATGATGGAGATAAGGTCAAGTGCCGCCTTACTTCGAGCCTGCTATGTGTTACCGGCAACCCGGTAACTTCCGCAGAATATACAATTCATACGAATTCACCCTTACCTGGTGCAATTACCATCAATGCCTCTGCAAACCCATTTTGCCAGGGCAGCCTGGTCTCATTCACTGCTTCCATTGTTAATGGTGGCAGTACCCCATTATACAAATGGAGGGTTAATGGAATTTTAGTTGGCACCCTGTCCACCTATTCTTATAATCCGGTGAACGGGGATTATGTAACCTGCCAGTTAACCTCGAGCCTTTCCTGTTCAACAGGCCCGGTAACGTCGAATCCGATATTGATGCAGGTGAAGACCCAAGTTCCTGCATCTGTCACCATTGCTGCTTCAGAAAACCCGGTTTGCACTGGAAATTCAGTCACTTTTACTGCCATACCTGTTAACGGAGGTTCAACCCCCGTTTTTCTGTGGAAAGTCAACGGGGTCCCGTCAGGATCAGGTTCCACATTCACATACATACCATTACCCGGTGATGTGGTAACCTGTACCCTTACGTCAAACGCCACCTGTGTCAGCGGAAGCCCTGTAACTAGTGCGCCGGTTACCATGGTCGTGAGTTCAGGCCTTCCGGCCAGCGTTAACATCGTCACAGGTACAAACCCCTTTTGCGCCGGTACCAGTGTGACTTTCAATGCCCTGGTATCCAATGGGGGCACAGCGCCTCTTTATCAATGGCAAATTAATGGGAGTAATTATGGAACACCAACTGTAAGTCCATTCTTGGTCTATAGTCCGGTCAATGGCACCGTGGTCTCCTGTATCCTGACATCAAATTCAACTTGTCTGAATCCTCCCGGGCCGGTGCTCTCCAACCAGATCATCATGACTGAGGCTGCAAATCTCCCGGCCGGCATTTCAATTACACCATCTGTTAACCCATCCTGCCAGGGCACGGCTGTGACGTTTACCGCGAATGCTGTGAATGGAGGAATCATTCCGGAATACCAATGGAAAGTAGGTGGGGTCAATGTTGCGAGCGCTACCAATGCCAGCTACACTTTTGTGCCTGCCAATGGGAACCTTATCACCTGCCAATTAACCTCCAGTCTGACTTGTGCAAGCGGAAACCCTGCCATTTCCAACACTATTTCAATGGGAGTGACTTCGACCATATTTCCTTCTGTTTCCATTGTCCCGTCAGTCAATCCGGCATGCGCCGGCACTACGGTCACCTTTACGGCCACGGTGAACAATGAAGGAACAACCCCTGTTTTCACCTGGCGGGTGAATGGGCTTGTGGTAGCCGGGGCGACCAATTCTACCTATTCGTACCAGCCGCTGAACTATGATGCAGTGACATGCATGCTTCAGTCTGATGCCCTCTGCAATAGCGGCATCCCGGTTATCTCAAATCAGGTTGCCATGGTAATCAATGCTGAAAAAACTGTTGGTGTGAATATAACGACCCCTTCACTCTCATTTTGTGCGGGCACCCCGGTTACTTATACAGCGACAGCCATCAACGGAGGTTCCTCCCCAACCTATCAATGGAAAGTTAACGGGCTGAACGGCGCTGGCGCTTCTACAAATGCTACATACACCTATACGCCGCTGAACGGTGACATTATAACGTGTGAACTCACTTCAAACCTCACTTGTATCGTTGCCAGTTCCAATCCTGCAACCTCCAATTCCCTGGTAATGACAACAGGGATTCTTGTCCCGAGTGTGACCATCACCTCAAACTACAATAATGTTTGTCCTGAGACATCCGTAACATTCACAGCGATTGCAGTAAACGGCGGAACGTCACCTGTCTACCAGTGGAGGAAAAATGGCGTTTCAGTCGGGTATAATCAAAATACCTATGAAGTGGCTCCCGTAAATGGCGATCAGGTAACCTGCATCATCACCTCGAACCTGAGTTGTATCCTGGGGTCAACAGCTACTTCAAATACTATTACCACCACTGTTTTGCCTGCCGAACCGTTGACCGTCGTGGTAACAACATCAGCCAACCCTTCCTGCCTGGGGAGCACGGTTTGTTATTTTGCCGCTGTTCAGAATGGTGGAGATTATGCAAGATACCGGTGGAAAGTGAATGGACAAGTGCAAAGTTCCCTGTTAAACAACCCCACTTACTGCTATGTTCCAGTCAACAATGACTCAGTAAGTTGCCTGGTGGTGTCAAGTGCCACCTGTCCAACACCTAATCCCCGTAATTCGAATAAGATAAATATGGTGGTATTCCCGATTACAACTCCAACTGTTACCGTTTCAGCACCCGGAAACCTGGTATGTGAGGGCACTGCCGTAACGTTTACAGCCACACCGGCAAATGGTGGAAATTCACCAGCATTCCAGTGGAAGGTCAACCTGGCCAATGTTGCGGGGGCAACCAATTCAACCTATTCCTATGTGCCATTGAACAGTGATCAGATAATCAATGAGATGACATCCAATGCAAGTTGTGTTTCAACCAATGTTGCTACCTCGTCTCCATACCCTGTCAGTGTGAGTCCTAACGTGCCGGTAAGCCTCTCGATCGTCTCTGTTACTAACCCTGTGTGCCAGGGTTCCACGGCCACATTTATTGCCACCCCAATACACGGGGGATCAATTCCATCCTACCAGTGGATGGTGAACGGGAGCAATGCGGGGGGCAACAGCGCCTTCTTCTCCTATGTACCGGCAAACGGTGACCTTGTAACCTGCCGGCTGACTTCCAATGATGCCTGTCCTGCCGGAAATCCTGCATTGTCAAATACCATTGAAGTTACGGTGGTTCCTACTTCACCTGTTTCTGTGAGTATCCTTGCATCTGCAACACCTGCATGCCAGGGACAAAGTATCACCTACTCGGCAACAGCCACAAACGGAGGGGTAAGTCCAATATTCCAGTGGCTTGTCAATGGAATGATGGTTGGAAGTAATCTTCCTGCCTACTCTTATGTCCCATCATCAGGTGATGTCGTAACCTGTCACCTTACGTCCGACATAACCTGTCCGACCGGGAACCCGGCCTTGTCGAATCCGATCAGCATGATTTTTCCATCTTACCTTCCGGTTAGCGTCTCAATTGCCTGTTCCGGAAATCCTGCCTGCCAGGGAACACCTTCCACCTTTATTGCGACACCAGTTAACGGGGGGGGTACACCTGCCTATCAATGGAAAAACAAGGGTATTGACATACCTGGCGCTACAGATCCAACCTATGGGTACATGCCATTGACAGACGATGTAATAACCTGCGTGCTGGCATCCAGTGAAACGTGTGTGCTCAATAACCCTGCCATCTCCAATTCCGTCACAATGTCCGTTCTGGAGCTCAGGGATCCTTCAGTTACGATCGTTCCATCGGTAAATCCTGCATGTCAAGGCAATGAGGTCACTTTCACCGCTACTCCGGTCAATGGAGGATCTTCTCCGGTTTATCATTGGTTTAAGAATGGGGTTGATTTGGGTGCAGGTCAGCAAACCTACACTTATACTCCCACCTTTGGCGATGAAGTATCTTGCCAGCTGACAACGAGTCTGACATGTTTTACACAAAATACAGCAGTTTCAAATACTGTGATTATGGATGTTGAATTGTTTATTACGCCGTCCGTCAGTATTACTGCTTCTCCGTTTCCTGCTTGTGACAATCAGCAGGTTGTGTTCACTGCAACGGCTCAGAATACCGGGTTGAATCCTGTTTTTCAATGGGTTGTCAATGGACTTAACGTAGGTTCAAACAGCCAGGTTTTTAACTATTTGCCAACAGCCGGGGATAAAGTCAGTTGTCAGTTAGCGTCCAGCTATTCATGCGCAACATCCGGAACGGTTACCTCAAATGAAATTACCATGGTGGTAAATCCTGTTTTACCGGTAAGCCTGTTAATTTCATGCTCATCCAATCCTGTATGTCAGGGTGAGTCTGTTACATTTTCCTCAACGCCGGTTAACGGCGGAACGAATCCCGGTTACCAATGGCAAAATAAAGGAGTTGACATGGTGGGGGCAACCAATTCAACCCTTACCTACATTCCTGCGTCTGCAGACCTGATTACCTGTGTCATGACTTCGGGTGAAATGTGTGTTTTAAACAGCCAGGCCACCTCCAATGCCATCCTGATGCTGGTTGCTTCGCAATTTGATGTTTCGGTAGCCATTGCCACGTTGGACAACCCTGCATGTGTGGGTACCGAGGTTTTATTTACGGCCACTCCTTTTTCCGGAGGGAATTCGCCAACCTACAAGTGGTTTGTCGACGGAGTGGAACAGCCAGGTGCTGTTGGCGCTACATTCTCCTGTTTTCCCATTGATGGTGCGGTTGTTAAATGTGTCATGACCTCCCAGTTTTCCTGTGGCATCCCCAATCCGGCCACCTCAAACCTTATCACAATGGAAATTCTTGGAACCCCGGTAAGTATCCTGACTACGGCGGTTCCATCCGGTCCTGTATGCGCTGGTACGGTGGTTACCTATACGGCAATTCCTACAAATGGCGGTACCGGACCTACTTTCGAATGGAATATTAACGGCGTTCCTGTGCCAAACACCAACAATCCTGTGTTTTTATATGCACCGTCCGATCTCGATGAAATCACCTGTACACTTAATTCCAACGCAACCTGCATCATAGGAAATACGGTAACTTCCGATCCGCCGATTGTTGCGCATGTATTTCCAAATTTACCGGTATCGGTCAATGTTTCTGCAACCGGTGGGACCACGGTATGCGCAGGAAGCGAGATCGTTTTTACAGCCACTCCCGTGAACGGAGGGACACTCCCTGTATATCAATGGAAGGTCAACGGTACAGATTACCCAGGGGCAACGAATTCAATATTCAACTATACCCCCGTCGATGGTGATGCGGTTTCCTGTCTGCTTTCGTCAAATGCTACCTGTCCGACAGGCACGCCAGCCATGTCGAACATTCTTGATATCACGGTCAACCCGCTTCTTCCGGTGAGTATCTCTGTATCGGCGTCAGCGAATACGGTTTGTGCCGGAACCATGGTGAATTTTGCAGCTGTCCCCACCAATGGAGGAACCGGGCCGGCATATCAATGGCAAATCAATGGGATTGATGATCCGGGCGCTACCAATTCAACGTTCAATTATATCCCTGTGAATGGTGATGCAGTATCCTGTATACTGACTTCCAATGCCACCTGCCCGACTGGCACCCCGGCCAATTCGAATAGTCTCACAGTTGCGGTAAATCCATTGCTTGTGGTATCCGTTTCAGCATCTGCAAGCGCCACCACGGTTTGTGCCGGATCACAGGTTACCTTTACCGCCACACCCACCAATGGGGGGACCGTACCGGCCTACCAGTGGAGGTTGAACGGAACAGATTATCCCGGGGCAACGAATTCCACGTTCAGCCTGGTCCCGGCAAATGGTGACGCGGTTTTGTGTGTTCTTACCTCAAATGCCACATGCCCGACAGGTACCCCTGCGACATCCAACACAATAACCATCAGCGTTAATCCGCTGCTTCCGGTGAGTATCTCTGTTGCTGCATCTGCAACAACGATTTGTGCAGGTGCACAGGTTGATTTTACCGCTACTCCGGTGAACGGAGGGATAGTGCCAGGTTATCAATGGAAGGTCAATGGGTTAGATTATCCAGGTGCAACAAACTCAACCTTCAACTATACCCCGGTTAACGGGGATGCGGTGTTCTGCCTGCTTTCGTCAAATGCTACTTGTCCGGCAGGCACACCTGCCATGTCGAACATTCTCGATATCATGGTCAATCCGCTGCTTCCGGTAAGTGTTTCGATATCTGCCTCAGCAATTACGGTTTGTGCCGGGACCATGGTGAATTTCACAGCCATTCCGGCCAATGGAGGAACCGGGCCCGCATATCAATGGCAACTCAATGGAATTGATGATCCGGGCGCTACCAATTCAACGTTCAATTATGTTCCTGTGAATGGTGATGTTGTTTCCTGTGTGCTGATTTCCAATGCAACCTGCCCAACGGGCACCCCGGCTACGTCAAACAGCATCATGGTCGTGGTAAATCCGTTGCTTGCGGTTTCCGTTTCTGTTTCTGCCACTGCCACGACGGTTTGTGCCGGATCACAGGTTACCTTTACCGCCACACCCACCAATGGGGGGACAATACCAGCCTACCAGTGGAGGTTGAACGGAACAGATTTTCCCGGGGCAACGAATTCCACGTTCAGCCTGGTCCCGGCGAATGGTGACGCGGTTTTGTGTGTTCTCTCCTCAAACGCCACATGTCCGACAGGTACCCCTGCGACATCCAACACAATAACCATCAGCGTTAATCCGCTGCTTCCGGTGAGTATCTCTGTTGCTGCTTCTGCAACAACAATTTGTATGGGTGCGATGGTTGATTTTACCGCCACACCTGTGAACGGAGGCGCCGGACCTGCTTATCAATGGAAGGTCAATGGCACAGATTACCCGGGCGCAACCAATTCAACATTCAGTTACACGCCGGTCAATGGTGACGCGGTTTCTTGTCAGCTTACCTCCAATGCAACATGTGCTACAGGCACACCTGCCCTGTCAAATATTAGCGATATCACCGTCAATCCGGTGCTTCCGGTGAGTGTTTCGATATCTGCCTCAGCAAATACAGTTTGTGCCGGAACCACGGTGAACTTTACAGCCTTCCCAACCAATGGCGGAACCGGGCCTGCATATCAATGGCGACTCAATGGAGTTGACTACCCTGGCGCTACCAATGCAGTATTCAATTATATTCCGGTGAATGGTGATGCAATATCCTGTGTGCTGGCATCCAGCGCAACTTGCCCGACAGGCACCCCGGCCACTTCGAACAGCATCACGGTTATGGTAAATCCATTGCTTGCGGTATCTGTTTCAGCTTCTGCCAGCGCCACCACGGTTTGTGCCGGATCACAGGTTACCTTTACCGCCACACCCACCAATGGGGGGACAGTACCAGCCTACCAATGGAGGTTGAACGGAACAGATTTTCCCGGGGCGACAAATTCCACGTTCAGCCTGGTCCCTGCAAATGGTGACGCGGTTTTTTGTGTTCTTACCTCAAATGCCACATGTCCGACCGGGACCCCTGCGACATCCAACACAATCACCATCATCGTTAATCCACTGCTTCCCGTCAGCGTCTCTGTTGCTGCATCATCAACAACAGTTTGTGCGGGTGTACAGGTTGATTTTACCGCTACTCCGGTTAACGGTGGCACCGGACCTGTTTATCAATGGAAGGTTAATGGCACAGATTATCCGGGGGCAACGAGTTCACTGTTCAGTTATATTCCTGTCAATGGCGATGCGATATCCTGTTTGGTCACCTCTGATGCAACATGCGCTACAGGATCACCCGCCATTTCGAATTCTTTATCCATTACAGTCAACCCTGTTTTTTCAGTTGGTGTTGGGATTACTGCAAATCCACCTGGCTTGGTATGTGCCGGTTTACCTGTTACTTTTACAGCGACACCTGTGAACGGCGGACTCCTGCCTGTGTTCCAATGGAAAGTCAACGGAATGGTGGTTGGGACCAATTCGAATGTTTATACCTACCAGCCTTCGGTAAATGATCTGGTCGTATGTTCGTTAACCTCCGATCTTACCTGTACCTCCGGGAATCCTGCCATAGCATCTGTTCAGGCCAATGTCAGCCCTGTTCCCGTTGTTACCTATTCAGCATGCCATGATGTTGAAACGGCGGTGAATGCCAGACCATTTAAACTCCGCGGCGGGCTGCCGCTTGGCGGGGTCTATTCCGGGAACGGTGTGAATTCAATTACCGGCATCTTTGATCCGGCAGTTGCCGGCCCCGGTCTTCATGTCATTACCTATACCGTGACCACGGCTGGATTGTGTGTTGTAAGTAATAGCCTTGCTGTTAATAACCACAATGCTTTGCCGGTTAATTGTGCAGGTGCAACCTTTACCGACATCCGCGACAACCAGGTTTACCCCATTGTTAAAATCGGGACACAATGCTGGTTTGCCACCAATTTGAATTACGGAACAAGAAAATCCTCCACTTCGCCACAACTTGATAATTGCGTCAACGATAAATATTGCATGGGAAATGCGGATGCCAATTGCAGTTTGTATGGTGGTTTCTACCAATGGGATGAACTGATGCGTCATGATCCCGCTTTCGCTGGTCACCAGGGGTTGTGCCCTCCGGGATGGCATGTTCCCAGTGATGCAGAGTGGGTCACTTTATTCAATTTTTATGGCGGGCAATCCGTCTCTGGCAGTTTGCTGATGGACCAAAGCAACGGAAGTTTCAAGGTTCAACCGGCCGGGGTATATTACCAGGATCAGTTGAATTGGTCATTTACACAGCCTGGAATTACCGCAACATTTTTCTGGACCGCAGATCCTGTCGGTCAGTGGCGGGCAAAATCACACGGGTTGAATAACCAGGTCAATTCTGTGTCAGATTACGATTCCGGCAGGGGCAATGGCTTTTCAGTAAGGTGCATTCAGGATTAGGGTCTGGATTTCCAGTGATACAACCCCGCTAACGGTTTCTCAGGCTAACTATAAAGTATCCGGGGTAAAACAACCTCCAGCATCCGTTTGACTGAATCTTCGATGGAGAGCAAATCAGTCCTAACTTCCAGGTCAATATTTTCAGGCGTTTCGAAAGGGGAGGTGATACCCGTAAATTCTTTGATCTCACCACGGCGGGCCTTGGTGTATAGTCCCTTTACATCTCGTTCCTCGCATACATTCAGCGGGGCGTTTACATATATTTCGATAAAATCGTCCTGCCCGATGATACGCCTGGCCAGGTCGCGGATCTCCTCCGTCGGACTGATAAAGCAATTGATGGTGATGACACCGCAATTCACGAACAATTTAGAGATTTCAGAGATCCTTCGGATATTCTCCAAACGGTCGGCATCACTGAATCCAAGGTTGTTGTTGATCCCCGACCTGATGTTGTCGCCATCAAGCACCTGGGTGAGGAACCCCTTGTCGAACAAGGCCTCTTCCAGGTATTTTGCAAGGGTTGTTTTACCTGCCCCGGAAAGCCCGGTCAGCCAGATAACTTTTGCCCGTTGTTTGAGCAAACTCTCTTTTTCGGCCCGTCCGAGGATTTCATGAAATACGGGAAATATATTTTCAGTAGAAGAAGTCATGTCAAAAATATGTAACAGGTGAATATTTGCGCAAAGATAAAGGTTCTTTGAAAAGAACCGAGAATGAAGCGCAATTTGTGAGGGGCTGATGCCAGGTGATTTTGTGTTTTTTGAGGGTGAATGTCCGATAGGGTAATCCTTCCCCTTAGAACATGGATTTAGCCTGCGTTTCCAACTGCCGGAGATTTCTCCATGAATCAAGTTTAAATCATTTATGTATGAAATTGTTAGAAATGAGTGATTATTCCTGTCAATTTATTTTATTTGTTATTAGTCTGGTTAAAAATAAATATGATATTTTTGCAGTAAATCATTTTCCTTTTCCCAGGTAAATCTGTATTTACAGGAATATGGAACGTGGTTTATGCCTTCAAAATCAGATTATTATGAAAAATATCTTCTTGTTAATATTTGCTATTCTTTTTTTTAGTATCACAATAGATGCACAGGTAAGCATCAATACCGACAACAGCCCGGCCGAAAATTCGGCGATGCTGGATGTGAAATCCACCTCCGGTGGTTTCCTGCCGCCCCGGATGACTACAGCCCAGCGAAACGCGATTGCATCACCAGTCGAAGGATTGGTCATTTACAATACTGAAGACAAAGCACTGAATGTGTACAATGGAATTGCATGGAAGTCAATGACCCCGCCCCAACCTTTTGCCTGTGGCTTAACAATCAGCATAAACCACGTGATTTCCGGCGGGGTTGCTCCTGTTAATAAAACAGTTCCATATGGCACGGTGACCGGGATCCCCGGAGAGCCTGCAAAATGCTGGATTACGGGTAACCTTGGCGCTGACCACCAGGCAACTGCCGTGAACGATGCCACCGAGGCTTCTGCCGGCTGGTACTGGCAATTTAACCGTAAACAGGGTTTTAAACACGACGGAACAACCCGGACGCCAAATACAAGCTGGATAACTCCCATCTTTGAAAATTCAGACTGGATATCTGCCAACGATCCCTGTGCCATCGAACTTGGCGCTGGATGGCGTATCCCAACTATTACCGAGTGGTCCAATGTTGACAATATTGGCAACTGGAATACATGGACCGAACCGTATGCCTCAGGTTTAAAACTGCATGCAGCCGGGCAGCTGGCCCCCGGCAATGGTTCACTTATCGAGCGCGGAGTGAGAGGCTATTACTGGAGTAATCTGCAGGCCGCCGATTGGAACTACAGCTTTCTTCTGGTTTTCAGCAATGGAGGCAGCAATATAGGCGACTTCGGCGTCAAGGCGACCGGCTATTCTGTCCGATGCATCAGAGACTAGGAATTTACTTTACAATCTTTCAATTAAGAATGGAATTCATGAAAGTGGTTGGCTGCGTTTTATTAATATTTAAATGGTTAGATATCTAAAAAGACCGTACAGCACGAATATAAGCCGTCCCACCTTTAACATAGTGGGCTGCGAAGCCGGTGTTGAATCCAAAAAGCTCAGCGGTTCCTATGGAATATTCCGTCGAAGACCAATAATTGTCGTTTGCTAAACCACTGCCTCCATTTGCACCTATAGTAGCATTAATTGTTGCCTTGTTTAGATACATGAGATTTAATTCTGCCTTGGATGGAAGATACCAATCTCCATATGTCTTACCTCCTTCTGTGATTTGCAATTCATTACACATACGTGCTGCATATGTGCTGCCATCTCCATATCCTTGATTGGCAATGATAATCACAGTATTCATTTTACCGGACAAAGGTCCATCCCCTTTTGCCATGGTATTAGTATTGGTTCCTGCCCACCATCTAGCTTCTGAACTTTGGTCTTGCTTAGCACAAACTATCCCGTGTTGACCGGTTTCATCAACCCAGAATACGATACCGCCCTGCGCGAAATCTCCAACTTGGTAAGTTATTACAGTTTTCAAATCCACATAGGATTTTGTTGCTGCATCCTGTGAATCTGTGGGATCGGTGACATTTTTAATTTGACCTTGGGCTACAACATTTCCGTCTCCCTGTATCCTGAAAAGTTCATTGGAAGCTGATGTTGATGTTGCTGCATAAAATTTAAAGCTAGCCGTTGTAGTCGCTAACTGACAGCGGAAGACACCGTTATTGATGCCAAAACCATAAAATTGATGGTCATTATCGGTTGTTGCGTATAAAGATATTTTTCGGTTAGAAATTCCGTTACCTAAATCTATGGCCGCCTTTGGGGCAGTGGTTCCTATCCCGACATAACCAGTATTGTAGTAAATATTTGATCCGGTTGTATTCCATTGACTGCCAAGCAGACCATCCAATTTTGTTTTATCAGCCGCACTCATGCTTCCGGCTAAGGAAGTTGTGGCAGCAGCTATTGAAACGACCGGAGTAGTGGTTCCGGTGGCAACACTAATTGGCAATATTCCGGTAACCCCTGTAACTGTGCCATTTCCCGTTCCGGCGCCAATGGTTGTCCTGACCGTTGCTGCATCGGCATCATTTAGGATGTCGAAGGCAAAATCGGTAATTGCGTTACCTGTTATGTTGCCCGTGCTTTTGCGGGAAGGAAAGGTGTTGGCCAGAAGTGATAGGTCCGTTGGGGCAGCCGCCGTAGCGGTACTATTTACCTTGATTGTGTTAGCTGCCATATTTGCCATTTTGGCGTTGGTAACCGATGCCGCAGAAATGGTAGCCGCAAAACTTCCAGTTCCCGACCCTGTAACATCGCCGGTAAGCGTGATGGTTTGGTTTCCGGTATTTGTTCCTGTTATTGCATTTAATTTTGTTTTATCCTCCGCGCTCATGCTGCCAGCAGTGCTGGTAGTTGCCGCTGAAATTGAAATGGCAGGGGTGTTTCCACCGGATGAAATAATAGGCGCTGTACCGGTAACGGAGGTAACAGTACCTGTTGCAGGTGTAATCCATGAAATTCCACCACTTCCATTGGCAGATAAAACCTGCCCGCTTGTGCCAACCGAGCTGCTGATTAGCCCTGATGCATTGTTCAGCAACACTCCTGAAGTTGTTAATGCCGGCACCACAATCTGTCCGTCACCTTGTATCCTGAATAACTCAGTTGAATTAGTTGCAGAAGTCCCCGCATAAAATTTATGACTCCCGCTTATAGTAGCTGCCTGAAACCGCAAGGCATCGCCATCTGTTCCAAAACCGGAAAACTGGTTGTCGTTATCGGCAATACTATGCAAAATAATTTTCCGGTTCGAAACGCTATTTCCTAAATCCAGTATGGCCTTAGGGGCTTCTGTCCCAATTCCGACCTTCCCATCGCCGGTAAATACAACTCTGTTTGTACT
Source organism: Bacteroidales bacterium (assembly GCA_049317265.1). Lineage (GTDB taxonomy): Bacteria > Bacteroidota > Bacteroidia > Bacteroidales > FEN-979 > CAIVAT01. Next base: position 45,746 of record JBMOIP010000032.1, read on the forward strand.
GGAAACACCTGACCTGAAATAGAGCCCTTCTTCTCCCCAGTCAATATACCCATTAGTCCCTGACTGGTGCAATCGCAGTCTGTTACCGGTATCATCGGTACTGCCTATCCGGAAGGATTGCCCGGCAGGAATATGTACACTACCATATACATCGAGCTTTAGAGCCGGGTCTGCCGTGCCTATCCCAACATTGCCGGTGTTGAAGAAGATGTTTGAACCGCTTGTTGTCCATTGGCTGCTCAATAATGCTTCCCAACTTGTACTGCCGATTCCGTCGGTCGTCAGCACCTGCCCGCTGGCACCTCTGCCGGTGGGAAATGTAAGGCTGGCATCAGTTCCGTTACCATTGAGAGTTAATGAGCCGCCAATGGTGGTATTGGCATTTTTTAAAATGGTGAGGGCATTGCGTTTGTTTGAAGATGATACCCCATTACCTACAACGAAAAGCCGATCCGTATCAATAAATTCATCAATATTACCGCTTCCAATCGTTGCATTGATTCCCATTACTGTTTCAACACACGATTGAGCAGTGTTACGATATCCTGATGCAAAAGAGTATGACCCACTGGCTGTAATCCCACTCCCTATAGCAGTTGCATACCACCCGCTTGCGTTTCCTCCCCCCAAACCTACTGAATTTTGCGAACCTGCCCTGGAGTATGAACCCAGTGCAACTGAACCATAGCCGCTGGCAATACTCTGATTTCCCATTGCAACAGAAAAGTCACCGCTGGCTTTATTTCCGGCTCCTCCTACTATAACGGAAAAACCACCACTGGCAACCTGATCAGAAATACCCCTGATCGTCTGCAAATCAACTGAAAATCCCCCTCTTTTGTTTCCTCCCGTAACTGTTCCATCAGGTTGGTGTGCTAATAAGGCACCGTTTCCTTTCGGCGAAATTACAATATCCACATTGGTTTGGGCATCGTTTCGTGCCAACAATTTTACACCGTATTTGGAGTCGTACAGATAATTGCTTTCGGTAAAGTTGGGGGTAAATTTCGCATATTTTGCACCGTCGAACTTCAGCAAATCACCGGTAAGTGATCCGCTAAGATCAAAATTGCCTGAATAAACCGGGTCGGTCTCCGTGTAATTTGAACCCACCAGCTTCCATGTGGTTTCGTAATAATAAAAGCCACTCACACCATCGGTTTGGAAAACCATCAGCCCGTTTGCCGGTGATACAATGGCATTCCGCTGTGCCTGTGTCATGCGGGGAATCAGGATGCCTGATGAGGTTGATTTTATATCTAGAATACTCGAAGTGTCAGGGGGCGAACCGTCCTTATTAATTGCAACTCCCTGCCCCCTTGAAATGCCAATATTTATGCAAAGGATAATAAACAACACGATGGTAGTTTTGACTCTCATAATTTTGAAATTAAAGTGTTAATTGCCTGATGGTAAAACAGAACAAATTTGCGAAGTAACGGAAATAGAGAAATCAGTTACGCCTGTGCGAAAAATTTTTGCACCGTTTTTCATAAAACGATGCAAGAACATGGGCATTTCAGATCAAAGCAATAGCCATTGATGCCACAAACCAATTATTTAACGGGTCAGCATGACATCACGAAGTGAGACAGGAAAATGGGGGATATTGATACCTTAGTAACTGATGCTCTCCAGGAATTCTTTCGGGGTCATTTTCTCATATTTCTTGAATGATACCAAAAAAGTGTTTCTAGACGAGAAACCCGACAAACCGGCAATTGCTTCCAGTGTGAGATTTTTTGATTTCCCTTCCATTATTATTTTCTTGGCATATTCCACGCGCCAGGAATTTCTGAATTCACTGATTGATTGATTTTTAATCTCTTTAAAATAATAGGCTAAATGATGAACCGGTATGTTTATTAAAACAGACAACATCGCCATGTTAAACCCGGGATTTAAATAGGGTTGATGCTCTTTCATGCACGTATCAATCAAACAACCTATTGTCCTAAGATAGTTTTCTTCCAGTTTACGCTCACTGGTTTCGTTTTCTAATTTAAAGCCGGGTTGGTTTTGATATTCAATTGTTTGATCTGACAATCCGGTTTGTGATTCCTCAGTTATTTGCCTTTCATTATTACTAACCCGGGGCAGTCCGTATAAAATACCCGGAAATAAAAATGGAGAAAACAGTAATCCCATAATTCCAATGAGACCTACTGCCTGGATTGTGAAAAATAGATGGACAATTGTTGTCCGGTTTGCAAAATAATGCATATATAGTAAGGCAGAATGCGAAATAATCAGAAAGAAAAAGAGGATAAACAGAACAGCAAGCCATGAGTACATGAATTTTTGATGAGAAAACACCTGGGATTCCCTGTGTTTTAAACTATTTTTAAGGAAAATTGTAACAGACAAAATGAAATAAGTGAAAATGTATACTGGTCTTCCAAAAAATATCAGGCTGAAAGAATTTGAATAATGCGAGGATTGGTGATAATAGGATATTAATGATTTATTGTTATTTATAAAGTCAGATGCCATTTGCAATTTTTCCGTCCAGGGGGAAAAATAATTTGGAACTCCGCCGATGAAAATCAGTACGACAGGAACAAAATGCAACCAGTTGACAGGTTTTAATCTTAATTGATCAGTTACCGTGAGTTTCGTGTAAAAATAGAGCAATGGCCCTGGTAGCAAAGTAACAAACCCGATGTTTGCCTTGAAAAACAGTGCAATCAATGTAGCTGAATTTGAATAAAACAGCGTATAATGTATTAAACAATAGATACTGACAGAAAAGAAAAACAACGATAAGTATATGGTTGCCGGATTTTTCCTGTAATTAAAAGCGGCTAAAATTACGGATATGAATACACCTAAAAAAAATAGAATTAGTGGCATATTTTGCCCTTCATCCAACCAAATATCTCACTGACTACTTTTTTATGCCTAGACAGTCCGGTAAGGGCCAGACCGCCTGCTCCCAGGATAACCCTAACTAGATAACTTCCGATGATATCCGCCGGACCATATCCCCTGTTTGAGTAAAACTGAGGCAATTGCAGAAAGGAGATCACATCCCGGAGGCCGCTGTTCTGAAAGAAGTTCTTTACGGTAGTCAGCCTTCCAAATGGCGTGATCTGGAATACGGTATACCTGATGTAAAAAAATGCATCCATTGGACTCTAAATAAAATGAACTGTAAAATTAGCAAAATCAGGCATTATAAAGAAAAGTTATACCTTTTTACCTCTGAAAATATTGGAAGCACTTTTTTGAATTTGGAGGAATTGAATGCGTTTGAAAAAACAGACAAAAGGAATTTTTATTATCACTTGAATACTAACGTAATCAATTAGAACTGTAAACAAGGTAAGTCGAAAAATGGTTCAGTTGGTGCAACCCCGATCTGATTTGAACATTTCCAGATTTGGGCGAACGACTTCAACTGCTCCATGCGGCGCAATGACTCCGATGGAAATGTTTTCACCACAGGTTCCATGCAGGTTAATAAAATGATTGATTTTATCATTGCAGAAGTCCAATGCCATTGAATACCAGACATAAAAAAAAAGGAGGCCGAATTGGTCTCCCTGGTGATCAGTCCGGGGCTTGGACGGTTTCGCTGTATCGCCTATGTACGTAGGGTTTCCAAGGTGTCAATTGCATTGCTGTAACAGATTTGTATATTTCATAATCTCAGAAAAGCCTAAAATATTTGCCAACACTGAGGCATCGTAACCAAGCAAAAAAAAGGAGGCTGATAATCCTTGGCGATCCGCCTGGAAGTCGCAAAATTGCAGAATCCCGACATTTTCGGCCATGATTACACGGTTTACGTCAACCCTCTTGAAGAAGAACAAGTCACTGAAACTGCCCCAGCTCCGAAAAAGCAAACCAAAAAATCCAAAGCCGCCAAGCAGGAAACCTCTGATGTGCCCTTTTAAATTTGTACAAACTGCCGATTGATAATACCATAAAATCTCTCACCTGTAAAAAGCATAGGTATCGGCAATTATAATGGCATATTTTTACCTTTGCAGCTTTAAAAAAAGATCGCCTTAGATGTTATTGTACATATCCATTCTCGGCATCCTGTTATCTGTAATCCTCTTTTCCTTCACTGCAAGGCTATACAGATCATCGGTTTACCTGGCCGGTTTTTTTTTTCTTACCAGCCTGTACAGCCTTAATATTTATATCCTCTTTTACTCAAAATCTGAATTTCTGGTCAGCTTCACGCTGATTTATAATAATTTTTCCATCTTTCTCCATGGGCCATTATTTTATTGGTACATCAGGAGTACTTTGACTGACAACCCGCGTCTCAGGAGAAGAGATGCCTGGCATTTACTGCCCGCTGCGATTTTCTTTCTCTTTACCCTGCCTTACATTTTTACCCCAACCGCTGAAAAACTTAAAATCGCATCAGAACTGGTTAAGGATATTAGCAACATCCTGATTAGCAAGCCGTCTGTTCTGTACAATATTATTCCTGCACCGGTTGTATTTCTTGGTCAGACCCTTCATGCCTTGATTTACATCTTTGTGTCAATTTGGATGCTTGGTAGTTACCTGAAGACCGGTAAAAAAAAATACATCATATCAAGTCAGCAGGTTATGTTAAAATGGCTGATTCTATTACTCGGTTTCATCCTGATATTGGCTTTTAGCCAATCTTTTCTTCTTATTGAAGCCCTGGTTACAAAAGATTCCGGTTTATTCTATTCACTTAATTTTCTGCGGATTACTCTTGCTATTGGCCTCGTTGGATTAATGATCTCGCCTCTTTTTTTCCCATCCATCCTGTACGGCCTTCCCGTGATCCCGGCCACTCCGCCTGAATGGCATCACGAACCCGGGCCGAAAGGGGACAATCCACCTGAAATTCAGAAGGTGAAATCAGCCATTTTCGAAGAGGCATATTTAATGCAGATCGGGAAAATCATTGAATCATGCATGAGTGAAATGAAACCCTATCTTCAGAAGGACTTTAACCTGACCATACTCTGTGCCCTAACGAAAATCCCCGTCCATCACCTGGCTTACTACTTCCGTGAGCATTTAGGGCAATCTTTTCATGATTACCGTAATACATGGCGGGTAGAACATGTGAAAAAAATGATCCGGGAAGGTAAGACCAAAGGACTGACCCTCGAGGGCATCGGGCAACTCTCCGGTTTCTCTTCACGTAACACTTTCTTCATCGCATTCAAACGGATCGAAGGCGTCTCCCCGAGTGAATATGCGAAGGGATCAGGCGACATTTCCTGATCGAACTTCATTGTGTTTGTATCGTTTTTTATTAATCGATACATAATACCGGAAACTATCCTTTTTCATATCCTGTCAATAGATAATTTTGACCTCATCTCTTTTATAAAAGTCGCATGAAAAAACTATCCTTTTTTGTTGCAATGATTATGCTTATCAGCAGTTCATCATTTGCCCAAGTTTCCATCAACACCACGGGTAATCAACCCGACAACAGCGCCATGCTCGATGTGAGTGCAACAAATAAGGGTGTGTTGATACCACGGATAGCGCTTACAGGGACCAATGATGTAACAACTGTCAGTTCCCCTGCAGCAAGTTTATTGGTGTATAATACGGCGACAGTCAGCGATGTGACACCCGGTTTTTATTATTATGATGGCGCTGCCTGGAAACGGCTTGTTTCAGGAATTGAAACCGACCCGGTTTTTACAAGCGCTATTGATGTGAGTGGCTCACTTACGGATGATTTTCTAAAATACGATGGAACGAAATACGTGAAATTTACTCCAGGCTTCACCCAAAGCAATTATCTGTTTAACACCAGATACGGTGTAAAACTTTTAGCGCGAAACGATGCCCAAACCGATGTGGACTTTGTGATTTCGCCCAAAGGCAGTGGCAGCATATTGGCACAACAACCCGACGGTACTGCAGCAGGAGGTAATAACCGGGGTTTGTTTGCAGTTGATTTGCAGATGGATAGATTTGGAGCATCACAGGTGGCAAGCGGAGATTATTCGATTGCAATTGGAGGTGGAAACACCGCAAGTCAGCTATATTCAACAGCAATCGGATCTCAAAATATCTCAGGCAACACGGGTGCCACTGCAATAGGAATGCTGAATAGCGCAACTGGTTTGCATGGCACAGCCCTTGGCTATAATAGTTTCGCAATAGGGCAGTATTCTGCTGCTATTGGCCATTATAGTATTGCATATGGAGACGGATCTATCGCATTAGGTCAATATAATACTGCGCAATCGTATGGTGAATCGGTGCTGGGCATTTTTGCAACAGAAGGTTCAGGAAATCCAGGTAGTTTTGTTGGAACCGACCGTCTTTTTGTAATTGGGAATGGAACAGGTGCCGTTAGAAGTGATGCGCTCTCCATTCTGAAAAATGGAAATACAACCATTGGAGGCTCTCTTACCTTTAATGGAAACGGAAGCGGTACCAGCATTACATTGCCAGCAACAAGAGGTGCAAGCGGAAATGTTCTTACGACCGACGGAGTTGGCGGGACAAGCTGGACAACTCCTGCAGGTGGCACCGTTACCGGTGT
>JBMOIP010000033.1:0-49292 GCA_049317265.1 Bacteroidales bacterium
GGACAAGTGGACAAGTGGACAAGTGGACAAGTGGACAAGTGGACAGGTGGACAGGTGGACAGGTGGACATGCGAAAGGGCGGACTCTGCTGAGATTCCGCCCTTAACACTTAACACTTAAAACTTAAAACTTCTTAATACCTGTAATGCTCCGGTTTATAAGGTCCGTCGGCATTTACATTCAGGTAATCAGCCTGTTCCCGGGTAAGTTTTGTCAGTTTAACACCGATCTGCTCAAGGTGGAGGCGGGCAACCTCTTCATCCAGACGCTTGGGCAGCCGATAAACAGCCACCTCATAGTCATGCTGCCAGAGGTCAAGCTGGGCAAGGGTTTGGTTGGTGAAGGAGTTGGACATAACAAACGACGGGTGGCCTGTTGCACATCCTAGGTTGACAAGCCGGCCTTCGGCAAGAAGGTAGATGCACTTCCCGTCGGGGTAGACGTATTTATCAACCTGTGGTTTGATGTTGATCATTTTAATTCCCGGCCAGTTGGTGAGTTGCTCCACCTGGATCTCATTGTCAAAGTGGCCAATATTGCAAACAATCGACTGATCCTTCATGGCAGCCAGGTGCTGTGCAGTGATGACATCCTTGTTCCCGGTTGTGGTAACATAAATATTGCCTTCAGGAAGCGCTTCTTCGATGGTAGTGACTTCAAACCCTTCCATCGCCGCCTGGAGGGCGCAAATGGGATCGATTTCCGTAACTATCACGCGGGCGCCATAGGAGCGCATGGAGTGGGCGCAACCCTTTCCGACATCGCCGTAACCAAGCACCACAACAACTTTACCGGCAATCATCACATCCGTTGCACGTTTGATCCCGTCGGCCAGTGATTCGCGGCAACCATAGAGGTTATCAAACTTTGATTTGGTAACAGAGTCATTTACATTGATTGCAGGAACCAGCAGGGCTCCCTTTTCCTTCATCTGGTAAAGGCGATGAACGCCCGTGGTGGTCTCCTCTGAAACACCTTTCCATTCGGCTACGGTACGGGTCCATCTCTTATTGTCCTCCACATAGATCTCCTGCAGTTGTTTCATAAAAGCCTTTTCATCGGCATTTTCAGGAACGACCTTCAGCAATTCGGGGTTCTTTTCGATTTCGAAACCTTTGTGAATCATCATGGTGGCATCTCCCCCGTCGTCAACGATCAGGTTTGGTCCAAATCCGCCTGGAAAACTGAGGGCCATGTTGGTACACCACCAGTATTCGTCGAGGGTCTCACCCTTCCAGGCAAATACAGGAATGCCTTTGGCTGCAATGGCTGCAGCTGCATGATCCTGGGTAGAGAAGATATTGCAACTGGCCCAGCGAACGTCAGCGCCAAGTTCAATCAATGTCTCAATCAGCACGGCCGTTTGAATGGTCATGTGCAGGGAACCGCTTATCCTGGCACCTTTAAGGGGCTTCTCAACTGAATATTTTTTGCGGATCGCCATGAGCCCGGGCATCTCCTTTTCGGCAATCTCTATCTCTTTTCTGCCCCAATCGGCCAGTGACATATCCGCTACTTTGTATTTCATATTCGTCGGTATTGCAAGGTTTTCCATCTTTTCGGAAGTTTGATTTATCAGTGATGATCACAGGTTGAAGCCGGTTACCGGAATCCACCGGACGGTATACCCTATAATTGGGCGGCAAAAGTACATAAAATACCAATATGAGCATGCCTTAATGTCGTATTTTTGCGCAGGATAACGAAAAAATCTATTCCGCAAAATGCCCTACTTACAGGAAATCAGCTCCGTCGGCGGAATTCGTACGGCAATATGGCAAATTACTGAAACTGCCGAAGAACTGCTTGCCGGGCTTCAGCTTACAAGCCGGGAGTTGGACATCTATGTCAAATTCAGCCATGAACTTCGCAAAAGGCAATGGCTTGCTTACAGGGCCCTGTTAAAACATATGCTGGCACCATTGCCTGCCTCTTTGCACTATGACAACCATGGCAAGCCTTGCCTCGATTCGGGAAGTCACTATATTTCAGCTTCCCATGCCGGGGAGTTCGCCGCCGTAGCTTGCAGCAAACAGTACAGGGTTGGGATCGATATTGAGCGAATCAGGGAACGGGTGGAGCGCGTTAAAGAGCGCTTTCTCCAGGAAAAGGAGCTGGAAATGATGACCTCTATTGACAGGCTCGACCAGTTATACATCTACTGGGGAGGCAAGGAGGCGCTGTACAAATTGCACGGAACTCCGGATGTCGATTTCAGAAATGACATCTATATTCATCCGTTTGATTACCTTTGCAATACGGATCAAAATTTCCGGGCAGCTATCACTTCCGGTGAATGTGTGACTGAATATTCCCTGGTTTACAGGAAAATAGGCGAATACATGCTTGTGATGGCATACGGGAGAGGCGAGTGATGGAATTTTAATCTGTGAATTCAGAGAGTATGAATGTTTGACGCTACTTACAATGAATACCGATATATATAAGGCGATAAAATCACGCATCCTGGTGCTTGACGGTGCCATGGGCACAATGGTCCAGCACTACAAACTGGGAGAAGAAGACTTCCGGGGTGACCGGTTCAGGGATTTTGCGTACAACCTGAAAGGAAACAATGACCTGCTTGTACTGACCCGGCCCGATGTGATCCGTGAAATTCACGAGGCATACCTGGAGGCCGGTGCGGATATCATCGAAACCGACACCTTCAACGCCAACCGGATCTCCCTGTCTGATTACCACCTGGAAGAGCTCGCCTACGAGATCAACCTTGCTGCAGCAAGGCTGGCAAAGGAGGCAACTGCCAAATTCACCCGTCTCAATTCAGATAAACCCAGGTGGGTAGCCGGTTCGATCGGCCCGACCAGTAAAACGGCCTCCATGTCGCCGGATGTGCAAAATCCAGCCTACCGTGCGGTAAGTTTTGACGGCCTTTACGACGCCTACAGGGAGCAGGCGCGTGGACTCATCGACGGCGGCGCCGACATCCTCATGGTGGAGACCATTTTTGACACCCTCAATGCCAAAGCCGCCCTGATCGCGGTTTTTGACGAAATAGAATCCAGGATTTCACTGGATAACGGTTCCCGTGTTCCGGTAATCGCCAGTGTCACCATCTCCGATAACAGCGGACGAACCCTTTCAGGCCAGACACTGGAAGCCTTCCTGATCTCCATTATTCACTTCGACCTCTTTGCCATTGGAATAAATTGTTCGCTTGGCGCGGAAGAGTTACGCCCGTACATCGAAGAGTTGTCGGCCAAGGCCCCGTTTCCGGTAATTGCCTACCCCAATGCCGGTCTGCCCAACCAGTTCGGGGAGTATGACCAGTCGCCCACGGTGATGGCAGGATTTCTGAAAGATTTCCTCGACAACAGTTTTGTGAATATGATCGGAGGATGCTGCGGCACCACCCCGGAACACATCAGGGCATTTGTAAAACTTGCTGAAGGTGCCGTGGTGCGTTCCATTCCGGAGCGGTTACATGAATTAAGACTCAGCGGACTGGAGCCTCTTACCATTTTTGACGGCAGTAACTTCATCAACATCGGTGAACGGACCAACGTGAGCGGATCCAGAAAATTCGCCCGGCTCATCAAAGAGGAGAAGTATGAAGAGGCACTCTCTGTTGCGAGGCAACAGGTTGAAAACGGCGCGCAGGTAATTGATATCAGCATGGATGAAGCGATGCTTGATGCTGAAAAGGCCATGGTGAACTTTCTGAACATGGTTGCCTCCGACCCTGATGTGGCCAGGGTCCCTATCATGATCGATTCTTCAAAGTTTTCGGTTATCCATGCAGGACTGAAATGTATCCAGGGTAAACCGATCGTCAACTCCATCAGCCTGAAGGAGGGAGAAACTGCCTTCAGGGAGCAGGCCACCCTCCTCCGCAAATTCGGCGCTGCCACAGTCATCATGGCTTTTGATGAAGAAGGTCAGGCGACCACACTTGACCGGCGTATCACGATTGCTTCCCGTGCCTACCGGATACTGACACAGGAGCTGAATTTTCCTCCGGAAGACATCATCTTTGATCCCAATATTTTAACCGTTGCAACAGGCATCGACGAACATGCCAACTATGCTGTTGAATTCCTAAATGCGGTCAGGTGGATCAAGGAGAACCTCCCCTACTCACGGGTGAGCGGCGGAATCAGCAACCTCTCCTTCTCGTTCCGAGGGAATGACCCGTTGCGTGAAGCCATGCACTCGGCTTTCCTATATCATGCCATTAAAGCCGGACTCGACATGGGGATCGTGAACGCAGGGGCCCTCCCGGTGTATGACGAAATTCCTAAAATGCTCCTGAAGCTGGTGGAGGATGTGATCCTCAACCGCCGAAAAGACGGAACTGAGCGGCTTCTTGCCTATGCCGACCAGGTTGTCAATTCAGGAAAAAGGGAGGAGACTGAGGCAGAGTGGCGATCATTGCCGGTTGTGGAACGCCTCAGGTATTCCCTCATCAGGGGGAATGCTGAGTTCATCGACCAGGATATTGACGAAGCCATGCCACTTTTCAACCTTGCCCTGAAGATTATTGAAGGTCCGCTGATGGATGGGATGAACCAGGTAGGCGACCTTTTTGGCAGTGGCAAGATGTTCCTGCCACAGGTGGTGAAAAGCGCACGGGTGATGAAGAAAGCAGTCGCAAGGCTGACACCGAGACTGGAAGCGGAAAAAGCGGAACTGAAAGGTTCTCCCCGTAACAATGGCAAAGTATTGCTCGCAACCGTGAAAGGCGATGTTCACGACATTGGAAAGAATATTGTGGGCGTCGTACTTGCATGCAACAATTACGAAGTGATCGACCTGGGTGTGATGATCCCGGCAGACAAGATCCTGGCAGCCGCCCGCGAACAAAATGTGGATGTAATCGGACTCAGCGGCCTGATCACCCCCTCTCTTGAAGAGATGGTACATGTGGCAAAAGAGATGGAGCGTATGAAGTTCACCATCCCTCTCCTCATTGGCGGTGCAACAACCTCCGACATTCATACCGCTGTAAAAATTGAACCATTTTATTCTCAGCCTGTTATCCATGTAAAGGATGCATCCAAGGCGGTAGGCGTTGTTTCAAACCTGCTTTCGGCGGAGGCAAAGGTCGATTTTACCGCAGCGATAAAAAAGAGATACGAAGGAATACGGAACACTTACGATAAAAAGGCAGACTACTCCTACATTCCACTTGGCGATGCCCGGAAAAACAAACTTAAAATAAATTGGGAGGCAACTGAAATTTACCGGCCCCAGTTTACCGGCAATAAGGTATTTATGGATTTCCCCCTGGAAGAGATTGCCGGGTATATCGACTGGACATTCTTTTTCCATGCCTGGAAGATGAACGGAAAATATCCCGCCATCCTGACTGATCCTGTGAAGGGAGCTGAGGCAACCAAGCTGTTCAACGATGCCCAGCGGTTACTGAAAGAGATCACAGGCAAGAAAATGTTGATTGCCCGTGGAATCATCGGGCTGTATCCCTGTAATTCAGTTGGAGATGATGTGGAGGTTTATTCGGATGAATCACGGTCGGAAATCCTCACCACCTTCCGTTTCCTTCGGAACCAGCAGTTGAAAGAGGCGGGGCAACCCAATCTCTGTCTTTCCGACTATATTGCGCCAAAAGAATCGGGGATTGTAGATTATATTGGCGGGTTTGCAGTGACTGCCGGACTTGGCGTTGAAGAGTGGGTTTCCCGGTACGAGCAGGAACTCGACGACTATCATGCCATATTGATTAAAATCCTTGCCGACAGGCTGGCGGAAGCCTTTGCAGAACTGATGCACCAACGGGTAAGAAAAGAGTACTGGGGCTATGCCAAGGATGAGCAACTCGACATTTTCTCCATGATCAGGGAGGAGTACCAGGGAATCCGACCGGCTCCGGGATACCCGGCATGCCCTGAACATTCTGAAAAGCGCACCCTTTTCAACCTCCTTGAGGCAGAGCAAAAAGTGAACATCCAGCTGACCGAGAATTATGCGATGTACCCCGGCGCTGCCGTGAGCGGCTTCTATTTTTCACACCCGCTTGCCCAGTATTTCAACCTCGGCCGGATCAGCAAGGACCAGGTGACTGATTATTCAAAGCGAAAAAGTTTTAGTTTTGAGCTCTCGGAAAAATTATTGAATACAAATCTGAATTATTAACGATGAAAGTAATAGACCTGATCAATAAATCTGATAAAACACTTTTCTCCTTTGAATTGCTTCCTCCGCTCAGGGGACACAATATTAACAGCATTTACCGGACCATTGACCCCCTGCTTGAATTCAATCCATCATTCATCAATGTTACCTATCACCAGGAGGAGGTTGTCTATAAGAAACACGAAAATGGTCTGCTGGAGAAGAAAACAGTGCGAAAACGCCCCGGCACCGTTGCTATTTCTGCGGCAATAAAATACAAATATCCTGATGTTGAGGTAGTTCCGCATATCATCTGTGGTGGTTTTACCAAGGAGGAGACCGAATATGCACTCATAGACTTCCATTACCTTGGAATCGACAATATCCTTGCCTTACGCGGGGATGCACCTAAAAACCAGCGCACCTTCACTCCAGAAAAAAACGGCCATGCCTACGCCAATACCCTGGTAGCGCAAATTACCGACATGAACAAGGGCAAATACCTGGATGACGAACTGCAAAACACCTTCAGCACCAACTTTTGCGTTGGGGTGGCCGGCTATCCGGAAAAACACATTGAATCCCCTAATATTGCTTACGACCTTCAATACCTGAAAGCCAAGATAGATGCCGGTGCCGAGTATATTGTAACCCAGATGTTTTTCGATAACAGGAAGTACTTTGACTTTGTGGACGCCTGCCTGAAAGCTGGAATTACCATCCCCATTATCCCCGGAATCAAACCCATTTGCACCATGAGGGAGATCAATGTCCTTCCCCAGGTTTTCAACATTGACATTCCGGATGACCTGGTAAAGAAGATCATGGGCTGCAAAAACAATGAAGAGGCGTTTAAAGTCGGAATCGAATGGGGAATCAGGCAATCGGAAGAACTGATTCGGTTCGGTGTTCCCGTGGTTCACTATTTTTCCGTGGGAATTTCTGAAAATATCCGTCAGATTGCAAAAGCAGTATTTTAATCTATTTTTATGAACCTCTTTCAAATGCTGCTGAAGAATACTTTGGCAGGCAAAAAACAATTTGCCGTATTGATCGATCCCGACAAGTACACTCAAGCATCCCTTTCGGTAGTTGTACAACTGGGGATTAAAGCGGGAGTTGACTATTTCCTTATCGGCGGAAGCCTGCTGACCCATGATACCCAGTCGGTTTTTATCTCATATATCAAGGAGCAGACCACCATCCCCGTGGTGCTCTTCCCGGGAAACAACCTCCAACTTAACAACCAGGCAGATGGCATTCTCCTGCTATCCCTGATTTCAGGACGGAATCCTGATTTGCTGATCGGAAGGCATGTCATCTCAGCCCCCTTCCTGAAGGCCAGCAAACTGGAAGTTATTTCGACCGGCTATATGCTTATTGAAAGCGGCCGCACCACCTCCGTTGGGTATATGAGCAACACAACTCCCATTCCCTCCCACAAGGATGACATTGCCGTGTGTACGGCCATGGCAGGCGAGATGCTTGGCATGAAAGTGATCTACATGGATGCCGGCAGCGGCGCCGTTAACCCGGTTCCTCTCTCCATGATCTCAAAGGTAAAGGCATCCATCGGCATCCCGTTGATCATTGGGGGTGGAATTACAAGCCCTGAACTGGCAAAAGCCGCCTATGGCGCCGGAGCCGATTTGATTGTTGTGGGAAATGGAATAGAAAGCGACCCTGAGTTACTTACGATGATCGCTGCTGCACGATAACCATGTTCATTAATAAAGCCATATACAAAACATATACAAAGCATATATAAAGCATATATAAAGCATATGCAACAGCATATACAGATATAAATAACCACAGCATCAAATCTCAATCAAATTTAAACTCTCCTGCAAATAGTCTTACTGTAACCCGCAACTCTTCAATCCTGCAACCATAAATCCCAGCGACATGTCAAGATTTTCAAGACTCCTTATTCTCACCCTGTTTTTACCTATTTTCTCCTACGCACAAACCCGGCTGCTCACGGTGGAAGAGGCAACCAACATGAATCCGAAACTGAATACTGCTAATTTAAGTCAGCTCCAGTGGCGAACAGGTACCAATCAATTTGTCTATGTGGCAAAAAACAGCCTGGTCCTGGGAAGTCCGGAAAAAAACAGCAGGGATACCCTTGTGCAATTATACCAGATGAACATGTTGCTGAAAATGGACAAACAGGACACCCTGAAACGGTTTCCTCCCGTCACCTTCCTCACAGCAGATCAGTTTTACTTCACCAATGCCAGCAAACTATTTTTATGTGACATCCTGAAAAACAGCATCACCGTGCAGAATTCATGGATGGAAAAAGCTGAAAACACCGATATCAGCAAAGATGGCAAACAGGTTGCCTATACGCTCGATAACAACCTTTTCATTGCCCGGGAGGGAAAAGTCATCGTTGTAACCGACGAGAAAAATCCGGGGATCGTTTATGGCTCTGGCAGAGTTCATCGCAATGAATTTGGCATCACCAAGGGAACTTTCTGGTCACCAGACTGCAAGAGCCTGGCATTTTACCGCATGGATGAGACCATGGTTGCCGATTATCCCCTGGTGGATATTACCCCGCGTATTGCCACCGTTAATCCTACAAAATACCCGATGGCCGGAGAGAAGAGTCATAAAGTCACCGTCGGCATTTATTCAATTGCCACTGGCAGGACATTATACCTGCAAACTGCTTCACCCCAGGGAACAGATTCTTCAAAACACATTGAATACCTGACCAACATTACCTGGAGTCCGGACGGGACACAACTTTACATTGCAACCCTCAACAGGGACCAGAATTTCATGCAGCTGAATAAATATGATGCAGAGACCGGCAGGTTCATTAAAACCCTTTTTGAGGAGGAAAACAACACCTATGTGGAACCCCTGCAGGGACCCCGGTTTTTCAGTGGCGACCCGGGAAAGTTCATATGGGAAAGCCGCCGGGATGGATTTAACCACCTATATTTGTATGACATAGAAGGGAATCTCATCAAACAAATCACCAAAGGGCCGTGGGAAGTCACAGAATTCCTGAAATCAGATGCAGGTGGTTCCAAAGTCTGGTTCCAGTGCAACAAAGACAACCCGCTTGACCGCCTGCCCTTCCTGGCCGACCTGAAAAAAGGGACCATTACCCCCATTACCTCCGTTTCAGGAACCCATGTTGTAAAGGTTTCTGATGATGGCAAATACATTCTCGACAGCTATAATAATACCTCCACCGCACGCCAGGTTGAACTTCTCGACGGAAAAGGAACATCAATGCAGGTTTTACTTGAAAATGCAAATCCGCTGAAAGATTACCAGCTTGGGGAGATGTCGCTTTTTACGCTGAAGGGTGCAGACAACACTGATCTTTACTGCAGGATGATCAAACCGGCGGGATTCAACCCCGAAAAAAAATACCCGGTCATAATATATGTATATGGTGGCCCTCACTCCCAGCTTATCACCAACTCCTGGCTCGGTGGTGCCGGGCTGTTCCTCAATTACCTTGCCGACCTGGGTTACGTGGTTTTCACCCTGGATAACAGGGGGACCTCCAACCGTGGCCGCGATTTTGAACAGGCCATTTTCCGCAACCTTGGCGTTAAAGAGTTGGAGGACCAGATGGTTGGCGTAAACTATCTGAAATCCCTGGATTTTGTCGACTCCACCAGGATCGGCATTAATGGTTGGAGCTATGGAGGCTTTCTGACCGTATCAATGTTTCTCAAACAACCGGGAAAATTTAAAGTTGCAGTTTGCGGCGGACCGGTTATTGACTGGAAATACTATGAGGTTATGTACGGAGAGCGGTACATGGACACACCTTTATCAAACCCTGACGGATATAAAAATGCCTGCCTGCTCAACTATGTAAAGAACCTGCAGGGAAAATTGCTGATCATCCACGACGACCAGGACGGCACCGTTGTTCCGCAGAATTCACTAACCTTTTTAAAGAGATGTGTGGATGAAGGCAAACAGGTTGATTTTTTCCTCTATCCAGGACATGAACACAATGTACGCGGGAAAGACCGGGTACATCTGAACCAGAAGATGGTGCAATATTTCCAGGAGAACTTATAACATTTCCTTTAGATATCTTCTAAAAGCAGATCAAAGTCTTTGATCCGAATTCCCTGGTCAGGAGAGCTGATGACCAGTGTCATAGGACAAAAAAACATCGTAATATCCTATTAATCAACACGCAACGCATTCATCGACGAAATCCGGTGGTTTATCGGGTTTAAAGCTCTCCTTGTCGACTTTCTTTATATTGAGTCCAAATAAGCAGGTATATTTGCATCACAATAAATTAATTATCAACCAATTGTTAAATTTTTGCCAAATATCAGCCCATCTGTAACATTAAATATCAAGTTGCGTCATATGGGCACAAAAACACAAAAGTAAATACTGAAAGTCATGAAAACAATAAATAGAAAAACCTTGAAATCATCCATTATCCTTGCTGCTGTTCTTTTTCTGCAATTCAATGTAAGTTTTGCAACCATTGCTAACAGTGAAATTCCGGCAAGGTCGAAAGAAGTCATCATCCTTGGTTCCACCTCAACAATCAATGTGTCAAAGCCTGTTGAGGCAACATTTGAAGACTTTGAACTGGAAGCGACCATTCTCAACCTCTATTCGCCGAAGCCGTCAATACCAATCGTTGCAGATTTTAACGATGATGTAACCATGACGGAGATGAAACCGGTCAGCATGGAGTCGTTTACACCAAAAGAAGCTGATTTTGAAGATGATACTGTCACAATTATCGTCAATTCAATTCAGGACTCAACTCCTTATATTCAGTTGGAAGCCGACTTTACCGACAACATTTAACCCAATATATATTCCTTAAGTTTTATTTGATAAAGGCTGCCAGAAATGGCGGCCTTTACTCTTTATAGAAATCGCGGAGGGCTCCGAAATAGTAGTTATTCCATCCATCTTCAATATCTTCAAAGTCTTCATCCGGAATGTTGGTATGAGTTAATTCCACTGATGTTCCCAAACCTTTGGCATGAAGCAGGATTGTAACGATCGAATCCTCCGTCTGATCGCCGAAATACCAGTGCTGAACCAACTTTTTCCCAGGTTCAAATTCAAGGTTCTTCCCAACAATACTGCCGTCCCAGAGTGAGAATTCGGAACCCGGAGTTGTTGACATTTCTGCCGGTTCGCCACTCCACAATTCAATTGTGACAGGGTTTGTAAGTGCGGTATACACATCTTCAGCAGGTGCCGCTATGGTATAATACTTTCTGAAGTCTTTCATTTTTTTCAATTTTAATGCAATATCCGGATTTTTCTAAAACCGGCAGCGTATTTAGGTTGCACAAGGTAACCATTGGTGCAACCAAGATACGAATTTTTAGACTCTTTTCGGTTAATAAACTAACAGGTCGAAAAAAATGTACTAATTTTGATAGCAGGAATGACCGATGAAATTCGTCATGGAAATTCTTGTAATTCAGAAGTTGCACCTCTTTTAACCACTTCCACATGAAAAAAGTCTTCTACCTCCTCTGCCTGTCATTCATCACCCCGAATTTCAGTTATGCCCAGGAAACTGCTCAATGGCGCGGCCCTGCCCGTGACGGCAAATACGTCGGCGAAACCGGATTGCTGAAACAATGGCCACAAACCGGTCCTGAATTGCTGTGGCATTTCGACGCATTGGGTGAAGGCCATGCTTCAGCTGCTGTGACAGGCAAAAACATTTATACAGCAGGCACTATTGAAGGCATAGGATATCTCTTCTGTTTCGATTTCACCGGGAAACTGGTATGGAAAGCAGCTTATGGAGAAGAGTGGACTGAGAGCTGGCCTGGCGTAAGGAGTACTCCGCTGGTTTATGAGGGAAAAATATACCAGTTGAGCGGATTCGGGAAACTGGTATGCCGCAATGCAGGTAATGGCGATTTTATCTGGAGTGTCGACGTGTTGAAAGATTACCAGGGTCCGAACATCAAATGGGGTGTTACGGAAAATTTACTGATTGACGGCAATAAACTGTTTTGCACCGTGGGCGCTGCAGATGCGAATGTAATCGCAATTGATCCGGGCACCGGCAGGCTGATCTGGAAATGCAAAGGTAAAGGCGAAGCAAGTGCCTATGGATCTCCTGCAGTGATCAAACTGGAAAAGCGTCATATCCTGGTCACCCAGACCGCCAGCTCCATCCTGGGAATCGACATTGAAAACGGGAACTTGCTCTGGAGTCATGACCAACCGAACAAATACTCGGTGCATGCCAACACTCCATTGTATCACGATGGCTATCTCTACTGCGTTTCCGGTTATGGTAAAGGCGGAGTGATGCTCAAGGTTGCTGAAGACGGCAGCGCTGTGGAGGAGATGTGGCGCAACACCAACATTGATAACCGGATGGGGGGTATGGTGCTGGTCAATGGTAAGATCTTCGGATCGGATGATTCCGGCAAAGCCTGGTATTGTCTCGACTGGAAAACCGGAACAAACATGTATGCTGAGAAAATTACCGGCAGGGGAAATATCATCTTTGCCGACGGTATGCTCTATCTTTACGGCGACAATGGTGAAATCGTACTGGCTGAACCGCTGGCCAACTCCTTTAAAAAGGTTAGTTCATTCATGGTACCATTCGGAGCCGATCAGCATTGGGCCCACCTGGTGATCGGGAACGGCCGGCTTTTTGTGCGTCACGGCAGTTCACTGATGGTTTACGACATCCGCAAAAAATAAGATTGCCTGCTGAAGGATTTTCATTGCGGTTCATCGGCATTCTTTTACCGTTTATCAAATTTTCAGTACTTTTCCACTTTTGGAATGTACATTTGCTACTTACCCGGATCAATGAAAATTTGCATGAAAAAACTTTACATCCTTCTTGTTTTATGGATTCTCCCTGCCCTGTCAGGGTATGTTCAGACAATCTCCCAATGGCGCGGAGCAGCCCGTGACGGAGTTTATCACGAAAAAAACCTGTTGAAATCCTGGCCGGAACCCGGCCCCTCGCTTCTCCTGAAGGTGGAGAACATCGGCAATGGCTATGCATCACCGGTGATCACCGGCGACAGGATTTTCGTTCCCGGTGAAATTGACAGTACCGGATATCTCTTTGCATTTGACAAACAGGGGAACCTGATCTGGAAAGCGGAAACCGGCAGGGAATGGACTGAAAATTTCCCTGGAACCAGGTCTACCCCGGCCTTCATTGACGGGCTTCTTTACTACTGTTCCTCCATGGGTGAAGTGATTTGCCTGGATGCCGCCAACGGAGAAAAAAAATGGTCGGTAAATATGCTCAACGACCTTCACGGGATCAATGTACGGTTCGGGTTTACAGGTTCTCCGTTAATTGACAGCGACCGCCTGTTCTGTTTCCCGGGTGGAAAAGATACGAATGTAGTGGCACTGAACAGGTTTACCGGTAAAATGATCTGGAGATCAAAGACAATGGCGGATTCATCGGCTTATTGTTCACCATTGATGATCGATTTGCCCGGCAGGAAGATCGTCGTCAACATGATGATCCATCACCTCATTGGGGTGGATGCATCAACCGGTGATTTGTTGTGGTCGCATCCTTTTGACCGTCCAAACGACATTCATTGTAACACTCCAATTTTTGACAACGGGTTTATCTATTACGATGACAGGGGCGGGAATGGCGTTGTGAAGCTGGAGTTGTCTCCTGACGGGAAATCTGTCAAGGAGATCTGGCGGAATTTCAAAGGCGGGAACGTACAGGGCGGTTCCATTAAAATCGGAAATTACCTTTATGGGTCAAGGTACCGTCCCGCGCGATTTGAGAGCGTAGAGGCTGCAACAGGAAATGTAGCTGATTCGGCCAAATTCGGTTGCGGGGCAACCATTTTTGCCGATGATATGCTATACTGTTATAATGACCAGGGAATGATGGGGCTGATCAGGCCCGACCAGGGAAAAATCGAGCTGGTGAGCTCATTTAAGGTTACGGAAGGGACACTCGAACATTTCACCCATCCTGTGATTTGCGATGGAATCCTTTACATCAGGCACGGAACTGTACTTTTAGCCTATGATATCCGAAAGAAATAATCCCAACTATATGAAAACTCAACATTACCTGGCCCTGGTTTTTTTAGCATTATTCCTCAACGGAATATCTCAAACGACAGCCCAGTGGCGCGGTCCTGAACGGGATGGCCGTTACCCGGAAGTCAACCTTTTAAAAACATGGCCCCCGGAAGGACCTGAACTTCTATGGAAAACTGACATCATCGGGAATGGTTACGGTTCGCCCACTATTACTCCCGACAGGATCTATATTGCCGGTGAAGTTGACACTACCGGGTATCTTTTTGCTTTCACACATGAAGGCAAGCTGGTTTGGAAATCGGCCTATGGCGATGAGTGGGTTGTGAATTACCAGGGTTCAAGATGTGCGCCAACGGTGGCAGGCGACCTGGTCTATACTTGCTCCGGCCTTGGAGACCTGGTCTGCTTTGATGCCGGAACCGGGTTAAAAAAGTGGTCGGTCGACATGATCCATGGACTGCACGGGCGGTTTACCCTGTTTGGCCATGCGGAGTCATCGCTCATTGACGGCGACAAGATTTTCCTCGTTCCGGGGGGAAGAGACACCAATGTGGTGGCGATGAACAGGTTTACCGGGAAGATCCTGTGGATTTGCAAGGGAGCCGGTGAAATCCCGGGATACAATGCGCCCTACCTGATCAAACTGGCCAACCGGCATGTACTCGTAACGTTTTCTGCATACACCATGATGGGTATTGATGCCGAAACCGGCGAGTTACTGTGGACCGATCCTCAGGTCAACATTCCATTGGAAGAACGAAAACCGGGCAACGGGGATACCCACAGCAACACGATCTATTATGAAAACGGGTTTATCTACTACTTTGCCGGTGACGGGAACGGGGCTGTAAAACTTGAGCTTTCACCCGATGGTAAAAGCATAAGGCAGATATGGCGCAATAAAACCATCGACAACTACATGGGTGGTTTTGTAAAACAAGGGAACAACCTTTATTCATGTGTTTCAGAGAAAAGGCAACTGAAATGCCTGGATGCTGCTACCGGCGCAGTGACCGATTCGCTGAAATGCGGCGTTGGGTCCATTATCCTGGCCGACAGCATGCTCTGTTACTACAACCAGAAAGGGGAAGTAAGGCTGATCAACCCGGCTTCGGGCACGCTGACACAAACAGGTCTCTTTAAAATTACCGCCGGCACGAAGGAGCATTTTTCGCATCCTGTAATTTATCATGGGGCGATGTATGTGAGGCATGGGGGAGTGATGTTGGTTTACAAGGTTGGGAAGTGACGAGCGGACAGGCGGACAGGCGGACGGGCGGACGGGGGTTGCTGTTGGTTTTTACTGTAATTTAGCGTTTTGATTACAGCATAAAACAGGCTATGTTCAGAAAGCACCAAATCTATATTTTTCTATCACTCTTTGTTTTGTTTCTGTCGGGGTTGCTTGGCTGGTGGTTTTTCTATAACCCTGTTGAGAACATTACAGTTTCAATTCCCGGGATGGACCATCGGAAAAAGGGGGCGGCTGTTGAAAGCAAGCCTGTCGTCATTGGCGCTGATTTCAAATCGTACAAAACATCCCCGGATATTCCGGGAACCAGGTGGACGCGTTTTCGCGGGGAGGATTTTGACAACATCAGCAAAGAATCCATCCATTTGATCAGCAAGTGGGGCCCCAGCGGGCCGAAAATTCTCTGGAAAAAGACGCTTGGAGAGGGTCATGCCGCACCGGTTGTGTACGACGGCAAAGTTTACCTGCTCGATTACGACGAAACAGGAAAATCGGATCAGCTGCGCTGCATCCTCCTGACAACGGGCGAAGATATCTGGCAACGCGGCTACCAGGTGAGGCTGAAGCGAAATCACGGGTTATCGAGGACCATCCCGGCGGTGAACGAAAAGTATGTGCTGACCATCGGTCCCAGGTGCCAGGTGATGTGTGTTAACCGTACAAACGGCGATTTTTTATGGGGGCTTGACCTTGTAAAAGAGTACAATACGGAAGTTCCGTTCTGGTATACCGGGCAATGCCCTTTGCTGGACCATGACACCGCCATTATTGCCCCCGGTGGAAAGGCCATGCTTGTTGCGTTGGATTGCAAAACCGGGAAGAAACTATGGGAAACTCCCAATCCCCGGGGATGGAAGATGTCGCACTCGTCTGTCATGCCGATGACGGTAAAAGGAAAAAGGATGTATCTCTATTTTGCCATCGGGGGAATCTGCGGAATTTCAGCATCCGGCGCTGACAGGGGTTCTGTGCTCTGGGAAACCACTGAGTTTACCCCCTCTGTGATAGCGCCCTCTCCGGTGGTGATGAATGACGGCAGAATTTTCCTGACAGCCGGGTATGGCGCCGGATCTGCCTTGTTGCAGGTAACATCAGATGGCGGGAAATTCCAGGTAAAGATCCTGCAGAAGTACAAACCCCAGGAGGGACTTGCCTCGGAGCAGCAAACACCTGTTTTTACCAATGGTTACCTGTTTGGCATTATGCCGAAGGATGCCGGAAGTTTACGCAATCAGTTTATCTGCTATAAATCGGAGGATTGCAAAAAAGCGGTGATGAACAGCGGGAAGAGCGACAGGTTTGGCCTTGGGCCCTATATTCTTGCTGATGGAAAATTTTTCATCCTGAATGATGACGGAGAGATGAGTATTGTTGACTTCTCCACTTCGAAGTTTAAGTTGCTGGATAAAGCAAGGATTATTGACGGGCAGGATTCGTGGGGCCCGATTGTCATTACCGGTGGATATTTGCTGATGAGGGATTCAAAGCAGATGGTATGTCTCGATATAAAAGCTCCCTGATATGAAAAACAGGCTATATTTAATTGGCGCATTGGTACTGTTACTGGCAGGAATGGCATTCATTGCCTGGGATATGTTTTACAACAAGCCGGATGACAAAGGGAACCCCTATGAATATGACATGAAATCGCTCCGTACGGGCGATACTTCAAGGATCACCTATGAGGAGGTTCACCATTTCACCCCCGGATTGGCGGCTGTGCATGGTATTGCTTTGGACAAATCTGACCGGATCTTTATTTGCGGAGACAATGGCGTTGAAATCTTTGACCACACCGGCCGTCGTGAAACCGGCTTTCCCATCAACGGGATTGCAAACTGTATCCATGTAGACAAGGATGGCAGGATATTTCTGGGCGTGCAGGATCATGTGGAAATTTACAACAACAGTGGCACCCTGTTGAAGAAATGGCCTTCCTGTGGCAAGGATGCGGTACTCACCTCCATTGCCATCTCAGGCAACGATGTATTCCTGGCTGATGCAGGAGAAAAAGTGGTGTATCATGATGACATGAACGGCACTCTTATCAAACGGATCGGAGAGAAAGACCCCGCGCGAAGTATTCCCGGTTTTGTTGTACCAAGTCCCTTTTTTGACCTGGGAGTTGACCGCGAAGGAGGATTGTGGGTGGTGAATCCCGGACGTCACCGGTTTGAAAAATACAGTGTCGACGGTACACTGGTTAATTCCTGGGGAGAATCCTCCATGACAATGGAAGGTTTTTGCGGGTGCTGCAATCCGTCCAACTTTGCCAATCTCTCTGACGGATCCTTTGTAACCAGTGAAAAAGCGATCGAGCGTATCAAAGTATACTGGCCAAACGGTATTTTCCGTTGTATTGTAGCAGGGCCGGATGCTTTCATTGAAGGAACGAAGGGGCTCGACCTAGCTGTGGATTCGAAGGACCGGGTTATCGTTCTTGATCCGGAGAAGAGAGAAGTCAGGATTTTCACATTGAAAAAATAGCCAGTCTGCCAATGGATCGACCAAAAAAAAGCATACAGGACCGGAGGAAGTTTTTTCAAACACTCATCAGGGGAGGAATTTTAGCCTCCCTGGCAGGGTTAGGAGGTTTGCTGATCAAACGTTACAGCGATGCAGGTGATTGCCGGGAAAACTATATTTGTGGTGCATGCGGGTTGTCAGACCGTTGCCAGTTGCCAGAGGCTGACCGGCACCGCCTCGAAAAGGCCAGGAATCCTAAAAAAAGTTCAGACCATGGAAGAGCCGGAAAGTAACCCAAAATATAACCGGCGCAGGTTCCTGGCAACCGGGGTCAGGGCCTCTCTCCTGCTAGGAATAGGAGGGGCTGGGGCTTTTATTGCTACTAAGAATAGTACCGGGCAGACTGTTTGGCAACTTGACCCGGCGAAGTGTGTTCAATGCGGCCGGTGTGCAACCAACTGTGTATTAACTCCTTCTGCGGTCAAATGTGTACATGTCTATGCCATGTGCGGCTATTGTGACCTGTGCGGCGGGTACTTTAAACCCGGGACCAAAACCCTGACAACTGCCGCTGAAAACCAGCTTTGTCCTACCAATGCCATCCGGCGGAAATATGTGGAAGATCCATTCTTTGAATATACCATTGACGAGCCACATTGCATTGGTTGTGCAAAGTGTGTGAAAGGCTGCGGATCATTCGGCAACGGTTCCCTGCAACTGCAGGTGAGGCACAATACCTGCGTGAACTGCAACGAATGTTCCATTGCAAGAAGTTGCCCGGCGGATGCTTTCAGCCGGGTGCCGGTCAGCCAGCCATACCTGTTAAGGCAGGTGGCTGAGGAACAACAAGTCACTGCGAAGTCGCCTACAAACCCGAAAGATGATTAAACAAACAGCGATCAGGTATTTACATCTTAGCGGCCAT
This sequence comes from Bacteroidales bacterium, assembly GCA_049317265.1. Lineage (GTDB taxonomy): Bacteria > Bacteroidota > Bacteroidia > Bacteroidales > FEN-979 > CAIVAT01. The sequence continues at coordinate 18,786 of JBMOIP010000033.1, forward strand.
AAAGGTAAATACCTTATGTTCCTGCTTGTCCTGTTCCTGGCCATTCCACTGGTGAATGTTTACGGGGTACAGCGCTTTCCCAAACCGGAATTTGAATCGGGCTATCTTCAGCCCGAAACACTTCAGCCACATGCCCGTGCAGAACTTCTGGCCTTGTTGGACGTGGTTGTTCTTGCCCTGTCACTAACCCTTGTTTCGTGGCTGGTTTTATGGAAACGATCACGGATGGGCGTCTTCCTGGCATCCCTGTTTTCCCTTGCCTATTTCGGATTCTACAGGCAGGGATGCATCTGTTCCATTGGCGCCATCCAGAATGTAACCCTGGCACTGTTCGACCACGCCTATGTAATACCGTTGGCAGCCATCGCATTCTTCATCTTGCCGCTGGTATTCACCCTGTTTTTCGGCCGGACATTCTGTGCCGGTGTTTGCCCTTTTGGCGCCATGCAGGACCTGGTTTCCTTCCGTCCCCAGAAGCTGGGTCCCCGGGTGAGCACCATTTTGGGACTGATACCATATGTCTATCTCGGTCTTGCGATCCTTTTTGCAGCAACGCAAAGCGACTTTATCATTTGCCGGTATGACCCGTTTGTCGGAATCTTCAGGTTTAACGCAACCTTTGGCATGTTCATCTTTGCAGGAACGTTGCTCGTATCAGGAATTTTCATTGCACGTCCCTATTGCAGGTTCCTTTGCCCTTACGGAGTGCTACTGAACTGGATCAGCCGGTTTTCGTGGAAACACATGACCATCACACCTGCCGGTTGCATACAATGCCGGTTATGTGAAGACTCCTGTCCATACGACGCCATCGACATTCCGGTTACAGGTAAAAATCCGGAAGAACGGTCAAAAACCATGAGAAAACTGATGCTGGTCTTTTTCCTCGTACCGTTTTTTACACTTCTTGGTGGCTGGACCCTCTCCCGGATGCATGAAACCTTTGCCGGGGTGAATGGAAAAGTGAGGCTTGCGACGATGTTGCTGAATTCGGAGCACATCCCTGATCAGCCTGAAATGGTGGAACTGACAGCATTTAAATCATCAGGAGTGCCGGCCTCACAAGTGTATGCAGAGGCTTCGGGCATAATCCATAGATTTTATACCGGCAGCTGGATTTTGGGGTGTTTCCTTGGGCTGGCCTTCGCTGTTACCCTTGTTAACCGGATGACGGTTAAATATAAACCTGATTACACACCAAACAAGGGAAATTGTTACAGTTGTGTGAAATGCGTGGATTATTGCCCGGTAAAATTGAATGATCAATCATTGATGGAAAATGGGGAAACGTGATTTGGGGAAACGTATGACCGTAGAGACGAGGCATGCCTCGTCTCTGCCAATTGATACGCGGTATGCCTCGTATCTACGGTATATCGCGATGGCCAGCGCCCTATTCGCAGTGATCCTGTGCGTGGTGATCACGATTAATTTTATCCAGATAAAACGCGCCGATCCGCTGAATTCGCAGGTGATGAAGGTGATGATTGACCGGATGAATGCCAATCCCGGGGATGAACAACTACGTCAGGACATCCGGGAGATCGACCTTCTTTCGCGAAGGGCATTTTTCACCAACCAGTGGCAGACCAGGATGGGTGGATACTTACTGTTCTTCAGTGTACTGGTTACCTTCATCTGTTTGAAAGCGACTGAAATGCTAACCAAACCGGTGCCCGGGGTGCCAGCTGAGGAGAAGGATGATTTCTGGATGCTGCGCAGGATCAACAGGTCATGGATTCAATACACCGGATTTGCTTTTATTCTCTGCTCCTTCCTCCTGGTGTTCCTGACACACAGGGAACTTGGAAAAACTCTTGAAAAAGCAGGGAGGGTTACAATGAATGAATCCGGGGATTTAAGCATGGGGAAATCTGAGGATAAGGGAGAGAAGGGACAGGGAAAAGCTGATACTACAACACAAAAAGACACGATACCGGCACAGGGGGATGTGGGTTTGGAGGGATTTCCGACCGCCGCGGAGATCATGACAAATTATCCCGCCTTCCGGGGGCCGGGCGGCAATGGAATTGCCTATCAAACGCACATTCCGACGAACTGGGATGGGAAAAGCGGAAAGAATATCCTGTGGAAAACAGGGATCCCGCTTCCGGGGTACAATTCACCCATTATCTGGGGTAACAGGATTTTTCTTACAGGCGCCAGTGAAACTAAAAGGGAGGTTTACTGTGTGGACCTCCTTACAGGTAATATCCTGTGGAGGAAAATAGCGGAAAGAATTCCCGGCAGCCCTTCCCGGGAGCCGAAAGTTCTGAAAGAGACCGGATTCAGTGCTCCTACTATGACGACAGATGGCAGGCGGGTTTATGCCATTTTTGCCAACGGGGATATCCTGGCGCTCGATTTTGACGGGAACAAGGTTTGGGAAAAGAATCTCGGGATGCCGTTGAATCACTATGGACACTCCTCTTCGCTGGTGATGTATCACGACCTTCTGATTGTTCAGTATGATCAGCGCGGTTCGGGCAGCGTGATGGCGCTGTCGGGAAAAACCGGGGAACTGGTATGGCAAACCAGCCGGAGTGTGAAGATTTCCTGGGCCAGCCCGGTGGTGGTCAATACAGGAAAAAGGAGTGAGTTGATCCTTGCCGCCGATCCGATGGTAATTTCCTACAATCCTGCCGACGGGAAAGAGTTTTGGCGCATGGAGTGCATCTCGGGAGAGGTCGGTCCGAGTGTGGCATATGCCGATGGTATTGTCTTTGCTGTCAATGATTTTTCCAAACTCAGTGCCATTGAACTTGGCGATTCACCGAAACTATTGTGGGAGGAGTCTGATTACCTGTCGGATATCCCCAGTCCGCTCGCTACCGGGAAATATCTCATCCTCCCCACCAGTTATGGCACCGTGGTTTGTTATGACGCCAGGACTGGTACAAAATACTGGGAGCAGGAGTTTGAAACCCCCATCTTTGCATCTCCCGTTTTAGCAGATGACAAAGTATATCTTCTTGATAAAAAGGGTATCATGCATATTTTCCAGGCTGATGTGACCTATAAAGCCATCGGTCAGCCGGCGCTTGGCGAAGGTTCCTCGTGCACTCCGGCATTTGCCGACCGAAAAATCATAGTCAGAGGAGATAAAAATTTGTATTGCATAGGGGCAAAATAGTTGTTTTTGCCTATTCTTGTACGGATGATGAACAAATCTGAATATCTTAAAACAATTAAAACAAAAAGAGATGAGTAAACTGATTATCAACAGCTTTGATGATTTTGCACAATATATCGGGCAGGAATTGGGGGTGTCTGATTATTTGAAGATCACCCAGGAGCAGATCAATAAATTCGCTGAAGCCACCCTCGATTTCCAGTGGATCCACATGGATACAGAGAGGGCAAAAACGGAGAGTCCCTATAAATCAACCATTGCCCATGGATACCTGAACCTCTCTGTCATGCCTTATTTATGGGGCCAGATCGTGGAGGTTAACAACATCAAGATGCTGGTGAACTATGGCATCGAAAAACTGAGGTTTAACCATCCGGTCCTGGTTGATAATGAAGTACGGGTAAGGGCAAAACTTTCATCCCTCATCAACCTGAGAGGAATTACCAAGGCAGAGGTCAATGTGTCGCTGGAGATTAAGGACAACAAAAAAACAGCGTTTGATGCCACAGTAGTGTTCCTGTATCATTTTATTTAACGCGATTATACCTTAAGCAGGAAAGAATCCAAGAATCATGTGCAGCTGAACCCGGATAAATGGAAATAAACAACGACAACATCAACACAAAAGCCGACCTGATGGTTTCTCATCACGGAACTGCTGTTGAGTCGGTTATCCCCATTTTACAGGAGATCCAGAAGGAGTTCAACTTTCTGCCGGAGCCTGCCCTGAAACGTATATGTGAAACCACCGATATCACACCGGCCCGGATTTCGGGAATATCGACATTTTATTCCCAGTTCAGGCACCAGCCGGCAGGCAGACACAGGATCAGGGTTTGTACGGGAACCGCGTGCCATGTAAAAGGGGCATTGTTTGTATTTGAAGCATTCAGGCGTGAGTTGAAACTGGAAGGTGATGAGGATACGGATGCCTCCATGATCTTTACCCTCGAAAAGGTCGCCTGCCTGGGGTGTTGCACGCTTGCCCCCGTGGTTAAGATTGATGAGGTAACCTTCGGGCATGTCCTTCCGGAAAATGCAGGCGGACTTCTGCAAGAATTTCTCACCCGGAAGGAGCAGGATGTTACTCCAGCCGCAGATGGAATTACCATAAGGTCTCAAACGCAGGGAGAGATCCGGATCGGTTTGGGCTCTTGTTGCGTGGCCAGCGGCAGTTCCGATGTAAAACTGCAAATGGAGAAAACACTGGCCCAAAACCGGATAAAGGTGGATGTACAGCAGGTGGGCTGTGTAGGCATCTGTAACCAGGTACCGATCATGGAGATCATCAAACCTGGCGAAAAACCTGCCTTTTATGCCAGGATCAAGCCGGAGGAGGTGAGGGAAATATTACTGAACCATTTTCAGCCGGAAGGATATTTCAACCGCTTCAGGACCGGGTTTAATGCCTTCTTTGAGCATCTGCTGGCAGATAATGCTCCAAAGTCATTCCGGAAATACCTGGGAGAGCAGCGGGATTCGCCACTTTCAAAGTTTCTTGGTCCACAGGTTAACATTGCCACCGAGAACAGGGGTGTTGCCAACCCCATCGACCTTGATGGCTACATGAGTGCAGGGGGCTTTGGATCCCTGCAGCAATGTCTGAAAGGGATGTCCCGCCAGGAAGTTGTTGATGAAATTGCCGCAAGCGGCCTTAGGGGACGCGGGGGAGCTGGTTTTCCCTCCGGGCGGAAATGGCAGATGCTGAAGGACCAGGAGAGCATTGAGAAATATGTGATCTGCAATGGGGATGAAGGTGATCCCGGGGCCTTTATGGACCGGATGCTGCTCGAATCCTACCCTTTCCGGATCGTTGAAGGGATGCTGATTGCAGGATATGCCACCGGCGCTTCGCACGGCATTTTTTACATCCGCGATGAATACCCGCTGGCCGTGACACGGATCGGAGAAGCCATCAGGATTTGTAAAGACCGGGGAATCATCGGCCCCTCGGTTTTCGGGTCGGGGTTCGCTTTTGAAATCCGTATTTTCGGCGGAGCAGGCGCTTTTGTTTGCGGGGAAGAGACCGCGCTCATCGCTTCTGTGGAGGGAAACCGCGGACTTCCGCGCATGCGTCCGCCGTATCCTGTGGTAAAAGGTTTATGGGACAAGCCCACCCTCATCAACAACACCGAGACCCTTTCGCTGGTCCCCTGGATTATCCGTCACGGTGCAGGGGCGTTCACAAAAATCGGAACCTCCTCCAGCAAAGGAACCAAAGTATTTGCCCTGGCAGGAAAGGTAAAACGGGGCGGGCTGATCGAAGTACCAATGGGGATCACCATCCGGCAGATCGTGGAAGAGATAGGCGGAGGAATTGCCGGGGAAGGAACCTTCAAGGCTGTTCAGATCGGGGGACCATCCGGAGGATGCCTGCCAGCTTCCATGGCTGATATGCCTGTTGATTTTGAAGCCCTGAAAGAGGCTGGCACGATGATGGGCTCCGGTGGGTTGATCGTATTGGACGAGAGCGACTGCATGGTCGACATTGCCCACTATTTCCTGTCATTTACCCAAAACCAATCCTGCGGCCGCTGCACCTTCTGCAGGATCGGCACACGCAGAATGCTCGACATCCTTGATAAAATACGTGAGGGGAAAGGTGTTCACGAAGACCTGGAAAAGCTTGAGAAGCTTGCCCACAGCACTGCAAAAGGCAGTCTCTGCGGTTTGGGGAAGACAGCCCCGAACCCGGTTCTAACCACGCTGAAATATTTCAGGGAGGAGTATGAGGCCCACCTCCATGGGAAGTGCCCGGCCGGAAAATGCATGCCGCTGATCCACTATGAAGTTACAGACGAATGCATCGGATGCACCAAATGCGCCCAGCGATGCCCTTCGGATGCCATTGACTTCAAACCGTACGAAAAGCACTATATTGACCCTGAAAAATGCATTAAATGCGATATCTGCCGGCAGATTTGCCCCGTCAAATCCATCCTTATCCTCTAACATGGTAAAACTGACCATCGATCATATTCCTGTAGAGGTGAAGGAGGGAGTTTCCGTTATGGAGGCTGCCTCCATCCTTGGGATCACTATTCCTTCCATGTGCTACAGGCACGGATACACTAATCATCCGTCATGCATGGTCTGTATGGTTAAAGAGCTGGACAGCAACCAGCTTTTTCCCTCCTGTGCCATGCCTGTTTCGGAGGGAATGAATATCTCAACGGATTGCATTGAGGTGACAGATGCGCGGCGTGAAGCACTGGAACTGCTGCTCAGCGACCATGTGGGTGATTGCGAAGCGCCCTGCCGGCTATCCTGTCCTGCATTTATGGATATCCCCCTGATGAACAGGCTGATTGCCTCCGGTGATTTTGAAAAAGCGCTCCGGATCGCAAGGGAAGAGATCGCTTTGCCCCTTGTTCTGGGATACATCTGCCCGGCTCCCTGTGAAAAAGCGTGTAAAAGAAAACCCATCGATCAGGCTGTTTCCATTTGCCTGTTGAAACGATCGGCAGCCCAATACGGAGATTTTAACAAAATCATGCCCACCATTTCCAATGAAAGTGGTAAAAGAGTTGCCATCATCGGAGCCGGACCGGCCGGCCTTTCCGCAGCATTTTACCTGTTGAAGAACGGCCATGGCTGCGTGCTATTCGATCAGCATGAGAAGGCCGGCGGAGCCATGCAGTATGACATTCCCGACGACCGGCTTCCGAAGGAGATGCTTGAAGCTGAAATTGCTGTCATCTCGCGTATGGGAGCAGAATTCAGTCTTGGCGTTAAAGTTACCGGTGAGTCATTCCCGGAATCGATCCGGCCCGGCTTCGATGCAGTGATCCTTGCAATGGGAAACGGTTCAGCGGGTTGGGAGTCGGTTTTGTCAGCACCTGGCGTTTTTGTCTGTGGAGACAAACCCGGGGATCAAAAAATGGCGGTTCATTCGGTCGCCCGCGGGAAAATGGCAGCCCTGCAGGTTGAAAACTACCTTGCCGGTCAACCGGATAAAATGATCGCCGGAAAACGAAAATCCATCTCTGCCATCGGACCTTTGATGGAACCGGAGTGGAAAGAGTACCTGAAAGAGAGCATCCCCGGTTCACGTCTTGAGCCAATGGGGGGAGTTCTGCAAGGGTTTTCCCGGGAAGAAGCGATGCAGGAAGCGCTACGTTGCATGCATTGCGACTGCAGGAAACCTGACAGTTGCAAACTTAGAACATACGGGGAGGCTTACGGCGCCAATCGCAGAAGATTTGCCGGAACAGACAGAAACCTGTCAACCAGGTCATTACAACATGAATTTGTTGTTTACGAGGCGGAGAAGTGCATTCGGTGCGGACTTTGCGTGGAGATTGCCACGAAACACGGTGAACCGATCGGGCTGACCTTTGCCGGCCGGGGATTTGATGTACGAATTTCGGTTCCATTCCATGAAACCATGATGGAGGCGCTTACATTAACTGCTGCAGCCTGTGTGGAGGCTTGTCCAACGGGAGCACTTGCATTTAAAAATTCTGAAGAGAGGAGTTCCGGATGATCAGCATTCCCAAATGTTATCCACTGATTTTCCTGTGCTGGTTCTTCTCCGGGATAACCCATATCCATGCCCAGGTAAGAAGTGCGGAGTGCTGGCCATCTTTCCGGGGGGATACGCAACTGTCGGGAACATCGCCGGCTGTCATCAGCCCTCCCTACAAACTGCTATGGACCTTCAAAACCGGGGACGCCATCAAGTCCTCGGCGGTAATTTGTGACAATACAATTTACATCGGTTCCAATGACGGGTATGTTTACGCCATTCATTCATCCGGAAAGTTGAAATGGAAATTCAACGCCGGTAATGCACTGGAAGCGCCTCCACTCATCCTGGGTCATCTGCTTTATATAGGTTCCATGGAAGGAAACCTGTTTGCCATTGACCTGAAGACAGGTACGCAGAAGTGGAAATACAGCACTGACGGGCAGATTTCAGGAGCCGCCAATTTCGCAACCAATGGTGATCATAAGGCTAACACCATCCTGGTTGGCAGCTATGACTACAATCTTCATTGCGTGGATGCGATTACCGGGAAGGGCATATGGAAATTTGAATCAGGAAATTTCATCAACGGTTCGCCTGCCATTGGTGGAAACCTGGCTGTGTTTGGCGGATGTGACGGGTTCCTGCACATGGTTGATACGCACAGCGGAAAGGAGTTGAATAAAGCGGAGATCGGAACCTATGTCCCGGCATCTGCCGCCATCCTTGGAACCAAGGCATTTTTTGGAGATTACGACGGGGTGTTTTACTGTTTTGACCTGAAGGCGAAAAAGATCGTTTGGAAAACGGAGGGAGGAGGACCTTTCCTGGCATCCCCGGCCATCGGATCGGGGAGAGTCGTTACCGGATCTCAGAATCGCCATATTTCTTGTTTTGAGGCGGTTAGCGGAAAGTTGCTTTGGAAGTTCAAAACTCTTGGAAAAGCTGACGCTTCGCCGGTGATTGCCGGCAAAGCTGTGGTTGCAGCCACAGGAGATGGCAGGCTCCATATACTTGACATCAATTCGGGAACCGAAACATGGATGTATGAAATCGGCAGCCCTGTTTTCAGCACTCCGGCTGTCACCTCCTCCATGATCGTAGTGGGGGCGCAGGATGGACGAGTTTATTGTTTTGGAAAATAACACCTTGGAATTATGAAAATCGTAAATATCGTACCGGGTTTTGGCGGCACGTTCTATTGCGGAAACTGTCTCCGGGATGGTGCTTATGTAACTACTTTAAGGGAGCTGGGTCATGAAGCGATCACGCTGCCGATGTACCTTCCGCTTACCATGAACGGAGAGCCCACCAATCCTGAAGTCCCTGTTTTCTATGGAGCGGTGAACATCTACCTTAAACAGCAGTTTCCAATGTTCAGACACATGCCCGGATGGATGGAAAACCTGTTTGACTCGAAGCCGGTCCTGAAATTTGCAGCCAGGAAATCAAGTTCAACCCGGGCGGCTGGTATGGAAGAGCTCACCGAGTCGATGCTCCTTGGCAGCATGGGACATCAGAACCATGAGCTTGACCGGGTTGCAGCCTTTCTGAAAAACCATATTAAGCCGGATATTGTCCATTTTTCAAATGCGCTGTTACTAGGAATGGCCTGGCAGATACGAGAAACGGTACAGGTCCCGGTTGTATGTTCCTTGCAGGATGAGGACGTTTGGGTTGATGCCATGGAGCCCTCGTGGCGTGGCCGCATCTGGGATCTGATGTCGGAGAAAAGCCGTGATGCAGATGCCTTCATTTCGGTAAGTACATTTTTTGCAGAGGTGATGCGGACCAAAATGAAAATTCCCTCCGATAAAATACATGTGGTGCATATCGGAATCAAACCGGAAAATTACACATTTACTCCTCCCGACAGATCAGCTCCGGCCATTGGTTACCTCTCCAGGATTTGCGAAGAGAACGGATTTGAAATCCTGGTGGATGCATTTATCCTGTTAAAAGCTGATCCGCAATTCAGACAGCTGAAGTTGAAAGTCACCGGCGGGATGACAGGAGATGACCAGGCATTCCTTCACCGACAGCTCAATAAACTGGAAATCAACAAAATCGACCAGGATATGGAAATCTTCCCCGACTTCTCAACCGAATCATTGGGGTCATTTTTCAAGGGTGTTTCCGTTCTTTCAGTCCCGGTCCTAAAAGGTGAAGCCTTCGGGCTCTACCAGGTAGAGGCGCTGGCATCGGGAGTGCCATTGGTGCAACCTGACCTGGGGGCTTTTCCTGAGATCATCGGGGCGACCGGAGGTGGGGTGACCTACAGGCCAAATACAGCGGCAGCGCTGGCAAAAGCACTGTCGGAGGTGCTCAGCAATCCGGACAAGCTGGAAGTGATGAGCAGGAGCGGGAGGAGATCGGTGGAGGATTCGTTTGACTGCAGAAAGCTGACAATGGAAATGGTAAATGTGTATGAAAAGGTAATACGATAAGCATGCTCGCAGAACTTCAAAACATTTCGAAGCACTATAACCTCCCGGGAGCGGTAACCGGGAATATCATTTTAAACCAGTTATCCCTCAATATTGGTGCCACCGATTCAATCGCTGTTGTCGGCCCGTCGGGTTCTGGAAAAAGCACGTTGCTCAATATCCTGGGAACACTGGACCAGCCAACCTCCGGAAATGTCATTCTGGATGGAATCAATGTAAATGAGCTGGATGACAACCACCTGGCAGGGATCCGCAACCAGATGATCGGTTTTGTGTTTCAGTTACACCACCTCTTGCCCCAGCTGACATTGCTGGAGAATGTTCTTCTCCCGGTGGTACCTGTAAAAGAGCGCGTTGCCCGCACCCAAGCTATTGAACGGGCGCACCAGTTGATAGAACGCGTAGGACTGAAAAAACAGGTGAACCAGCGGCCATACCAGCTCTCCGTGGGAGAGTGCCAGCGTGTAGCTGTGGCAAGGGCGCTGGTCAACCAGCCCCGCCTCTTGCTGGCTGATGAACCCACCGGGTCGCTGGATGCGGAAAATGCCCGGCTTCTCGGGCAACTGCTTATTGAATTGCACCGTGATGCACCCCTTGCGATTGTGGTTGTCACCCATTCCATGGAGCTGGCCTCCCTGATGTCAATAACCTACCGCTTAACCTCCGGAAAACTCCAACGGATAAATCCATCATGACAAGGATTCAACTGATCATGAGGAACCTCCGGTTTTTCCGGAAACAATACCTGGCTGTGATGGCCGGGATTGTGGTGAGCACTGCCGTGCTGACTGGGGCGCTGATTGTAGGAGATTCGGTGCGATACAGCCTGAAAAGGCTCACCGATATTCGGCTGGGAAAGACAAAATTTGCGTTGCAGGCCAATGAACGGTTTTTCAGTCAGCAACTTGCTGATGCCATTACCCGGAAGTTAAATGTAGAAGCCATCCCTGTACTTATCTCCGGCGGCATCGCCATCAACAGCGATAAAAATTTGAGAATAAACCAGGTACAGGTTTCCGGTATAGATGAAAGGTTCTGCCAATTGTGGGATCAACCGCTACAGGCGCCAGCCTCCGATGAAGCCATCATCAGCAGCAATGTTGCAGAGAGACTCAACCTGAAGCCCGGAGATGAACTCATGCTGCGAATCCAAAACCAGGGAAAAGCTCCGTCCAATGCACCTTTTGTCTCAGAAAAAATGCCGTCGTACTCCGTCCGGCTAAAGGTATCAGCCATTACAAATTTTGAACAGATGGGCCGGTTCAGCCTGAAAAACAACCAGGCTGCTCCCTTCAACGTTTTTATTTCATTGCAACAGATGACCGGACTGTTGAAGTTGACGGGATTCGCAAATACGATCCTTGTTGCAGACAGTGAGGGAAGCAAGCTAACCGCACATATGCTGGACAGCATCGTTGGAAGATGCTGGAAACCACAGGATGCCGGTTTGCATATCAGGCTTTTGCCAGGAGTAATGGATAGGAATTATGAGATATCCTCCGATCGTATCTTTTTTGATAAAACCACTGTTGATGCTATTCAGAATACAATTCCCGGCTGCGACGCCATACTGACTTACCTGGTCAATTCATTATCCTCAGGCAACTCATCAACTCCCTACTCATTTGTAACTGCTGCAAGTGAATCATTTCTGAGGCAAGCGCCCGGGACAAGGGAGATCATGATCAGCGAATGGCTGGCAAACGACCTTCACATCGGAACGGGAGATTCAATCATGCTGCGTTATTTCCTGATGGGCCCATTGCGTTCATTGCATGAAGACAGTACCATGTTCAGTGTAAAATCGGTGGTCGCAAGCAGAAACAGTATTGCTGACCGTGGGCTGATGCCCGATTTTCCCGGGATGTCTGGCGCTGGCAATTGCCGTGATTGGGAAACCGGGGCGCCAGTAAACCTGAAAAAGATCAGGGAAAAAGATGAAGCGTACTGGAAAAGTTTCCGGGGAACACCCAAAGCCTTTATCTCCCTGGAAGCGGGACAAGCGTTATGGGGCAACAGGTTCGGCAATATCACTTTGTTCAGGTTTAAGGCCGGCCACTCTGAAATCCCGGGGATCGAAGAAAAATTGATGCAACGGCTCGATCCGTTAAAGTCGGGCTTATCATTCCGGCCTGTTTTTGAAGAGGGAGAGCGGGCGGCTTCGAATTCAACAGATTTTGGCGAACTGTTTCTAAGTCTCAGCTTTTTTATCATTCTTAGTTCATTGCTGTTAACCGCCATGTTGTTCTCCATGCTCGCTAAATCCCGAGCAGTTGAAACCGGACTGCTTGCGTCGATTGGATTCAGAAAAACAGAGATTATGATAATCCTGGCAGGTGAAGCCCTGCTGGCAACTCTTGCCGGGGTGGTTTTAGGCACATTTGGCGGTATGATCTATAACCGCCTGCTGATCCTGGGGCTTAATACCATCTGGCTGGATGCAGTAAACACATCATACCTGGTGTCGAAGGTTAACCTCATTACCCTCGGATACGGGGCAGCCATCAGCCTGGTTACCTCCATGGCTGTGCTGCTTTTCACATTGTGGAAAAATCTGGGAAATCCTTTGTCTATGCTGGTTAAAGGTGTTGAAAACCGGATCCTCACAATCAATAAAAAGCAGCTGGTATTTAATTTTTTCATCCTTTTACTCTTCCTGGGAAGTTCCATCTCCCTGCTTTTTTGGCAATGGATACATGGAACAGCACTGAGCAGCTCTGTAACACTGGCCGCAGGAGGGTTGCTGCTACCCGGGGGATTGGCATTGCTGAACATTGTATTGGCTGGTGCTGTCACCCGTCACTGGAACGCCATACCGGGCGCGGTCGGTATGGCCCTGAAAAACCTGGCATTAAACCGGGCCCGCACCCTTTCAGCAGTTGCTTTGCTGGCAATTGGAACCTTTACAATTGTCATCACGGGAGCCAACCGGAAAACCATTTCCGGGCACGATTCCGCCAGGAAATCAGGTACCGGCGGATTTATTTTATGGGGTGAATCAACTCTTCCCGTCATGGACGATCTTAACACACCCACCGGCTCCGGAATTTTCGGGCTGAAGGATGAATCTGTACTCAAAAACGTCAGGTTTGTTCAACTTCCCGGACTTGCCGGCGATGATGCTAGTTGTCTCAACTTAAACCAGGTTTCCCAACCCGGGATCCTTGGGGTTCCGGCCAACCTGTTTAACAAGCTCAATGCATTCACATTTGTAAGCCTTGTGCCGTCTGTCAAAGCTTCTGAACCCTGGAAAACCCTCGGAACCAAACTCGCTGATGATGTTATCCCGGGTTTTTGTGATCAAACGGTCATTACCTGGGGACTCCGAAAATCGGTGGGAGATACGCTGATTTACCGGGACGAATCGGGTAACCAACTCAAAATAAAGCTGATGGGAGGCCTCGATAACTCCATTTTCCAGGGTCACATCCTGGTTTCCGACAGTCTGCTCAGGGTGTTTTTCCCATCTGCCGGGGGAGCCAGGGTCATGCTGGTTGATGGTCCGAAAAATCAGCAAGACACCATCTCCCATACCCTTGAAAGGTTGTTCAGGGATGTTGGGCTGATGACGACCCCGGCTTCTGTACGGCTTGCATCCTTCAACGTTGTGGAAAATACTTACCTGTCTGTTTTCATGCTTTTAGGTGGCCTGGGAGTGGTCATCGGCACCATCGGCCTGGGAATTGTGCTGCTTCGCAATATTTCCCGGCGCAGGAAAGAACTTGCATTATTTGTTGCCATCGGTTTCCGGAAACAACTTGTGTTCAAAATGATCCTTTTAGAACACTTGCTGATCCTGGGATCAGGGATAACCCTTGGTCTGATCGCCTCTCTCCCATTGGTTTTTCCCCTGCTAATATCACCGGATTCGCAGGTACCCTGGTTGTTTATTGCAGGGATTTTATCACTGATCGTTGTAAACGGGATTTTATGGATATTTTTTCCAGCCAAAGCCCTTATGCATAAAACACTTATATCGGGATTGCGCAATGAATAGTATTTACTTTTGCAATCAGTTTAAGCCTTTTGAAAATGGATTTCATATTAAACCTCTTTTACCGGAAAAACTGGTTGCTGGCAATCCTCTTTTGGTGCATTACAGCATTCGTTTCCGGCCAGAACATATCCTATTTTGACACCACCTGGACGAACTATTTCCGGCTAAATTCAGGAGGCTGGACCGCCGGGGATGCCACTATCAGCATCCCGCTGCCCGACAGTAGGGTCATCTGGTTATTTGGCGACAGTTATACCAACAATGTGGATACGACAAACAACACCCTGCCCTGTCTTTTCCAGGTGAGGAACTGCTATATGGTGCAGGATTCGGTCAACAGGAATCGGTTCAAAACCATCCTCGATACGACCATGACCGGTGTTAACAGAACAACATTTAAAATTGTGCCCAATGATACCACCCTGCTCTGGCCCGGCCACGGGTATGTTGATCACGATACGGTGTATATCTTCACAGAAAGGTACCATTCAACTACCCTCGCTTACCTGGGATGCTACGTGGTGAAACTGCATCTCCCGGATCTTCACCAGGTTGGAATCTACCCGGTGCACGACAACGGACCAAACTCAATATATGGCCGCGCGGTTATCGCCGACACCAACACTGGTTACCTCTATATCTATGGCAACAGGCTGAACTGGATTGTCTGGGAACCCGTCGTCGCCCGCTGCAGCCTGTCCAACCCGCTGTTGCCCTGGGAATACTATACCGGTTCCGGCTGGTCCTGGTTTCCCGAACAGGCACAGAAGATTTCATCAGATCCGGTCTCCCCCGGTTTCAGTGTAATGAAGCAAAATGGAAATTACTACCTCATTACCCAGGAAAACGGGTATCTTGAATGCGGACTTGGACGAGAAATGTATTCCTACCAGAGCCATACCCCATGGGGACCTTTTACAAACCAAAACCTCCTTTACACTGAAGAGAGTAAATTCAACGGAGCGTATCTTCTTACCTACAACGCCCAGGCGCATCCCTTTTTTACAGAAAACAACGAGTTGCTCTTATCTTACAATGTGAATGACCGGGTAGATACCCTGGCACCGAATATATGCCCCTCAGAGTGCCGGCATATCTGGACAGACCGGATGGATGCCGATTGCTACCGCCCAAAATTCGTTAGGATCCCGATGGATATGATTACAGGAACAGGAACTGAATTAACTGGAAGGATCAATCTGCCTGAACTCAGGTTACATCCCGATCCGGTGAAGGAAGGAGCAACTTTTACCTGTGAAATTGTCCTAAAGGATTCCGGAAGTAATGAAATAGCCATCTCCGATATGTATGGCCGTATCATTTTCCGTAGAATCCTCCTCCTGGGCAAGGGTCGGAACATATTCATCCTGAATGCCCCGATGCAGAAAGGTATCTACCTGGTGTCAATAAAAAACGGCCAGGGCTGTTCAAAAACAGTCAGGCTGGCCGTTGATTAAAAAACAGGCAGTTTTTTTCCTTTTATGGAATCAATTTCAAATCACCGTTAACTGTTAACACCACACCAGGGTTGATATGCAGCTCCCCTCCCGGCGAAACCACCACCTTGCGGCAGCTGAGACCGGCATGCTTTACCACCGGCATAAAAGGAGCAACAGCTGGAATCAAAATATCATCATTCCATTGCGGAACACCTTCAGGCGACCAGTTTCCCGGCACTTTCCAATCTTCACTCACAAGGCCAGTCCAGGTTCTTGGCGTACTGTTGTAATTAAAAGTCGTATCGTGTACAATGCTCCAGTTTCCGGCACCATCTTTCACCCTCACCACCACCATGTGCCCCCCCAGGGGTAACCCGGTGGTATCCGGGCTGAATTGCGCAGTCACAGCATTTGAAGGAGTGATCGCCACCGGATGGCCGCTGCCGAAACCCGGATCGGTATCGACAAAATATTCCATGACGGTCATGGGACGCTTCGTATCCTGTACTGTGGAAAACATGTAGGATTGCAGCATGCTCCATTGGCCGGCGCTGTTCTTTACCCTTACACAAATCATATGCAGACCTTCTGCAAGAGCCGGCAAAGATGGTGAAAACGCTGCGCTCACCTTTTGACCGGGTGTCACAGGAACCTGAATCCCCAGTCCGAATCCCGGATCAGTATCCACAAAATACTCCATCTCCGTAATTTCCGGAATTAATCCATTTGAGAAGGAAACAAACGGATAGTACTGAAGCGCACTCCAGCGACTCTGTGAATCCATGGAACGAACACACAGATAGTGCATTCCTGGGAGGAGCGATGGTGTGTTTATGGCAAACGCTGCTGAAATTTTTGAGCCAGGGGTGAAGGTGAGCGGGGTACCGCTTCCAAACCCGGGTTCGTTATCCACAAAATACTCCACCTTGCTGATATCTGATTTTTTCTCCTGGACAACAAACATGGAAGAGGAGAGCAAACTCCAGCGTGACCGGGTGTCTTTTGCCCTTACACACAGCATATGGAGGCCACTGACGAGACCAGCCGTATCAATGGAAAATGCCGATGTGATTTTTGAACCAGGCACAATGGTTAGCGGTTTTCCACTTCCGAAACCAGGATCAGCATCTACATAGTATTCGAGTTTGCTGATGTTGGATTCAACTTCCTGAACCACGAACATCGACCATGAGAGTGTGCTCCACCTGGTCTGCGAGTCTTTGGCCCTGACACACAGGTAATGTAATCCTGGGGTCAAACCGTTGGTATTGACCTGGAAGGAGGCGGGAACGGCAGTCCCCGGGACAATCGTAACAGTTGTAGCGTAGCCAAATCCCGGGTCGTTGTCGATATAATATTCAAGTTTGACAACCGGGCTCCCGCTACCAGTTTCAATCACGTAAACGGGAACATTTGAAACGGTGCTCCACTTGCCATTGACATTTTTTGCCCGGACCAGCAGAACATGAATGCCCTGGGATAGTCCAGCAGTATTCAGGTTGAACGTTGCTGTAACAGATGAACCTGCGGAATAGCTGACCGGGATTGCCGAACCATATCCGGGATCGGTATCGAAGAAATATTCAATCCGGTTGATGGTTTGCCCAAAAACTCCAGGCAGCGACAGGGTTGCAAGGATAATGAGAAAAACGCGCCTCATGATCAATGACTTTTAGCTTTGACAGTAACATCGATGCCATTCATGTTCATATACCACACTGATGGTCCGGTTACCATTCCCGACAATACATAGGGGTAGTTTCCGCCAAACATGCCGCAGTCGGCACCGCCTACACCAGCTCCGATAGCCGGGGAGCCCGGTTTAAGTTTGAATTTTGCTTCAGCGCCTCCGGTATTGACAAAAACCGTTGTCATATCCACATTTGCCAGGTTGCCGTTTGAAACAGCAAACTGATTTGACGCGCCTATATTGTTCTGAACCAAGGAGTTGTTTGACATAAAAAATGGTTGTGAAAGGGAGGTACAGGTAAGGATGTTGTTCCTGAAGACCGAGTTGTTTACGTTCAACTTGCCAAAAAAGATATTGTTGATTACGCTGGCTGAAGCGCTGGCATCAATTGTCAAGCAATTCCCGAATTGATTTTCACTGACAAAAATGTTATTCGAAATAAGCACATTTTGGGCAGTGTTAAGGCTGAGGTAGAGAATGTAGTTACGGAGGATGGAGATTCCTGAACAGTTATTAAGAGAAAATCCCCCCATGATATAGTTCTTCTCCAGGGTAATATTGGAAGTGGAAACCTGTACCGACGAGCTGAAAGAGATCCCTTTCATGATGGAGCCCTGTGAGCCGTTGCTAAATGTTATCGACTGCAGGGTGGCCGGCTTCGGATCGGCCTGGGTGGAGTCGTTGTCGGCAAGGTAGTAGCCGGGTCCGATTAAAACCAATCTTTTCACGAGATTAAAACCATCATAGACAAACATTGAACTTTCAAAATAAACGGTATCCCCGTCCATTACCAGCGGAGAGTTTACGGCAGCATTGGCAGTTGTGAAATTTGCCGGGATCCCTGCATTGTTTACCCGCCATTTCGTTGCATAAAGCGTAGTTCCGGCTAAACAGACGATCATGAGGACCAGGAAGAAGTTCATTTTTTTCATGGGAGTGGGATTTTGAGTGAATATAATTTTGGTGTTGTTTTATCTGAATATCGGGAAAGGATGTGAAAATGGATGTGGGTCAGTGGCTAAGCGCTTTGACCGTAACCGTGTTGCCGTTGACGTAGATATCCCAGACCGAAGGAAGGTTGGGCACACCGGAGAGCACATAGGATGTTGAACCTCCGAAGATACCGCAGTCGACTCCACTGGCCCCGGCGCCGCTGGCAGGTGACCCCGGCAGCAGCTGATATCGGCCATCCTCACTTCCTGTATTGACGAATACTGTGGACATATCGATATATTCCTTGTTCCCATTTGAATTTCCATATTGGCCGGAAGCGCCTATATTGTTGGTAACCGTTGAAATCGTAGCGGTAAATGTGCTGTTCCCTAAGGCATCTGTCCCGGTGGCAATGTTGTTTTGATAGAGGCTGCCATTGATGACCTGGCATCCCTGGAACATATTATTTTTAATTGTCGCCGACGAATTATTGCTCATCGACAAGCAGTTGCCATTGGCACACGAATTACTTTTTCCGAAGAAGTTATTCAAGATCGTGTTCCCCGAAGATCCAGAGATACTCATTGAGTTCAGGTAATTCTGGGCGAAATAGTTATCACTTGAAATTTCGGTGATAGTTACATTGGAAAAATTGTTCCGGGTCATTACGATGGCGCTGTCCTGCAACGTTACACCATAAAGAATGGTCATCCCTGTTATCATCGAACCCCTGGAACCTGTGCTGAAGGTAAGGTAGTCGATCATGGACGGGGCCAGGTTGGCCTGTGTAGCGGGATTCTGCCCAAGGAAATAGCCCGGACCTATGACCGTGAGTCGTTTGGTGAGTGTCAGTCCCCCGTAGCTCGTCACGGAACCTTCAACATATAATGTATCTCCGGTAAGAACCGAGGCTGAACTGGCAGCCTCTTGAACAGTGGTAAAATGTGCAGATATCCCGGTATTGTTAACCCTCCATTTACCGGCATATGAATCAGAAATCAGTGAATTGAATAACAGCAGGAAGGTGAGAAAAGCAGGGAGAACTTTCTTCATATTCAGGAGTTTTGGCAGGTTAATGAGCAGTCAGCCTTACAGCACCATACAAAGAAACAAAATTTATCAGAAACTGTTATATTTTTCACAAAAAAATTTAATCGTTATTTCTGAATAATTGCAACAAAAAAGCCGGATACCTTTTCATGTGAAAATGTATCCGGCTATAATTTCAAAAAATATCTCCTGCGATGAGCCTCTCAGGGGACTTGAACCCCCGACCTACTAATTACGAATCAGTTGCTCTACCAGCTGAGCTAAAGAGGCATTTTTTAACCCCACGATTAATCGTGGGGTTAAAAAGTCGGGATGAGAAGACTCGAACTTCCGACCCCCACGTCCCGAACGTGGTGCGCTAGCCAACTGCGCTACATCCCGATATAAGGAATGCAAAAATACAACATTTTATCAGATCGCCAAACACAATTGAAGCATTGAAAAATGGTGGCCAATTTTTCATACTTTTGTTCGTTCTTTAGTCCGGGGACCTTTTTCAGGTCTCCATGAAATCCATCCCCGGAAACTAGCTTGATTTACCTGTATGAAAAAATCACTGAAAGGTCTATCCTTTTACCTGCTCCTGTTCACCTTTACAATATCAGCCTGTAACAGCGGCAAGGATGGGAAAAACGCACAAAACAGCAAGCAAAACGGGCCGCAAATCGTTGAAGGTTACATTGTCAAGACCTCCATTCTCCAGCAATCAATCACCGTTTCCGGCACCATCAAATCGTTTGAGGAGACCGTGCTGATGCCCGACCAGTCGGGGCGGATCGTCATGCTTAACCTCCCGGAGGGGAAGTTTGTAAAAAAGGGTACCATCCTGGTAAAGTTGTTTGATGCCGATATGCAGGCCAGTTTGCGCAAATTACAAACGCAGCTTGAAATTGCCCGTCAGACAAAAAAACGACAGGCTGAGCTTCTCTCAGTCAGCGGCATCAGCGAACTGGAATACGACCAGACGACGCTACAGGTCAACTCCATCAGCGACGATATTGAAGTGCTGAAGGCGCAGATCAGCAAAACGGAGGTGGTTGCTCCCTATGACGGGGTGATCGGGTTACGGAACATCAGTCTCGGTGCCCAGGTGACCCCCGCTACCCCGCTTACCACCATCCGGGAATCCAACCAGTTGAAACTTGACTTTAGTGTTCCGGAAAAATACAGCAAAGAGATCTCTGAGGGCAAGGTTGTCAGGTTCACCATCCAGGGCACTGATACCTTTTTTACTGCCAGGATCACTGCGGCTGAGGGTGGTGTGGAGGCGGCTACCCGCAACCTGAGGGTACGGGCAGTCGTAAACCGTCCGGACCCAGCACTCAGTCCTGGGATCTTCGCTACGGTAGAGGTTCCGCTGGAGGTCAGCCCGAATGCGCTCATGATTCCGACCCAGGCTGTAATTCCCCAGGAGCGGAACAAAAAGGTTATCGTGGCAAGGCAGGGAAAGGCCACTTTTGTCACCATCCAGACCGGAACGCGGCGATCGAAGGATGTTGAAGTTATCTCCGGGCTTAACGCAGGCGATACCGTTGTTACGACCGGCATCCTGTTTCTCCGGATGAATTCGGACCTGAAGTTTTCAAAAATATATTAGCACCGGCGTAAACTCCTGTTAACCAACACTATGTCAATCTCTGATTTTGCCCTGAAACGCCCGGTTGCCTCCATTGTGATGAGTCTCATCATCATCCTTTTCGGTGCTGTGGGTTTCTCGTTTCTCGGAGTACGGCTCTATCCCGCCATTGATCCTCCCACCATCAATGTACAAACCAATTATACAGGTGCCAACCCGGAAATCATCGAATCCCAAATCACAGAACCACTTGAAAAAGCCATTAACGGCATCGAAGGGATTAAGTCGATCTCCTCCTCTTCCTCAACAGGAGGCAGTACCATTGTCGTAGAATTTAATGTAGGGGCTGACCTGGAAAAAGCGGCGAACGACGTACGGGATAAGACCTCACAGGCAACCAAGAGCCTGCCCCAGGATATCGACGCCCCGCCGGTAGTCAGTAAAGCCGATGCCAACTCCGATCCCATCATCACCGTGGCGGTGCAGAGCACTACGATGAATGCACTGGAACTGAGCGACTATGCTGAGAACATCCTGCAGGAGAAACTGCAAACCATTCCCGGCGTGAGTTCCGTGGCGCTGTATGGGCAAAAACGTCCTGCCATGCGGCTATGGCTTAAACCCGACAGGATGACCGCCTACAACCTCACTGCCCAGGATGTGAATCTCGCCCTTGACCGGGAGAACGTGGAACTTCCCAGCGGAAAAGTGAGGGGAAAGAGTACCGAACTGATCATCAAAACCTTTGGGCGACTGGTCACCGAGGAAGATTTCAACAACATCATCATCAGGCAAACCAACGACCAGGTAGTCCGCCTGAGCGACATCGGCGAAGCGGTCCTCGGCCCTGAAAATGAAGAGCAACAGGTCAAACTGAATGGTGTGGAAGGGATAAGCCTGGCACTTATTCCGCTTCCAGGAGCCAACCATATTGAAATAGCAGATGAGTTTTACAAGCGGTACAAACAGATCGAAAAGGAGATGCCTGCAGGAATGAAGCTCGCCATTGGTTATGATAAGACAAAGTTTGTCCGACAGTCGGTGACAGATGTTGGAGAAACCCTGCTGATCGCCATCTCCCTTGTGGTTCTGATCGTCTTCCTCTTTTTCCGGAACTGGGTCATTGCCCTGCGGCCCCTTATCGACATTCCTGTCTCCCTGATCGGATCATTCTTCATCATGTATATTTTCGGATTCTCCGTAAATGTCCTCACACTTCTGGCCATCGTTCTGGCAACCGGGCTGGTGGTTGATGACGGCATTGTGGTCACGGAGAACATCTTCAAAAAAATCGAACAGGGAATGGATAAATGGAAGGCAGCCTTCCTGGGCACCAGGGAGATCCTTTTTGCCGTCATCTCCACCTCGCTGACCCTTGCAATCGTTTTTATCCCGGTAATTTTCCTGAGTGGATTCACCGGAAGGTTGTTCCGTGAGTTTGGCATTGTGGTAGCCGGTGCAGTGCTTATCTCGGCATTTGTATCCCTCACCCTCACACCGGTTTTGAATGTGATGATGGGCGGAAGCCTGGCGCGCCATTCGAATTTCTACAATAAGACAGAACCCTTTTTTACAGGAATGGAGAACGGTTACAGGAAAATCCTCGGTTATTTTATTGCAAGGAAGTCTCTCTCCTTCATCATTCTTGGAATCTGTTTGCTGATGGTGGTGGGAATTGGCGCAACCATCAAGTCGGAATTGGCCCCGCTGGAGGATCACAGCATCATAAGGACCAGCGTAACCGCCCCGGAAGGTACCGATTTCGACTATACTCAGAATCTCATGGACCGGATTGCGCAACGGGTCATGGACAGCATTCCTGAAAGCAGGCTGGTCTTTGCCAGAACTGCCTTTGGTGGCGGCGCTTCCAGCACCAATACCGGCGGTTTGAACATCTTTCTCACCGAACCCAATGAAAGAAAACTGACGCAACAGCAAATCTATGACAAACTGGTCAGGTTGTATAAAAAATTCCCGGAAGCGAGGATCATTCCCAACCAGGAGCAAACCATCTCCACTTCACTTGCAGGAGGTTCTCAACTCCCGGTACAGTTCGTTCTGCAAAACCTCGACTTTGCAAAACTCCAGAAATTCCTTCCCCGGTTCATTGATGAGGCAAGAAAAGACAGCATCTTCGGAAATGTGGATGTAAACCTGAAATTCAACAAGCCGGAGTTGAACCTGACAGTGAACAGGTTAAAAGCAACCGACCTGGGAGTCAACGTGATGGACATCTCCAACGCCCTGCAATACGCCATGAGCGGCAGAAGGTATGACTATTTCCTCAGGAACGGGAAACAGTATTTTGTGATCGGGCAGGTTGACCGCCCTGCGAGAAGCGACCCATCGAACATTACGTCGCTCTACGTGCGGAATAACGCCGGAACCCTGATCCAACTTGACAACCTTGTCAGCATGGTGGAGAATAGCAGTCCGCCGACCCTCTACCATTTCAACCGCTTCAAGTCTGCCAGTGTCTCGGCCTCGCTTGCCAACGGCCATACCATGGGCGAAGGCATCGCTGAAATGGAGAAAATATCGAAAAAGGTACTGGATGATTCGTTCCAGACCGCCCTGCTCGGACCTTCGCGCGATTTCGCTGAAAGCAGCTCCAACACATCCTTTGCCCTGATCCTGGCGCTGGTGCTCATCTATCTTATCCTGGCAGCACAGTTCGAAAGCTTCCGCGACCCGTTCATCATCATGCTCACTGTTCCGCTGGCCATGGCAGGAGCCCTGCTCAGTTTGTGGATCACAGGCAATACCCTGAACATTTTTTCAGAGATCGGGATGATCATGCTCATCGGCCTGGTCACCAAAAACGGGATATTGATTGTCGAATTTGCCAACCAGAAGCGGAAAGCCGGGCTGCCCAAAAGTGAGGCCGCCTATGAAGCAGCAGTAGCAAGGCTTCGTCCGATCCTGATGACCTCCCTTGCCACCGCTTTTGGCGCGCTTCCGATTGCCCTCGCCCTGGGGGCAGGGGCTTCGAGCCGTGTTCCGCTGGGTGTCGTGATCGTTGGAGGACTCCTTTTTGCCCTGATCCTCACCCTGTTCGTTATCCCAACGATGTACATCCTCATGGCCCGTAAAACGGCCCGTGAAGAGATCATCGACCCTACCGAAATTGCAAAATGAGAAATCTCCCCATGAAAATACGCATGCTCATCGTCTGCACTTTCCTGTTTGCGGGCATTTCCGGTTCCGGCCAATCGCTTCTTACCGTAGATGATGCACTGGCCATCGCCCTTAAGCAGAACTACGGCATCCTGGTCGCCAGAGCATCGGCCGACATCGATGCAGCCAACAATACCGCCGGAAATGCAGGCATGCTGCCCGATATCGGCGTCAATGCCTCCGATAACTTCGCCTATAACAATGTTTATACTGAACTCTCCAACGGGACTACCAACACCACCAACGGTGCAAATTCAAACAACCTCTCTGCAGGAATTTCACTGAGCTGGACCGTTTTCGATGGAGGCAGGATGTTTATCACCCGGAAAAAACTACAGGAAATATCGGGGTTGGGCGAGATCCAGTTCAGGGATAAAGTCACCGAAACCTCTTACAACGTGATCCTTGCCTATTACGATATCGTCAGGCAGAAACAGCAACTCACCTCGCTGAATGAAGTGATCCGCTATAACAGGGAGCGGGTCAATATCCTGCAGGCCAGCTTTAAGGCAGGGCTTGTGCCAAAGACAGATCTCCTTCAGTCGCAGGTCGACCTCAACGTATTTCTTGAAAACGCCATCATCCAGGAGACGGTGATCCTTGACTCCAAAAGGACCATGAATCAATGGCTCTGCCGCGATGCGGAAACCCCCTTCGAAGTGGTTGATTCCATTGACCTGTCGTATGTTCCCAACAAGAATGACCTGGTTAAAAAGCTGTATGCTCAAAACACGCAGGTTCTCGGATCACAAAAGGAGGCGGATGTGAGCGCCCTTACCATCCATGAAATTTCTGCCCAGCGATTGCCCTGGCTTAATCTTTCCGCAGGCTACGATTTCCTGCTGAACGACAACAGTGCCAGCTCCGTTACCAGGAACAGAACCTATGGCCCGCAGATTGGTGGATCACTCAGTTTCCCCATTTTTTACGGTGGCAATATCAACCGCCAGGTTGCGGTAGCGAAACTGCAGCAACAAGCGGCCCAATATAACCTCGGAAGTGTTAAAACTGCCGTAAACACACAGATGCAGAATGCCCTTTCCAATTACGAGCAGGCTGTTCGGCTCCTTTCACTGGAGAAAAGCAATACCCTGCTGGCAAAAGAGAATCTCAACATCTCGATGGACCGCCTGAGGCTGGGACAAACCACCGCCCTGGAAGTAAGGCAGGCCGAAGAGAGTTATATCCAATCGCTTACGCGGTTCATTCAATTTGCTTATACGGCTAAGGTTGCAGAGACAAAACTGAAGAAACTTATTGCTGAATGATCTCAGGATTTTTCCTATGTTTGTAGGAACAGTTATAAGTCCGGAATTTGAACCGCCAATATCTTTCGTTGCTATTGCTGCTCCTTTTCCCATTTTACACAAATGGCAGAAACCACGATTATGTGGTTTTAATTAAGAATGAGCATGTTACGGCTTCCTTTCAGAAAGTGGTCCGGAGGACTGAATTGCTGATTCAGATCAACACCAAAAGGGGAGAGCAGGCCGCTGAATTTGAACTGGACTACTCTCCACTGGATAAGATCGATAACCTCTCAGGATGGATCCAGGATACAACCGGCCGTATCCTATACAAACTGGAGAAAAAACAGATAACCAACCGGAGTAAGTTTTCCCATATAGACTTTTATTCTGACTACAAAGTCAAATGTTTTGAACTGAAGCACAACCAGTTTCCATACCAGGTACATGTTGAGTACGAGGAGGTCTCCACTGAATTTCTGCACATCGCCTGGTGGTCACCGGTTTATAATTCGCATGCTCCAACCCGCTCTGCCATGCTAACGGTAGAAATCCCGGCCGGTTATCCCATCCATATCTTTCAACAAAACCTTGGGTCTCCGGTAACGGATACAATCAACAGGACGATCAGGATGAAATGGAGCGGTCAATATTCCCGCCTGATCAAAGAAGAGTGTTGCCGGGCTGCGACCAGGGACCTTTTCCCCTATGTTTATATTGTTCCGGGAGAGTTCGCTTACGGTATCCATGGCAGCTTCGCATCCTGGATAACCTTCGGAGACTTCATTGCAGGGTTGATGGAGGGAGAAGAGGATTTACCGGCATCAGAAACCGAACGGGTAAAGCAGATGACCTCCGGGTTAACAGACACCCTTGCCATCATCAAAAAGCTCTTTTACTACCTGCAGGACAACACCCGTTACCTGTCTGTTTCAATAGATGTGGGCGGCTTTAAACCCTACCCCGCATCCTATGTCTCACAAAACAAATATGGCGACTGCAAGGCCCTTGCGCTGTTTATGAAGTCATTGCTGGCTGTAAAAGGGATTCCCTCCTTTTTTACCCTGGTCTATGGCAATACAATACCGGAAACGATCATTAAAAATTTCCCGGCTGCTCAATTCAATCATGCGATACTATGTGTGCCATATAAATCCGACACGTTATGGCTTGATTGCACCAGCAAGGATTATCCGGTTGGTTATACTTCCGCATTTATCCAGGGCCGGCCGGCCCTCGTTATCTCAAAAGGAAAAAGCAAATTGGTGGAGATACCTGCGTTAAAACCGGAAGAGGTGATCGTAAATTCATCCTATCATTTCAACCTGGATGGGCAGGATAAATCTGTGATAACTGTTCATTCTGATTACAGGGGACCTCATTTTGAAGACATTGTCCTTTCAACTGTTTATGAAGATAGCGAACTTTTAAAGGCCACAGCCAAAGCATTGCTGCCTTTTCAAAATTTTGAGCTTAAAGATTACAAGTTCACCAGGAAAACAAGGGATGACCTTTCCGTTGTTTTCGATGCACAAATAACTGTTAACGGAGAAGCTAAAGCTTTGGTTGACAAGATGATCATTACGCTGCCACCTGCCGACATCCCCGATTTTGAAAAAGTACCAGCCAGGGTAAACCCGGTTTTCCTTCCCTGTCCTTCCTGGCATCACGATACCATCCGGATCGTGATACCTGCAGGGATGAAGGTTAAATCATACCCGGCTGTTGAACTGTCCAGTGTTGCCGGCAGTTATAAGGCTAGCTCCAGCCTTGATCATAACAACCTGGTCTACGTCCGGGATATCCTTGTGCAACGGGGCGAATTCGGACTTGACCAGTATGCAGCCATTTACAACTGGGCCGGTGCCGTCCATGCCTTTGAAAGACAAAATAAAATCATATTCATTCCCGACCATGAATAGAAAACTATCATTACTGCTCCTTTTTCTGGGCACTTGTTTCATCAACTGCCCGATTCAATCCCAGAATTCAAAAACCAATTCGGGCGAGGTTACCCTGGCTGACCTGGAGATGAAGTCGTGCCCCATCGACACGGCTGCCTCTGCAGTGGTCTTATATGACAAATGCGAAATCTCTTTTATCCCGGCCGAATTTAGTTTTGATGTTCTCTATACAAGGACACTGAGGCTAAAGGTCATTCAGAAGGCCGGAGTCAGGTTCGGAGAGATGATCATCCCGCTGTATGTCAACTCCTCTGACACAAAAAAGGACGAAATCCGTGAGATGAAGGCTTTCACTTATAACCTCGTCAATGGAAAAATCACAAAGGCAAAAATTGACCCTAAAACTGTTTTTGAGCAAAAATTAAGCGATTTTGTCATTCTTAAAAAACTGGCCTTCCCGGATGTTCATGCAGGTTCTGTGCTTGAGATCACCTATGAGGTTCGTTCTCCATTCAAGTTCAGGCTGCATGACTGGAAATTTCAATGGGAAATCCCGGTGCTGTATAGTGAGTGTATCCTCAAATACACTCCTTTTTACCTCTATACCTACCTGCTGAAAAATGCCAGTAAATTCGACGAATACCGGGAGTACGCGGTAGATGGACTTAAAAAGGAGTTCTACAATACATCCTATAATGAAGGTGCTTATAAATTTGTCATGAAAAATGTTCCGGCATTTAAGGAACAGGATTTCATCTCTTCAGAGAATGATTACCTGATTACCCTGCATTTCCAGATAAATACCGTTACCGACACCAGGGGAGTTCCTGAAGATCAGTGCAAAACATGGGATGAACTTGCGAAACTTCTCATGAAAGACAATGATTTCGGCAAATATCTGTCAGCATGTCAATCTGCCGCACAGCAGATTCTTGTTGATCAGAAAATTTCCGGGTTACCTGTCGGCGAGCGGTTTGACCCCATCGTGACCTGGGTGAAAAAAAATATAACCTGGAACGGGCAGCAACGAATTTATTCGGTAAGCAAGGTTAAAGATCTGCTGAAACGGAAAACCGGCAATTCAGCTGAAATCAATCTTTTTCTGTGCGGGATGTTCAAAGCGGCCGGAATCGACGCATATCCCGTCATCCTGAGCACACGGGGCAACTCCCGTGTGATTAAAGATTACCCGTTTTTCGAATTTTTCAATTATTTAATGGTGAATGCGAATGTCGGCGACAAATGGATCCTGACCGACGGAACCGAACCATTGTGCGGGAACAGTTCATTCCCGACCCGGTGCATCAACGGGCCAGGACTTATGTTAAACAACGAGAAGACCTCCTGGATCGATATAAACCCGAATATTTCTTCCATTTTCGAACATCATATCAGTTTGACATTCAATGCGGCAAAGGACTCCCTGGATGCGGAATTTACCGTCACCACCAAAGGATATGATGCACTGAACCTGCGGAACAGGATCGGCAATAACCGGGGTAAAGCGGTTGAATATTTTTCTGAAACAGGTGTTGAACCCGCCGATTCTGGAAGCATCCGGAATGCAGGCGCTGACTCTGTGATGAAGCCATATATCATCCGGTTAACGGGAAAGTTACCCGTTGAAACAGCAGACCAGATGCTCGAGGTGAATCCTTTCTGTAACCTTGCCGTCAGCAAGAATCCATTTGACATGCCATCCAGGAAATACCCGGTCGATGTCGTTTATCCCAAAAGCAGGATGCTGGTCATGGAACTTGATGTCCCCGAAGGATATACAGTTAAAAAACTTCCTGAGGCCTTTTCGAGGCAGGATAACCTGATGGCCTTCAGCTATACCTCGATTGTTTCAGATAACAAGATCACCTGCCAGGCTGTCTATTCAATGAAGAGTGCGGTGTATGCACCAGCAGAATATGTGAAATTGAAGCAATTCTATTCGGAAATTGTGAAAAAACTGAATGAGAAAATCTACCTTGAGAAAAAAATATGAGACTCAACCCAAAACAAACCCTGCTTGCCGCACTTTTCCTGGTTACTCCTTTTTTCGGGTTCTCCCAGAAAACTTTTTCCGCCACACAGAAATCGGCACAATGTGAGAAGATTAAAACCGCCTGCCGCCATGCCTGGAGCGGCTATAAAAAATATGCCTCCGGTTATGACGCCCTGAAGCCGATCAGCAAAAAAGGACACAACTGGTATGGCATCTCCTTCCAGATGACCCCGCTGGATGCTTTTGATACCTTTTTCATTCTTGGACTGAAAGCTGAAGCGAATGAGGCAAAGGAGATGGTGTTATCCAAACTGAAATTCAACGTTGACCGTGAAGTCCAGCTGTTTGAGGTCAACATCCGGCTGATGGGTGGCCTGATTTCAGCCTATGAACTAACACATGATGCCCGGTTGCTGTCCCTGGCAAGGGACCTTGGCGCCCGGCTGCTGCCTGCTTTCAACTCTCCCACCGGGATGCCCTACCGGTTTGTCAATTTAAAAACCGGCAAGACCCGTGACTCGATCAGCAACCCCGCCGAAATCGGCACCTACCTGCTTGAGTTCGGAAAGCTGACCCAATACACGAAGGATTCCACCTACTTCAAGGTCGCTAAAAAAGCAGCCTTTGAAGTTTACAGGCGGCGCAGCGATATCGACCTGGTTGGGACCACCATGAATGTGAATAGCGGTGAATGGAAGAATACCGAAAGCCAGATCGGCGCACGGATCGACTCTTATTACGAATACCTCTACAAAGCGTGGCTCCTTTTTGGCGACAAAGACTGTAGGGAAGCATGGGAGATTCACAACAGGGCCATCAAAAAATACCTGTTTGCCGAAGTTCCGTCGGGATGCTATTTCACCAGGGTGGATATGACCTCGGGCAAGGAGACCCATTCACTGTATGGCGCCCTGGACGCGTTTTATGCCGGAATCCTGGCACTGTCTGGTGATGTAGAAACTGCCAGGAAGATCCAGAGAGGCAACTATTACATGTGGACTAAATTCAACATCGAACCGGAAGAGTTCAATTTCAGAACCGACTCCATCCTGTACGCCGAATATCCCCTGCGTCCTGAAAATATCGAGAGCTGTTTTTACCTTTACCGAAAAACAAAAGATCCTGAATATCAAAAGATGGGAGAAAGGATGATCAACGACATCCTCACAAAATGCAAAACCGACGCGGGTTATGCTGAAGTGAAAAATGTAAAGACCCTTGCCCTTACCGATTCCATGGAGAGCTTCTTCCTGGCCGAAACCCTCAAATACGCCTACCTGCTCTTTGCCCCCCATAACACCCTCGACCTGGGGAAGGTTGTATTCAACACGGAAGCACATCCGATGAGAATATTGAATATTGATTAACGAATTTTGAATATTGAACTCCCGTCCACTTGTCCGCCTGTCCGCCCGTCCACTTGTCCACTTGTCCACTTGTCCACTTGTCCACT
>JBMOIP010000034.1:0-47512 GCA_049317265.1 Bacteroidales bacterium
CTCCAGGTCGTTCATGATTTTCTCTAAGTTCATTTTGATTCAGTTTTAATGATTAATGACCAGTTATTAAAGTAGTTATAATACGAATATTGTGAACTAAATAACAATCACAAAATTACAGAGTTCTGACAGACTGACCAAACAAAAACACATAATAATTTTAATGAAATTATTTTTTGATTTTTTTCACCATCTTTCCTTTTACAAAAATATTGATGATGTCCGGTGTTCCGTCAGGTTTGTAAAAAATCTCCTCCCCGTCTTTCAGATTATTCAAATAATGAGTGAGTTGCTTCGTGGTGCCGTTATCATAAAATGCTTTCTGAACTCCGGTTCCGCGGGTGAAATTTCCCTCCCCAACCACCATCCCTGATGGATCATAATAGAGCCAGATCCCGTCGTGGTCGCCTTCGATATAGTTCCCTTCAATTTTCTGGGTTTTATTGGGATAATACTCGGAGTATTTGCCATGTAAGGCGCCATTTTGGTAGTGCCCCTCCGATATCAGTTTGCCAGAATTATCCCATGACCTGACAACACCGTTCATCTTCCCGTTTGAAAACTCCTGTTCAGCCTGTAGAATTCCCGATGGATAGTAACTGCGCAGCATGCCATCAATAACATTATTCCTGTATTTGCAGGAGGTTTGAATATTGCCCCGTTCATCCCAAAACTCTGCCTTTCCTTCGTATTGATCGCCCTTCATCCTGATCTCCGACTTTTTACTTCCATTGGGCCAGTAATCAGTTTTGGTTCTTGAACAGGAGACCAGGAGAACCGCTGCCAGGAGTATAATAAGGTTGCGCATCATCCTTTTGGCTGGGTGAAAATGTCGATGGTGCCTTCAATGCCGTTGATCATCATCTGAACGGCAATCACTGCAAGAATAAGCCCCATGATACGTGAAACGACCTTAAGCATGCTGGGGTTGATTTTATTGGCAATGACCCTGGAGGAGATGAATAAAACATAGGTGATCAGGCACATCAGCCCAAAAATGACGATCACCAGGATTACGTTGGTGACAGATTTTTCAGCTCCTACAAAGTTCATGGCGGTGGAGATGGTTCCCGGACCGGCAAGCAGTGGAATCCCCAGCGGGGTGATGGCCATGTCGTGTGCGATTTTCAGCATTTGCTCTTTTTCGTCCAGGGTTTGTGCATGGATGGGATTCTCCTTGGCATTCAACATCTGGAACCCGATGATGAATACGATGATTCCGCCGGCGATCTGAAAGGCCGGAACAGTAATCCCGAATATGCGGAAAATAATGTGACCGAATATGCAGAAAATGGCAATAATGGTGAAGGCGGTAATGGTCGCCCTCAGTGCCACCTTGTTCTGGGTTTTCTTGTCAAAATCCTGCACCATCCCCAGGAAAACCGGGATGTTGCCGATCGGGTTGAGCATGGCAAAAAAACCCATGAATACCGTGATGCCGTGAAGATAAAGATCGTGGATCTTCATAGTTGTTAAATTAATGACGTTTATATGAGTAGGAGGTGGCCTGAAGCAGGAACTCCTCGGCAATCCTGGATGAAAGAGGGTTTGAGCGATCCATGCGCTCAGGATGCCACTGAACCCCCAAAAGGAATGATTTTTCATCCGGATTCTTCCATTCAATGCCTTCAATGAGATGGTCGTCCGAAATGGCATTGGCGATCAGCGAAGACGCAAGGCGATCGACTCCCTGGTGATGGTTGGTAGTTACCTGTTCCGCTTCGCACATGCTGACAGATGAGAGTATGGTGTTCTTTTTTACGCTCACGGCATGAAAGCAGTGCAGGTAGTCGTCGCACTGATGCCGGATCGTTGTTGTAAAATCCTTTGGAATGTCAATGATCAGGGATCCGCCAAGATACACATTAAGGATCTGGTGCCCCCGGCAGATGCCGACAATCGGCATCTTTAACTCCAGCGCTTTCTTGATGAGCGCCATGTCGAGACTGTCGCGGTGCGGGTTCATGTCGGTACAGCGCAGGGTGTCATACGCTTTGCCGTACCTTCCCGGCCATACGTCTTCACCCCCGGTCAGCACCAGCGCGCTGCAAAGGTTAAGTTGCTGCAGCGCCGCTGATATCGGGAGTGCGTAGAGATCAATGGTCTCAACCGACGGATCTGCCCGCTTCAGCCAGTTCACATAATTTGGAGAGGCTTTGGAAAGAGCGACTTTCAAGGGAGCCGGCTGGCTGTGCAGGTTGTTTAACGCAAATATCCCAAGAAGGAACAGTAAAAGCAGTGTGCGGTTGTTTCTGGTGCTGAGATTGCTGTTACGCATACGGATCATTTCTTTTCATCGGCAGGTAAAAAGCGTTTGCAGGCCCACAGGGATTCAAACCTGCATTAGATGCAAAAATAAACATTAAAAATTGTGAAACCCCTTTGTTAAGGCTAAATATTCCGGGGTGAATTTTCCATCATCCCCTAAGATGGTCAACACGGCTCCATCAGGCTGATTGATATGATGTTGAGTGAATTCCAGCATTGCCCTTTTTGGGGGTGAACCGTATTTTGAATGAACAACAATTCGGCGGGAAAGGAATAGTCCTGACTTTTCACAGGACGCGAGGAGTCTTTCAGTCTGCCCAAAAGGAAGAATAAGTGCAAAACGTCCTTCATCCGATATCAACCGTGCGGCATGATGAACAAGTTCGTCAAGTGATAAGGTATCATCATGACGTGATTGATTTACCCTTTCTGACGGGGATTTGAGTGAATTGGAGAAATAGGGGGGATTGGTGACGATAAAATCGAAGTGCGAAGGCGGGTCAATGGCGAATTTCTGGAGTGAGGTGTTTACAATGGAGATCCGTTCAGCCCATGGACTGTTCTGGAAATTTTTCGCCGCCTCTACAACCGACGGTTCATCAATTTCGATGGCTTCGATCATGGCTTTAGATTTTTGCGCCATCATGAGGGA
The DNA here is from genome assembly GCA_049317265.1 of Bacteroidales bacterium. Taxonomy (GTDB): domain Bacteria; phylum Bacteroidota; class Bacteroidia; order Bacteroidales; family FEN-979; genus CAIVAT01. Next base: position 2,921 of record JBMOIP010000034.1, read on the forward strand.
GAGCACCCCACAGCCTGTGCCGATGTCGAGAATTGTTTTTGCTTTTTTGGGGTCTGCCCATGATCCGAGCAGCATCGAATCGGTGCCAACCCGCAAGGTGCTCCGGGAATCCTCAACGGCGAACTGGCGGAACCGGAATGCCATGGGGAGGTCAGAGGTAGATTTCGATCAGGCCGGGAGGGGCTTCAATCAGAAGGTTTTTTTTTCGGCGGTCAACCTTTTGGATGATCTCATCGACGATGGGGATGAGGATCTCCTTTTCCCCGTGGCGGATCTGGAAAAGGGACTGGTGAGGTAATTCAAGGATCTCCTCAATCGTTCCGATGTTGCCATGCTCCACGTCAACGACCTGGTATCCGATTATTTCGTGGTAATAAAACTGGTTTCCTTTCAGGGGAGGGAGATCGGTTACCGGAAGATACATTTCCAGGCCCTGCAGGCTCTCGGCATCTTCCAGGGTATCGAAATCCTGGAATTGAACCACGGCCTTTCTGTTGTGTTTCAGGTCGACGGAGGAGATAAAAAAAGGAATCCGTTCACCATGTAAGTCCAGGTAAACGGATTCCAGATTTTGGTAGGTTTCAGGATCATCCACATCCAGGTGAATCAGGACTTGTCCTTTATTGCCATGAGTCTTCAGGATTTTTCCCAGGTAATAAAAGTCATCCTTATTCATAAGGAATCGGATGTTAAACCTTAAGCCTCAGGTGTGATTTCTTTAGTCTCTTCGGCTGCAGCTTCCGGTGCGTCCTCGGCAACAGGTGCTTCAGCTACGTCAGTAACTTCCGCTGCTTCAGCAACAGGAGCTTCAACAACTTCAGCAACAGGAGCTTCAATAACTTCAGCAACAGGAGCTTCAACAACTTCGGCAACAGGAGCTTCAATAACTTCAGCAACAGGAGCTTCCACTTCGGAAGCTTCAGCAGCCTTAGCAGCTTCAGCGGCTTCTGCCATTTCAGCTACTTTTGCAGCAAGTGCGGCAGCAGCGGTTTCCCTGGCTTCAGCAGCCTGGGCAGCTTCATCCAGACGGACTTTGTTTAATTTCTTTGCAATGGCGTCTGCCTTTGCTTCGTTGATCTGTACTTCATTTTCCAGTTTCTTCTTACGGGCATCCCTGAGGGTCATCTCCTGTTCGTTTTTCTTGCTGGAAATTTTAAGGTGCTTTTCGTCGAGCCAGGTCTGGAATTTGACATCAGCCTGCTCCAGCGTCATGGCGCCTTTTGCAACACCTTTCAGAAGGTGGTTTTTGTACATGACACCCTTGTATGCCAGAATGGCTTTAACGGTATCGGTTGGTTGAGCGCCTTTCTTCAGCCAATCGAGGGCTTTGTCGAAATTAAGCTCAATTTCAGCGGGTTTTGCGATGGGGTTATAGATGCCAATTCGTTCTATGAACTTTCCGTCACGTGGTGCACGACCATCCGCAATAACAATGTGGTAAAAAGCTTGTCCCTTTTTACCTCTTCTCTGTAATCTGATTTTGGTTGGCATTTGTTAAATGATTGATTTAATGAAAGATTGAGTTTATTATTAATAAGGGGTGCAAATTTCGGCATTTAATTTGAATTAACCAATAAAATAATCACACATCCCCAAAGTCCGCCCGTCCGCCCGTCCGCCTGTCCACCCGTCTACTTCCCAAACTTAATATACTTCTCCCTCTTCGTACTGCAGAAAGCACACGAAGCTTCCGGCTTTGCTGAATCATAGGTATTTCCGCATTTCGGACAGACCCAGTACACTTTTGAAAGCGTGTCTGTCTTTTTTGAATTCAGGGCGTTGAGGGCATTCTGGTACATCACCTGGTGCTTTTTTTCTGTGTCCATAGCCCAGCGAAACGATTTTGCAGCGGGTGCGACCTCCTCGGTTTTTGCTGTGGCAATAAATCCCGGGTACATGGTGGTCATTTCGTAAGATTCACCTTTGATGGCGTCTTCAAGGTTCTCTTTTGTTGATTTTACAGCAAATCCGGGTTTTACAGGTTCCGCCTTCTGTCCCAGTTTTTCAAGTACCGTCTGATGGTTGGCAGCATGAATCTGCTCTGCCCTCGAGGTGGCTTCAAACATGGTGGCAATCTGGGTCAGTCCCTCTTTTCTTGCTTGTTCTGCAAATGCAGCATATTTCGCGCTTGCGGTGGTTTCACCCTTGAAGGCTGCTTTGAGGTTTTCGATGGTTTGAGTGTTGGTTCCTGCAAAGGAGGTTAATCCTGTCAAAAGGATCAGTGCCATGCTGATCAATGTCATTTTTTTCATGTTGGTCTGGTTTTGAATTGGATGAAATCGATGTTTAATTTGTTGTTTTCAGGGTTTATCAATGCCACTAAAGCGCTAAGGCACAAAGGATCACAAAGAGAACTTATCAGTATTTATTTTGTGTGGCTTTGTGTCATCGTGCCCTGGGGGCATAATTTCAACTATAACCCGATCATATAGTCGATTACCAGCACACCGCCCAGGTACCCTGTGATGGAGACAAACACAAAGGCAATGAAAAACAGGCACAGGGAGAGATACTTCAGGCTGATATGATCCTTTTTCAGGTAGGTAACCAGGATGCGGAACGATGTGGCAACAATAATTGAAATCAGGGTAATGGTGGCAAAAAGTTCATGCTTTTCACGCATGATGCCTGCTTCACCTTCCATCGGACTGGTGAAAAAATAACCTGATCCAAACGCGAATATGGCGCCAACCATTCCAATGATCGCAAGCCAGTAAGCTGTTTTGGATAAACAGGGCTCTTTTTTAACAACGATGGCTAAAAAATCGAACAGGAAACCAACCGCAATGAGAGCGATGGGGAAATGAACCAGCATTGGATGAAAATGGCTAGAGTTCAGCATGATTGTTTATTTTTTAACAAAAGTACGGTTTTTTATTAAAAGGAATTTATCAACAAAGTCAAATTGAGGGTTATTTTAAAATAATTTTACAAACCCGTTCCACACGATTTATTTTTTCCCTTACCATGGCTGATTTTATTCATTTACATTTACATACACAATATTCAATTCTCGATGGCGCCTGTCGCATCAAAGAGATGGTTGCAAGGGCGGTGGCACTCGATATGAAGGGTGTTGCCGTGACAGATCATGGTAATTTGTTCGGCATCATGGAGTTTGCCGAAGCGTCATTAAAGCATAAGGGGTTTAAACCTATTTTCGGATGTGAAACTTATGTGGCCAGGCGAAGCCGCTTTGAAAAAACCGACCTGGTCGACCGGAAAGGTGACCACCTCATCCTGCTGGCGAAAAATGCTACAGGATATAAAAACCTGCTGAAACTGATCTCACTTGCCTGGACACAGGGTCATTATTATAAGCCCAGGATAGACAAAGAGATCCTGAGGCAGTACCATGAAGGGTTGATTGCCTCCTCTGCATGCCTTGCCGGTGAAATCCCAAGGGCCATCCATGCCGGCAATGTAGCCAAAGCCGAACAGGTGATCCTGGAGTACAAGGAGCTGTTTGGCGAAGATTTTTACCTGGAACTGATGCGGCACCCCGCCACGGATCCGACCCGCGACGGGGATGTGTACAAACGGCAGATGGTCGTGGGAGATGAACTGATAAAGCTTGCACATAAGCATAATGTAAAGCTGCTGGCAACCAACGATGTGCATTTCCTCCACGAAGCTGATGCGGATGCACACGACCGCCTTCTCTGTGTGAACACCGGTAAATTCATGGATGATGTTGACCGCATGAGGTATACCGGCCAGGAGTGGTTCAAGTCGAAGGAGGAGATGAATAAGCTCTTTGCCGACATCCCTGAAGCGCTTGAAAATACCATTGAAGTCCTTGATAAAATTGAACCTTTCAGCCTGCGCAGAGACCCCATCATGCCCGATTTCCCGCTGCCTGACGGTTTTACGGATCCCGATGATTACCTGCGGCATCTCACCTATGAAGGTGCAAAAAAACGATATCCCGAACTTACACCCGCCATCACGGAACGCATTGAATTTGAGCTGGCTGTTGTCAAAAAAATGGGATATCCCGGCTACTTCCTCATCGTCCAGGATTTCCTGAACGCTGCCCGCGAGATGGGGGTCTCTGTCGGACCCGGCCGCGGTTCTGCGGCGGGTTCAGTGGTTGCCTATTGCATTAAGATCACCGACGTGGAACCGATGAGATTTGACTTGCTGTTTGAGAGGTTCCTTAACCCAGACCGGGTTTCCATGCCCGATATCGACATCGATTTCGATGAAGATGGCCGCGACCGTGTGCTCAAGTGGGTGGTCAATAAATATGGAAAAGAAAAAGTTGCCCAGGTCATTACCTTCGGAACCATGGCAGCCAAAGGGGCCATCCGGGATGTGGGCCGAGTTCAGCGGGTGCCGCTGGATGAGGTGAACCGCCTCACCAAGATGATCCCGACAAGGCCGGGAACCACGCTGAAGTCTGCCTATGAGGAGGTGCCCGAACTAAAGGCAGCCCGCTCTTCTCCCAACAAAATGATCTCTGAAACCCTGCGGTTTGCCGAGGGACTTGAAGGGTCGGTGCGGCAAACAGGCATTCATGCCTGCGGGATCATCATCAGCCGCGACGACCTCATGGAATATATTCCGGTCACCACATCAAAGGAGTCGGATTTGCTTGTTACCCAGTATGATGGCGAATATATCGAGAAGGTCGGAATGCTTAAGATGGACTTCCTGGGACTTAAAACCCTCTCCATCATCAAGGATGCGGTGCAAAACATCCGCGATTCGAAGGGGATAGAAGTTGACCCCGAAAACCTCCCTTTCGACGATGCGCTTACCTACGAACTCTTCAGCCTGGGCAAAACCACCGGCATCTTCCAGTTTGAGTCGGACGGAATGAAGAAATACCTGAGGGACCTGAAACCCAATAAGATCGAGGACCTCATCGCCATGAACGCGCTCTACAGGCCCGGTCCGATGGACTATATCCCGAGTTTTATCGCCCGGAAACACGGCAGGGAGAAGATCGCCTACGACATCCCGGTCATGGATAAATACCTCAAGGATACCTACGGGGTTACGGTATACCAGGAGCAGGTGATGCTTTTATCGCAGGAACTGGCCGGTTTCACGAAGGGACAGGCTGACTCCCTGCGCAAAGCGATGGGGAAAAAGATCGAGTCGATGATGAATGACTTGCGGCCGAAATTTTTCGATGGCTGCAAAAACAACGGCCACGACCTTGCGATGGTCACCAAAATATGGAAGGATTGGGAAGCTTTCGCCAATTATGCGTTTAATAAATCACATTCAGCGTGTTATGCCTACCTGGCCTACCGTGAAGGCTGGTTGAAAGCCCACTATCCTGCCGAGTTTATGGCAGCGGTACTGAGCCGTAACCTGAACGACCTGAAGGAGATCACCCTTTTCCTGGATGAGTGTAAACGCATGCATATTCCGGTGCTGGGCCCCGATGTGAACGAAAGTTCCACCGCTTTTGTGGCAAACAAAAAGGGGGAGATCAGGTTTGGCATGGCAGGAATAAAAAATGTAGGGGAGGCCGCCGTGAAAAGCATTGAGGAAGAGAGGATTGCAAATGGCCCTTATTCCAGTATTTTCGACATGACCAGGAGGATCAACTCCCACATGGTGAACAAGCGGTGCATGGAATCACTGGCAAAGGCCGGGGCTTTCGATTGCTTTGAAAATACACATCGTGCGCAGTATTTCTTTCAGGAAAACAGCGATGATATGGTGTTCCTCGAGAAGATCATCCGCCATGCCACCGATTACCATGCCCGTAAAGACTCCATTCAGCAGTCGTTGTTTGGCGAGGCTGAAGAGGTTCATTTCAAGGAGATTACCCTTCCGGAATGCCGTCCGTGGTCAAAACTGGAACAACTGAAATATGAAAAGGAGGTGACAGGATTTTATATGAGTGGCCACCCGCTGGATGGTTACCAGTTTGAGATGGACCAGTTCTGCAACACTACGATCGAAGACCTGAAACAGGATTTGAAACCACTGAAGGGCAAGGATGTTACCTTTGCCGGGATTGTGATCGAAGCCCACCACAAAGTCGGTAAGACAGGTAAACCCTACGGCTCCTTTGTAGTGGAGGACTATTTCAACTTCATCTCCCTTACGATGTTTTCCGAGGAGTACCTTAAATGGAAACACATGCTTGAAGAGGGACAATATGTATTTCTCAAAGCTCGCATCGAATCACGGTTTGACAGTCCCGACCAGATGTCGATCCGTGTCAACCAGGTCGTCCTCCTTTCGGAAGTGATGGAGAAGTTCTCAAAAGTGATCTCCCTGACATTAGTCCTCAATGAACTTACGGTTGATACCATTCATAAACTTCACCAGGCAGCAAATGATCACAAGGGAAAATGCCGGATGCGCATCAGGATTTATGACCCTGATGAAAATATAACCATCGATCTGCCATCAAGAAAATACAGGGTAAATCCCAAGGAGATGATCGATGCACTGGCCGAACTGCCGGAAGTCCACGTAAGAGTCTTTGGAGAATCCCAATAGGATTTACGATTGGACAAATTAGGATTTACGATTGGACGATTTACGATTTACGATTTCATCATCAGTTCACCCGTTTACCTGTTTACCTGTTTACCTGTTAACCTGTTTACCCGTTCACCCATATCTGAAATGATTTTCGTAATTTAGCCACCCAAAGTAAAACACACTATTAAAGTACATTCTTATGTTCGAAACATTAACAGATTCCAATTTTGACGAGAAGGTTGTAAAGAGTGATAAGCTCGCAGTTGTTGACTTGTCTGCCGAATGGTGCGGCCCTTGCCGGATGGTATCACCCATCATCCATGAACTGGCAGCAGAATACGAAGGCCGTATCGTAGCCGGTGAGCTGAATGTTGACGAAAACCCTGCTACCACTGCATTGTATAAAGTAAGGAATATTCCTACCGTTCTTTTTATCAAGGGTGGCCAGGTAGTCGACAAACAGGTGGGCGCTGTTCCCAAGGCATCGTACAAAGCGTTGATTGAGAAATATATATAAACAGTTTTGTCAAATACAATTGAACAGAGCCGGCTGGAGCAATTCTCCTCCCTGGAATTCCTTGCCCGCCAGGTGGTAGAGGGCTTTATCACGGGTTTGCATAAAAGTCCTTTCCACGGCTTTAGTGTTGAATTTGCCGAACACAGGTTATATAATGCCGGTGAATCGATACGTTCGATAGACTGGAAGCTCTTCGGACGTACCGACCGCCTGTATACCAAGCGATATGAGGAGGAGACCAACCTGCGTTGCCAGGTGTTTATCGACAACTCCTCCTCCATGTATTACCCGGTGCTGGCAAAACCCGACATCGACCATCCCAATAAAATCACTTTTTCTGCATACGTAGCTGCAGCCCTGATATACCTGTTCAGGAAGCAACGTGATGCCGCAGGGCTCAGCATCTTTTCGGATGAGGTTGAACTTCACACCCAGACGAAGTCGAACCCTGTTCACCACCGTTACCTCTATGCCGAACTGGAAAAACTCCTGGTTCCCCGTCCTCCGGATCAACTCAGGGGAACAAACGTGGCCCGTACCATCCACGAACTGGCAGAGCGGATTCACAAGCGGTCGCTGGTAATTATCTTCAGCGACATGTTTGATAAAACCTCGCAGCCCGAAGAACTATTCTCGGCGCTGCAGCATCTGAAACACAACAAGCATGAGGTGATCCTGTTTCATGTGGTGGATAAAAGCAAGGAGCTCGACTTTGAATTCGACGACCGTCCCTATAAATTTATCGATATTGAAACAGGCGAGCAACTCCGCGTCCACCCTTCAAAATTGAGGGAGAAGTATGTGGAATCCCTTGCAAAATTCCGCAACGACCTGAAACTCCGGTGCGGGCAATACCACATCGATCTGCTTGAAGCCGATATCAATGCGGGTTTTGAACAGGTCCTTCTTCCTTACCTGGTCAAGCGCAGCAAGTTGTTTTAACCTTCCCTAATTTTTACTAATTTTGCCGCTCTTTAAAAAAGCCGCAAAATGATTGAAATTGCTTCCAAATACGACTCCTCTGGCGTTGAAGACAAATGGTATGAATTCTGGATGAACCAGGGTTTCTTCCACTCAGTCCCCGATGAACGTGAACCATACTGCATCGTGATCCCGCCGCCGAATGTTACCGGTGTGCTGCACATGGGACACATGCTCAACAACACCATCCAGGATATCCTCGTCCGCCGTGCACGCATGCTCGGGAAAAACGCCTGCTGGGTTCCCGGTACCGACCATGCTTCGATTGCCACCGAAGCCAAAGTTGTAGCCAAACTGAGAGAACAGGGCATCGATAAATCGACGCTCACCCGGGACGAGTTCATGGAACATGCCTGGGAATGGAAGACAAAACATGGAGGAATCATCCTTGACCAGTTAAAAAAGCTTGGAGCTTCATGTGATTGGGAGCGTACCTGTTTTACAATGGATGAAGCGCTGTATGATTCCGTTATCGATGTGTTCATTGACCTGTATAACAAGGGCCTCATTTACCGCGGCATCCGGATGGTAAACTGGGATCCGAAAGCATTGACTGCCGTTTCTGACGAAGAGGTGAATTACAAGGAGGTTAATTCAAAACTCTATTTTGTCCGTTACCGTGTAGAGGGTACCGAGGATGAATGGGTGACCATTGCAACAACCCGCCCTGAAACCATTTTGGGAGATACGGCCATCTGTGTGCATCCTGAGGATGAAAGATATGCAAGCCTTCGGGGACGACGCATTTTGGTTCCACTGATCAACCGCTCAATTCCTGTGATATTTGATGAGTACGTCGACCGTGAATTTGGAACCGGCGCACTGAAAGTTACCCCGGCTCACGACATCAACGACTACAACCTCGGGTTAAAATATAAGCTCGAAGTCATCGATACCTTCAATCCGAATGGTACCATGAGCGCTGCCGCCCAGCTTTTTGTTGGCGAAGACAGGTTTACTGTTCGCAAAAAAATCACGGAAGAGCTTAAATCCACCGGTCATATTGTTAAAATCGAAGAGTACACCAATAAAGTTGGCTATTCTGAACGTACCGATGAAGTGATCGAACCCCGTATTTCGGTACAGTGGTTCATGAAGATGAAAGAGCTTTCCAAACCTGCGCTCGATATGGTGGAGGACGATACGATCCTTTTCCATCCTGCCAAATACAAGAACATGTACCGCCACTGGATGTCGAATGTGAACGACTGGTGCATCTCTCGCCAACTCTGGTGGGGACAGCGGATTCCTGCATTTTACCTTCCGAATGGCGAATTTATTGTGGCCAGGACACAAGAAGAGGCTTTTGCCATTGCTCAATCGAAAACCGAAAACCAGCAGGCACCATTCACCATTGATGACCTGAAACAGGATGAGGATGTGCTGGATACCTGGTTTTCGAGCTGGCTATGGCCAATCTCCGTTTTTGATGGTATTCGTCATCCTGAAAATCCTGACATTCAGTATTATTATCCAACCAACGACCTGATAACCGCCCCAGAAATCATCTTTTTCTGGGTTGCCAGGATGATCATGGCCGGGTGGGAGTATCGCAAGGAAATTCCGTTTAAAAATGTCTATTTTACCGGGATCGTTCGCGATAAACAGGGACGGAAAATGTCCAAATCACTGGGCAATTCCCCCGAACCGCTTGATTTGATCAGGCAAAACGGTGCAGATGCCGTTCGTGTGGGCATGCTGCTCTGCTCCCCGGCCGGGAATGACCTGCTGTATGATGATGCACTTATCGAACAGGGCCGTAATTTTTGCAACAAACTATGGAATGCCATGCGGCTTGTCAAAGGCTGGCCGGTGGATGACGCTCTTGCACAGCCTGCGGTTAACAAGGTCTCTGTTGATTGGTTCAATGCTGCATTTAATGCTTCGTTAACCAACATCAACGCACAATACGACGATTACCGCCTCTCTGAAGCGCTCATGGCCACCTATAAGCTGGTTTGGGATGATTTCTGCTCCTGGTTTTTGGAGATGATCAAACCGGCATACCAGCAACCCATTGACCGGCCTACCTACGACGCAGTCATAGGTTTTTTTGAAAAACTGCTTAAAGTACTCCATCCCTTTATGCCATTTATCACCGAGGAGATCTGGCATATCCTGGAGGAGAGGGGAGATGTGGAATCGATCATGCTGGCGAGTCAGCCGAAAGCAGAGGATTTTGATCAAAGCCTGATCGACAGATTCGCATACGCTGAAGAGGTGATCATGGCAATAAGGAATGCCCGCAAGGAGAAGAATATCCTGCAGAAAGTGGCCATCCAACTCTATATCCGCAAGAACAACAATGAAGAGGCGGATACCACCTTCGATACCCTGGTGGGGAAACTTTGCAACATCAGTGACCTGGCATATGTCTCAGAAAAAGTCGATGGCAGCGTCTCGTTTATTGTTGGTTCCACCGAGTTTTTTATTCCCCTGACGGAAAAGATCGATGTGGCCGAAGAGTTGAAAAGACTCGAGGAGGAACTGGCCTATACCACCGGGTTTCTGGCAAAAGTTATGCAAAAACTCAGCAATGCCAGCTTTGTGAACAATGCTCCTGCGGCAGTGGTTGATGCTGAACGCAGGAAGCAGGATGATGCCGCCGCCCGCATCAGGGTGGTTGAAGAACAGATCAAAGGACTCCGAAAATAGGGTAGTCACACACTTTTCTTTCTGTCCGTTCGTTGAATGGATGAACATTTACCAATTATCAATCAATCGGATATGAAAACTATAGATAAAACCAAGCCGGTAATGGTTACCGGGGCCACCGGCTATGTAGCAGGGTGGCTGATAAAAAAACTCCTGGAGGAGGGATTCACCGTGCATGCAGCAGTCAGGAATCCGCAAAACCAGGATGCCAAAAAGTACCTGGATGCCATCGCCTCAACATCCGGCGGAACCATCCGCTATTTTAAAGCCGATTTGTTAACGGATGGAGCCTATGATGCCGCGATGGAAGGCTGCGAGCTGGTATTCCATACAGCCTCACCTTTTACAAGCAAAATCAAGGATGCGCAAAGGGACCTCGTGGATCCCGCCCTGCTGGGAACAAAAAATGTTCTTGGCTCGGTAAACCGCACTGAATCCGTGAAACGGGTGGTACTGACCAGCAGTTGTGCCGCCATCATTGGTGATGCAAAAGATTGCCTTGGATACCCCAACGGCATTGCCACAGAAGCACAATGGAACCATTCGTCGACAGTTGAACACCAGCCATACTCCTATTCGAAAACGGTTGCAGAGAGGGCGGCATGGGAGATCAGCAAGGCCCAAAGCAGGTGGGACCTGGTGGTGATCAATCCATCGTTTGTCATTGGACCCGGAATCAACCCCGACGCAACCTCTGAAAGTTTCAGCCTGGTAAGACAGCTGGGTGATGGAACGATGAAGTCGGGGGTGCCCGATTTTGCCATCGGGGTGGTCGATGTCAGGGACCTGGCGGAGGCCCATTTCAAGGCTGGCTTCACCCCTGAAGCACACGGGCGAAACATCATTTCAGCAGAGAATACAGACTTCCTGACCCTGTCGTCATTCCTACGGAAGAGATATGGCGCTGCTTATCCTTTTCCAAAAAAGAGTGTTCCGAAGCTGCTGGTGTGGCTCATTGCGCCTGCAGCTGGATTTACCCGGAAAATGATCTGGCTGAATGTCGGGTATCCGTGGAAGGTTGACAACTCAAAGAGTGTCAGGGAACTGGCTATGAAATACCGGCCAATTGATGTCTCAATGGTTGATTTTTTCCAGCAGATGATCGATCATAAGGTTTTTGAAAAAGGCGGAAAAAAGTTGTAAACATTAGCCGGGCAGAATCAAAGGAGATTCCTTTTACCCTTGATGACCGCGACCGCATCATCAGGACAGAACAAAAGGTTGAATCTGTGCAGGCAGAAATGAACTCGCGGTTCGATCAGCTTTTTAACTTTCTGTGGGCCATTATCGGTATTTTCACAGCCATGATGGTAAGTGTTTTTGGCTTTGCCTTTTGGGATCGTAAACTCTCCATGGCAAGGAATGCCGGACTTATGTGATCCTGAATGGTACTTTTTTCCTGTGACAGATGATCCGGGCAACATCCCTGGCTGATTTGATAGCTACCGGCAAACCGCCACCCGGAATTGTCCAGTGGCCAATGTAATAAAATCCTTTCAATCCGGGGATCTCACTCTTAACCGGGGATTGTGCGATCATGTTTTTCCCCGGAAGCCAACCCTGTACGCTCCCTTTCCAGTTCCCGGTGTATCGTTCGAAGGTAGCCGGTGTGGCAATGTCAGCCACTTCAATTTTCTCTTTTAATCCAGGGAGCCTATGATCCGCCTGATCGATCATCTGTTGGGCAAAACTGGTTTTCTCAGCAAGGTACCTTTGATAATCTGAGTTCCTCAGTTCAATCCAGTAGTCTGCATTTTTTGTATAAAAGCTGATGGAAATTACGGTTTTACCTTCCGGTGCAAGCGTCGGGTCATAGTTATTGATGTGGAGTTCAAGCCGTTCATAGGATGTTCCATCCGGGGAAGTCAGTTTGCTGTTAAGTGGAAAGCGTTGGAAATGAGGTTGTCTGTCATAAGTTTCGGCCACCCCAAGCGACACCATGAACACCGAATAATAGACTTTCAGCTTTTCCTGGCGCTGAAGGCTTTGCATCACCTGGTCAGCATATTTTCCCGCAAGAGCCTTGAAGAATGTGAAATTCCAATCGGCGGCGGAGATGGTAATGCCGGAAGGAATAATTTCACCAGTCTTCAATTCTAAACCGATAGCAGTGTTCCCTTTTGTAATAATTTTTTCAACTTCAGCATGATACCTTATTTTTCCGCCAAGTTCACGGTATTTTTGTTCAATAGCTCCCGCGATGGACAGGGAGCCTCCGATTGGATACCCGGTGCCTTTTACATCGTTGAACGCAAGCGGCATGGTGATGATCAGCATGGGCATTTCATCTCCGTCAAAAAGTAGCCTGAAGGCCTCCTTGAGAAAAGGGTTTTTCAGCTTTTCTGCGAAGGTGAAATTGGTTTCGCCTTTTATCCTGTTGAGAAAAAGCAGAAGTGGAAGGAATTTTATATACCGGATTTTCCGGTACCATGGCAATAGTTGAGGAACCTCTTTGATCATCGGAGGGATTTCATAGGATTGTATCCTTCTGATGGTGACGATAAACTTGCTGATGACTGCAGTATCCTCCGGAGCAATGGACACCATATATTCTTCCAGGCGGTTTAGCTTTGTGTAAAGGTGGAAAACCTTATCGCCATTGATATCCCTGTTCTCTTTTACTTCAATATCCATTCGGATGTCATGGTTGACAAACCGTATCTTATGCATAGCTACAAGCTCGGACCACAACTGGTAAAACGGGTTGCTCTCACCTGAACCGAGCAGCCATTGCAACCCGCTTTCAAAGGTATATCCATCGCGTTTCCAGCTTGTACAAAGTCCACCGAAGGTGGAATGGCGTTCGAATATTTCGGTTTCAAACCCGTTCATCTGCAGGTAGCACCCTGCCGATAACCCGGACACACCCGCACCGATGATGTTAATTTTCATGGGGTAAATATACGGGATTCCATCGGACGGCAATTGTCCCACGCATTGATTTTTCCCGTACCTTTGCAAACCATTTCAACCACCCAATTTAACATTTTAACATGCAGGATATCAGAAATATCGCTATTATTGCGCACGTTGACCACGGTAAAACAACCCTGGTTGACCGCATTCTACACCAGGTTCACATGTTTCGTGACAACCAGGATGTAGGAGAACTTATTCTCGATTCAAACGATCTGGAGCGGGAACGAGGGATCACTATTTTATCGAAAAACGTCTCCGTAAGATATAAAGGTATAAAAATTAACATCATCGACACACCCGGCCATAGTGATTTTGGTGGCGAGGTAGAGCGGGTGCTCAACATGGCCGATGGTGTACTGATCCTGGTGGACGCCTTTGAAGGTCCCATGCCGCAAACCCGCTTTGTGTTGCAAAAGGCGCTGGAACTTGGAAAAAAACCCATCGTGGTCATCAACAAGGTTGATAAACCAAACTGCTCTCCAGATGAAGTGCATGAGGCAATGTTCGATTTGATGTTCAGCCTTGATGCAAGTGAAGACCAGCTTAACTTCCCAACAGTATACGGTTCTTCCAAACAGGGATGGATGTCGGGCGACTGGCGCAATGAAACAACGGATGTCAGTTACCTGCTCGATCAGATCATCGAACACATTCCTGCACCCGAGCAAACCCCGGGAACCTTGCAGATGCAGATCAGCTCGCTCGATTACTCCTCTTATGTGGGCAGAATCGCCGTAGGACGTATCACCAGGGGGACTGTTAAGGCCGGCATGCCGATCTGCCTGGTTAAAAATGACAGGACCATCGTTAAATCCGTGGTAAAAGAACTCTACCTCTTCGAAGGACTAAGTAAAGAGAAGGTAAAATACGAAGTGAGCGCCGGCGAAATCTGCGCCATCCTCGGCCCCGAAAATTTTGACATCGGAGATACCATTGCCGATTTTGAAAATCCTGAAGGAATGTCACCCATCAGCGTGGATGAACCTACCATGAGCATGCTCTTCACCATCAACAACTCACCTTTTGCAGGCAAGGAGGGAACATTCGTCACCTCACGCCATATCCGAGAACGCCTCTTTAAAGAGACCGAGAAAAACCTGGCATTAAGGGTGGAGGAGATGGATTCTCCTGATCGTTTCCAGGTATTCGGCCGCGGTATCCTTCACCTTGCAATCCTGGTGGAGACCATGCGCCGTGAAGGTTATGAGTTTCAACTCGGACAACCACAAATTTTAACCAAAGAGATCGATGGCGTAAGGTGCGAACCTGTTGAATTGCTGAAAGTGCAGGTGCCGGAGGCTTTTGCAGGCAAAGTGATCGAACTTGTCAGCCGCAGGAAAGGCGACATGACCCATATGGAACACAAACGCGAAAGGGTGATCCTGGAGTTTGATATCCCTGCCCGCGGACTCATCGGACTGCGTAACCCCGTCCTTACAGCGACCGAAGGCGAGGCTGTGATGGCGCACCGTTTCAAAGCATACCAGCCGTGGAAGGGCGATTTACCCGGCCGTAACAATGGTTCGCTGATCTCCATGTATACCGGGTTGGCCATTACCTATGCCATCGATAAGTTACAGGATCGCGGCAAGTTCTTCATCGAACCCTTTGAAGATGTTTACAATGGCCAGGTGATCGGAGAGAGCACGCGCAGCGACGATATTGTAATCAACGTGAACAAGACCAAGAAACTCTCCAATGTCCGCGCTTCAGGTTCCGACGATAAGGCCGTTATTTACCCGGCCACCAAGTTCTCGCTTGAGGAGGCCATGGAATATATCAAAGGGGATGAATATGTGGAGGTTACGCCAAAATCCATCCGCCTGAGAAAGATCCTTCTCGACGAGATCGAACGCAAGCGCAGCAGCAAACAGATTTCCTGATCCGGTATTGCCGTAAATTTGCCTCTTAATGGTTGAAAACCCAGGTTTTGGTTAGTCAGCCTTTACCCCAGAATATTTCAGTTTCCAGCCCTGGCCGGTGGTATGACTATCGGTTACAAACCATATCAAAATCTTGTTGGTATAGGAGGTAATCACAGGAGGAATTTCAGTCCCTGAAAATTTCGCCAGGAGATGCTCAGGCAAGGTTGATGTGCCATCGAAAATCCAGATAAAATCTGTGTTAGGTTGTGTATCAATGGCTGTAAGCTGCACCCGGATGCGCTCCCCGGAACGAACCGCTACCTGCCATTTGCAGGAGCAATTGTTTGCATAGTTCACTTCCCCGCTCCCGTCTTCCAGGGTTCCATCATTCTGTGATATATCCTGTATGCCATGGCAATAAAGTGTGGTTGAATCAATGGTTTCCATATAGTAACTCAGTTCAAACTCCTTTGGAAGACCGGTTTCAGGCATAAGTTCAACGCTGAACCGGCTTCCGGGGATGAAGACCCATTTGGAAAGACCTTCCAGGTTTCCTGTATAGCCAAGGGAGTCACCGGTGAAAATTTTAACCATTTTTTTGTTAGCCGCACATTCCGATTTGAAATGTATCCCTTTATATGCTCCGTCGGGCCGGATGTTCCAGGTTGTCTGGCTTTGTTTCTTTCTGTATGAAATCTTGCCTTTGGAACGTGAAGACGCAAAAGAGGAGAACCTGTATTCGGGACTGGTAAAATAGGTTTCAGCCTTAGCCATATTTGGTAACCCGGCTCCGAGTTTTCCGCACCAGGTAAGGTTCAAACTGTCGACAGGTGTTGCTGTGTTTGTGAGAGCGTCTAAAATTGCAACAGGGGAAGCCCCGGGATCCAGGGCTTTTAGAATTGCAGCACATCCGGCAACAATGGCTGTGGCCGGGGAGGTGCCATTTTCATGGACAAAGGCATTGTCGGCCAATGGATGCGGGCCATATACCGAATCGCCGGGGGCTGCAAGATCAACGCGCATCCCGAAGTTGGAGTATTTGCTTTTTCTCAGACTGGTGTCGAGGGCGGCTACACAAAATACACCAGGGAAGGATGAAGGTGGGTCGGCCGTTTCACGGTAAAAATTTCCGGCAGCGCCAATGACGATGACCCCCTTTTTGATGGCAGCATCCAGGATGGCTTTTTCCTCTTCTGAAAATTGTCCTCCGCTCCAGGCACAACAGATGATATCGGCACCGATGTCGCTTGCATATTTGATTCCTTTGTATCCATCGGCGAAGTAGCGATTGGGGGCATGGTCGGAGAGTACCTTTACCGGGATGATTTTCAGTATCTTACTGGCATCATCACCAAAACACTTTTGAAAAACAGTCACAATGATCCCGGCAATGTAGGTGCCATGGTAAAACGCCACTTCCTGGCCCTTTGGAACCGAAACATCATGGTCATTGTCAGAGATATCCCAGCCATGAATATCATCCATGCAGCCATTCTGGTCATCATCCTGGAAATTTCCGGCAACTTCCTTATCATTGGTATATATGAAGTCCCTTAACGTTTTATGCGACAACCTGAACCCGTCATCCACAACAGCTACCTTGATAACCACTCCTGCCCGTGCTTTTTGCCTGGCAATGTTGAGGAACTGGTATGCCCAGGACTCAGGGAAAACGGTTTTTGCAGTATCCCCGGAGATTGGCGCTGCATTTAAAGTAATCGCAAGGTGAATGAGGATGAAAAGCGTAAAAAATCCTGGAAAACTTTGTTTCATTGGGCAGCCGGGCCAGTTTCAGGATTACTGAAAAGTTACTGGATGGCTATGAACAGGCATGGAGGATAAAGGAATGGTAAATGATTCACTCCCTCCGGATTCGCCTATCACTTTGTTTGATAATCCTGGTCCTGTACCCTGGCTTACAGGAACCCGGCCCCGCAGATCGGGTAACCCGAAAGTGGTTTGACCATCACCTCCGTATGTTGTTCCCATCAAGGAAAACAATGCTGAATACTCATTAACCGAAAGTAATTGGCCATTGCACTGGGCCCAGCCGTTCGGAGGATATCCAAAACCAAAAAGTTCAATCTCCCCGATAAATGCATCTGTTCCGCTCTGGGCCGGCCAGATGCCATAAAGACAGATGCAGAAATTCAGGCAAAGGTATGGAGGTGTGATGTTTATGGGTGTAACACCCCCGTTATTCCCGATCACAAGGTTTTTGGCAATCCAGTTCGTTCCATTGAAAACCAGCAGGTCATTCGTCGGCGGGTTGGCAGGCGCGGCCAGGGCATCGATTACCTGTTTCCAGGCGGTCCCGTTGAAAAAATAGTAGCCGGAGGGAGCATTGGTCTGGTAAACCATCAGGCCTGCCACCGGGCTGGCGATCAGGCCTCTTTCTGCTGCGGTCATACGGGGAATGAGGATTCCCTTTGTGGTCGACTGTATATCGAGCATGGCAGATGCACCCGGAGCATTCCCTGTGGTATTGATCGCCACCTGGCAATGAGCCAGGAAACCGTAAAATGCAAATATAATTGTGTAAAGTATGGTTCTTTTCATAGGTTTCAGATAAGTTGTTGTTTATTGTTTGATGAGCTTTCTTGTTTCAGCCTGGTTTCCGCAAATCACTCTTATAAAGTAGATGCCGGCAGGCATTCCGTATATGGATAGTTCGTGTTTCATATCACCATTCATCGTTGCCGTTAAGATCTTTGCTCCCTGCATCCCGTAAACTTCAATGTTCAATAACTTTCCGGTATATTGAGGGTCAGGTTCAAGAGTCACAAGGCCGGATGTTGGATTTGGATAAATTTTAAACAGGTGTTCATCTGGGATAACCATTTTGTTTTCCGAAGTAGTTGCAACAGCAGGTAATGCCGGTGCAATGCAATAAGGTCCTGCCGGTGCAATGTATGCATGCAGGTAACCACCTGGTAACACATTGCTGGAGGGAAGAAAGTCGATGCTTTGCCCGGCAATCATGGTAACATAACCACCACTCTGCACTATAAACGGGGTTACCCCTCCGGCCACCACAATGGTGTTGGTGGCGCTATAGCATTTGGTTTGCCCGCCTGCAACGGTTCCCGTAGCGGTGATGTTGACAGGAACAGCGCTGACCGCCATGGTTATCGTGTTTGATGTTACAGGGTTAACCGAAATGCAGGCGGCATTGGAGGTCAATACGCAGGTAACGGCATCATTATTGACCGGCACATAGGTAAAGGTTGGATTTGTTGCACCTGGCTGACTGATCCCGTTTACCTTCCATTGAAACTGGGGCCCGGCTCCGCCGTTGGTCAGGGAAGTGTTAAATGTGACCGGATTGCCCGAGAACACAGGGTTTACCGAGGCTCCAATTGTTATATGCGGGATCAGATTTGGATTGACCCCCGCTAAGCTGCCGTTTAAATCAATGAGCGGGTTGGGAATGCCTTCGTTCAGTATGATGGAGGGCAGTTGCAGGGAAACACCTGATCCAAGGATGAATGCCGGTTTAAACTGAAACCTGAGCATTACTAAAATTCCCGCAGTATTGAAGGTGGTAGCGCCTGAACCGGCAAAAATGACCTGCCCTGTAGCCGGATTGGTTGCAAATGACCACCCCGAGGTGAGGGTGCCGCTGCTCTCCAGGTTCAGGAAAGTGAGGTAGGCGGAATTATAAGTTACGGTAGCCTGGAGGGAACTTACCGATTCGCCTGGCGGAAGCGATTTGATGAGGATCGGATAATAAAATTCACCGGCGGCAGGACAGGTGGTCGTGTCTGGCATAATGATCTGTGTGTCATAAACAAGCCAGTTTCCTGAAGTAGCCGAAGCACCATGAAAATCGGTGGCTGTAACTGTTACATTTCCTCCTGTTGTCGTGGTCATCAGTCCTGTCTGGCTGATTGATGCAACAAGCGGGTTGCTGACACTCCAAACAATCGGAGGGGCTCCGCCGCCATTCAGGGTAAATTGCTTTGTTTGACCGGCTACCATTGTGCCGGTGTTCGGAGTGATCGACAGCACTGGCAAATTGATGGTTGTGAAATAACCATCTGTAAAATTCGGAACCAGGGTTTCATTGAACAGGCCGTTGCTGAATGTGAGCTGGGTGGCCCCGGTATTTACCGCAGAAACGTGAAACTTAATATAGAGAAGGATACCGCTTCCAGATAAAGGTGTTGCCCCGGCAAAATCCAATGAAATTATTCCCGGTGTATTGATGTTAAATACCGGGGCCGGATAGGAGGCCAGCAATGTTCCTGCCTGGACGACACTCACCGGGGTAAGAATGTTCTGATTAAAACCCACGTTGAAATTTCCGGAAAAGATGTTAAGTCCGCTCAGATCGGTTGTATTCACCGGTACGTCAATGTCAGACCCCTGCCACTGGCTCAGAGAGGTTGAAATGGAGAGCCTCATGGCCCTTATTTCAACCTGTCCGTTGGTTGTATCCCTTAACCCACCGTTATCAACCGCCACCACCTTTGTGAAACCGGCTTGGGTGCCGGTCAGCAGGCCGGTTGCACTGATGCTACCAACAGACGGGTTTGTAAGATACCATTGATAAGGTAAACTCCCGCCTGATCCATTGAACTGTTGCGTTTCTCCCTTTGTAATGATCGCACTGTTGGGCGACACCGTAATGAACGGAGGAGATGAAATGCTGATATTCCCACTGTTAAAACTCATTAGCGGAAGTCCTTCATTGAAATAGTTGTTTTGCGCTCCGCTGAAATTCACGGTGATGCCTCCCGGCTGCAGGGCTTTAAAACGTATAAAAATAAACTTTCCCACCCCGGTCAGCGCATTGGTCCCAGCCCCGGCTATGGTAATCTGGCCGGGAACTGAAGCATTTACGGCCGGACTACCAAAAGCAGCGCTGATCGTTCCGGTTGTGATGACCGAAATGACCTGTAAATAGGATTGATTAAATGTCAATTGCAAAACGTATGCAAACACATTATTCCCGGTCAGCGTATTATCGGCATAGATGGGCACATCGATGTTGTTGCCCGCCACAACAGTGCTGTCAGGCACCCGCATGCCTATTACCTGCGCCTTTAATTGCATGTTAAACAGCATGATCAGTGAAAGCAAGGCAAGGGTTCTAAAATTTCTCATTGTAAATGTTTTGATAAAAACAGCATGATGTTGAATTTCATTACCGATTCAGAGTGTTTCTCCTTTACAGATATATTTTACTACCTGATGACCTGGAGCATCTGTGTTTCCGATGAACCTCCAACAGTCATTCTGATTAAATAGGAACCTGCTCCAAGCTGAATGCCGTGGCTCGAAACCAAAACAGCATGCTTCCCCTTGTCCATCACTTCATTTACCAACGTTGCAACTTTCTGTCCAAGCAAATTGAAGACTTCCAGGGTTACCAACAGGTTATCCGTATTTACCTGGAAATTGATGGTGGCATCTCCGGATGAAGGATTCGGATAGGGCGGGAATAATTTTCCCGGCATTGACCCTGATGCGGATCCAACTCCGGTCGTGTTATCTGTAATTGTTATCATCCCGGGAAGTGCTCCTGCTGTTTGGTCCAGTTCATTGGCCAGGAAATTATCAACCGTTAACATGGTAGTAACCTGGCCGGTGCCAGCTGTATTTGCTTGGAAAGAGATCTCTGCAAGGGTTGTGTCGGCACTGAGTGAATTGATGCCGGCCAGTGCGATCGATAAAATTCCATTAACAGGGTCGTTATGATAGTTCAGGTTCATGTCCGGAAGAGCAGATGTAACCTGGTTGACAGATAAATACATGGGATCATAGTGAATCCGGATATCGGAAGAGACCATCCCGGAATCGTTGATCACATGCAAGGGGATGGTGAATTCAGTGCCGTTCATTACATTGGCGCTTCCCACAATAAGCTGTGGATCAGTGAGTGATGAGAAAATAGGTTTGGTAAGTTCCGCAGGGAAAAACTTGATCAGTCCCACCACATATTGCAGGATCAGTGATGCATCATAGGCAGTAATTCCAGCCGCAAAACTTACATCGGCAACCTGCTGCTGCGTGGGGTTCAGGGTGATGCTTCCTACAACATGTTGCAATACAAGGGATGCGTCAAAGGCTTGAACAACACCATTCTGGCTTACATCGCCCATCATAGGACTGGTTGCGCCTGTTGTTCTGAAGGGTGTGTAATTCACCGAAGTGGTGACCAATTCCTGAACGCTGGTTCCATTCCCCTGGGTATTCGTCTGGATCGGTCCAAGGTTGCTTCCCCACCAGCAATTGGTTGCATCAATCACGAAGGATTTGTTCACATTGTTGACTGACCAGTAATAGTTGTCGTCAAAATCACAGAAATTAAATACCGGGTTTGATGCGGCAGTTGCATAAACACCATAATAATTCTTCGCAATGGTGCTATAGGTAACAGTCGGACTGGCGCTGGTGGTGTAGATACCCTGGTAGGAATATTTCACAATGCAATGTCGTAACCTGCATATGGGATCAAGCGCCTGGTCGTTGAAGACGATGGAACCCCAGTTGTTAAGCGCCGGTAAAGTTGCCGTTGAATCTGAATTGGAATCTCCGCCATAGAAATCATCCTTGATGCTGGTAAAGACAATATTGCTGTCGGCCCGGAAGCCACCTTCTGCAATCAGTCCTTTATTGACGGTAAGACTCCCTCCGTTGAATTTGCATACAACTCCGGGATTGATCGTTAGTGTTGCACCTGTACCAACCGAGTAAGATCCAAACAGGTAAGCGATATTTGGTACCCCTCCAAATGATTGCTTTGCAAGGATGATATCCTGCGTAAGTGTTTCATCTCTCACCTTTATGACTTTGTAGGTTGTTCCGGAAATAACGTTATTTGTAAGGGATGCAGGGAACGAAACAAGCGATAGCTGCATCGGGTAATAGAGAAGCTCCTGGAATTTGCAATTGTCGATTTTAGGCTGTGAAACGCCATTCAGGTCAACGCCATACGAAAGACTTCTGAATATAACATTATCAATGTTGGGTGAGGCGCTGGTCATGGCAATGCCGGCATTGCCATACTTCAGGTTAACATTCTGAATAATACTTGAATCGTTGGAAACATCGTTGAACGTGATCCAGGTTCCACCCCAACCGCTCGCAGGGGGCACGGTTGTTGATCCGTCCTGGTTCATGTCGGGAGGGGTCCCGATCAGGTCATCCCGGTAATCGGTAAATTTGACCCTGTTAGATACGCTTCCCAGGACATTGAGACGCCCGTTGACCGTAAACCCGACAGCACCATTTGATTTAAAGGTAATCCCGGCAGGAATAGTGATGGTTGTACCTGAGTTGATGGTACATACTCCTTCCATATAATAGGTGATGTTGGTATAGCCCCCAAAATCCCTTGCAGGAACCACCGCGCTTTGCGAATATGTTTCAGACCGCACGGTCAAAGCCATCCTTCCTACGTTGAGTGAACTGCAATTGGTGAAGGTTGGGTTCGAAAACATGCTTAATTTGATCGGTGAATTCAAAATGTTGTTGAACTGACAGTTTTTAATGTCAGGATAGGAAGAACCGAAAATGTCGATACCACAATCTGCAACCTGTTGAATGACACTGTTGTCAATTAAAGCATGGGCATTGTTGAAGTACATTCCCATGTTAGGATAGGAGACTTCACAATAGGTAAGGGTGTCGTTCGCATGGTTGTTGAAATTGATCCCGGCGTTGTTATAACCCCAGTCGCCGCGGCTTGGCACTGTGGCATTCCCGTCATTGTTTGAATCTCCTCCTTTGGAATCATCCGCATAGGAGGTAAAGTAGATTTTGCTGCCCGGCAATCCCTTGGCAATCAGGTGTCCAAGTACGTTAATATTAGCATGCCATATATTGAATTTAATAACAACACCCGGCTGGATCGTCAGCTTTGCGTTGGATGAAATGGTAAGGTTTGTGATGATGTAGGCAATGTTGGTAATTCCGGCAACATTCCTTGTGACCAGGGTCGCATCCGTGGCAAGGGTTCCTTCAATAATTTTAATGGCCTTGCTGCCATTGGCTGAAAAGGTGATATTTGTCAGGGTCGGATTTGCCAGCAATGACATCGCGATGGGATCGAGCCTGGAATTCTGAATGATCAGATTATCGACCACCGGCGTTGAATTTCCGTTACAATAAAGGCCGTAATAGTAGCTGTCGGTAATGGTTGAATGGTTTATCTGCCCACCGGCGTTTTCAAAGGTGATACAACCTTCGCCTGTATTCCCGCCATACTTTACTATTGTGTAATTGATTTTACAATAGAGGTCATCACTGGTAGCCTTGAATTTAATATTGCCCCAGTTCCCTTCATCGGGCGCTGTGGCATTGCCATCGCCATTCGTGTCAAAAGGATTTCCTTCGTTATCGTCTTTCAAACTGGTGAAGACCACCTTTTGCAAAGCAACACCATCGGTTTTAAATCCTCCATCCACATAGATGTTGGCACTGTTCACCTTTATAACCACTCCAGCTTCTACATTTACATTTGTTCCGCTTTTGATGGTCATATCAGCCAATAAAACATAGGTAATGTTGGTATAACCTGCAACATTACGTTTCTTGATCGTCCCATTCTGGCATACATTTCCGCCAAGTAAACCAATGGCCATCCATTTAACATTGGTAAATGTGTTTCCTGTAAAAACAGGGTCGGAAGAACCGGAGATGCAGAAAGGAGTATAGGTGATGTTGATCATGTCGTTGTTGGAGATGGCCGGGTTGGATACCCGGTAACAGGAGATCCCGTAGTTGAGATCTTTAAATTCGCAGTTGGAGATAGTGGGACTTGCATCAATCATTCCAACAGCAGCATCATTCATGTATTCATAAACACTGCAGGTCGAAAAACCGTAATTCCAGATGGCTGCATACTTGATCCTGCAAAAATTCAATATTCCTGTACTTCCCGGATCAAAGATGATTCCACCCCAGTCGCCAATTGAGGGTGAAGTAATCGTCCCGTCTTTATTGGTATCTCCGGGGTGACCATAATTGTCGTCCTTCGACGAGGTAAAGGTGATCAGGCTGTCGGCAGTGGCGTTGGCAATCAGGGCCCCGTCCACGATGATCCTGTGTGCATAGGAATAGGATTTTATGACGATTCCCTTGTTGATTGTCAGTGTTCTTCCAGCAGGTATGATAATCTGATCCAGCATCAGATAGGTGATGTTCTGAATGGCTGTGACATTGCGCTTGATGATCACGGCATTTGCAGTTAAAGTTCCTCCGATCAATCCGATGGCATCGTAGGCATTATCGGAAAATGACAAAGTGTTGTTGGGCATCGAAGGGTTGGCTTCGAACGACATGGCAATGGGGGTAAACTGGCTCGAACCGATGGTATTGCCGGAGAAAACGGGATTCGAGGCATACTGCATGAAAACCCCGTAATAGTTGTTTGACAGATCGCATAAATCAATTGTCGGACTGGCATTGTACATGGAAATTCCACCGGTGTTACCAGCGCCTGCATAACGCAGTTTACAGCGGCGCATCAAACAGGTGGCATCATTGCTCGGATCATTGAATTGCACGCCGTACCAGTTGCTTTGTGCCGGCGCAGTTGCTGTACCGTCATTGTTTGTGTCACCACCCCAATTGTCATCAAGATAGGAGGTCAGGAAAATATTTTCACCCAGGAGGGCATTGGCTTTAAACGCTCCGTTTACATAAAGTCCGTAACCGACCTGGAATTTCAGAATGTTGTTTGAACCAACAACCATCCTGCCTCCCGAGTTGATGGTCATCCCCGAGGGGAAATAGAACGGAATGCTTAAAACAGGCAGGATCAGGGTATCCGAAAAACTGGAAAACGCCATGTTAGCGGCTGTATTCACATTTCCACTCAGAACATTTGTTCCATGAACGGTAAGATCGGCTGAAGCCCCATACCAGATCGGCCATTTGCAGCCGGTAATGGTAACATTGGTCATATCTATGCCAGCGTTTGCGGCAAGATACAAACCGTAATAAGTATTTTGAATGGTGACACCTGAAAGTGTGGAATGGGCATTTGCGCTGGTCAGAACCGAGCCTCCGTTGGCAAGGGCCCAGGAACTACTGGTGCTGATTGATCCGCCAAGCATATTCAGGGTTCCCAGTGCACTGATCTGGGCTCCATGATATAAAAAGTTCAGTAAACTGCAATTTGTGAGCGATGCCTTGCCGTTGTAAACATATAGTTGCTGCGCAAACTGTACCTGGCAGGCGTTCATGGTAACCCTCCCTGAATCAGCGACTGTAGATGAGCCAACCTGTATGTGCCCCCAGTCTCCCTGAACCGGGACCGCATTGGCTGAAGTGAAATTAGATCCTGTGGCATCCAGCCGGCCGTAGATGAAAAGATTTTGATTGCCGCCCACTTTGAATGTGTTACCTGTTTGAAGGGTAAGCCATGAGTTATGCTGCACAGTTAGAGATGCCGGAAGATAATAGGGCAGGCTGATGGTGGGTAAGGTCATCGTGTCGGTCATGTTCGTAAAGGCAAGGTTGATCAGCGAATTGGTGTTCCCGGTAAGGGTGTTGACACCATGAAGGGTGAGGTCGGCAGATGCCTGGTAATAGATGGGCCAGTTACAACTGGTAATAATGGTGTTGGTAAGATCAAATACTGAATTGAGCCGCATATATAAACCATACTGGAAATGTTGTATTGTTACTCCGGAAATCGTGTCCATCGACTTGCTGTACCCTCCAATTCCATAACCACTGGCAGCAGCCACTGCGCTGTTTGTATTAATGCTGCCCCCTGTCATCTTAAACCTGCAGTTCGCCTGGACATCCACCCCGTTGCTGTTGAAATTAAGCAAATCGGTATTGGTGAGGTTGGCTTTCCCCCGGTAGACATTGAAAGATGAAGCATATAACACCTGGCAACCACTCATGATCACATTTCCGATATCCGTAGGAAGTGTGCCTCCAGTCTGGATATACGACCAGATTCCCGGAGTCGGGCTGGCATTGTTCGATGTGAAAGTGGCACCTGTGGCATCCAGCGTGCCATATACCAGCATGTATTGGGCATCACTGAATTTTACGGTTACACCCGACTGAACAGTTAAGGTTACGCCATTGTTTACCGTGATAAACGATGTCACTATGTATGGACTGCCTGCAAGATTCCAGGTGGTGTTGGCAGCAATCACACCGGAAACATTTGTTGCACTGACAGTTATAAAAGTGCACACTACCATGATTACCAGAAGTATAAATTTTTTCATTGTAGGGAGGGTTTGTAATTTTAAAATAGATTAATTCCAAACAAAGGTACATCCGAATTCAGTTTTGGGGCTACATTTAACAAATTTTAACACTTCGGTTTTGACTTGTAATCAAAGATTGCCCGGGAATCGTACATGGCGCTCGATTTTGCCCAATTTTGGCGCTCCCGGATGAATGTATGAAAGGTTGTTTTGTATATAGACAATTTTGTCTATATTTACCATACGATTCAGGTAATGTAAAGGGCCTGGACGGTTGTTCAAAACTATTGATATGGCTTATAAACTTTCAGTTCTGATCATTGAAGACAATCAGGATGATGCGGAATTAAACACCCGGTATCTGCGCAAGGCAGGGTATGAGATTCAATTTGTTCGTGTGGAAAATGCCACCGAGATGAAAAATGCCCTGGCATCGCAACGCTGGGATATGGTGCTGTCCGACTACTCGATGCCAAATTTCGATGTATTGTCTGCCCTGGCCATCTACCATGCATCCGGCCTTGATATACCGTTTATCGTTATCTCCGGAGCCATCGGCGAAGAGAAGGCCGTTGAAATGATCAAGGCAGGAGCGCATGACTATTTGTTGAAAGATAACATGACCCGTTTTGCATCGGTGGTAAAGCGTGAACTCAGGGAGGCCCATCTGCGGCAAAACCTGTCTGATGCAAATACTGCATTGTCAGCGAGTGAAGAGCGTTACCGCAACATGATCAAGGCATCCCCCGATGGTATTTTTATTGCCGATCTGAATGGTATAATCACCGAAGTTTCTGAGACAGGACTGGCACTCTACGGAACGGAAGCCGATGCTGCCCTGGTGGGCATGCACTTCTCACGGCTCGTCTCTCCTGCCGAAAACGAGCATCTTGCCGAAATATTTGCGCAGACCATGCTTCACGGTCTTGCACAAAATATAGAGATCAGCCTGCAAAAGCAAGACCAGTCCATGTTTGTAACGGAGATCAGTGCAACATTACTGCACGATCCGGTTGGGCGGCCAATCTCCTATATGATCATCATCAGGGATATTTCGCAGCGTAAAAACCTGGAAATGCAGCTGATACATTCCGACCGGATGGCAGGGCTGGGCGAAATGGCCTCCGGAATCGCCCATGAAATCAACCAGCCGCTCAATACGATCTCCATGTCAATGGATAACCTTCTCGGTGAGATTGAATCAAATCCTGTGCTTGATAAGGGTTACCTGCAGAAGAAAGCCGAGAAAATCTTCGAGAACATAACACGGATCAGGAACATCATCGATCATATCAGGGTGTTTTCAAGGGGGCATGATGACTTCATCCCAACGGCGTTCAGCCTTAATTCCAGCATCCGGAATGCGGTGTCGATGATCTCGGAACAGTTTAAATATCATGCCATTGATCTGCACTTGAACCTCGATGAACAATTGCCCCAGTTAATGGGAAATACCTATAGGTTTGAGCAGGTGATTCTTAACTTGCTTTCGAATGCCAAGGATACGGTTCTTGAAAAAGAGGGAAAAGATGGAGACCCGTATGAAAAAAGAATCGAAATCAGCTCCTTTACCGAAAATCAGAAGGTGATCGTTGAAGTTTCGGATAATGGCGAAGGAATTGCCGAAGAGAACCTTAAACAGGTGATGATGCCATTTTATACTACAAAAGACCCTGGAAAAGGAACCGGACTCGGGTTGTCTGTCTCTTACCAGATCATCAGGGATATGCACGGAACCATGGAGTTTTCGAGTAAACTTACGGCAGGAACTAAAATACGGATCATATTGGATCAACAAAACCTCAGGGAAGAATGACAAAACATGAAAAAATTGAGATCCTGATTCTCGATGACGAAAAGCAGTTCACGGAAGAGTTGCATGAATTTTTGCAAAGATCAGGATATGAGTCATTTGAAACAAATACCTATCCCGAGGCAAGGCATGTGCTCGAATCTCATGAAATCGATCTGCTGATCCTTGATGTCCGGTTGCCCGGCATCAACGGCCTCGATATTTTAAAAGAGGTAAAAGCGAAATATCCCAACCTCGAGGTGGTGATCATTTCTGCCCATGGCGACATGGATACTGTAATAAAAGCCATGCGGCTTGGCGCCTTTGATTACCTGCGCAAACCATTCAGGCATATCGATATTCAGATTGCCATCGAAAGGACTCAGAAATACCTCCACCTTCAGCGAAAACTCAAACTGGTGGAGGAGCGTAATTCGCTCATCTCAAAAACACTGGAAGATAAAATTGACCGGCACTTTATTGGTGTCAGCCCGCAAATAAAAGAGGTATTTGAGGCTGCACTCACCGCCGCCAGCTATCCTGATGCCAACGTGCTGATAACCGGTGAAAGTGGGACTGGCAAGGAGAACATTGCAAGGATCATCCACTATTCGAGCCCGCGGAAAGATAATATCTTCTGTGCAGTAAACAGCAGCGCCATCACCGATTCACTGCTTGAAAGTGAGTTTTTTGGTCATAAAAAAGGATCGTTTACCGGGGCTGTTGCCGATAAGATGGGGTTTTTCGAAGTGTGCAACCATGGCACCCTGTTCCTGGATGAGATTGCCGACATGCCGTTAAACCTCCAGGCAAAAATACTCCGGGCTGCCGAAGAAAAGGTAATTACAAGGGTAGGGGATACCAATACGATTCAAACCGATTTCAGGATCATCTCCTCTACGAACCATGACATTGAAAAACGCGTGGGGGAAAATAAATTCAGGCTCGACCTCCTTCACCGGCTCAATACGCTTCACATCCATATCTCCCCGCTGAGGGAGAGAAAAGAGGACATCAAACCGCTCCTTGACCATTTTACAGAATCCTTTGCACGAAAGTTGAACCGTCCCGATTTAACAATCCAAAGTGAAGTGTATAAAGTGCTCGGGAAATACGAATTCCCCGGAAATATCAGGGAGTTGAAGAATATGGCAGAGCGGGCCATCATGCTTTGTAAGACCAACACGCTGACGGTGAATGACTTTCCGGTGAAATCGCACCTGCCTTTGCCATCCGGAAAAAGTACGGATACCGGCAACCTGAAGAACAATGAGGTCGACCTTATCCGGAAAGCCCTTGCTTCGACAAAGTTTAACCAGAAAGCCGCGGCCGATGTGCTCGGAATAACCCGCGATGCCCTTATCCGGAAAATGAAGAAGTACAATCTGTCGATCGGCAAGAGCGAAAATTAGTCCCCATTTCCGCACACATGTGCGAAAATTTCATTTTTCTTTGTGGCTTCTTCCATAACAAGACCGTAGTATGTCTTGGTTCATGTCATTTTTATGTATTTTTAAATAGCATAAATAGAGCAAGTTACAAACGTCTCCTTAATTAATATTGTCTGATGGGTTTTTACGGATCGCTTTTTGCAATGGCTGGTTTACTTGTTGAAACGCTTTCTTCAAATAAACTACCAGATGACATTGCAAGGGATTTTAAAAACAACCACTACTTTTCTGCTGATCATGGTCCTTCTGGTCCTTGATTCGTTTGGTGGTGATCCCTACTACACACAATTTTCGAATGTTCCATTATTTTACAACCCGGCGTTCACAGGCATTTATACTGGTGCCAGGGTGAGGTTTTGTTCCCGTAGCCAGAGTCCGACTCCAGCTTCCGGATTTAGATCATATTATTTATCAGCTGATCTGGGAGACAGGAATTTACCTGGAAGTGGGGGTTTTGGTGTAATTCTCAACCAGGATAATGAAGGCGTGGGCTTTATACAAAATCTCAACCTTGGCGCCACTTTTTCGGCAAGGGTACCTTTGACGCGTATGATCATTGGCCAGGTTGGCCTCAAGGCCTCCTGGCTGCAGAAGCGTGTTTCGTGGGAAGACTTTGTCTCTTCTGAGAAATTGTCAGAAAAGTACGGACATGTTTACGATTCCGGATTTGCAAAGCCGGATATCAATGTGCTGAATCTTCCAGATTTTGGTATTGGCGGGTTAATTCAGTTTACCAACTCCGGTGGATGTTTATCCGGAACCGTTGGTATTGCCGTAGATCATCTTTTTGAACCGGATGAGTCGTTCCTGGAATCAGCCAAAGCGCCATTACCCAGAAAATATACCGGGCATGCCGATTTGGTTTTTTCAATAAAGTGTCCCTCCGGATTCAATTCCCGCGAAGACGATGCACTGAAGATCAATCCCGGTATAATTTTACAGCACCAGGGCAATGTGAATCAACTCCAGGCCGGGCTGAACCTGACCAACTATGGTATCTACTTCGGCGCATGGTATAAAGGCACCTACGGTCCTGTAAATGACCATTCCGTTGCATTGCTCGGGGGGTATCGTTATGTGTTTGGAGAGAACATGAGCATCAAGCTGACCTATAGTTACGACATGCATGTTTTAACCCCGGAGAAAAAAAGTGGTGGTGTACATGAAGTAAGCCTGGTACTGGAATTCAGCAGCCTGCATCTCTTCAGAAATGGCGGAGGCTCCTCCATCCGTTCATTCACCCAGGCACAAAAAGACAACGCCCAGCTCGCCTATTCCGATTTTTAACTATTTCCCCTCTGTGTTTTCCTTCTCCGGGTTCGGGATCAGGTGGATCTGCAACCCTTCAATGTTGTCGCCCTCTGCCAGCGCCTGGATCTCAAATTTCAACACGCCCTGGGGGAAGGTGACATCGAGGAACCCGAGTTGGGCCTGGTCCACCTCGATGGTGTATTTGCCGGGAGGGATGTCCATCGCATAAAACCCTCCATCCGAGAACGTACGTACCGTCTCCTCATATTTATTGCTAATACCTTTAATCAACAGCCTGAGACCTCCCTGGGCTACAGAACCAGTTGCCTTGTCCACAAACACCTTTCCATCGATGATCCCCCCACGGTAGAAAGGAATTTCAATGCGTTTGTATTGGTTCGGATCGGTGACGAAGGAGAACTCTTTTGTCAATGGCACCAACGTTGGGTCTGAGATGGCGTTGCGGTTTACTTTCAGGTTGTAGCGGTAGTAGCTTTGCAATTGGGTAAGCCGTAATACTCCGTCTCTGCCAACCTTGGCTGTGACAGGGTTTTCCAGAACAACCGAATTGTATGGAAGGATTTCATCCCCTTTGTCATAGATCCCGCTATTGTTATTATCTACATATGATACCACTGATACCCCTGCTCTGCCAACTTGCTCACGATTCGACATTTCAACTTTAGCATTCCGCGCGTCCACACCTATTGAACCCGATAAGCTTTCACGCAATGCCATCGAATTTCCCACGGAATTAAATGTTGTTGTAGACCGGATTATTTTAAGATCAAGCGTAAATCCTATTTCAGTTGCAATCGATTTATTTTGAAAATTGTAAGCCAGATTAAAATTTAACCTTCCATTTCTGAAGATGGTTCTTGATAACTGCATTTCAGTCTGAATGAATGAAGATAATCTGAAATCATACATGGTCTGGGTTCTGATAAACATTCCCCTTACATAAACTGGAATGCCTGGTGTACGGGCAATTGTATAAGTGAGCGATGAGGTTAACACTTGCTCATTGGTATAGGTAATATCATGCACGCGCGTGAATGTATGACGGTAGTTGACTCTGAAGTTGAATTGCCATATCTTGGAACTGAAGTCAAAGTTGTATTTCGTTGCAGTTCGGCCTGGAAGTTGAGTATGCTGACCACCAAGACGCAGTCCTGTTTTTATTTTGAAAAGATTAATAGGAACATAAACACTCCCTGCTATATCATCTACCGCACCCAAAAAGTTAAACTGTCCAGCATGCGGATAATGGTTGTATATGAAATTGACGTTCAGGTCTGACGGATACATAACACTGCCAGTGAGGCGATAATAATTGTCAGGGGCTATGTCAGCTGAAATCAGGTATTGTTTCGCGATACGTGAAGATATACTGCCATATAATAATGGAGAAGACGACCAGATTGTTTTAGCAAGGTAGTCTGCACCTGCTGACATTGTCATCCATTTGGTAATCCCAACTGCTACATCGCCATGCCCTACGTATTTCTCATTCGTCACTTCAGTCGAGGAGGTTTCAACTATTCCACCTTGCATATTGTAAGAAACAACACCCTGAGGCAGAAATGTAAATGGTACCTGCATTTCCCGGTCTATAAGTTTTACTTCACCGGAAGGTGTATATACTCGGGTGCTTAGACGGGAAGTGCCATAGTTGATTGGAACATTAAATCGATAATACCCTAATTCGTCGGCCCGCATGTATCCTATCAGGCGATCGTTCAGATAGAGTTCCACTTCAGATTCCGGTTCCGTATGTCCATCAAATACATAGGTGTCATAGTTTCTCCTTGGCTGAATTGGGTCATTTGTAATTGAGATACCCCTTATCTGTCTGTGTAAAAGTCCTGTTGTTGATAACTGACCTAAAGTAACACTTGTAAAATACTGGTTGTCGTTCAATACAAATCTCCACCTAAGATTGTTGGCAATTAAATTGTTTGGGACATTAACTGTTTTTGTTCCAATAACAGTTCCCTGTATGTCACCTCCCAAAACCTCCATTCCACCAATAAAAGTATAGCTGGCACTTTGGGAGTTGTCTGCTAAAATTCCATTAAGGGAATAGTCTAACATAGCTCCACCAAGAATCTTTCTGGATCGTTTGAAGGCTAATGGATAATCAATTTTACTTGGAAGGGCCGCTTCCATTTTAGCCCTTTTCTCTTCACGTTCTATTTTCTCCTGAATTGGCAACTTTTGTTCTGTGGCAAGAGTGAGATTCAGGTAATCAAGATTGACAGTGAAAATTAAATCGAAGACTTTTTCGAAAATAGCAGGACTCAGATAAAAATCCATTGCCCCAATGCGGAAATCATCCTGGGTAATAGGAAATATTTTATGCCCCAGTTGGATCTGCATAGAATTAAGGTTAATTATAAAAGAGTTTTCAGGCTTTAGGTAGTTTCCTTTGATAGTGAAATTCTTGATGTCGGGTTCGTAACTGATTCCAAAAAGATTAAACAGTTCAGTAACTGGCAGGTAGGTTTGACGACTATGGTCATTCACAAGGCTATTTATGTAAACAGCTCCAACTGCCGGATACCTGAATACCAACATTACTTCCTCATCATTGGAAGTTTGAGATATAGCTTTTAGGGAAGGAAAGATAAAGCAAATACCCAGGAAAAATGAAACGAGATTTTTTTTCATTCTCCTTTTTAATCCTCACTATTTTATCACCACGGCAACTGACTCCTTAATTGGCTGTGCTTGTACCAAATCACCAGCGGCCATATCACCTCTTTTTGTCTCAAAAATAACTTCAAGTTTGTAGGAGCCAGGTGAAACTTTTCCTATGCCCAGCTCAAATCGTCTGAGTACTTTAAAATAGGCAGTTGTTGAAACCTTGGTGGTTGCAATAACTTTTCCCTTAGTGTCCATTAATTTGGCCGTCATCGATCCAATGAATGGCGCCTCGCCAAGACGATCAATTGCTGCTTTGATAATGAGGGATGAGTCCTTTTGGGAAACTGCGATATTTTCTATTTTAAGACCAGTTGTTAGTTTCCCTCGTTTGTAAAACGCAGGGATAACCTGTTCAAATATGTAAGAAATCTTCGTCGAAATCCCATCAGTAACAGGCTTGGCAACTTCCGCTGTTTGAGGCTTGCCAAGAATTTTAGCCCTTGTAAAATAAAAACCATCCTTCATCCCGGCAGTGGGCTTAACTTGTATCCGTATGGTTCGTTGTTGTTTGCCCTGCAAAATAAAGGTTCGTGGAAATGCTCGAACAATTGGATCAATTGCATATTGCTGGAAGGCAACGCTATCAGAATAATTCATAACCATGTTCCCCTCTGCATCTGATCCTGGATAGCCAAAAGCAAATGATATTTCAACTTCCTGGGCTTTGTCTGAATTGTTGGTGATATACAGATTCCCAACGCCACTTTTACCATCAACAGATACATACGGTGGTGAGATTGCCAATTGAGCTTGGAGAACAGTATACGTCAAGGAGAGAACAATGACAAGGGCAAACGTTTTTAAACTTTTCATGGCTTTAAATTTAAAATAAATAACCTCCTATAAATCAGGAATCCTGTGATATTCGGTATGTGTTATAACGTAAAAAAAGTAAAAAGGTTTCATTAAATTCAGTGTGAAATTACAAAAAGTTTTAATAGCTATACCCTTTTAATTAAATAATCAATGTTTAGACAATTGTATTGAGGATAATAATCTAGGGAAGTATGGTTTAAAAAAAAAACTGACAAGCCTCAAAGCTTGTCAGTTTTTTTAAACCTATAAATCTTAAACAAGAAGACTAGTTGTATGTAGCAGTAAGAGTGATATTACTTGTGTAGTTGCCAATGGCTTGGGACGGACCAGGAGTAACCGTACCTCCAATGTAAACATAGATCGCATTCTTTGAATCTATAACATTTGTTGGAAAATTACCTGATGTAACCTGGGTTCCAGTACCTGGGTCAAAAGTGTCGCCAGCAAAGGGAATATCTGTACCGTATCCAGCTGTATAGGCTCCAATAGGCAAGTTGTCATTGTTTGCGTTTTTGAGGCCGGCGGGAAGAGTTGTGAATTGAATCTGTACATTGGAACCTGCAGAAGCGGATACTGTAAAAACACCGGTTGTTTGTGTTCCTTCACCAACCTGACCCCCAGTGGCAACATTGTTCAAGTCAATTGTTTTTGCTAATCCAGGAGATACCCTTCCGAAATCAAGGTCAATTTTTCCGGTAACATCTATCCCTTGTAAAACTTCTGCTTTGCCTGAAATGTTAGCATTGTCTGTTTTTTGAGCTGATGCGGCTAATGTGCAAGCAAACATGATCGTGATCGCTGCGAAAATTTTCATTGTTGTTTTCATGGTTTTTTGTTTTTGTTTGTTAGTGTTTGTTTTTTTGTTTGGGTTTAATTTTGATTCTTTTTGGTTTATTTTGTTAGGGTAGTTGGTTTATTGTCTTTTGTACGTATGTTTTTTGATTAGGTTACGATTTCAATTTTTTATAGATTTTTCGACTTTGAAACTTTTAATATTCTATGGTTAAGCGGATGTTGCCTTCAAACGGACTCTCTGCATTGGCAGGGACTTCAGCCGTGCTTTTCAGGTAGAGGTACGCCTGGAGATCATCGTCCTGGAATTTGTTATCGTCAGCATCAGCAAGGTTTTTACGCAGTTGAAACACGTTGTTCATTTTGTCTGACCACCGGATGTTTCTGACATCTGCTCCGGCTTTATTTTGCCAGGCCATGTTCATGCTGAATGGCATTGATTGCTTTTGCTTGTTAATCAGCACTTCAGGGGTTTCAAGGTGAATCAGGATGTCGGTGTTTTCTTTCCCGGTGATGGTGAAAGCGCCAACTGAATTGATCGACTTAGCCTGTGAGGAGATGTTATGAGAGGCAATGTCAAATTCGTTTTCCGGTATTATTTCGAATGGAGTCGTCTGCTGCATTCCCACGGTGGAGTTCACATTGATGTTCACGCGAAGTGTCTGGGAGGTTACAAGATGTGAAAGAACGACAGAACCAACAAGAACCAGGAAGAACCTGACTGAAAATCTATGTTGGTTTTTACTTTTCATTTTTTGTTTGATTTTTTTTTAGCCGCGCAAATATAAGCAATTTGATGATTATTTGTTAGGTTGCTTTATTTTAGTTCTCTGTTGTGTTAGGCTGCTTTTGTTTGCGATTCTGACTTTATATATGCCAAAATCGTTCCAATTGTTTTGAATTTCGTATATATCAGAATATCAGTGCTATAGAAATTCGTGCCAAGTTGAAATTTTCCCAAAATGAGAAAGGTTTGTTCTTTTTTAGAAAAAACCGGGGGGGACAAGGAGGAAACTTAATTGTATTTGCTGTACTCCACGGTGATGTTGACGGTACCTTCATAGAGCCCTGCATCCACATTACCCACCGGACCCAGCGTGCCATAAATAAAGAGGTAGGCCTTTTTCCTGGGAGGTGTGTATCCCGATGACGGCGGGGTGGGCGGTGGTCCCGGAGGTCCGTTAATCCTTCGCAGGATGGGGAACGTTGCGGTATTGAAACCGGATGGAACTTCTATGGCTTGTGTTTTCGCAGTGATCACATCCGGAGGGTTTAAATTCGAATAGGCAAACCGGAAACTGACCGGAAGTTTGTTTGTTGCATCAAGGTCGAGGGTGGCCGGAACATCAATATACACCGTGACGTCAAGATATTCCGTGCCTTCAATAGTCAGCACGGTGGCCTGGGGATCGTTGAGGTTGATGGAAACGGTTTGGCTGATCCCGGGATTGATCACCTGGGTCTTGTCATTGAAATTGAGGCTTTCTGGCGTGCCTTTGGTGATCATGATATCATCGCCGGCCCATGTTCCGAAACTTACGTGCTGTGCTTTAAGATGTATGCTGCAGGAAATCCAGCACAACATCATGAAAATAATGGATGATTTTATGTTTAACCTCATATCAGATATACTCAATTTGAATGGTAAATTCCCCGTCATAACTTCCCGGCCTGGCACGCGACAGGTTCACTCTCCCGCCAAGCCATAGGTAGAATTCCCCCTTGTCATTGAACTGAACGATGCGTTCAACCTGGTCAAGCA
This sequence comes from Bacteroidales bacterium, assembly GCA_049317265.1. Classification (GTDB taxonomy): domain Bacteria; phylum Bacteroidota; class Bacteroidia; order Bacteroidales; family FEN-979; genus CAIVAT01. The sequence continues at coordinate 40,067 of JBMOIP010000034.1, forward strand.
GTTGAGAAGCGCCCTGGTTATCCGATTTGAACCCGCTTACCACATATTTACAGACCAGGGTACCCTCTCCGGAAGAGTTCACAAGAGACAACTCATTCAGATAGGATAACCGGATACTTGAATTGGCTTTGCCTTTTACCAGCATTTTACCGGCTTTTTCATCAGAAACCGGGGAAATTTCCAGGATGCCATCTTTGGCGGAGGCTTCATCAATGATCATGTCCTTCATCGGGATCAACTGGATGCCTGTCGCTTCCACGACCGTTGCAGAAGCATGTATTGTGCCTGACGTTTGGGCTGTTACTGTATCGCAGAAAATCAAAAGAGTCATCAGCGCTGTCATCCAAACGCCTTTACATGCCATTGATGACTTGAGAAATTTCCCGTACTTCATTAACATCGGATACGTGGTCAAAAACAGATTGCGGGATCCCCTGAGTTGTGTCATAGTTTTATTTTGTGGTGATCACCAGTTTTTTTGTTTTTACAATATCGCCGGCATGCATCTGAAGCATATAGAATCCCGGTTTGCAGCTTTTCCTGTTCCAGGGGAAATTGTGGATTCCTGTCTCAAAATGACCATTCACAACAATATCAATAAGGTGTCCCTGGATATCAAATATTTTCAGTGTAACATCAGCGGGAACAGGCAGGCTGAACCGGACGGTGGTGCTCTGTCCAAACGGATTGGGATAGTTTTGAAGAAGGGCTGGTTCGGGGGCAATGTAAACAGGATCATCCTTGGTACTCCCTTTTTGAATGATAATTGAAAACGGAGGGAGCTCGGTAGCGCTCTTCAACCGGCTGCCTGCAGCCACCGGATCAATGACCGACGGAGGGAGCATAGGAACATTTCCGTTGCTGATTCCTGTACCCTGGATGCCTTCACCAGTCTGTATAACAGCGCTTTTTGTATTGCTTACGGTAAATGTATAGGAGTGCTCACGCCGCATGGAAACAGCCTTTTGTTCGGAGTGGTCATTCAGGCTCACCGACCAGTCGGCGGGCCAGCTGGCGGGAATTTCCCAGTTCATGGTATAGGTGCCTTCGAGTTGGCGGCCATCCCGCTGCCCACCGACATACAGGGGCAGGTTGATGCACTCGGGACCATCTGCAGGGAGGTTGTTGATCACAAGCGGCATGGTATGCGAAGGAGAGGATAATGTGAAAAATTCCATCCATGAATTTGAAAGGGGTTCCAGCCGGTATGCGTCCCATGTGTCGGGCCCTGTCTTGCCATCATCTTTGAAGGAGATGAGGATATCGCTTTCAAGCCCGGCGGAATTGAGGCTGAGGTTGATGGCTTCTGGCGCTGCAGTAAGGGGCTTCGATTTCACAGCCGTTCCGCCATAGAAGGTTCCGCCGGTGGTTAACACCTGGCTGGAAAAACTTAAGGCAGGCGATGGGTTGCTGGCTTTAACCCAGAATGCCTGGAAGGGGCTGATCAACCCGTTTTCCAGTGTGCCGTTGATCCCGTTCCAGACCCTGAACTGGTTAACGGCCGGATCCCATATATATATGGTGTTGTCGATATTGGTTTTGGTCCATCCCAGGGGTGCGTCCCAGTCCAGGGTAGAGATGGTCGGGTTTCCCATGAGATTCCATCCCTGGTCGTCGATGTTGGTGTCATAAAAGATCGTATCGTTGGGGGTCTGGCTTGTTTGTCCCCCAACCCTTGGCGTATAGGTAACATGATGGTTGGCTCCGGAATAGGTAAAACCACCCGGAAAATAGGCATTCCCTGACGAGGTCATCTGGCGCGGCAAAGTATCGCTGTATATGCCTGAAATCGAGTCGAAAACATAGAAATAGTAACCGCGGCCCGGTACAAGGTTGTCATTATAAACACTGGTCCTCCAGCTCATGTTGGTTGTAAGCGTATCGGTCTCATCAAACCACAGGAAATTCGGCTGGTTGGCAGGGTATGTTGAACCGGGTACGCCCTGTGAGATAAAGCCGGTCAGCAGGTCGGCAGAGGTAGTGAGGGTTGGAGAGGTGATCATTCTCCATCCTTTGGTTCCCATGAAGGTGACAAAGTTGGATTTTGCCAGCGACCAGGGATGTAGATTGAAGGCATTGGCAAAATGCCCGATGTCGGAAATGGTTGTACTTACCCAGTTATCGATGACACTCTGGGTGGTTTTAGCGTGTTTTTCAAGGATGACTGGGGTGGGGAAACTGTGGTAATCCCAGGTGTAAAGGCCTGTTTCCGCATTGCTGTTCAATTCGCTGTCGAGATAATGGAGGTTAAGTGTCACGGCAGTTGAGCTTCCGCCTGACTGACTAATATCATATATCCTCTGGATAGCATCTGTTTTCCAGGAAGGTATGACACCAAGCGTGATTTTAACACTGATGGCAGACGGGAGGATTCCTCCTGCTGAAAACATCATGGTTGTAAACTGGTTTCCAAATGTATACAGGGTGTTTGGGCTCAAGGATGTGCGGGTAACGATGCCATTTACATCACCGGGCCCGGTTGTGGTTGCCAAAGGACCCATCAGGAGTGCGTAGGAACCGGTTTCGAGGCATCCCTGGGTTGAAGCGGGATTGCTTGTCTGCAAATCAAGAACACCGGCAACGGAGAGGTTGCTGTTAATTATTACACCCGATGACCGGCTGATGGTGAAATTGTTGACACTGTTGGATGTGAAAGTGGAGCCTGGCAAACTGAGTTGTGTGGCATTTCCACCAACATTTATTGTGGAAGAACTTCCTGCTGTAACAGAACCGGTGATCCTGGTGACTGTGCCATTAATTCCCAGTATGCCGCTGCCAAGGGTTAGTGTGCCCATGGAAAGATCAAGCGTTCCATTGATGTCAAGATTGCCGGCAAGAGAAACCCCGCTGCTGTTGATCAGGCTGAAATTGTAGACACTGTCAGCTGTAAACGACCCGCTGCTGATCGATTGGGCAGCGCTGCCGGTAAATGCCATAGTTGAACCGGCTGATCTGGCATCGATTTGTCCACTATTGGTGAGCAAAAGATTGCCGTTCAGGGCTAAACGATGTCCGTTCAGGTTCATTTTATCGATGGACTGGTTAATGGTGAGGTTTCCGATGGTTCTGTCGCCATCGAGGTAGCAATCGCTGTCGGGGTCGTCGTCAAAGATGATATTTTCCCCTGACGCAGGAACCGTACCGTCCGTCCAGTTGGCTGCCAGGGCGAAGTCGGTGCTCAGGCTTCCTTTCCATTTTCGTAGCAGTTTCTCCCATGCCCCCATGGATGGCGTGGAACCCCTGGTGTCGCCACCAAAATCGATGGTAATACCCGGGATGGTAATACCGGCGAGGTTCGTGTTTATTTTATAGTCAGTTGCAAGTGTACCGCCTGCAGTTATAAAATTTGGATTGAGATTCAATGTGTTAACATCTCCGGATATTGCCGTGATGGCGGTTCTCCATGAAGCCAGTGTTGTGTAATTAGCGGTATTCAGCCTGGTGATTGTTCCGCCGGTGCCATTGGCAAAATAGTCGTTAAAATCAATGGTCACACCAGTGGTGCCGGCCAGGCGGATTGCAAAGTGGTAGTTTGTGCCCGTGGAGGAGGAACGGGAGTTGCAGAATATGTTGTCTTTCAGGGTTCTGGTGGTATTGTTCCCTGAAAGATTATTATAAAAAGCGTAGGTTAACGTTGTGGCTGCTGTAGTCCCGCCAATATATACGGTGTTGAAATAGAAGAGGTTGCTGCTATATGAGGTTCCGCTTCCATAGCCGGTTTCATATATTCCATGAATGAGGGTCCCGGTTGAGATCCCGGTTCCAAGGGTGATGATGTTGTTGGTATAAGTGGTTGTTACAAGACTTGCCGCTGCAACAAAATTGATCCTGATCCCTGAAATAGCGGCAGTTGCACTCGTGTTTAACGGGGCTACCGTCAGGTTGCTGATAAAGTTCCCTATGATGGTATGTGTGCCTGCCGCGGTGCCGTTTGAGATGTAAATGCCGTACACCTGTACCGCACGGGAGATGTTACAGGTATTGTATAGGTTGTATATTGAATTCCCTGAAACAATTTGGCCGGCCAGAGTGCTGGTAAGTGCAATCCCAATTACAGAGGCAGCGGCATTAGTGGTACCTGTACTAGGGCTGGCCGTGGATAGGTCATTGATGGTATTGTTATTGATGGTGTTGACACCGCCGGTCGACATAATCCCGACAATTTGACCGCTGGTGGTACTACGGTTAAATGCATTGAACATATTTGCAATGGTATTTCCCGTTATGGTAATGCTGCCATTTCCTGCACTTGAAATACCAATAACACTCTGAATTGAGGTATTTGCTGTGGAACTGGCTTGAATACTGTTCGCGGTTACTGTGCTCCCGATGGTATTATTGTCGAGAATAAAGGTCCCTGCCCCCGATTTAAGGATCCCGGTGAAACTATGGGCGATGGACACCGATCCAACGGTTGAAATACTTCCTATGATATTGTTTGAAAAGGTAACACTCCCCGTTGAGGAGCAGTAGAACCCATAGGATGTTGCGGAGGCAGTTGAATTGGTCAGGGTGACCGAGCCTGTTCCTGTTGACTCTCCGATCTCATTGCCAGCCTGTGTGCCTGCAATCACGGCGCCGGCAGTGATCCTGATTCCCTGCCATGGTGTGGTACTTGTGCTGGTACAGTTGAAATTACGGATCACATTTCCCTGTAGGGATGTAGCGGTTGTCGTTCCGACACTCAGTTCGATACCATAGAACAGGTGTGCTGCGCCGGTCATTGTCAAGGGATCCCCGCTGCAATCTGGAGCACGGCCGCCGATTTTATTCTCCGAGATGATAAAGTTGTTGCCGGAGGTATTGGTGATATAGATGGCACGGTAGGTGAACGTTCCAGTTGGGACAAATGCGGTTGTTTCATACAGGCTGTTCCCCTGGATGGTCCAGTCGGAGGTGTTTGCGGCAAGGTTAAATCCATAGGAGGTTGCGGCCTGTCTGAAAAAGTCATAAATGTTGTTATTACGGATAATATTGCCGCTGTTTATAAAACCAGCGCTTCCACTGGAATAAATAGCATTGACAGGTCGGTTTCCCCCGGCATTGGTGATGTCGCAATACTCAATGGTGTTATTATCATTCCCATTCCCGGCGGTGGCAGTCGAAAAGGCAACGACCCCGCCAGTTGCGCTGATGCTGGAGCCGGCCACTTTGCAATACCTGATCACATTGTTCTCAGCCGAATTGATGAAACGGAAAGTCCTGGTGTTTGCACTGGCAGATTCAGCTTGGGTAAAGGTGAGACCAATGGCCGAACCTGCCTGGTTCACCCGGCCATCAATGGTAACATTGTCAGCGCCATTGAAGTCGATGAGGCTGCTTGCAAAATTGCCGGAAACGGAATAGCTGCCCGTCGGGTACATCAGGATGGTCGAATAATTGGCGGCTCCCGAAAGGCTGGCATTGAGGACAGCGGATGCTGTTTCAGTTGTATTCCCGTGGATTTTAATCACAATGGTCCCCCTGTGGGTGCCATCGTTGATCTTGTCAAAAGCGGCTTTTACGGTTGGATAGCATGCATCGTCTGTCCCCAGGGTGGCAGTGACTTCAACCTGGTTCACTATTACGGTCATTGTAGCGGGGGCGCTGGTGCCGCAAAAATTATCAGCTGTAACCGAGATATCTCCATTCTGGCCGGCAGCTCCGGTAGTGACTGTGATGGATGGAGTGCCTGACCCCAAGGTGATCGTCCATCCTGCGGGGACGCTCCAATTGTAGCCTGTGGCATTCGGTACGGCGACAATACTGTAAATTTGGCCGGCCTGGTTTGGGCATTGCGATGTGTTCCCTGAGATGGCTCCTGGGGTTGCAGGTAGCAGGGTAATGGTAACCGGTGATGTTGCCGAAACCTGTTCGCAACCTCCGCTGGCAGAAATTGTATTGGTAATGGTGTATGTTCCGGGAGTACTGCCTGCAAGGTTGATTTCTCCTGTTGATGTGCTGACAAAAACCAGTCCTGCAGTGGATGAAAATGTTCCGGCCACTCCACCACCGCTGAACGTCGGGAATGGGTTGGATGAGGTGTTGCAATAAGGGCTACCGGTATAACTGAATGTTGCAATGGGTAACGCGTTGATTGTTATGGTTGTATAGGCAGTCACCTCTGAACAGCCTCCTGATGGAGCAAGGGTGTAGGTGATGGTATAGTCGCCCGGATTACTCGAACCAGGTGTTATTTCACCAGTAGATGAATTGAGTGAAAGTCCAATAGGGGATGCGGTGTAGGCGCCACCTGTTGTACCAGTCAGTGTAACCGGTTGTGGTGTTGAAACAGTTTGGCAGAAGGGTGTTCCTGCATAGGAGATTGTTGCAATGGGCAAAGCAGTTATTGTTACGGAAGTCGTCACCGGCACAGTTGCACATCCGCCCAGGGATGGAATGGTATAGGTAACGGTATAAGTTCCGGCCGTACTTAAAGATGGGGTGATGGCGCCGGTTGAAGAGTTGATGCTAAGCCCTACTGTTGAGCTGAACGTTCCTCCTGTATAAGCCCCTGTTCCTGTTAAGGTTACAGGCTGAGCGGTGGCCACAGAAGTACAGAAGGGTGTCCCGGCATAACTGATGGATGCAGTCGGCACTGCCGTAATGGTCACTGACGTTGTTGCCGTCACCACCCCGCAACCTCCACCGGCAGCAATGGTATAAGTGACAGTATAAACCCCGGCAGTACTGGTACTTGGTGTAATGGCACCGGTTGAGCTGTTGATGGTTAGTCCGGCTGGTGAGGCAGAGTAGGTTCCACCGGTTGTCCCGGTAGCAGTAACCGGCTGCGCTGTTGCCACGCTTTTACAGAAAGGTGTTCCTGCATAAGAGATTGTTGCAGCGGGCAAGGTGGTAATGGTGATCGTGTTTGATGAGGTAACCAAGGCGCAACCACCCGAAGCAGTAATGGTGTTGGTCACGGTGTAGGTTCCCGGCGTGCTGGTGGCAAGGTTCACCTGGCCGGTGGCCGTGCTGACAAAATTCAGTCCTGCAGTAGAGGAGAAGGTTCCTGAAACTCCTCCGCCACTGAAAGTCGGCGATGGATTTGCTGAGTTGGAGCAATATGGAGTACCCGTGTAGCTGAAAGATGCCACCGGCAAAGCTGTTATTGTAACCGAAGTTGTAACCGGGACAGCTGCACAACCACCCGAAGACGGAATGGTATAAGTAACCGTATAAGCTCCTGCCGTACTTAAAGATGGGGTGATGGCTCCGGTTGAAGAATTGATGCTAAGCCCTACTGTTGAGCTGAACGTTCCTCCTGTATAAGCCCCTGTTCCTGTTAAGGTTACAGCCTGAACCGTGGCCACAGAAGTACAGAAGGGTGTCCCGGCATAGCTGATGGATGCAGTCGGTACCGCCGTAACGGTCACTGATGTTGTTGCCGTCACCACCCCGCAACCTCCGCTGGCAGCGATGGTGTAAGTAACGGTGTAAACCCCTGCCGTACTTGAAGAAGGTGTG
>JBMOIP010000035.1:0-47366 GCA_049317265.1 Bacteroidales bacterium
GTTTGTGGGGAAGGTGGTGTTTGAATGACCCCCTCCCTAACCCTCCCCCAAGGGGGAGGGAACTTGGTTAGACGTTGTAGAACAGAATGTTAACATACTTTGCAAATTGGCTTTTTGCTTAATTTTTACGACTGCGTCGTTCAATATTCGGGTTTTCCCGAAAGAACCACCCAATGGCCGGTAACTGCAAAGTATGCCAATAACGAACAATCAGCACCCAAACCAGGCTCCCGCCCCTGTGGGGGCGGGCTGGGGAGGGGGCGTTAAAATCCCCCCGACTCAGGTATGACCGTGCATGACACCATCCCCGGGCTCCCCTTGTGCAGCGGGCTGTCCGAATTGCACTTTAAAGTAAAGAGCGGCAGCGATACCCTCACCTACACCGTCGTTCTCCATGCCGGCCAGGCGTTGCATGCCGGAAACCAGGTGATGCCGGAGGAGTTGATCTATCCCAATCCCGCCACCGATTTCATTCACTTCCTGAAATTTGAGAATGAACCATTCATCACGGTAACCGTCACAGGTATGACAGGAACTTCCTTCATAACCAGGACCATGGATATCCGGCAAACGCCTTTTCTATATATTGGGGACCTGGCCAGGGGAATCTTAAATCGTATGCTACCATGCTTTTGATCCTGTTCTGATTGCATTTCAATGCTTTTTTCTCTCTGTGGTTCTCTCTGGATCTCCGTGAGACTCTGTGTAATTATTTGTTACACAGAGAGACACAGAGACCACAAGGGATCAGGAAGAATTTCTGGGGGGAATTAGCAAAGCATAAAATTCAGATTTCAGATTTCAGATTTTTTTACCCCCAATTTTTAACTTCATCTTTGATTTTATCGCATTGAACAATCTCACAAGTTGTTCAACCTCTGAATAGATTTCCTTCGTTTTTTCAACATCAAGCAAATTGATACGGATCAGATACTCAAGCCAAAACAGGGTTTCGTCACACTCCTCTACGACAATACATATCTTGGCATAAAATTCTGCATCTGAGCGTGCACGGGTTGCAGCCCGAAAATTTGCAGCCACGGATGATGAACTCCGAATGATCTGATTCACACCCGGGCGGATGATCCAGGAAACCTTCCTATCTTTCAATAGCAAATAAAGTTTTACTGCCATTTGAATGGTTCTTTCACACAGATTGTCGTTAAATTTTGAGTTGTCCTGATTTTCCATTGTGGCTATCCTTTTTCATGTTTAATCAGGGTTATGACATTAAGGTGAAGGGTGTGTTGATAAGTTGTTTGAATGTGAGATATGAAATCTGAAATCTGAAATTCGAAATCCACTTCCCCCCAGAAATTCCTTTTGATCCCCCACGAGGAGAAGGAAGCGTTTCACACCAGATTTATTAATCAAAAGAAATATTGCTATTCTTAATGTTTTCTTAATCGGAAAAAACAGGAAAAGGGAATCATACTTTCAGCATTTTATTTTTGCCGGGAAAGATGTGTATAAGAAGTAGCCCTGAATCAGTCAGGCTCCTAATTTTTCAATATCGCATCCAGCTCCCTGACCAATTCCTCCAACTCTTTCCTCAGTACATCGAGCCCCTTCATCTGTCTTTCGGCAGCGGCAATGACCGTGTGATCCACTCCGAAATTGGAGCCTTGGAATTGAGGCGTCATTTGTTGTTGTGTTGCATTCATCTCATTCGGCGCCTCAAGCACTGTTTGCTCCTTCAGGGAATCATACTTTATTTTTATGGCTTCATACCTCGCATGAAGGTCCTCTTTGGTCTTTCCGGGGTTCAGAAGGCTGAACTTCCAGGCCTGCCTGTCCCACTCTTCGAAAAATGTCCGCGTGTTTATTTCAGTCTCTGACTTGTGAAGGGAGATACGGTAGGTTTGGGCCACCCATTTTTCAAAGTGTGCCTCGACGGAGTCAACCGGGCAGTTGAAAGTTTGCTCCAGCAGTTCGCCATCGGTGCGGAAAACAACATCCAGGTCGTTGTTCACCTCATTCCTGTTCTTCACCGCGGTGAGCAGGCCAGGCAGTTTCCCCTGTTCCTGGAGATAGAGCATCAGGTGTTTTCCGTAGGCATAGTTGATGGCCGCCTGGCAAATGTCGTTGGTCTCCTGGCCGTCAAATTTTTTCCAGTTGAGGGTGATGAAATCGCCCAGATGGGGAATTTTATCCGGCATATCCTGCCGGGCAGACCCCAGCACAGAGGTACGCCAATTCTCAATCTTGCCCGATAAAACATCTCCGTTCCAGAGGGATGTTTCATAAATGGAAGCGATGCCTTCATCCACCCAGGGAGGCACATCTCCAACGTCGGTGCGCACCATCAGGTGAAAAAGCTCGTGGTACATGGTTCCGATATGTTTTGCGTCGCCAATGCCGACCAGGCTCAGATCGGTGATGTTGGAATACCCGATGTTAACATCAGGAACCATTATGCCATGAATAAGAATGGCCGTTTGCTGAAAAGTCCGCTGGTCGGGCAGCAGGTAAACGGCCAGCAATTTGTCGGGAGGTCGCAAATTATAATGGGATGTGTAGAAATGATAGGCCTTTTCAAGCTTACCGGCTGTTTGGGTTGCCTGTTCATTATTCAAAACACTGGTCCCGGAAGTGATCAGGATGAAACGACCGGAGACATTGATCTTATAATTACTGCCGAGGATCGACCGGTACTTGCGCACCGCCGCCTCACTTTGATCAATGGAAAACAACCTCGATTCCAACTCTTCCGCGGTGATTGGCCTTACATTGGCGACTCCCTGCACCGGCATCTTGCAGTTGTACACGGGGCCCTGCTTGCCGCTCACGGAGGCAACGGGCAATTCCGTGGAGGTGAGCATGCTCCTGTCGGGCATTCCGAGTCGGGAAACAGTCGCGCTGGTTACTAACTGCTCTGTGCCGCAGGCGCTGACCTCGCTCAACAGGAACTTCCTGCTTTTCTCATTCTGCTTGTAATGCTCAAAAATGTAATTGTACCATTCAACGGCCTTCTCCTTCTTGCCCAGGCCGCATTCGGCTTTGGCGATGAAGTAATCGATCAGCCAGCTCTTTCCGTAAACCTCCTTCCTGATCGCGTGGGCATCCACAAGCATCTGGCCGTAGTTCCGGTTGTCGAGCAGGGTGAAAAAGTGCTGTTTGTCGATCGGTTTTTGTGCGCTGCAGTATATCGAGGCTGCAGAGGCAACCAATAAAAAGTATCGTTTCATTGGAGTTCGGTTTAAGGGTTAATTCGGCCCGAGGTCTGAAAGGCTGTCCACTTTTTGCTGGAGGCTTTTGACTTTGGGGTCGGTTGACGATGGAACGGATGTTCCTTTTTCGACGGAGTTGACATGCACATTGTACGGGTTGAGAAACAATGGCTGGTCGCTCACGGTAATATCTGTGTGCTGCAGGATGGTGGAGAGCATGAGGATGGTTCCCAGCACGCCGAAAATTATTCCCGGGGAGGAGGAGGTGAGTTTCATCTTCACCTGCTCGCCCATGCTCCCCTCCATGTCGGTTTTATCCTCCTGCAGCTTCCCGATGATAAACACGGCGCCCACGATGGCGAGGATCATGCCGGTAAAAAAGCCGAGGTATTTGGTGAAAATACGCGATACAAGGAGCAGGCCGCCCTGGCTGTAGCGACGGTCGAGGCTCTTCTCCTCCATTTTGGCGAGGGTGACCCACCTGATGTAGTCCATGTTTCCTTTCAGGTTGGGGCTCAACGATGGGTCGGATGGCGGGACCATCATCTTTTCGATGTCTGATCCCGGTTTTACATCCATGATGGAGTTGAAACGCTGCATCTGCTGGGTGGCCAGGAAGATGAACAGCAGGATCAGTACGGTTGGCATGATGACCAGCCAGGGTAGTAACTTTTTCTGCCAGTTGTTGATCTGGCGGAGCTCCTGTTTCGATTTTTGCGGATTGACGGAACTCGTCGTGGTTATATTTTCCATGGGTGGGTAGATGAAGTTTGTTGCATTTTTCTGGTTCGGGCCCGGCGCATTAATTTAGACCGAACAAAAATAACATAAAATAAAGATAATGCAAGAAAATTCGTCATGCTCCTCCGTGTAAGGGTTTGTTACACAGAGAGCCACAGAGACCACAAGCGATCAGTAAGAATTTCTGGAGGAAGTAGCAAAGCATAAAATTCAGAATTCAGATTTTTTTACCCCCAATTTTTTGAATGTGAGATGTGAAATCTGAAATCTGAAATTCGAAATCCACTTTCCTCAAGAAATTCCTTTAAATTCCCCACAAGGAGAATCCACAGAGAAATTAAATGGAAAGAACAGGGAGTTACCCGGAGGTATCTGCGGATTCTACCGGAGCGCCGGCGCTTACCAGGTAGACCCGGTTGTTATTCAGGCAAATGCAGCGGTAACGTGTTCTTACCTTCTCCTTTTTCTGGAAGGTCTTTCTCCCGTGGAGGGTGAAGACGGCATCGAAAGGAAGCTCTTCCAGGCGGATGGTTGCATCGGGGGGATCGTGGTGTTTCAGCGCCCGTGAAAGGTGATGGTCGGCCGAAGAGGAGGCCTTTGGGTTTTCGAGGTATTGGGTGAGAACCGGGAGCACATCGGCCGGAAAGACCCCGGGGTGGAGGTAGGGCTCCATCAGCAGGCGGAATTTATTCTTCCACTCATCGCCGTGAGGCAGCGGACGCTTTTTCCGGCGCAGGGTGAATTTTTTCATCACCACGGCATGGTCGAGATGCACATGGTGGTGTGCCAGTTCATGCACCAGCGTGATTAGGAAAGCGTAAGGATTGAGGTTGCCGTTCACGGTGATCCGGGCAGGGGCATTCCGGTGCGGCGGGCGGAAATCGCCCGATTTGGAGGTGCGCTCCCGCACCACCTTCAGGCTGATGGGATTCCCGGTGATCTGCTCCACCACCTCCTCCACCGCGGCAGCAGGAAGTTTCGGTCCCAGCACCGATCGGATCTTGTCGGCAAGATGCGGTTGAGCTGGTTTGACGGCAGGCGGTTTTATGGAGAAGAGGGAGAGTTGCACGGGGTGGACAGGGTATTCCGGGGTGTATGAATAAAGAAGTTTTAAAGTCTCATATTACCTGCTATTTGAACCTCGGGCAATCACACCCCTTCGGATGCCCCCCGCGATTGGACGAATAGCGCTGCGAGCCGCACGACCCGGCCATGAACAAAATAGCCACCGCAAAACCAACTAAAATTAACCGATAACGAAACGACCTCATGAGCAATATTTTGAGCGATAAAGGTACATGAAAATAGGAATACATAGCGTTCAACCTTTGATAGCAGTGTCCACTTGTCCGCCCGTCCGCCCGTCCACCCGTCCACTTGCCCACTTGTCCACCCGTCCACCCGTCCACTTGCCCACTTGTCCACCATTTTTCCTCCATCAAACGCACATTCACCATTTTTTGGTACTTTAGCAAAAAGATTTTATGATCAAGGTTTTTACCACCATCGGAAATTATGTGCTGCTTATGCAGAAGGTCTTCAGCCGTCCGCAGAAGGGGAGGATCTTCTGGAACCAGCTGATGACCGAGATCAACAGCCTTGGCCTCGAATCGCTGGGCATCGTGGCCTTCATCTCCGCCTTCATGGGGGCGGTTGTCGCCATCCAGACGGCGTACAACATCACCAGCCCGCTGATTCCCATGTCGATGGTTGGATTTACGGTGAGGCAGAGTGTCATCCTCGAATTTTCACCAACCGTCATGAGTCTCATCCTGGCGGGGAAAGTAGGATCCCGTATTGCTTCTGAAATAGGCACGATGCGGGTTACCGAGCAAATCGATGCGCTGGAGATCATGGGGGTGAATTCGGCAAATTACCTGATATTTCCCAAAATTGCGGCATCTATTTTAATAAACCCGGTTCTCATCGTATTCAGCATCTGGATGGGCATCCTGGGCGGTTGGGTTGCCATGATTGCCACAGGATTGTCATCGTCGAATGATTTCGTGCAGGGGATGCGCGACGGGTTTATGGGATATACCATATTTTATGCGATCACGAAAACGATATTCTTTGCCTATATCATCTCTTCTGTTTCGGGTTTTTACGGCTATATCACCCAGGGCGGCGCTCTTGAAGTGGGCCAGGCAAGCACCAAAGCCGTGGTTTTCAGCAGCGTGATCATCATCCTTTTCAACCTTGTGTTAACGCAACTCCTGCTCACATGATCGAAGCCCGCAACATCAACAAAACCTTCGGGGAGCATCACGTACTCAAGGGTGTTACCTGTATCTTTGAAAAAGGAAAGACCAACCTGATCATCGGGCAGAGCGGTTCGGGAAAGACCGTGCTGATGAAGTGCCTGGTAGGACTGTTCGAGGTGGACAGCGGCATGGTGATATATGACGACCGCAACTTTACCACGATGAACTTTGAACAGCGGAAAATCCTCCGGCAGGAGATCGGGATGCTCTTCCAGGGAGGCGCCCTGTTCGACTCGATGAATGTGGAGGAGAATGTGATGTTCCCGCTCAACATGTTTACCCGGCAGCCGCTGGCCGAAAAGCTGGAGCGGGTCAACTTCGTGCTGAAACGTGTCAACCTCGACAATGTGAACCGGCTGATGCCCTCCGAACTCAGCGGGGGGATGCGCAAGCGGGTGGCCATTGCGAGGGCCATCGCCATGAATCCGCAGTACCTCTTCTGCGATGAGCCCAATTCGGGTCTCGATCCGCATACCTCCGGCGTAATCGACCACCTGATCAGGGAGATCACCGAAGAGTACGAGATCACCACCATTGTCAACACCCACGACATGAACTCGGTGCTCAGCATCGGCGATACCATTGCCTATATTTACCAGGGACAGCTGTGGTGGAGGGGCGATAAGGAGACCATTTTGCATACCGACAATGCCGAACTGAACGAGTTTGTATTCGGTACCGAGTTAACATCGAGGTTAAAGCGTTAGAGCCATGTCACTGAACTACATCGATTACATCATGCTTGTCATCCTGGCGCTCTTCATGATCCAGGGTTACCGCAAAGGGATCATCATCTCCCTCGCTTCGGTGGCTGCGCTCATCCTCGGCATCTACATAGCGGTCCATTTTTCGAATTACCTTGATGCCACATTGATGGAACACCTGCACCCGACACGCAAATGGCTTCCCATCCTCTCCTTTACCATCACCTTTATCGCGGTGGTGATCATCGTGATGCTGGTGGCAAAACTAACCGCAAAGCTGGTCGATGCGGTGGGGCTGGGATTCTTCAACCGCGTAGGCGGACTGGCAGTAGGTGCGCTCAAGGGGGCCATCCTGATCAGCATCCTGATCTTCATTTTCAAGAGTGTCGATCCCAAAGAGAAGTGGATCAACGGGCCCGATAAAAAACGATCCTACTTCTACAGTCGTGTGGAGATGATCTTTCCAAAACTGATGAAGACCTTTGGCGGGGAGATTAAATTCCCCAGCTGGAGCTGAACCGCAGTAACATGGAGACAACCCCGTTGCCAAGGCTGCTCATCGATCTCTATAAAACAGGGAACCTCAACTCGGGCATTGGCCGGTTTTCATACAACTTCGCGGAGGCGCTTGCAAAATCTGATATCTCCGGGTTCAACATCGATTTTTTATGCCCCGGGAATTTTCCCGCCGGGAATTGGGGGCCGATCAACCTTCAGCGAACCACTTTTCTGAAGAGGTACTTTCCTCAATTCAACCCACCTTGCGATCTCTGGCATTCGCTGTACCAGTTTCCGTCGTTTCTGCCAAACCGGTATCCCCGGTGGATCCTCACCATCCACGACCTTAATTTCCTGGTCGAGAAGGATGCACGGAAATCGGCCCATTACCTGGCAAAGTTGCAGCAAAACATCGACCGCGCCACAGCCGTCACGGTGATTTCCGACTACACCGGGAGCCAGGTTCGGGAACATTTAAAGTTAAGAGAAAAACCATTGTTCCGCATTTATAACGGGATCAGCGTGAACACGTTCCCCGATGCGCAAAAGCCGGGTTTCCTGGCCAATGAACAGTTCTTTTTTTCGATCGGGATCATCTCGGCCAAGAAGAATTTCCATGTGCTGGTACCCCTGCTCAGGAAATTTCCGGGATATGACCTGGTGATAGCGGGGGAGAACAGCTCACCTTACGCAGATAGCATCCGTCAACAGGTGAAAGAGCTGGGGCTTGCCGGCAGGGTTCATCTGCCCGGAAAAATTTCCGACCGTGACCGGTTTTGGTTGTATTCACATTGCCGGGCGTTTCTCTTCCCCTCCCTGGCGGAAGGATTTGGCATGCCCGTGATCGAAGCCATGCTTCTCGGGAAACCGGTTTTTACCAGCGCCCTCGCCTCCCTGCCCGAAATCGGTGGTCAATACGCCTTCTATTGGGATAACTTCAACCCCGATCACATGGCAGAAGTGGTGCAGAAAGGTCTTACAAAATGGGAAAAAGAGGAATCGGCGAAATCATCCGCCATGAAAACCTATGCAACGAAATTCAGCTGGAACAAATGCATTTCCGACTACCTTTCCATGTACAAAACCGTCTCCACCCTCTAACCCGTCCGCCCGTCCACTTGTCCACTTGTCCACTTGTCCACCCGTCCACCCGTCCACCCGTCAGTCCAGAATAGCCTTAATCCCCGGCAACTCCTTCCCCTCAATATACTCCAGCATGGCGCCGCCGCCGGTTGAAACATAGCTCACCTTGTCGGCAAGGCCGTATTTGTTGATGGCTGCCACGGAGTCTCCTCCGCCAACCAGGGTAAAGGTGCCTTTTTCGGTCACCCTGGCCAGTGCCAGCGCGATGAATTTGGTTCCCGCTTCATAATTGTTCATCTCGAACACACCCATTGGGCCGTTCCAGAGGATGGTACCCGATTGTTCAATAACATGGTTGAACTTGGCACAGGAGGCCGGCCCGATATCGAGGCCCATCCAGGGTACTTGGATATCGTAGGCGCTGCTGGTCTTTTTATTGGCATCGTTGGAAAATGCATCGGCGAGAACGGCATCCACCGGGAGGTAGAGGTTGACACCTTTTGCTTTAGCCTGTTCTACTATATTTTTCGCCATCTCCACATAATCCTCTTCGATCATCGATGCACCGATCTCTCCGCCCAGGGCCTTGATGAAGGTAAACATCATACCGCCGCCGATGAGCAGGTTGTTGACCTTGTCCATCAGGTGGTTGATGATCTCGATCTTGGTCGAAACTTTTGCACCGCCCAGGATGGCCGTGATGGGCCGCTGGCCGTCTTTAATGCATTTATCGATGTTGATGATCTCGTTGGCCATCACATAGCCGAACATCTTGCTTTTCGGGAAAAATTCGGCAATGATCGCCGTGGATGCATGGGCGCGGTGAGCCGTACCAAAGGCATCGTTCACATACATGTCGCCCAGGAGCGATAGTTTTCTTGCAAATTCCCGGTCGCCCTTCTCCTCTTCCTTGTAAAAACGCAGGTTCTCGAGCAATAGCACTTCACCCGGTTGCAGGGAAGCGGCCAGGTCGGTGGCCGACTGGCCGATGCAGTCGTCGGCAAATTTTACCGGGCGGTTCAGCTTTTGAGAGAGATAGGGGATCACATGTTTCAGCGAGTACTTCTCTTCAGGACCGCCCTTTGGCCGTCCGAGATGCGACATCAGGATCACCGATCCGCCGTCGTTCAATATCTTGGTAATCGTCGGAATCGTCGCATCGATGCGGTTGGTATCCGTGATCTGGTTCTCGCTGTTGAGGGGAACGTTGAAATCGACCCTGATCAGCGCTTTTTTACCCTTAAAGGTAAAATTGTCAATGGTTTGCATGATGATGCTTATTTAAATTATAGTAGCAAAATTAAAATATTTAAAGACGACAACGCATATATTTTTAATTTTACCCTGATTATCAAATCGGAAAAAATGCAGGACCTAAGGGTAACACTCATTCAGACAAACCTTTTCTGGGAAGAAATTCAGCAGAACCTTGACCATTTTGACAACCTGCTTCACCGCATCACCGAACCCGTGGACTTGATCCTTTTCCCGGAGACCTTTAACACCGGTTTTTCCATCAATCCTGCTGTATGTACCGAGTCCATCGACGGTAAATCAATGCAGTTTTTGCGCTTGAAAGCAAAGGAGAAAAATGCCGTCATCATGGCCACCCTGCTCATCATGGAAGAGGGGGAGTGCTACAACAGGCTGGTTTGCATCTATCCCGACGGGCATTTCGAGACATACGATAAACGGCATCTCTTCCGTTTGAGTGAAGAGTATAAAATATTCAGGAGAGGGAAGGAGCAGTTGATCGTTGAAGTGAAAGGATGGAAGATATCACCGTTCATCTGTTATGATCTCAGGTTCCCGGTTTGGCTTAAAAATACATGGAGTGAAGGAAAATACGGGTATGATATGATGGTGTGCCTTGCCAACTGGCCTGCCAGCCGTGCCCATGCATGGAAATCCCTCCTGGTGGCCCGGGCCATCGAAAACCAGGCATGCCTTGCCGGCGTAAACCGCATTGGCAAAGATGGGAATGGCACCTGGCACTCGGGCGACTCCATGGCCATCGATGCAAAGGGGAAGGTTCTTTTTGCCGCCGGCGAGGGTAAAGAATCGGTCGAAACAGTTACTTTTTCTGCCGGGGATCTGAAGCTTTTACGCGACACATTAACCGTTGGAATGGATTGGGATCAATTTACCATCAACATGTAATTAAAGGAAATGCCTGCAATATCGGTCACCATCATCACCTTCAACGAAGAGGCCAACATTCTTCGGACCCTCCAATCTGTCAGCTCTTTTGCCAGCGAGATCGTGGTGGTCGACTCTTTGTCGTCGGACCGTACACCGGAAATTTGCAGGGAGTTTGGGTGCAAGGTATATCAGCGTGAATTCGACGGCTACGGAACCCAGAAACAGTTTGCTGTTGACCAGGCTACGAACGACTGGATATTTTCGATCGATGCCGATGAGGTGGTCACTGAAGCATTGCAGCAGGAGATCCGGGAGATGTTTGCCGACCCTGTGGGTACCCCTGCACCCTTGCTGCAATACCCGGCTTATCGCATTCCCCGGTCGCTGGAGTACATGGGAAGGGTGCTCCGTTACAGCGGTGCTGGCAAAGAACTCCTTGTAAGGCTTTTCGACAGGACCATGGGCGCGTTTACCAAAGTTGCCGTTCATGAAGGAATAGAAGTGAACGGCGATACCGGACTCCTGCGTGGCCAGCTTATTCACCACTCCTACCGGGACATCAGCCACCACTTAGAGAAAATTAACACCTATACGACACTGGCAGCCAGGGACTATGTTAAAAACGGCAGGCATTTTTCAAAAGGCTGGGCAGTGCTGAAGTTCCCTGTTACTTTTCTCTCCGTATACCTCTTCAAGGGCGGTTTTCTCGACGGGTACCCCGGATTTGTGTGGTCACTCCTCGCGGCCGTCTATTCGACCCTGAAGGTTGCCAAAACCATTGAATTAACGAAATAACCATGCCAATAACCTGGAAACAATTCGAACGGTATTGGTATATAGCCTCCCTTGGGGTGATCATCGGGTCACTTCCCTTTTCCAAATTAGGACTCAGCATAGGCCAGATGATGATGGCAGGCGGTTGGATCGTGGAACGGTTCGATGCAAGGCGCCTGCTCTCCATGCTTGCCGGTCGTTCCAAAGGGCAGATCATCCTGCGGGTAATTCCATTTACTGTCTTTCTATTATTTAACGGAATACTGACAGGGTTCCGGCAATTCTCCCGCAACAGGGCCGCGATGATCTTCAGTTCAATTTTTCTGCTCCACCTCACAGGTCTGTTCTTCACCACCGATTTTGATTATGCCGTGAAAGACCTGAGGACCAAGTTCCCCATTTTCCTTATCCCGTTAATGCTGTCGACATCGGAGGCCTTTGACAGGAAAGGATTTTACCGTTATCTGCTGTGGTTTGTCCTCGCCGTGCTGGTGCGCTCTGGGTACAATACCTGGATGATCGCTACCCACCAATTTGTCGATATCCGCGATGTTTCCCACAACATCTCGCATATCATCTACAGCCTGCTGGTGAGTCTGAGCATCTATGCCCTTGTTTTTTTTCTGCTGAAACGCGGCTTTCTTCTTGTATGGCAGCGGGGAGCGGTTTTAGTGCTACTTACGTGGCTGTTTGTCTACCTTGTTATATCACAATCGTTTACGGGACTATCAATCACCGTACTCACGCTGATTTTCCTGGTCCCGGTGCTCATTTTTAAAACGAAAAACAGGCCGTTGAAAGCAACGCTGGCGATCACCATCCTGGTGATGGTGGCAGGCTTATTTTTCTCGCTCCGGTCGATCGTAAAGGACTATTACCACGTAAACCCGGTCGATTTTTCAAAACTTGAAAAGGTTACCTCCCGCGGAAACTTGTACACCCATAACCCCTATTCGGCGCAAACCGAAAACGGAAATTACCTGTGGATTTACATTCAGTGGGATGAAATGCGCAGCTCCTGGAACAAGCGCAGCCGGATCCCGTTCGACAGCCTGAACAAAAAGAATGAGACCGTAGCCTATACGGTTGTCCGTTACCTGGCCTCCAAGGGGTGGCGGAAGGATGCAGATGCCGTGGAAAGGCTTAAACCTGTTGAGATTGACAACATCGAAAATGGGGTCGCCAACTATATTTTCAGAAAGGAGTTCAGTGTTCGGGGCCGGATTTACGAGTTTCTATGGGGATTCGACCAATACCGGCAAACAGGAAATCCAACGGGATCTACCCTCATGCAGAGGTTTGAATTCTGGAAAGCTTCGATAGGGATCATCCGGGATAACTGGCTCACCGGGGTTGGCACCGGCGACATGAACCTGGCATTCAGGGAGCAGTACGAAAAGATGAACACGAAACTGGCGCCCGATCAGCGGTGGCGTTCACACAACCAGTTTCTTTCCATCCTCATCGGGTTCGGGATCTTCGGATTTCTCTGGTTCCTGGCTTCGCTCGTTTACCCTGCCATAATGCTCCATCGGCTCGATGACTATTTTTTCCTGGTGTTCCTGGTCATCGCCTCGTTGTCGATGTTAACGGGCGACACCATCGAATCCCAGACGGGCGTCTCCTTCTTTGCCATTTTTTATACCCTCTTCCTCTTTGCCCGGAGGGAGAAGGATGCCATTTTTCACCACGAGTTTTAAAAGAAAACAGATGCAAAGCGAATCGCCCGACAGATGGCTCATGATCGTCAACCCCAATGCCGGGGTTAAGAAGGGAACCAGGGACTGGCCCAAAATTCAGGGATTACTGGTGAAAGAGCACGTTGATTTTGACTTTAAACTCACCACCGGAAGGGGTCATGCCTCGGAGATTGCAGCAGAGGCCCTTGAAAGCGGGCGCCGGAACATCTGCGTGGTAGGCGGTGACGGGACTCTGAACGAAGTTCTGAACGGGATCATGCTGCACCCGGAAACGGAAACCCCCGGTCTGCTCCTGGCAATGATCCCCGTGGGCACCGGCAATGACTGGTGCCGCATGTTCAACATCCCGTTCGACTACCTCAAAGCCATCAACCTCCTGAAACAGAAGAAAACCTTTGTGCAGGATGTGGGAAGGGTGACCTATTACCACCAGGAGACAAAGATGCAGCGCTACTTCATGAATGTGGCCGGGATGGGCTACGACGCCCTGGTGGCGAAGAAAACCAACATGCTGAAGGAAAGGGGCCTTGGCGGGCCGCTCACCTATATGTACTTTGTGTTTGCAAGCCTTTTCCAGTACAGGTTCATCGAAGCGGTGATTGAAGTTGACGGAAAGCCCGCCTTCAAGGGCGAAATTTTCTCGATGAACGTCGGGATCTGCAAATACAATGGTGGCGGGATGATGCAGGTGCCATCTGCCATTCCCGACGACGGGCTTCTCGACGTCACCCTGATCAAGAAAACCTCCAAATGGCTGGTGGTGCGTTATGCACGGAAACTCTTCGACGGGTCACTCGTCAACCTTCCGATGGTCGAAACCTATAAAGGCGAGAATATCCGCATCCGGTCGATCGGCAAGGTTTTTCTCGAAACCGACGGGGAGTCGCTGGGACATACGCCGTTTACTTTTGATATTTTACCCGGGAGAATCAGGATTGTTCGGGGATGATTTACGATTGGACGATTGACAAATAAATTTACGATTGGACGATTGACGATTGACGAATAAATTGACGATTAACCGATTTACGATTAGGGCTCATCAATCGTAAATCGTAAATCAAACAATTCAATCTGCAATCGTCAATCGTCCAATCGTCAATTATTTCATCCTTCCACCCAGTCTCCCGACACCTTGATCAGTTCCACCAGCGCCTCCACCGCCATCGCCTCATCCAGGTTCTTTTTGATCAGTTTTTGCCCTTTGTAGAGGTGTATCTTCCCGCTTCCCGCGCCGACAAAGCCGTAATGCGCATCGGCCATCTCTCCAGGGCCGTTCACCACGCATCCCATCACGGCGATCTTCAGTCCTTTGAGGTGTGATGTTTTTTCCTGGATGTTCCTCAGCGCCTCCTGGATGTTGTATTGCGTTCGTCCGCAGGAGGGGCAGGCGATAAATTCGGTTTTGGTGATGCGTACGCCGGCCGACTGCAGGATGCTGTAAGCCGCGGGAATTTCAAATTCCGGATCTTCGGTGAGTGAAACCCTGATGGTGTCGCCGATGCCATCTGCCAGCAGGCTGCCGATGCCAATGGCCGATTTGATGCGGCCGTCCTCCCCGGCCCCGGCCTCTGTCACGCCCAGGTGGATGGGGTAGTTCATTCCGGCTTGCTCCATCCGTTCGGCCAGCAGCCGGTTGGCGCTGATCATCATCCTGATGTTGCTGGCTTTCATCGAGAAGACGATATTGTGAAAAGAGAGACCTTCGCACACAGTGGCAAACTCGAGCGCCGATTCCACCATGCCCTGCGGAGTATCGCCATGAAGACCCATGATGCGTTCGGAGAGGGAGCCGTGGTTCACTCCAATGCGGATGGCCGTGCCGTGTTCCTTGCAGATGGCGATCAGCGGAGCGAGTTTTTCGGCCATCTGTTCCAGCACGATCCCGGGACCTTTTTCACGCGACTCCCTACGTATTACCTGCAACGGCACGTAATTCCCGGGGTTGATCCTCACCTTTTCAACAATGGAGGCGGCAACTTCCGCAATCTGCGCGTTAAAGTGAACGTCGGCAATGAGGGGCGTCTGGTAACCCTGTCGCCGCAACTCTTTTTTGATCTCGCGGAGGTTTTCGGCCTCCCTCATCCATGGAACGGCAATGCGCACATATTCGCAGCCCGCTTCAATCATGCGGATCGCCTGGGCAACCGTTGCTTTTGTGTCGAGGGTGTCGGTGTTGGTCATCGACTGCACACGAACGGGATTGTCACCCCCCATGGGGAGATTACCAATGTTGACAATCCTGGTTTGATATCTATAGGGGTTTTCTGTGGTCATTTTGAGGGATCTGTAAAATGAGTTGTAAAATTACGACACTCTCACGAAATTTGGGATAAAACTCATCGATTCGCAAAAAAACCGTTGTATTTACGATTAGAATCGCCAAAGAGAGATAAATCGAATTATTTTAGATGATGGACTACGGAAAGATGGCGTTTGATCAATGCAACCCCTTAACCCTCGGTTTTCCCGCCACAAAATCCTTCAGGTAAAATGGCTCAAAGTAGGCCAGGTTCTCAAATTGCTGCAACCGGAATTTTTCAGCGGCAACTCCTGCCATAAATCGAGCGGAGGCCTGGAATCCCTCTAAAAACCTTGCATTCGGATGGTTTCCCAGGATGGATTTGCACTTTTCAGCGCCATCCCCGCCAAAAACCACTTGATGGCCGGACAGGAACTCCTGGAAGGAAAATTCGTCGATGATCTCCGCCTGTACTTCGCGGATTTCTGTGCCGGCAGCGTCATACATCCCGCTGTAAACCTCCATCCGCCTTGCATCGATCATCGGACAAAAGAGGGCTTGACGCTCCTCCTGTTTGATTTTTAACTCCTCCTTCATCCCCATCGCCATTGCCTGTAAGGTGGGCACGGCGATCATGGGTTTGTCCAGCGCATAGCAAAGTCCCTTGGTGGTCGCCACCCCAATCCTCAGGCCGGTATAGGAACCGGGACCCATGCTTACCGCCATGGCATCCACGTCATTAAAGGTGATTCCGGAAGATTTTACAATTTCGTCGATGAAAGTGGTGAGCATGGCAGAATGGACATTCCGCGCTGATGACTCCCTGATCCCCAGGAGGTTTTCATCCCTGAACAGGGCCACGGAACAAACCTCCGTGGCGGTTTCAATGCACAGGAACAGGGCCATCTATTTCTCCTTCTCCTTGGTGAAGAGGTCTTTCTTGTCGACTTTTTTCACCTTGTCACCGTCCTTGAGGAGTTTCGATACAGCGCTGTAAGGCGCGGTGATGATCTCGTCGCCCACCTTCATGCCGCTGATGATCTCGATATAGGTGTTATCCTGGATCCCTGTTTTGACATCGATTTTTTTGGCAGTACCGTCGCTCAGTATAAAAATGCACTCCTGGATCTTGTCGTTTTTCTTGGCGGTAGTTACAACCTCAACCTCGTCGTCGCCCTCTTTTTTGGCGGCCGGTTTTGACTTTGCATTCAGTTTGTCGAGACTGTCTTTGGCAATCCGGGTGGTAACAGCCTGGATGGGCACGGTAATGACGTTGTCGGCGATTTCGGTCTGGATCTCAACAGTACATGACATTCCCGGGCGGAAAGGGGAGTAGTTGATCTCTTTTCCCACCAGCAGGTCTTTGTAAAAATCTTTGAGGATGTGAATTTTCACGTTAAAATTGGTTACCTGGTCAACACTTACCCCGGTGGTATTGGCTGAGGTGGCGATTTCGGTGACAATCCCTTTGAATTTGCGGTTGAGGTAGGCATCCACTTCGATGAGGGCGGTGTCGCCCATGGTTACCCGTACAATGTCATTTTCATTTACCTGGACCTGGGCTTCCATCTCGTTGAGGTTGGCGATGCGCATAATCTCGGTTCCGCTCGAGAACTGGGATGCGCCGGTAACCCGTTCACCCTGGAGTACGCCCAGCTTGGAAACGGTTCCATCGTTGGGAGCAAAAATAGCGGTGCGGGTAAGGTCTTCCTTTGATCTCTTCAGCGCAGCCTCTGAATTTTTCACCATGAATTCGGAGGCCTTGATGTCCTCTTCCCCGGCAGTGACCTGGGCCTGGGCTACCTGGAAAGCCGATTTCGACTGGTCATACTCCGCCTTGGAGATGACATTCTGCTGGAA
The DNA here is from genome assembly GCA_049317265.1 of Bacteroidales bacterium. Lineage (GTDB taxonomy): Bacteria > Bacteroidota > Bacteroidia > Bacteroidales > FEN-979 > CAIVAT01. The sequence goes on from JBMOIP010000035.1 coordinate 17,179, forward strand.
CAGTTTATCCTGGCGGTCGAAGGTGAGCCGGGCATTTTCAAACTGTGCCTTCAGCTGGGCAAGCCGTGCCTTGGAGTTGGCAAGATTCGCTTTCTGGGTGTTTACCGAAGCCTCACTCTGATCATATTGCGAGATATAGATTTCCGGATCAATCTTTGCCAGCAGGTCGCCCTTCTTCACCTGGTATCCTTCTTTCACGTAAAGTTCAACAACTTCGCCGGAGATGTAAGGGCTGATCTTGATATCCTTTTCAGGCTGGATCTTGCCGTTGGATGAAACGGTCTGAATGATGGTTCTTTTCATCACCTTTTCAGTGGCGACTTTAATAGCATCGCTGCCCTTGCCTTTTAATACGGCTGCAACAATAATTATGGCGATTACTGCCACAACGGCAATAATGATCCATACCTTCTTTTTTGAAATCTTGCTGGTCATTGAATTCAGTGTTATTGATTATTCGCGCTCAATCTTAATGGGATTCCCCATGTAAAATTCAAGAATGGTCGTTTTGAAAATGAAGTCGTATTTGGCCTGGAGAAGTTGCGATTGGGCCAGGGTAAGGTCTTTCTTGCTGTTGTTGTAATCGAAGGAGGTCATCACGCCAACGTCGAACTTTTGCTGGGCGTATTTAAAAGCCTCAGTTTGTGCACTCACCTTTTCCTCCGAAGCGGAATATTTCTGAAGGGCTGAAGCGGCATCGGCATACGACTGTTCGATAATCTTGCGAAGGTCGCGTGTTTTGATGCCAAGGTCGAGTTCGGCCTGCGATTTCTGGATCTTCGCCTGGCTGATGGCGGTACGGCCCGTCCACCCGTTAAAAATCGGGATATTCAGGTAAAATCCAACGGTTTGATTGCTGTTGTCTCTCAGCTGGTCGGTGAACGATTTGGTGCGGTACCCGGTGCTGTATTGGGGTAGGCTCCATACTGCTTCGTTCGATAACGTGTGCCCGATGACCATACTGTCGACGCTCACCGGCGAATTGGGATCGGGCTGTTTTGCAACGCCTGAATACCCGGTTCCCCAGGATCCGCTCAGCGAAAGGGTGGGCTGAACATATCCACGGGCAATGGCAAGTCGTTTCTGTGCGCTTTCAACCCGGAGTTCGGCGCTTTTTATCTCCGGCCGGGCTTTCAAGGCATTTGCGAAAATAATATCCGCCGTAATTTTGTCTTTGGGAGCCTGAACGGCTTTGAGATTGGGCTTTTCAACGCGGAAGTCGCGAGTTACCGGGATATCGATCAGCTGCTGAAGGGAGAGGTTGGAGATGTAGAGCCTGTTTTCGGCATCTACCACATTGAGCTGTTCGGTTGCTTTCTGTGCCTGGATATTGAGCAGGTCGCCTTTGGCCGATGAACCGGCTTCCACCATTTTCTGCATCCGGTCGACCTGGGTGGCGGTGATCCGCAGTTGCTCCCTGGCAACATCCAGCAGTTCCATGTTGAATAATATGTCGAGGTAATAACCTGCAACGGAGAGCGAGATGCTGTTCTTGATCACGTCGAGGTCATATTTGCTCGCCAGCAGGTTGATTTTATTCTCCTTGTAGGTGTTTAACTTCTGAAGTCCTGAATAGAGCGTAACATTGCTAGCGATATAGAAGTTGTTGGAACGAACACTGCTGGTGGCAAAGGTGTTGGTGTACTGGTCGATGGTCTGACCGAAATTCCACACATTTGACCCGTTGGCATTCAGGTTGGGCAGCATGTTCAAACCGCTCTGCAACACAACGTCCTTGTTGCTTTCCACGGTAAAGAGCTGCTTGTTGATGTCGAGATTGTTCTCCAGTGCATAGTTGATGCAATCTTCCAGGGTCCATATTTTCTGAGCCTGGCTCATGCCAGAAACGCCCCAAAAAACAAGAATCAATAAGGCCGGAAGCCAGAACCTAAAACGAAACGCTTGCATTTTCATAGGTTTATATAAGGGTTCAAAATTAGTGTTTTTACCATTCACAGAGGTATTAAGACGAAGAAATTGTTATTTGGTTACAAACCACTATTTTCCCAATTCAATATTATTTTCTATTTTTGCGGGGATTATGATGACACACAAATCGCATATACCTGTTCTTCGTGTTCTGGGCATCAGCCTCCTGCTTGTATTCCTGACCGCAGGAAGGATCTTTGCATCTGTTCAGGACCACACCAACCTGGTGCCGGCAAACGACAGCGTTTTCGAACATCAGGAGAAGCCGGAGCACGCTTCCGGGGATAAATTCAACGCCGGAGAGATGATCATGGAACACGTGATGGACAGTCACGAATGGCATGTTGCCGAGATCGGCAGCCTGCACCTGACCATTCCACTTCCGGTTATTTTACTTTACGACGGCAAGCTTTACACATTCTGTTCAAGCCGCTTCCACAATGAAACCCACAGCTATATGGGGTTCAAGCTGGAGGAAGAGGGACCGCAGAAGGGTAAAATCGTGCGGGAAGGCAATGGAGAAAATGTTGCCGGAGGCCCCGCGGTATATGATTTTTCCATTACCAAGATCGTCCTGGCCATCCTGATCAGCACCCTGCTGCTCACCGTGATTTTCCTTACCGTGGCCGGAGCCTACAAACGCAACAAAGATAAAGCCCCCAGCGGAATTCAATCGCTCGTTGAGCCTTTGATCATCTTCATCCGCGACGATATTGCAAAAAGCTCCATTGGTGAAAAGAAATATGAGAAGTTCATGCCTTTTTTACTCACCGTCTTCTTTTTCATCTTTTTCAACAACCTTTTCGGACTGATCCCGTTTTTTCCGGGTGGCGCCAATGTAACAGGTAACATCGCCGTTACCCTGGTCATGGCGGTTTTTACATTTGTCATTACCACGGTTAACGGAAACAAACATTACTGGGTCGACATCATCAACACACCGGGTGTTCCCTGGTGGCTGAAGTTCCCGGTGCCCCTCATGCCGATCGTGGAGATCATCGGAATCATCACAAAACCTTTTGTACTGATGATCCGACTCTTTGCCAACATTACCGCCGGGCACATCATCGTGCTTGGATTCGTAAGCCTGATCTTTATTTTTGGCGCCATCAGCGCAGCCCTCGGGCTCGGCGTTTCGGTGGTTTCCGTGGCCTTCATGATCTTCATGAACATGCTTGAGCTGCTGGTCGCCTTTATCCAGGCATACGTGTTTACCCTGTTGTCGGCCCTCTATTTCGGACTGGCAACGATTGAACCGGAACACCACTGAGAATTGACGATTGAAAGATTGACGATTGACGAATAAAATAACAATTAACCGACATACGATTGAACAATCTTAATCGTAGATCGTAAATCAAAAAATTCAATCTACAATCGTAAATCGTCCAATCGAAAATAGATTTTTTTTAGTAACCATTAATACCTGTTAATTATGCATTTATTAGCAATTTTACTGCAGCTGGCCGGAGATTTCTCGGCCATTGCAAAGATGGGCGCAGGCCTTGGCGCAGGGATCGCCGTTATTGGCGCAGGCATCGGTATTGGTAATATCGGTAAAAGCGCTTTGGAATCCATTGCACGCCAGCCAGAAGCAATCGGTGATATTCGTTCGAATATGATCATTGCTGCAGCGCTTGTTGAAGGAGTAGCATTTTTTGCCATCGTTGTTTGTCTGCTGATCCTTTTCATCTAAGCAACAACGGCAGGTTCTTTACGGGTCAACGGTTGGTTGGCCTGTAAAGAATTTTTTCAGTTCACACACAATTAAAAGCAATTCGATATGGGATTAATCACTCCGGGACTGGGGCTGATCTTCTGGATGACACTGGCATTTTTATTCCTGGTGTTTGTCCTTGGAAAATTTGCCTGGAAGCCCATCCTGCAGATGCTCAAGGAGAGGGAAACCTCCATCCATGATGCGCTGAATGCCGCAAATCAGGCAAGGGAAGAGATGAAACAGCTGAAATTCAGCAATGAACAGCTCCTTCAGGAGGCGAAAAACGAACGGGATGCCCTGCTCAATGAAGCCCGCAAGGTGAGGGACAAAATGATAGAGGAAGCCAGGATCAGGGCAAGCGAAGAGGCTTCACTGATCGTGGAGAGCGCAAAGGCAAGCATCCACAATGAAAAGATGGCTGCCATGACCGAGTTGAAAAACCAGATCGCAGAAAACTCGCTGACCCTCGCAAAATTCATCCTCAAACGTGAACTCTCCGACCCGAAAAAGCAGGAAGAGTACGTACAGGAGTTATTAAAAGAAGTTAAATTCAACTAACCGGAATGAATATTTCGTTGGTAGCGGAGCGATATGCGAAGGCACTTTTCGAACTTGCCCTGGAAAAGGGTTTGGTGGAAGAGGTGCACCAGGACAGCCTGTTGATAACAAACACCTGTGAAAACAGCAGGGAGTTGCGGTTGTTGTTGAAAAGTCCGATCATCAATTCGGGCAAAAAACTAACCATCCTAAAGGAGATATTCGGCAACGCCGTAAATGCACTGTCGATGAACTACATGCTGATCATGGTGAGGAAAAACAGGGAGTCGTTCATTCCTGCCATCGCCCTTAAAATGGTCGAACTATACCAGGCCTATAAGAACATATTAACCGTTCATTTCTCCTCACCGGTATTACCTGATCCCGAAACCCGGTTGAAGGTACTCGAACTGATGAAGAAATTCAGCCATTCGGAGATCGACCTGAAGGCTGAAATTGACGAATCGCTGATAGGCGGTTTCGTACTGAACTGGGAAGACAAGCAATACGATGCCAGCATCCGCCGGGAAATCGACGATATGCGCATGGCCATTGCAAAGATCAACCTCTATAAAAAAGGATTTTAATACATTTTTTGCTATTTAAATTATAACCCATGGCTGATATTAAACCCGCAGAAGTTACGGCGATCTTACGCAGGGAACTTGCCGGTTACCAGAGTGAAAAAGAGCTTGAAGAAGTTGGCGTCGTATTGACGGTTGGAGACGGAATTGCCCGCATCTATGGAATGAACAACGTGGAAAGCGGCGAGCTTATTGAATTTGAGAAGACCGGACTGAAAGGTATTGTACTCAACCTTGAAGCTGACAATGTAGGAGCCGTATTGCTTGGCGATTACTTTGAGATCAAGGAGGGCGACGTAGTTAAACGTACCCGCCGGATTGCTTCCATCGAAGTGGGAGAAGGTCTGCTCGGCCGTGTTATCAACACCCTGGGCGAACCCATCGACGGCAAAGGAAAAATCGAAGGCGTGCGTTATGAGATGCCGCTGGAGCGGAAAGCGCCGGGTGTCATCTACCGTCAGCCGGTAAACCAGCCGCTGCAAACCGGCATCAAACCTATTGATGCGATGATCCCGATCGGCCGCGGACAACGTGAGCTGATCATCGGCGACCGCCAGACCGGTAAGACCGCCATCGCCATCGATACCATCATCAACCAGAAGGAGTTTCACGCCAAGGGTGAAACCGTTTACTGTATCTATGTTGCCGTAGGCCAGAAGGGCTCAACGGTTGCCAATATCGTAAAAACACTTGAAGAAAAAGGAGCCATGGGCTATACTGTCGTGGTCTCTTCAACAGCCTCCGACCCTGCTGCCATGCAATATTACGCGCCGTTCGCCGGCGCGGCCATTGGTGAATTCTTCCGCGATACGGGCCGTCCGGCCCTCGTGATCTACGACGACCTTTCAAAACAGGCTGTGGCTTACCGTGAAGTCTCCCTGTTGCTCCGCCGCCCGCCGGGACGAGAAGCCTATCCCGGGGATGTGTTCTACCTCCACTCCCGCCTGCTCGAACGCGCTGCAAGGGTGATCTCGTCAGATAAAATTGCCGCCCAGATGAACGACCTTCCCGCCACACTCAAGGACATGGTCAAAGGCGGAGGATCGCTTACCGCCCTCCCGATCATCGAAACACAGGCCGGTGACGTTTCTGCCTACATCCCAACCAACGTGATCTCCATCACCGACGGACAGATCTTCCTGGAAACTGCGCTCTTCAACTCGGGTATCCGCCCAGCCATCAACGTGGGTATTTCGGTATCCCGGGTAGGGGGTAATGCACAGATCAAATCGATGAAGAAGATTGCCGGTACGCTGAAGCTGGACCAGGCGGAATACCGCGAACTTGAAGCCTTCTCAAAATTCGGCTCCGACCTCGACGCCGCTACCAAAGCGGTACTCGACAAAGGCGCGCGCAATGTTGAAATCCTCAAGCAGCCCCAGTACTCACCAATGACGGTAGAAAAACAGATCGCCATCATTTTCTGCGGAACACGCGGACTGCTTCGGAACATCCCCATTCGCAGCGTCAACAATTTTGAGACGGAGTACCTGCACTTTTTGAGCGAAAACCACCAGGTGGTGCTCGATAACCTGAAGGCCGGGAAACTGCTGGATGAGGATCTGAAGACCCTGGAACAAGTTGCAAAAGAGCTTTCCAAAAAATACGAGGAAAAGAAATAAGAGAATTCAATGGCCGGACTGAAGGAAGTACGTATTCGGATTGCATCGGTAAAATCGACCCAGCAGATTACCAATGCCATGAAAATGGTGGCGGCCTCCAAGTTGCGCAAGGCACAAACGGCTATCATCAAATTGAGGCCCTATGCCGCTAAACTGAGGGAGATCCTGCAAAATCTCAGCGCTTCGATCGACAGTTCCGACGAAAATGTCTTTTCCCAGGAACGCAAGATCGAGAAGGTGCTGCTGGTGGTTGTGACCTCCAACCGCGGTTTGTGCGGGGCTTTCAACTCCAACATCATCAAGATGGCGGTTCACCTGGTTGAGAACACCTACCGCCAGCAAAACAGCCAGAACAATGTAAGTGTGATGACCATCGGAAGGAAAGCCACGGAGTATTTCCGTAAACGGAAATTCAGCGTGATCTCTTCCCATGATGAACTGTTCGACCAGCTTACCTTTGTCAATGCCGCCGTTATCGCAGAAAAACTAATGAAATCTTTTGCAGCGAAGGAGTTTGACCGCATCGACATAGTGTACAACCAGTTTAAAAATGCCGCCGTTCAGAACCTGATCGTTGAGCAATACCTTCCCATCGTGCCACCCAAACCCATTGCAGGAGCGCCGTCCATGAAGGCTGAATCTGATTACATCTTTGAACCCGACCAGGAGACCATCGTAAGGGAGCTGATCCCCAAAACTCTGCGGATCCAGCTCTTTAAATCCGTTCTCGACTCCTATGCCTCCGAGCAGGGCGCCCGTATGACCGCCATGAACAAGGCCACCGAAAACGCAAAAGACCTCCTCCGCGACCTCAACATCTCGTACAACAAGGCACGCCAGAACGCTATCACCAACGCCATCCTCGAAATTGTTTCGGGTGCTGAAGCCTTGAAGGGATAACCAATATAATATTTCATCTTTTCCGCTGGATTCTCAGTGACTTCTCTGTGTAACTCTGTGTAATATTGTTTATTATTTTACCTTTGTCTCTGCTAGTAATCCTACCGGACTGACAGAGAACTAACAAAGGACTATCCCTTGAACTCCCAGGATAAAAACAGAGAAGACCTTATACAAGAGTTAGAAGAACTAAAAAAGGCCCATTTCGATTTAAAGGCAGCAATGGAGGCAAATCTCCTTGAACTCAAAATCTCGGAAAAGGCTTTACAGGAAAGCGATGAACGGGTCAGGGTGTTGTTTGAAGGCGCTCCGGATGCCATTATTTTAGCTGACACAGAAAGTGGTATTATTACGGATGCCAACAGGGCAGCCTGTTTCCTGACCGGCAGAAGCCTGGACGAGATTGTGGGAATGCACCATGAAAAATTATACCCGGTTCATGGGCGGGATTATTCAGCTGCCCGGTTTAACAAACATATTCACGAATCTCTGGTTACAGGAAAGATATCTCTCGTCGAAAATGTTGTGATGCGTCCGGATGGAACACTGATACCGGTTGAAATCCTGGCACATGTCATAAAGCTAAAGGATCAAAGAGTTTTAATGGGAACTTTCCGCGACATCAGCGGGAGCAAACATGCGGAAGCCATATTCAGGGATATCATTGAAAAAAACCCGATGTCAATTCAAATCCTGGATATGGAAGGGTACACCATAGAAACAAATCCGGCACACACAAAACTGTTTGGCGCAAAAACCCCCCGCGATTATTCGATTTTCAAGGATGCACAATTGTTGAAACAAGGAATGGGCGGGTTGTTCGATCAGATAAAAACCGGTGAAGTTGTGTACTTCCCCGATTCCTATTTCAATGTCCATAATGTAGACCCTTCATTTCCCAATGTTTCAACCTGGATTAAAGCGATCGGTTTCACGTTAAATGACAGTTTTGGAAAACCTGAGCGGGTTGTTCTGATGCATGAGAACATTACAGAAAGAAAGCGAGCCGAAGCAATGTTCCAGGACATCATTGATAAAAACCCGATGTCCATTCAAATTGTTGACAAAGACGGTATTACACTTCTCGGAAATCCTGCCTATACCCTTCTTTTCGGGTCGGTTCCTCCTCCGGGCTTTTCAATTTTTGATGATCTTCAGCACAAAAGCCCTGAGCTTGAAAAATTAATTCTGCGTGCGAAAAGCGGAGAAATTGTGCATCTTCCCGATTTGTACTACAATACCAGGGATGTTTCTCCTGAGCTTCCTGATGTGCCACTCTGGATACGGGCAATAATATTTCCTCTGAATGACAGCAGTGGAATGCCCGAGCGCTTTGTTTTTATGCATGAAAATATCACCGACCGCAAACTTGCGGAAAATGAAATTCTGAAATTGAATGAATCACTTGAACGGCGTGTTGCTGAAAGAACGAGTCAGCTTGACGCGATCAACAAAGAACTCGCTTTCCGCTTCAGTGAAGTTGAACAGTTTACATACATCGCCTCGCACGACCTTCAGGAGCCGTTGCGAACGCTCACGACCTATACCCAACTTGTCAATGAAGAATATGCCGGGAAACTGGATGAAGACGGGAAGAAATACATTGAGTTTATTTCCCGTTCGGCAAGCCGTATGAGGGCCCTGGTGACGGCGCTGCTCGAATATTCATTGCTGGGGAAAGAGGCGGTGGTGACCAGGGTTGACTGCAATCAAATTATGGCTGAAGTTCTCTCAGACATGGCAGATTCTATCGAAAAAAGCCAGGCCGAAGTACGTTTTCTGGATTTACCTGTTTTGAATGGGTATGAAACAGAAATAAGGCAATTGTTCCAGAACCTGATCAACAATGCAGTGAAATTCCGCAAAAAGGAGGTTCATCCGGTAATAAACATTTCTGCAGAATACCTGTTGAATGAATGGCATTTTTCCGTTGAGGATAATGGCATTGGCATTGCGGAAAAAGATAAAGAAAAGATTTTTACCATCTTCAAACGGATGCATAACCGGAATGAATATGAAGGAACCGGCATTGGCCTGGCCCATTGTAAAAAAATTGTGGAAATGCATGGCGGAAAAATCTGGGTGGAATCCACCGCCGGAAAAGGGAGTAAGTTTATTTTTACCATCCCAAGGCGTTAAGCACCTCTTCCTTCCTCCGGCGACTCACTTCGATTTTGCTTTTATCTTTCAGTACGACAAATCCGTCATGGTCAATAAAAGAGACAAAATACCTGTTTACCAGGTGGCTTTTGTGTGTGCGGATGAAATGGTGCGGTGTGAGGAGGGAATCATACTCTGCCAGTGTTTTGGAGATGAGCAGCGATTTTCCGTTTTCCATAAAAATCCGGGTATAGTTGCCATCGGCTTCACACCGTATTATTTCTGCCGGCCATAGGTAGTGCACACCTTCCCTTGTCTGAATGGCAAGCCTGAATTCATCTGCCGAATGAGCTTTGATGTTGTGCAGAATGTTCTTCAACAGGTCATACTGCTGCTGATAATCCTGGCTTGTACTTAAAAAACGTTGAACTGCCTGCTGTAACTCTTCGAAATCAATGGGCTTTAATAAATAGTCAAACGCACTGAAACGGATGGCCTGAATGGCATACTCATTATAGGCTGTTGTAAAAATGAGTTTGAAGTTTTTGTTTGGAATCTGTTCAATCAACTGAAAACCATTGATGTATGGCATCTGTATGTCAAGAAAAACAAGCCCGGGCTGAAATTCATGGATCATCTCCGCAGCCCTTCGCGCATCATTGCAAACCCTGACCAGTGAAATTTCGGGAACCAGTTTTTCAATCATCAGCCGGAGCGAATCTGTTGCCCGTTCTTCATCATCAATTAAAAGTGCTTTTAACATGGTAATGAAATTAAATGGGGAAATAAATAATTACCTGTGTACCGCGGCTTTCGCCACTACCGGTTGCCAGGTCGTTGATGCGGAGGCTGCCGTGGTTGCCCGACATATTCACCAGAGTTTTTACACGTTCATCTGACACCGAAATTCCTTTGCCGGAATGTGACTTGTATTTCCCAAATGAATCCTTTATCTCCTGCGATTTTTTCCGGCCGATCCCGTTGTCTTCAATTGTACATTCTAAAAAATCGCGGACCTCTGCAAAATGAATTTTCAGCTGCCTGTCGCCCTCCTTATGCATCAATCCGTGCCAGATAGCATTTTCAACAAATGGCTGGATCAGCAAGGTGGGAATTTTTATTTCATCTGTCTCTATCTCTTCATCACATGAAATGGAATAAGAAAAAGAGTCTTTAAACCTCACGGATTCAAGTTCTATATACATGCTGAGGATATCGATCTCCTCTTTGAGAGAAATAAACTCTTTATCGCTGTGGACAAGCACAGTTCTCAATAATTTTGAGAATCTCGACAAGTAGCGTGTGGCAACCATCTCCTCATTGGCCAGGATCATCTGCTGGATTGAATTGAGTGCGTTGAAAAGAAAATGGGGGTTCATCTGCAATCTTAAACTCTGCAGTCGGCTTTCTGCGGCTTTCTGTTTATTCTCCCATAATTCCACTGCGGCCCGCTGTTTATCCTCTTTTTCCCTGGTTTTTTGAATCTGCCGGTTTCTGAAATGGTTGATAACAATGACAAAAATTACCAGTCCCAGGATGATGAAAAGTAATTTGAACCACCATGTTTCGTAAAATGCGGCGGAAATGATGATGACAACTTCGTTATCTGCATTTTGCCAGTGTTTGTTGTCACTGCTGATCCTGACTTTAAAAACATATTTTCCGGGAGGCAATGAGTTGTAGCGGACAGCGTTCTGGTCAGCAACATTCACCCACTCTTTATCCGCCCCTTCAAGCCTGTATTCATAGAAGGAGCGTAAATGGGGAGTAAAGTCCACGGTGCCAAAATAGAAGGTGACGAGGTTGTCGGAAGGGGCGAGACGAAAAGTTGTAGTTCCGGTAATGTTTGAGGTCATCCTGCTTGTCTCAATTCTGCTGATCCTTGCATTCAGGATGATTTTTTTGCCGAAAAGTGATTCGGGCCTGAAATATTGAATGCCTTTGGGTGTTCCAAAAATAAATTCCCCGTTGGGCGTCTGAAAATACGAACCAAGCCGGAATCCGTAAATGCTTAATCCATAGCGTTCATCAAATGTGCTGATGGTGCTGTCCTTTACGTTATAGCAGGCCAGCCCGATGTCATTGCCGATCCACATGCGGTTGTATTTATCGGGGAGCAATCCTTCCACGCGGTCAATCAGCAATCCCTCCTTCTGTGTAATGGTTTTTACCCGCCCACCGGGAAACAGAATGTTTAACCCGCCCATGGTCCCGATATACAAACTCCCGGAAGCATCTTTGCCAAAGCAAAATATCTGGTTGCTTACAAGGCCATTACTGGTTGTGATGAGTTTAAGCTCTTTTGTTGCAAGGTTATAATGAAAGGCGCCCGACTGCCCGGTGCCAATCCACAGGTTGTCATTATCTGAAAAATAGAGCGGACTGCAATAAAAGGAATCAAGTTTTACGAGCGGGCCGGTATTGAAATTTTCAACTTCAAAGGTGTTTGGATTAATCTTACAGATGCCATTGCCTCCGCCGGCCCATATAAAGCCATCCGGTCCGTTCACCAGGATCCTGGCCTGGCGGAGCTTCACCGTGTATTTTCCCCGTTTATTATTGACAATGTGCTTAACCAGCTTCAGCTGCTCATTAAACACGAAAATTCCCTGGCTGAAGGTAGATGCCCAGATCCTCTTGCTACTGTCAATCACAATAGAGTATACGATCTCTTTCAGGAGCATCGGCATACCATCTTTTCCTGAAAAGTTGATAAAGGTGGTCTGATTTGTTTTGCGTTTCCATTCCAGGAGGCCTTCAGCGGTGCCGATGTAGTAGGTATTGTTGTCTTTTGTAGCAATCCCCGCCACATAGCTGTCATAGCCGTTTCCCTTGTTATCGGTAAAGACCGTTTGGGTTCCTATAAAATCGTTCGTATTAAAGTAGCTGATACCATTGGGGTTACAGGTAATAAAGACCCGGTTATTCCTGTCAGAAGTGATGGTTGTTTGCGTGTTTGTGCCAATGGACGTCGGATCAACGAGGGAGTGTTTATGATTATGGATTTTTTGAGTTCTCCGGTTAAATATGTAAATGCCGGCCGTATAGGATGTGAAGATATACTCATCTGCACCGGTTTTTTCTGCAAAATAGAAGAGGGCGCCGACGGGTTGGCCAAACTGGTCATGTAAATTTTTAAAAGGGAAGGTTACCTTTTCGGTGGACAAATCGATTGATTTCACCTCATTGGTACTTCTGTCACACACCAGCAGTTCGTTGTTGCCCCAGTTGACGAGCGCGGTACAGTGTGGAAATGAATACTGTTTTTCCAGCCGCTTTGTTTTAAAATTAACCTTAAAAAAAAGATCTTCCAGCAGGAAAATGTAGTTGTCATCATCATAACGGAAGATCTGCCTGAACCCCTTTTCCTGCCATTGTTCAAAGCCCTTTACGGTCATGCGTGAAAAATGCTTTACCGTTACTGAATCCTCCGGGGCAAGGGGAAGATTTCGGTTAAATGTGTACAAACCATCACTTGTAAGGAGAATGATCCCTCCCTGCAGCGAGTTCAGCACCCATCTGGTTTTGATGAATTTGCCGTCATGATAGATTCCTACACGGTGCATTACTCTCTTGTCATCCAGCATGGTAACGTTGCCGCCTGCCGTAAGCGCCCATATGCAGTCGCCGCTGTCGCAGGTTACGTGGATCACATTGCTGTTCTGCATGGCCGGATAACTGGCAGCAAAGTACTTGTCCACGGTTTTTCCGTTGAACATGTTGAGCCCGTTTCCCGTGGCGATCCAAAGGTTGCCTGCCTTATCGGTACAATGATCGTTTACGCCGTTGTACGATAATCCGTTTGCCGTGGTGAGGTGCTGGAAGGAGATGTTTGCAAAATCGCCGGGTTGAAGAGGTGCCTGCTGAGCCCGTATTGATAATGGGAGCAGGTATATTAGTATAAATAGAGCCAGATTCCACAGTCCTGATAAGATAAATTGAATTTTCTTCTGCATACAAACCCGGGATGTAGGGGATTAACAGCCTCAAAGATAAAATATAAAACCGCATCCGGGATGACTCCCCAGGTTGTGGAATTTCCGGCAGGCTATTTCACATTCACCAGCAACCTGATCTTTCCGACAGCAGGAGATGAATAATTTTCAAGCGCCTTGCCGATGATCTGCCCCGGTTTTACCCGATTTGCGTCGGCCTTCATGGCCACACCGGGCAAAGAGGAGGTAACCATAAAATCGCCTCTTTTAATTTCACCGCCTTCAAGGCAAACCCGGGTGGGTATTACCCCTACCATGCCCATGGGCACTTTGCCGCTTAAATCCGCATCAATGCTCTCTTCGGTCATGAGCACGCCCGGTTTCGTTGCATAAACACCTGCCACCAGTCCGGAGTAGGCGCTGTGTGATTTCTCCACGGTTCTGTCCCGGTCAACCGAAATGATCAGTACATCCCCCGGCTCATAAGATTCAACCTCCCCCGTTACATCAAAAACCTCTGCCATATCCGCACCACCTGTTTGTGTTCCTCCATTGAAATATCCCTTGCCTGCGTCGCTGAACCTGATCTGGTTAACACCCGCTCCATCTTCGAAAACAATATAGTCACCATAACCGCTTTTTGTAACCCGAACCATGGTCACACTGTTGTTCACATTGGTGTTATTCAATGCCAGTGTTCCTGCCAGTCCGGCATTGACTACTTTGACAGCATCGTAGGTATTGGTTAATGAGGTCACTTCGAAAAATGCCGCCCTGCCCGAAGCCGTTGCCGGGTTGGTTGTTCCATAAACGCCGGCCCCTGTAGTCCCGGCCGTTCCTTTTACGCCGTACCCTGAGCCGGTTGTAATCCCCACGACTCCATCGCCCGCACTGTTACTTCCGAGGATGGCCGCCCTGCCTGCAATGTTTGAAACACCTTTTACTGCGTAGCCGGTACCGCCTGATACTTCCCCATAAACACCATTGCCGGATGAGTTGTTATCGGCAAACCCGCTTACGCCGTTTCCTGCACCGCCCCCTGTACCGCGAAGGCCATCCCCATAACCGTTGGTTACGCCGCGCACTGCCGTACCAAATGTCCCTCCGGCCGGGCTTGCAATACTGGAAATTCCTACAGCGCTTAAACCCGAAGATTCGCTTTTTATCCCCAGGCTTCCTGCACTGCTGGCAAATACCGCTGCTGATACAGAATTGGAATTGTTGATGAACGCCTCCACCCCCCTGCCTGTACCATTGGTGATGGCTGTTATCACACTGCTGGAATTCAGCGTATTATCGGTTTGAAACCTTCCGGCACTCGCTAGTCCAAAGTTGGATGCATTCAATACCTCATTTAATGTGGTGGCACTGTAGTTTGAAAACCATCCCGCCCTGCCGGACTGAACCAATGAAACAATTCCGTTACCGGTGCCCTGGACAGATGCATACAACCCGTCGTCCGCGCTTGACGGATTCAGAAATGAAATGAAGATCCCCTTGCCCAGACCCTGCTGGGTGATGAGTAATGCAGGATCAGGATTGGAATTATTGGTGATCTCAAAGGTCCCTGCATTTCCCGCCGCCCCTCCATTTATCCCATAAACACCTGTTCCTGAGTTGTTTACAATTCCAAACAAACCAACACCAGAACTGCTTGAACCAAGAACGCCCATGGAATTGGAATTGTCGCCCCATACCCCGGCATTACCATACACAGATACCCCGCTTGCGGTCAGCCCGCTCCTCCCAAAGATGGCACTGGATCCCGATACAGTGGTTGTATTTGTTATTCCAAATAACCTGGAACTGCTGGGCGCCGAGACATTGTAAGGCAGGAACAATGAGTCATTGGCCCCCTGCCATTTATTCCCGGAGGCTTGCCATTTTAGTACCTGTTTGTTGGATGGCAGGCCGGCTGCAACATCCAGGTTTTGAAGTTTGCCAACACTGGGAGAAGGGTAGCTCCCGTACAAATCTCCGGAAGCAGGCCCTGACGGAACCGATCCGCTCTGTGTATTGGGGATTTGTTTCCATGATGCCTGTGAATAATACCAGAAAGTCCGGGTATCCGTGTCAAAAACAATCAGCCCCTCCGCCGGAGCGGCAATGGCCGTACGCCCTGCAGTGTTCATCCGGGGCACCAGCATGCCTTTATTCGTTGCCTGTACATCCAGCATGGCGCTGGCATCCGCATTTGCACCGTTTGAATTGATGGAAACACCCTGTCCCCGGGAAATAGCCGTTGCCAGGCAGAGTGCAACAAAAAGGATAATATTCTTCATTTAAGGTGGTTTTTTGGGTTAATACGCACAAAACTACCTTAACGATTCTGATCATCCGGATGGTAATTACTCAGCGGCTGCTGCCAGTTAGTTTACGGATTTTTAACTTTACTCTTTTACGATTTTTTTCACCTCCACGGTCCTTTCAGAGGTTAGCTTCGCAACATAGACTCCCTTGGCCAGGCCGCTGAGGTCAACCTGTGTGAGGGTATTCACGATATTCCGGCTTAGAAGCTCCTCACCTTCGGTGGTGGAAATGGTCAGTTTGATCCCTTTTCCCGTTGTTTCAAGGTTAAGGATTTGCTTCACAGGGTTTGGATAGAGGTTACTTCTATTCCGGCCGGGTATCCCGGGAGATGCATAGGATGCGTTGGGATCAAAGGCCCATAAATCGGTAAGGAGGTCGTAATTTGAAAATCCGGTGGCCAGGTAACCGACATTTCCTATTGAAAATCCCACGGCGCCAAGCCTTACCTGCAGATCAACGGGGATGTTCATGACGGCGCTCCACGAATTTTTCACAGGATCATATTCGAAAAATCGATTAAAGGCATTGTTTAAATCGGACCCGGTTCCGACGTAAGCTTTTTCATTAATCACAAAGTTGCAGAGCTTCCATCCCGCCAAACCGGGGAATTCAGGAATACGCTCCCAGGTATCACTGCTCCTGTCATATTTCCACATATCACCGGTAGCGGTTACGTTATCCCTGATACCGGTTCCCATAAACCCATACTTCCCAATGGTGAAGGCAGTTGCATGACTTCTGCTGTCGCCCGGGAAGTCGGCAATCCTGGTCCATGAATTCGTACTTCCAACATACATCCACATATCGGACAAGTAACTTTTTCCATTGCCATAGGAACCCGTGCCAAGAAAGGCGGTGTCCCCGATAACGAAACAACTTGCCCCGTACCGTTCAATTCCCGGAAAACCTGGTTTTTGCAGCCAGGTATCCGATTCAGGTGAATACTCCCACATATCGTACTGGCAATTGACCGAATTATCCGCTCCCAGGCATACATATCCTTTCCCATTGATAACGAATGCTGATGCAGCATAACTGCCCCTTCCGGGGTAATCAGCTTTTTTGGTCCAGGTATCTGAAACCGGGTTGTATTCCCGGAAATCGTACACATAACTTTCATCGTAAATCTGGCCTAATCCCACATAGGCTTTTCCATTGATGGCGAACCCCACCCCGGAGAACCTTCCGAAACCAAACATCGATGATTTCTGTGACCACTGAGCATTGGCAAAGTTCATGGCGAGAAATGAACAAATGAACAGGAGAGACTTTTTCATACAGCTGTCGTTATTATATTCACAAATGTAGGGTAAAAGTAAATTAAACAGAAATTGTATACATTGTTTGCATTGCTTTCATTGTTTGCATTCCCCAAAATCCGTACCTTTGTTTCAATTAAACCACTTCCTTATGATCAGCAAAAACGTAGAAAAAGCGATAAACGAACAGATCAAACGTGAAGAGCACTCTTCGCGCATCTACCTGTCGATGGCCTCATGGGCCGAACGGAACGGCTTTCCCGGCGCCGCCAACTGGCTGTATGTTCAAACAGAAGAGGAGCGGATTCATATGCTCAAGCTTGTACATTATATCAACGACCGTGGCGGCACAGCCGTGATCCCTGCCCTGGATGCCCCGGAGGCAACTTTTAAATCGTTGCCGGACGTATTCCAGGCGGTGTTGAAACATGAAGAGTATATTTCAGCATCCATCAATGATCTCTATGCCACCTGCACCAAGGAGAAGGATTTTACTTCGGCCAACTACCTGCAGTGGTATATCACCGAACAGATCGAAGAGGAGAGCACTGTACGCAGCATCCTGGACCAGATAAAACTGGCTGGAAGCGACAAAGGCGGCCAGTTTATGATGGACAAGGAGTTTGCTGCCATGGCTTCGGCCAAAAGGGCTGCCATGGCCATCAGCGGCGGGGCTAACGCAGTAACTTAACAAGCTTGTTATACCAGGTACGACCGTACTTACGGATCAATGCCCCTTCCAGGAACTGGTAAAGGGGTATTTTTTCATTGTGACCTTTGATCAGCGCTTTCTGGCAGATCGGCCATTTGTGGTAGTTGAGCAGGTCGTTGACAGGCGTAGTTTTGATCCGGATGGGGTATAAGTGACAGGAGATCGGTTTGGCAAAGGGGATTTTTTTCTCTTCAAAGGCCTTTTCGATGGCACACCGGGCAATTCCATCCTGAAAATAGACAAAAGCACACTCTTTTCCATGGATCAGCGGGGTGACAAATTTTCCATCCGCATCATAGTCGAATACCCCTAAGTTTTCAACTTCCTCAATCCCTTCCTGAACCATAAAGGGCTTTATCTCATCGATGTAATCCTCGAGCAGGGAGATCTCCTCCTCATCCAGCGGGGCACCGGCATCTCCTTCCACGCAGCAGGCACCTTTGCACTTCTCCATGTCACAGCAGAAGAAAACGTCTTTGATGTCGTCGGAGATGAGCGTGTTGTCTAAGTAAATCATTTACATGGTAAATTAAGGCAATGAAAACAATTCAGAAAATGAAAACAATGTAACCAATGCAGATAAAGTTATCAACAAAGGTCTGACTTTTTTGGATTTGGGGGATTAAAAAGAAAAATAGAAATTAAAGATAACAGTTTTCTCGCAGAGTTTCGCAGAGTTAAACGCAAAGTTTCGCAGAAATGGATGAAAATAATCTTTCCTGGATGATTCGGGGGGCAGCTTTCAAAGTGCATTCTGCACTTGGGCCCGGTCTATTGGAGTCAGTTTATGAAGCTGCCCTTTCCTATGAGTTAAGAACAATTGGGCTTGAGGTCAGAAATCAGGTTGGAGTACCTTTCATATATTCAGAAATCCGTTTTGACATAGGATTCCGGCTGGATATTATCGTTAACGATAAAGTGATCATTGAAATAAAATCGGTAGAAGCATTACAGGATGTTCATCATAAACAGTTGCTGACCTATTTAAAGCTGACGGATAAAAAACTTGGCCTTCTTATCAATTTCAATATCGTTTCTTTGAAAAGTGGGATTGTGAGAATTGTTAATAACCTTTAACCTCTGCGAAACTTTGCGTTTAACTCTGCGAAACTCTGCGAGAAAGAACAATTGTCTTTGCTAGCAATCATTTATACTTCCAGTTTCGGGATTTCCCTTCAGCGGACCATTCAACTGTCGTTTCAATCCTTTTTTTCCGGGTCTCCCCTGTTTTAGCTTCTTCGACCCACAGGATGTACTCCTTACGTTGTGAATAGGTGAACTTGTCAAAAAACACCCGGGCTGCCAAATTTTTATTGAGAGCAGCCTCCAGCTCTTCCGGAACAACGAGTTCGGTTTTCTCCTTTTCGGAAGGTTTTTTCGGTATCACCTTCACTCCCTGGTCGTTCAGCTTTTTTGCTTCGAGCAGGTATTGCAAAAGTACTTCATCCGAAGGAAGATCCTGAAGGGTCCGGATCTTCCCGAAATTCCCCATGGCACGCTCATCCTTTTCTCCGAATAATTTATAAGGGTCCGGCATCAGTTTGACTTTCCAGAAATTGAAGGCACAATGTTCCTTAAAGGCAGCCATGCTGACATACACCCCTTTGTAGTCGAAGTGCGGGAAGCCCCATTTCAGCTTCTCTTCTGCTTCCGGGCACGCCTGGTGGACAAGATCTCTCAGGTGATTCAGGATCGGTTTTGAAAACTCAGCCGACCCATCGATGTATTTATCAATTTCAGGATTTTTCATCAGACACATTGGTTACATTGTATGCATTGTTTACATTGTTTACATTGTCTTTTCATGGCAGTTTTGATATCATTTTTCGCGATGGCTTATACCGCCTCCAGAACTTATATTTTGTAACAGAGGTGTAGTAAAAAAGTTGCCGGATCACCGGAATTCGCAACAGGTAATGGAAGAGCCGGTAGGAGACCACCATCACGGCAAAGGTAAGGATCCATCCGGTAACCGTAATACCCAGTTGTGCCCAGCCATTGTCAGCCGGAATATTTATAAACCGGCTCACACCCTGCCAGAACCATACCATGATGCCCATGTTCAGCAGGCACATGATGCCGATGATATATCCGTGTGCTGTCTCGATGGCCCGCTTCGGGCAGCTGTTCATGCACCGCATGCAGCTTTCGCACCGGTACGACCAGAAGGGGCGGTTATCCACGGTGAGAATTGCCTTCACCGGGCAGTTGTTGATGCACAGGTCGCATTTGTCGCAGGCATCCGTGGCATAAAACGATTTGGCGAGGATAAACCGCCCGACAAAAAAATACCCGATGCTGATGGGCGAAATCAGCAGATCCTGGATGATGTCGCGGAATGCGGTATAGACCTTTTTCCCCGCGAGAATTTTTGTTGCAAACTTTTCCGTAACGGCTTTGCAATGGAGGTAGATCGATTCAACCACCTTTTCCTTCAGCCCCGGATGGAACGAAATCCAGTTGGAAGGCAGGTCGATGGAACGAAGCCCGACGATCCGGTAGCCTTTCAACAAGAGGACCAATGCCGATAGCCAAAGCGCCAGGCCACTTAAACCCGGAAGAAACCACTTTGACAGCTTCATCCCAGCCCTGGTATTCATCAGGAAAACGTGGTTCCCATTTGAACGCGGAAACCGGAAAATGAAATACATCATCGCCGGGGGATAGTTGAAACCATGGGTAGGTGAGACAAACCCAATAAGCGACCGGGGTGGAGGAGGTTCGATGATCCTCCTGTCAATTGTTGCAATATCGATGGTTTCAGCGGCGATGTTGGTATCCTTTGCCACATCTGCAAACCAATGTGCCACATTGCGGGCATTGCCGGTACCGGAGAAGAAATAGAGGGTGACTACTTCCGGGAGTGTGAATGAACCCATAAAGCATCTTTTTTCGGGGTTAAAAGTATGAAATATTCCCGGTGGGGTTGATAGAAGCGATTACCCAGGAGAAAATATTTTTGCAACTTTGCCGAACGAAATCCTGTTCTGGATGAAAATTGTACATTTTATAGGATTATATGCAGTATTGATGACCATGGCCTGCTCGGGACCAGGTTCCGGGAAATATCCTGAATCTCCTACGTGGTCAGCCGATACGATCTCCATCAACCGCTCCCTGAAGAAACTTTTCAGACACGAAATTGAAAATGCCGACAGCGCCATGAAAATCGTACTTCGGGCAGAAACGCTGGCCATGAAGATCGGTTATCGGGAAGGAGAAGCGCAAGCCTGCTTTGAACATGCAAACCTGCTCTACAGAAAAAACAAACACAAGGAGGCGCTGAAAAAATACACAGAAGCAATTGAAGAAGCCAGAAAGTTGAAAATGAACCTACTTACGGCCAACTGTCTCGAGCGTATGGCCAGTGTTCACATGGCAACCGATGATCCGTTCCTTGCGCTTAAACTATATTATGATGCACTGCTTCTTTATGAGAAGGTCCCCGACAGCATGGGGATCGCCAAAGTTTACAATATCCTGGGGGTTTATAAGACAGATACGAAGGAATATGATTCGGCCAAAGTTTTCTTTGAAAAGGCCATGTCGATCAACAGGAGGGCAAACCACCGGTATTATCTGATCGAAAACCAGGGAAACCTGGCCTGGATGTACAGGAAAATGGGTGATTCGAAAAAGGCAGAAGGAATATTCAATGAATTGGTGGAGGAGTTGACCAGGATGAAAGACAGCCTGAGCCTGCAGGTGATCTATTTTAACCTTGCCATACTTTACCAGGATAAGGGCAATTATCCCGCCACCTTTAAATTTCTGACCAAAGCAATCGGTATTGCAGAGCCGGTTGGAGATACGGTACTCCTTTCAACGCTTTACGGGAATAAAGGGGAGGTCTTTTTTAAGACAGGAAGGCCTGATTCAGCAGCAATTTACCTGCAAAAATCGATACGCTGCACGGAGGCAACCGGCGATATTGAAACGGAAGCACAGGCAATCGGATTTTTAATGCAGGTCGATTCCGCTACCGGTAATTCAAATGATCTGTATGCCAATAGTAAAAGAATATTCCTGCTGAAAGATTCCATTGCTGACAGAAGATTACGGAACGACCTGAAGAGAACAGAACTAAGATATGAAAATGAGAAGAAACAAGCGCTGATTGAACTTCAGAATCAAAAAATTGTTGCTGCAGGAAAGGAGAACATCCTGACAAGAGCCTTGTTTTTTATTCTTCTGGTCACCACATTTTTGGGCGGCTTTATTTTCTTCCTGGAAAGAAAAAACCTCAAAAAAAACAGGTTGATCATTGAAAACCAGTTGTATATTAAAAACCTTCAGGTGGAGAAAATTCAACAGGACCAGGAAATAGACAGGCTTAAAATTGAGAAGATCGAAGAGGAGTTGAAGAGCAAACATAGAGAAATGGTTTGCATTGCCATGGGCATGGAACAAAAAAATGAGTTATTGAATGACATCAGCAGGAAAATTCAGGAGTTCTATTCCGGTGAACCAGCCCGGGAACCCGTTGCTGCGGTCAATGAAATCATCACCACCATCAAAATGCAGGTGAATGGTTCCGGTGAATCGGAGTTGTTTAACCAGCAGTTCGCATTGGTTCATGAAAAATTCCACGAAAATCTGAAAAAAGCCCACCCGGCACTGACAAAATCGGAATTGAAATTTTGTGCATACTTGCGGTTGAATGTTTCGGGGAACCAGATTGCCACCTATTTGAACATTACCCATGAAGCCGTAAAAAAGACCAGGTACCGCATCAGAAAAAAACTGAATCTTTCCCCGGAAAATTCTCTTGAGGAGTATATATCGGGATTTTAACGGGTTTTCTGATGGCGACATGGCCATTTGTCCGCCATTTGTCCCCCTTCCATCTGGAATCGATTATCTGAAAAAAAATATCTTTGCCTGCTGAAAACCATCTTTTTCAGAGAAATCCCTGGCAACCGTTTGTTGCCTTATAATGTTGTGATATATCGTTGTACCCCAAAAAAACGAAAATGAAAAATGTAGTTAACCTAATTTTATCTCTTTTGCTGTCATTACCAATGATGGCTCAGCAATGGACCCAAAACCTTCCCCAGGATAAAGTTGAGAATGGAAGCCTGACCCTTCACGATATGCAAAAAGCGTTCAACGACTATTGGGCTCCCTTCAATGTAAAGGGTGGGAAATATATCGATGCAAACGGCGAATTGGTGAAAGCCCAGGGATGGAAACAGTTCAAACGCTGGGAATGGTATTGGGAAAACCGGGTTAATCCGGTAACCGGTGAATTTCCAAATACTTCGGCATGGGAGGAACTTCAAAAATTCCAGGCCGATAACCCGGGATCAACACAAAGCGCTTCAGGAAACTGGACATCAGCAGGACCTACATCATCTCCCGGTGGATATGCCGGGTTGGGAAGGATCAACTGTGTTGCTTTTCATCCTTCTGACAATAATTTAATTTATGCGGGCGCTGCTTCAGGAGGATTGTGGAAGACAACTGACGGAGGATCGAACTGGAGCGTTCTGAATGACAACCTGGCGGTTTTAGGTGTCAGCGATATATGTATAAATACCTCTTCACCCAATATCATTTACATTGCTACCGGCGACAAAGACGGAGGCTCAGGCTGGAGCCTGGGAGGTGGCCAGGCGCGTGATAATAACAGCATTGGCATTATGAAATCAACCGATGGCGGAGCAACCTGGAACACTACCGGGTTGTCGTTTACCATAAGCAGTCAGCAAGCCGTATTTCGCCTGCTCATGGATCCGGGTGATAACAACATTTTATATGCGGCCACATCTTCCGGCTTGTATAAAACTACCGATGGAGGAAGTAACTGGAACAATATCTATTCTGCCCCGATATTCTGCGATCTGGAATTCAAACCAGGTACTCCGGCAACAATTTATGGATCAAATATAAACGGTGATATTTACCGCTCAATTGATGCTGGAACAACCTGGACCAGCAGACTTACCACCTCTTACAAGAGGGTGGAAATGGCTGTATCGCCAGCCAATTCCAATGTGGTGTATGCCGTGATGCAGGACAACGGCACTCCTAACGAAAGCCCTGTATATAAATCGACTGACGGAGGAGATACTTTTACCCGTGTTTTCACCTCAACAACCAAAAGCCTCTTAGGCTATGAGTGCGATGGTTCAGATGTCTCTAAATCACAAGCCGGTTATGACCTTACCATTTGTTCAGATCCAACCGATGCCAACATTGTTTTTGTTGGAGGGATCAATGTTTGGAAAACAACCGATGGTGGAACTACCTGGAACATAAACACGCACTGGTCATCCACATGCACTGGTAGCGCTACAACAGTTCATGCCGACCAGCATTGTCTTGCCTATCAGCCTGGTTCAAACTATCTGTTTCTCGGAAATGACGGAGGGGTGTATAAAACCACAAATGGTGGTGGCTTATGGAATTTCATCGGAAGCGGGATTGTTAGTTCGCAATTATACAGATTGGGCGTTTCTCAAACAGTAACCTCAGAAGTAATTGCCGGGTTGCAGGACAATGGCACAAAGTTACTTTCAGGAGGAACCTGGGCTGATGTAAAAGGCGGGGATGGAATGGAGTGTATCATCGATTATACAAATGCAAACATACAATATGGAACGTATGTACAAGGCCAGATAGACAGAACCTCAGATCATTGGGGGAGCCGTACTGCCATCGAGCCGACTGCAGCCGGATCCGGAGCCTGGGTAACTCCCTACATAATTGATCCGACCAATAGCCAAACCTTGTATGCAGGATATGCCGATGTGTGGAAAACCACCAACAGCGGAACAAGCTGGACTCAAATATCTACGATGAACACGTTAAATAAGATCCGTTCCATGGCGATGGCAGCATCGAATACCCAGGTTTTATATGTTGCTGATCAATCAACACTTTGGAAAACAACAGACGGAGGAACAAACTGGACTAATATTACTGCCGGGTTGCCTGTAAGCACCAATTATATTACCTACATTTCTGTTAAGGCTGATGACCCGCTTACTGCATGGGTCGCATTTGGCGAATATAATGCAAGCAAGGTTTATCAAACAACAGACGGAGGAACGAACTGGACCAATATTTCAACCGGACTACCTTCCATACCGGTTATGTGCGTCATTCAGAATAAGCAGTCGACTTCAAGAGTGGATTTATATGCCGCTACCGATGCAGGTGTATTTGTTAAAGCAGGAACGGCTGACTGGCAGGCGTTTTCGGCAGGGTTGCCTAATGTTTTAACGACTGAGCTCGAAATATTTTATGATGCCAACCCCGGAAACAGCAAATTATATGCGGCAACCTTCGGTCGCGGATTGTGGGTAAGCGACCTGTATGAATCAGGTGTATTAAACCCAACAAATGTAGCAGCAACGCCAGGCAGTGAGACTCAAATTGATATAACCTGGTCGCTGGTATCCGGGAATGATGTGATGCTTGCCTTCAACACATCGCCCACATTTGGCACACCTGTAAACGGAACCACCTACACAACCACTATTCCCGGAGGTGGAACAGTACTTTACAACGGTGGAAATACGACCTATCATCATACTTCGCTGGATCTTAATACGACCTATTATTACAAAATCTGGTCCTATGACGGCAGTAAGAACTATTCTTCGGGAATTACTGCAAACGCAACCACTCCTGTTTCTGTTGCCGACTTTACTGCAGATGTTACCCTTGGCTGTTCAGGAAGCCTTACGGTCCATTTTACCGATGCCAGCGCCTGGCCATACAACTCCTGGGCATGGGATGTTGACAACAACAACACAACCGATTACACAACTCAAAACCCAACACACACATACAGCAGTCCTGGGCTCTATTCGGTAAAACTTTCAATTAACAATGGAGCCGCTGATATAACTAAAGAAAACATGATCCTGGTGATGAGCAGTGCACCAACCGTCAACACCGGTTGTACACTTACATCCAACAGCAATAACGGAAACGGCTTCGGAATCGGAATTTTCCGGTTTGCTTTGGGGAATATTGATTACACTACTTCATATAATGATGGCTATTATTCAAATTATACATGTTCCAAATGGACCCCTCTTGAGCTAAACAAATCTTACAATGTTACGATCAGGACCGGAACTGCCAATAATGAAGGTGCCAAGGTTTACATCGACTATAATGATAACGGAATTTTTGAGGCGGGTGAGGCGGTGGTTTCATTTCCGGCTAATAAAGTTGGAACACGTACTTTGGCATTTACAACACCTACTTCGGGTGTTACAATGAGTAAGGGACTCAGGTTAAGGGTGCTGTCCAAATTCAATTCTGTTCCTTCAACAGCTTGCGATATAAGCACTTATGGCCAGGCGGAAGATTATACCGTCTATTTTGTCACCGATGCCACCTGGACAGGCAATGCCGGTACCGACTGGCAAACACCATCCAACTGGAGCTATAATGTTGTACCGGGCACAGGTGTAAATGCTTTGATTCCATCAGGTCTTTCCCACTACCCTGTCTTAACAGCCGATGTGACCTGCAAAAATCTCTCCATACAATCCGGTGCATCAGTGACCGTTAATCCCGGCAAGGCCCTGACCGTGAATGGAGCGTTGAATAACTATGGTGATATTAGCGGACTTGTCATCAAATCGGATATCACGGGAACAGGTTCCATTATTCATTCCACCACCAATGTGAATTCCACCTTCGAACGCTACATGAACAACGCTGACTGGGCAAGCAGCTATGACGGATGGCATTTCCTGGGTTCACCCATGGTTTCACAAGCGATCAGCCCTGCATTTACAACCGATCCGTATGATTTCTATTGCTGGTATGAACCGCAAAACATCTGGGTGAATTTTAAAAATACGACCACAGCGCCAACCTGGAATACGGCCAACGGTTCAACCAGTTTTACCCTCGGGAAAGGATACCTTGCCGACTATGATGAAGGAGGGGTTAAATCGTTTACAGGAAAACTGAATGTGACAGATGTTCCGGTTTCCGGCCTGATTATCACGGGTGGCGGAACCAACCGCAGCTGGCACCTGCTGGGCAATCCCTTTGGAAGTGCCCTAACCTGGGACGCTTCGGCTGCCTGGAACCTGGCGAATATTGCCGGTGTTGCCAAAATATGGAACGAAGCAAATCAAAGCTATTCCGACCTCACTTCCTCTCCCTCGAGTGTAATACCAGCCACCAATGGCTTCATGGTGCAGGTTAACTCAGGAACGGGCAGCTTAGTGTTGCCGGCTTCAAAGCGGGTACATTCTTCCGTTCCATTCTATAAATCAGCCGCAGGAGGTCTTCTGCTAAAAGCGTTAAGTGTTGCTGAAGGCAATGCCCAGGAGAGCAGGGTCGTGATCAATCCCGATGCCACCCCGGAATTTGACCTGATGTATGATGGGGAATTTCTTGCCGGACACGGTCCGGAGTTTTATTCAATCGTAAATGGTCAGAAACTCTCCACCAATTCTATCCCTGCCATAAATCTGCAGACAGAAATTCCGCTTGGTTTTGTTAAAAACACCGGAAATGAATTCCGCCTTGAGGTCACAGGAGTTGAAACTTTGCATGAAAAGGCGTGGTTACAGGATTTAAAGACCGGAACAATGACAGATCTCAGCCAGACCCAGGTTTATGCGTTCACCTCCATGGAGGGGGATAATCCCAACCGGTTCCTGTTGAAATTCGGCAACGTTGGGATAGACAGCCACGATCAAAAGAATTTACGGGTCTGCTACAACCAGCGCCAACTATTCGTGACGAACAATACCGGCGATGCTCAGGTATCTGTATTCAATATTGCCGGGCAGCTGGTATACAGCGGAAACACCAACCATAGCCCGGTTCAGCTGAATCTCCCCGAGGGGATCTACTTTGCAAGGGTGACCGACAACTATCAGAGTTTAACGGTTAAGTTTTTGGTGGGTCAATAATCAGGTGTAGGTACACGCCATGGCGTGTACAACAAATTCAATCATCGGTGCCCGGTAGGGACATGCCATGGCATGTCCAACGCCATGGTATGTCCCTGCAATTTTTTTTGTATGTTTGACAAGGGTTTACAGTTTCCCTTTGTCTTTCTCCGAATGTACCAAATTGTATCTGCTATCTCCGCAAAAATTAACCTCGTTGTTCCGGGGTTATTCAGGACGATACTTTTAGGGTGGGTGTTGATGAGTCCGGTGATGGTTGTAAGCCAGCAAAATGCGCAAAAAAACAACCCTCTTCGGCTCAGTTTCAACCATCTTACCAAAGAAAACGGCCTCCCTTCCAATACAGTTTACTGTGCCATCCAGGATTTCCAGGGATATATCTGGGTAGGCACCACCAACGGACTGGCTCGCTACGATGGTCAGGACATGAAAATTTTTCGCTCCGTTCCCGGCGACACAACTTCCATTGTTGATAATATCGTTTACACGCTATACCAGGCAAGGGATTCCATGATCTGGATCGGCACCGGCAATGGATTGAGCATCTATAACCCCCATACCCGGAGCCTGAGGAATTTTCCTTTTGACAAGAAGGCTCCGGGAGGGTTTCCAGCACAACGGATCAATGGATTTTTCGAGCTTTCAAAAGGTTCCATGTGGATCGGAACCGTGGAGGGAATTGTAAAATCAACCGGAAACGGGGGGCACTTCAGGTTATTAAGGATGAATGGTTGTGTCAAACCGGAGGATTGGGAATTCTATTATAACAATGTCACAGGCATTATTCCTCATCCCCGGAATCACAGGGCTTTCCTGGTTGGAACCAACAAAGGGCTGGTATTGTTTGATACCGTTTCAAACAAGATCATCCGAAAATATGAGGGGCCGCCAGGGGTCAGTTTGATCCTCAGAGAGATGTATCCAGACACAAACGGGCTGATCTGGGCTTGCGGCTGGGGAGTAGGTGTAGGATGTTTCGATGTGAATAAGGAAAAATGGAAAATCTACTCTCCCGAAAAGTGGGGGATCACTACGTTAAAATTGATTCCCAAGTCGCAGGATGAGTTCTGGCTGGCAACGGATGATAAGGGTCTAGGCGTTTTCAACAAAAAAACAAAAGCATTCTCCTTTTATAAAAGTGAACCCAATAATCCAAGGTCCATCTCCTCCGATATGATCATGGGGATGTCGTATTTCAACAATCATCAGGACTTCTGGCTATGGGGCGTTGGGATCGACATCCTCAACAAGGATTACTGTTCGTTTCAACAGGTACGCGTTCCCTATAAATTCTGGTGGATTTGTGATTTTTATAACGATCCCGTAAAGGGGAAGTTATTAGTGGGAGCCTACGAATGCAAAGGGATGCCAGTGCTTGATATGAAAACGCAATCCTGGAGCCTGGTCCGATGCGATCAGCCTCTTTCGCGCAAAGGACTTTCCATCACAGGGTTTTATAAAGACAGGCAGGGCCGGCTTTGGGTTAGCACACGCAACAACCTCTGTTATTTTGATCCGAAACAGAATATCCTTAAGATCTTCCGAACCGGGAATGGGAAACCACTGCAATTGACAGACCAGGTAGTTTATGGCCTTAATGAGGACCAGGATGGAAATTTGTGGGTTGGCACACGCATGGATGGTGCTGTCAGAATCAATAAAACCCGGGATAAGGCAGATTATTTCAAACATATTCCCGGCGATGACCACTCTCTTTTAGCCGGGACCCACTTTGCCGGTATCCAGACCGACCGGTTCAACCGGGTGTGGTTTGGTTGCCGTTATGGGGTAAGCATCTACGATCCGGTTAAAAAGGTGTTCGACAACTCTCTTATGGATACCCTGCAGAAATCGGGAATTAAAAAAACATGGATCAACGGGATTGAAAAAGATTCGCTTGGACGGATATGGCTCTCGGTGGCGGGTGCTGGGCTGGTGCGGATTGAGATCCGCCCCGACAAATCATACGGTATCAGGCTGTTTTCCTCGGGAAATGGGATTAATGACCAGGAGACAGGTTGGATAGCAAAAGATAACGAGGGAAATTTCTGGGTTACCAACTCCGGTTTGCTGAAGGTAGATCCCTTCCGTGAGAGTTTTACCCTCATCGATCACCAGAATGGACTTCATGAGGTTCCCGGGAGCTCTCAAAAAATATATGTTGATCCCTACGGGACTATTTTTATAGGTGATTCTGTCGGTTTTGAAACCAGGAATATACATTCTGTTCGTACACAGGATCATGCAATTTTCAATGTTGTCTTCGAATCACTTGAAATCAATGGAAAGGTTGCTTCGGGAATAATGTATGGCAAAACCTCTTTCCGTCTGAACCTCAAGGCTGATCAGAATAACCTGACGTTTCACTATGCCGAAATTTGTTTTCATCACACCGGCCAGGTCCATTACCGCTATAAATTGCAGGGTTATGACCAAGAGTGGATCTATACCGAAACATCCCGTGAAGCCAGGTATACCAATCTCCCCCCAGGCGAATATAGCTTTGTCGTAAGTGCAACACAGGGAGAGGGCTGGCAGGAGTGCCGTGAGAAAATTCAGGTAGTCATTACCCCTTTTTTCTGGCAAACCTGGTGGTTTATCCTTCTCTGCATTCTTGCATTGCTTGCATTATTTGGATATGCCGACCAAATTGACCACCCCCTGCCGGTCCAATTTACAGCACT
>JBMOIP010000036.1:0-47019 GCA_049317265.1 Bacteroidales bacterium
GAGCATCAGCTTCCCAAGCTGAGGGTCGTGGGTCCGAATCCCATTTACCGCTCAAGTAAAATCAAGGGTTTCCGAAAATAGGGAACCCTTTTTTTATGAATGTGCTCAAATGCGGACAATTTCCAAAAAACTAATCCGTTAATATTGTAAATCCCCCTTATGACATGAGTCTACTTTTTTGAACCTTCAAAAAAGCATCATTTATGAGAACTCATCCATCGGCTGCTTTTCTGCCGTTTATCTTCCTTTTTGTTATACCAACACCCGGTTTCGGCCAGTCATCATCCAATTACCAGATTTCCAACCCGGACTCAGTAACTTTTTTCCTGTACGTTGATTACTGCGGGAGCAGCTATAACAAGAGGATTCAAAGGCAGGAAATGGTCATCAATGTCGTGAAACTCCCTGTTACGCTCCTGGAAAAAATGCCGCGTCTC
This sequence comes from Bacteroidales bacterium, assembly GCA_049317265.1. Taxonomy (GTDB): domain Bacteria; phylum Bacteroidota; class Bacteroidia; order Bacteroidales; family FEN-979; genus CAIVAT01. The sequence continues at coordinate 438 of JBMOIP010000036.1, forward strand.
AGGAACAATGGGCAATATTCATCCAGGAACCTCAGGATCTCGGCGAAACAGCAGGAGGTCATCAGGAAGGTTAACGGAGAGAAAATGATCGTCAGGGTAAACAAGAAAAAGTTCAATGCCTTTTACCCGAAGGGTCTGAAGAAGGGATTTATCATTGAAAAGGATGAATTCAACCGCTGGAACTTCCAGGAAAAAACTACTCCGGTTATAACTCCCCCCGGTAACCCCGGACGAAACAGATTCTACTGGTATTGGTATGAAACCGATCCGGTAAATATTAATTATGGGTTGATGATTATTTCCTAATCACCAGCTTTTTAACTTCGACAGCTTCCCCTGCCTGAATTTTTACAAAATAGGTGCCCGGTGGTAATGTACTTACATCCACCTCAACCCTATCCCGGTTATTTACCACTTCCGAAATGACTGATATTCCGGTAATTGTATAAATAGTAATGGTGCGCTCTTTGGGAAATTTTCGTTTATCCAGGATCGTTATTTTATTGGTCGAGGGGTTGGGGAAAATAATTGAATTAAACACCTGTGAATTTGCACGGGGGCCGGTCGAAACCTGGATTCCTCCATTGGTTGTGCCAAATAAAAGGCACCAGGCGCCTCCGGTGGTGGCGCAGTTCCCCGTTGTGGCGACAGCATATAGGGGCCAATTGGACGGAATGAATTGCTTATGCCAGGTTACACCCCCATCCGTGGTTTTTAAAATAAGCCCGGTGATCATCTCTGTGCCGCCAACCGCATACCCGGTATCTGCATCATAGAAATGAACGGCAAAAAGGTTGTCGGTGGTTGGGAAGTTATGCTGTTCCCAGGAAGCTCCTCCATCGGTGGTTTGAAGGATCAGTCCATCCACTCCAACAGCAAATCCCCTGTCGGGTGTGGGAAAATCCATGGCAGAAATATAAAAACCCTCGCTGAACACACTCCAGGTCGCCCCGGCATCGGTGGTCTTTAAAAGGGTCGAATTGCCCGCTGCAAATCCATTATTGGCATCAGCAAAACAGACAGAACGGTAATTCAGATTGGGAACGCCGGTCACATAAGCCCAGGATTGCCCGTAGTCGGTTGACCGTAAAAACAGGCCGTCATAACCCACCGCTACAAATACGCCGTTATCGGTGTGCGAGATGGACATGACACCATGCCAGCCGAGGTCTGACATCCGGAGGATCCAGGTTTGACCTCCGTCGAACGTACTGTAAATATCCACTCCCCCGATACAACCTATGTTTTCGTTGATAAAGTCGACCGCCCTGAATCCCTGGAATTGAGTAGCTGTGTCCTGGAGAAACCAGGTAGCGCCGCCATCAACCGTCTTCAGTATCCTGCCATCATTGGCTTCTCCCTCATCGATCGCAGCATACCCGGTCTGGGCCGTTGGGAAATCAATGCCAAAGATACCGGCGCCCCACGCCAGCAACGGAGCCACCCAGGTTGAGAGGGATGCCCAGGAATTTCCGTAACCGCTTGTTTTTTCAATATAGCCCCAGTATCCGGTAGCGTAAGCAGTTCCCCCGCTCTGCGCTGAGATGTTCCTGGTAAAGGGTGAGCCAACAGGAAGCTGGAGCCGGTTCCAGGTATTTCCACCATCGGTGGAGAGGTATTTCACCTCTCCGCTGTACATGGAAACCACACCAAACTCACTTCCGGTTAAGATCAGGGTGTCGGGACTAAACATCGCGATGGAGGAGAACGAGGCTGAATCACTGAGATGTTGGCTTGTCCATGTTGAGCCGCCATCGGTGGTCTTCATTACCAAACCATTGTCCCCTGTAACAAACCCGGTGTTGGTACCTGTGAAAACCATGCTCCTGAGCCTCATGGAAGAATCGACATGAACAGCATTCCAGTCATTACCACCATTGGTGGTCTTTAAAATATAACCATAGGATCCGGCCGTATAACCAACAAGGGAGGAGGCGAAATAAACACAATTCAGGTTTATCGGTTTCTGAAAATAATAGGGAGCCCAGGTATAGCCCCCGTCCAGGGTCCTGATGATCTTTCCACCGGAGCAGACCACAAAACCATGCTGGACATCGGGAAAACAAGAAGCATTGAGATACTCATCGGTTTCCCAATACATCGAATCCCAGGTAATCCCTGCATCCATGGTCTTGTAAATATAGCCGTATTCATCAACAGCAAAACCCGTAGAATCAGCAGGCCAGTCAAGACCGATGAAATTCGTGTACCTGGCGTGTTCAACCAGGTTTTTAATAGCCCAGGTAAGCCCTTCATCTTCCGAGTGCATAATCGTGCCCACAGCGCCAACCGCCCAAACGGAGTGGTCATTCTTTATCCTGATTATATTCAGGTCGTTGCCCTGCGGAAGCGGATTCCGCCAGGTCCATTGTGCAAATACAATCAGAGAAAAAAACAGGAGACCTGTTGTTAAGATTATCTTCATCGTTCATTCTATTGGTGATAATGGAATAATTACTCCTGCCCGCAGGTAAAAGCACGTTTCTACGGCAGGGCCATTCGTACGAATATCAAATGGGGATGTTTGAATATGAAGATAGAATTCTTTCATATTAATCTCCAAAATTTCCAGTCCAACAAATGGTTTTATCAGCACATTTTTAATTTTACAATCATAACTGATCTGAAAACTCGGGTATATCATGAAAGTGGTCTCAAATCAATGAATGGTTTTTGGGGATGAAGGTTAATCCCCGTGTAAAAAGTTGTTTTTTTGATCTTATACTGCGCCAGAATTGGGCATTCAATATTGTTGTATGAATAATTATATTTGACCACATTCTGAATGTAGTGCATGGTCGCCAGTCCCCTGTATTTGATGACCGTATCCTGACTGTTGTCATAAATCGTTTTTCTGAATGCAGAAGATAAACCTGTGGCAATTCGCCCATTTTTTGAAAGTTCCGGTGAAAAAACAACTCCTGCACCAAAACCGATGGCAGGTATTTTCGTAAACCTGTAGTTAAATTATCTCACTTTGATAAGTAGTAATATTTGGAATTCTTTAAAGTAAACCCAACCACACCTTCTGAGGTTGAATAATAAAAATTTTCCACCCAGTTATTTTTATATCTACCGCGGAATTGAGGTTCATTAGTTATTTTATAAACGTTGTGATAAACATTTGGGCCTAACCTTATGGTATCAAACAATCCTTCCAAATGGCTGTTAAAATAAGAATAATCTTCACTATTCATTAAAACCCCGGAATCAAACTTAAGAGGTACATTTAATTCTGCAATTGCAGTATCAGAAAAGCTTAAAAAGAATTGGATCAGTTTTGTACCAGGTCGAGAATAAGAATCAACGAATGATAAGTTAATCCCAATCCAACTATTATCATGGGCAGACAAATCTGTTTTGTTATAATCAGAAAAATACCAGCGGCCCTTGCAGCCATGTAAAGCAAAGTAGTCTGTTCCCTGATTTTCAAAAAAAGCGTCCCGATCCATTCTCCTGAATATCTTATAATTCAGGGTATCTTCCGTTGAACTGATAAAAGTGACTTGATTTCCGTTAACATATGGATTGATTGCAAGATCAGCTTGTGAAAAAACCATAGTTGAAAGTTGCTCATCATGACATTTATAACATGACGAATAAAATATTAATGAGAGCAATAAAGGAAATATGAGATACCTGTGTTTCATATGGTATGTTTTGTTCAACGTTCGCGGCTTAGCCCAGTAAGGGTTTTAGAAACACCGACCTATCTGCCGGGAACAAATCTAATAGAAAGCAGCGACATTCTCAAACCGCTGAAACCCGCATTGGGTATGAACCGTTATTGCACTAAATCCCGTTCCGGGATAGCCCCGGGAACCGGATAGCACATTTTCCGTTAAAGATAGTGTAAATGATTTTACCCCTAAAATTATCATACTATGGAAAATGAACGTACTAAATTACGAAAAAAAGTGTTCACCATCGTTGAACAGGCATTTCATGAGATTCATGGCTTCAAAAAGCTTTATGGCGAACTTCAGGACAAGGTTTTACTGTCAGGGCAATCGAAGAGTACGCTTGCCAATTATGACCCTCCGGGCATCTACAACCTGCCCTTCAGCACCGCATGGCAGACGCTTGAGTTGTTCGTGGACCAACCTCCATGGAGAAACAGGTGTGATCGCGGTATTGCATACATGGGGCAGAACCTTTCCCTGCACCCTCATCTGCATTGCATCGTACATGGTGGCGGAATTGGTATCACAGGAAAGTGGAAACAGGTCTATGCGAAAAAACCATTCGGCGGCCCGGAACAGGTGGTGGAGTACCTTGGCCGATACACGCATAAAACGGCCATCAGCAATCACCGGCTCCTTGACCGCACGAAGCCTTACTTATTGGGTGCTGACCTTTTTTTCTATAATTCATATTTTATGTAAAAACTATCAATGCAATTATTCATTTGATGTTTCATGCGTATGCATAATCTTATCTGCATACGCTAAAAGTAATGCTGAAATAATAAATACTATATGAATCACAATTTGAAGCACGGCATCTTGTAAAGGAATGTTATGAATATCTATAAAAATTTTTAAAAGGTGAACACCTGATATACTTACTAACGAAATAATAAGTTTTATCTTAAGTGAACTTGCATTTATTTTACTCAACCAATCAGGTTTATCTTCATGATTTTCAAAAGATATTTTACTTACAAAAGTAGTATATCCTCCAATAAACACAACAACTAATAAGTTTATTACCATTGATATATCTATCAATCCCAAAACCGACAACATAATCGCATTTTCATTCATCAAAGAAAAATTTACAATCAAATGCCATAATTGAATCATAAATTTAATTGAATAAAGAACTGAAGCAAGAATCAACCCTAAGTAAACAGGTAACTGCATCCAACGACTAAAAAAAATAAAACGCTCCAGGTATCTTTCAAAATTTTTCATACGTCGATAATAAAATTGTTATACATAATTTTCAAGTTGTCGTCCTTTTCTTAGGCTTGCACCTGAATACCCCCGCTTTATGGTTGACGGCCTGTTACGGGGTGATTGGAATTATTGGATTGAAATTTGGAGGTCCTTCCCTAAGCCTTGTTTGATAATACGATAAAAGGTAGATAATTGGATTTCACTTTTCCCAGATTCAATCCTCGATATATAACTTTTCTTCGTGCCGGTTTTTCCTGCTAGTTCTTCTTGAGTTAGTTGAGCTTCTTTCCTTGCTTCTTTTAATAATTCTCCAAGTCGAAAAGACATCGCTTCAGATTCAAATTGTTCCCTTATTGGAGATCCCTTTGCCCCGTATTGTTTTTTTAAATGATCTTCAAATGTTGTTATCTTGTTCATGATTATTTGCTCCTTTCTTTAAAATCAAAATATTCCCTCCTGAGTTTTTCGCCTAATTCAATTTCGTTTTTTGGTCTCTTTGGTGATTTCTTGACGAAGCAATTGATCAAGACGATTCTTGTTGATTGTAGAAAACAATAAAACGATCTCCCCAAAATTGTATTTCCCGAACCATTGTACAAAGTTGACTATATAGTTAACAAAAGTCAAAGGTTTGGTGAAATTTATTTCCAAATGCCCCCAACTTAACGATAACCGCTATATTTCGGCTATGAGGTAATAATAGAATTATTGAATCACCAGTTTTTGAACCTCAATCACCGAATCTGTCTTCAATTTAATTAAATAAATTCCCTGCATCATTTTGCTGACATCAATTTCCACGTAAGGATCATTCCGGAATTGATCATATTTAACCAACTCTCCTGTAATGGTAAAAATACTGATGGTCATCTCCTTAAAATGACCGCGGGAATTCTTTATGATGATTTTGTCAGTTGCCGGGTTAGGATAGATCCGGAATGTATCATGGCTGATATTTTCAATACCATTGACTCCTTCCTGTGTAACGGTCACCTTCTCTATAATGATTGGGAACTGCTGTATATAGACCCGCAAGGTGTCGATACGGGGATTCGTGGAAGTGTTTTCAGCATACGAAACAAAAATGGTATCATTGCCTGAACCAGAGGGCGTTGCAGTGCTCCAGGATGCGTCGCTGGCAACCTTCCAGTTTGTGTTTGAAGATACCCTGAAGTTTGTTACCCCTGCATTTGAACCAACACTTCGGTTGGATGGCAATATGTCAAGGTAGGGCTCACCCGCATGTCCTGTTTTTAAAATGGCCCCATCGTTACCAACCACATAACCGGTAATGGAATCGGTAAAGAAAACGGAATTCAGGGAATTTGCAATTATACTCGAGTCGGCAGTCCAGGTTGTACCCCCGTTAATCGTCTTCAAAATAGCGCCATCCCAGCCTACGGCATATCCAATATTGGCCGTAGGAAAGAAAACCGAATTTAACTGGTCGTACATACCACTGGATTGATTCTTCCAGGTAGCGCCACCATCGTTCGTTTTCATGATGATACCGGAGTATCCAACCACGTAACCGGTGCTGTCATCGGTAAAGTAAACAGAGGTCAGTTTTTTGTAAACATTATTCTTCAATGTGTTCCAGGTAGCGCCTGCATCGGAAGTTTTCAGGATGACGCCTTTGTAGGTATAGTGATCAAACCCCACGGCATACCCAATGGCTGAATCGGGAAAGAAAACGGAGTTTAAATAATAGGGTGTCGTGGTTTTTGTCCAGGTCTGTCCGGCATTGGTTGTTTTCAGGATGACGGTAACCGTGTCGTTGTAAGGGTTGTTTCCCACGGCATAACCGCTATTGGCATCCGTGAAGAAAACTGAACTCAACGACTCGATTGTGCCGCAATGCAAAGTAGTCCAGGACGAACCGCCATTCGTGGTTTTATAGATATCCCCAAAATTACTGCCAACCACATACCCGGTATTGACATCAGTAAAAAAAACTGAATTAAAGATAGCATCATTATTGGGTCCGTTGGATAAATTTGTCCAGGTCTTCCCTCCATTGGATGTTTTCATGATGGTTTTAGAAGGACCAATATCAACACCAATCGTGTAACCCACCGCATAACCTGTGCTGCTGTTAGGAAAATAAACAGAAGTTAAAACCTGCGTTGTTCCCCTGGATAATGGTGTCCAGGTTATACCGGCATTGGTGGTTTTTACGATTTTACCGCGTGCGCCCACTCCATAGCCGGTATTGGCATCGGTGAAAAAAACAGAATTTAGTTCGTCAAATGATCCATTCGATCTTGGGGTCCAGGTTTCCCCTGCATTGGTCGTTGTAAAAAAGTTTACTTCCACCGAGCCTTCCAGGTATCCGGAACCGGTAAGATAACCATGGTTGGCATCGGAAAAGTAAATTGAATTATAGGAATTATACATGGAATTTGAGCCCAATCCATTTGTGTCTAATGTCCATGTGGTTCCTGAATTCACCGTTTTAAACAGATTGCCATACATTCCACAAACATAACCTGTATCAGCGCTGGTGAAAAACACTGATTTCATCGGCATGGTTGACCCGCTCGATAAGGTATCCCAGGTTGAGCCCCCGTTGGTGGTTTTATAGATTTCGCCATGACCATTCCCTACGGTATAGCCTGTGCTGTCACCGGTGAAGAAAACGGATTCAAGATTATAAAAATAATCGATGGATAAATCTGTCCAGGTTAAGCCGGCATCGCTGGTTTTAAGAATATACCCTGATCCCCCAACTGCGTACCCAGTATCAGCATTCAGAAAAAAAACCGAATTTAATGTGTAATTATTTCCGCTGAAGATGGTGGTCCAGGTTGCACCAGCATCCATGGTTTTTAAGATGAGTGCGCCTGAATAACTACGACCGGCCGCGTATCCGGTGTTGGAATCGGTAAAGCATACTGAAGTTAACCAGTTATCATGCCCGCTTGAATATATCGTCCAATTCATGCCTCCATCGGTTGTTTTCAATATTGTTCCGGCACTTCCAACAGCGTATCCTGTTTTGGCAGTTGTAAAACAAACGGAGGAGAGTGCATTCCCCTGGGGCAAGGGGTTTTGCCATTTCCATTGCGGAAATGCGGAATGGAAACCAAGCAAAATGAAAATTACAAGGATGATTCTTTTCATACCATTTTACTTTTCATTGCTGATTTTTTCGATCCCTTCCCCGCACCTTGGACAAGCTTCTGTGATCCTGCTAACCTTGGAATTGCACTTCCTGCAAAGTATATAGAACTCTAAATCAAACTGTTCTCCGCAATTTTTACAAGATCGTTCATCCGGGAAGTTAACTGTATTGCATTGATGACAGAATAACCGGTTTGCAAATGGTCCGTCTTCGGCATAGCGTGTCATTTTTCCTATGGCATGGCGGATCAGAAAAAAGGCGAAAACAGAGAGGAGTAAAATGGTTAAAACGCGGTTGTCGTTCAATCCGGCGCTGAAGTTGTATAAACCATGAACCAATGCCGCTGCCAGCACATAGGGTGCCACTTTTAGGAGGTATTTTCCCCGGTGAAGAAATTTCGCTTTGGCAATTCCCATTCCCCACAGCGCAGCCAGCCCTAAGTGCATTGGAACAGCATTCAATTGCCGGATGTAAAATGTGGTAAGCCCATAGCGCATGTAATACCCAATATTCTCAAAAACAGCGAAGCCCAAAGCAACGGTCATAGCATATACCAGCGCATCAGCGGGTTCATTGAAATTCTTCATTCTTCGGATCAACAGGATGGTTGCAAGCGCTTTTAGTGATTCTTCATTAAGTCCGACGAAAAGGCAGGGGAAAAACGCCTTGTTATCGGTGGCCATGCCGGCTATCCCGGCATGGAAGTAATGATCAGCGACTGCGTCAAACAACCCATTCAATATCGCTGCAGGGATCGCACTGGTCAGTCCGCCTGTCACAAATACGAACAGGATGCTAAGCAGTGGTTCACGCTCAAATTTGTCATATTTCAGGATGATCCAGAGCCAGAAGACGATGGAGGTCAGAAATGAAAAGATTACAAGGGCCATATTGTTTCGGAGTTAATCGGTTAAGATGAACTGTGCTGTTTTGTTTCATGCCCGTCAGCAAGAACAAGCTCATGGAAACACCCGTCACCTAAAGCAATGGAGTCGTAACAGGTCACTGAGTTGTCGATGCTTTTCCAGTTATCCTGACTATGCAGGTCGCCAATGGTTATTATTTTCATAGGATGGTGTTAAAATTAATAAAATAAATCAATATTCCCTCCTGGAAAATTCCCGTGTGCGGGAAGCCTGATCAGGATTATTATGTAATTTTATACCCCGATTTGCCGAAGCATGAGTCAGGAGTAGCCTTCCTTACGGCAAACACATTCTTAATCAACGTCTTAATGCCCATCTATCTCGCAGCCCTCAATTCTGGAAGCAATGGCAATTGTTACTATGTGGGCAATGGCATGGAGGCCGTTCTGATCGATGCAGGCATCTCGTGCCGGGAGACGGAACGGCGAATGATCCGGCTAGGACTACCCCTGCGTCATGTACAGGCCATCTTCATTACCCATGAACATACCGACCATATTCGTGGTGCGGAGGTACTCTCGCGAAAATACCGGATCCCGGTATATATTACGGGTCCGACTTATGCAAACAGCCGGATGAAAATTGATGCAGAACTGTTGAAGCATTTTACCGGCGGCACACCTGTTGGTATTGGCAACCTGCTGGTGCATCCCTTTTCCAAGCTGCATGATGCAGCCGAACCACATAGCTTTGCGGTAAGCGGCAACGGGGTTACCATAGGTGTTTTTACCGATATCGGAATGGCATGTGAACAGGTAACCCGGCACCTGGGGTTATGCCATGCCGCCTTTCTTGAAGCCAATTATGACGAAGCGATGCTGGAGAATGGCCGCTATCCCTACTACCTGAAACAGCGGATCAGGGGGATGGAGGGGCATCTTTCAAACGACCAGGCGCTCGATCTTTTCAACACACACCGTGCCCCCTGGATGCAACTGCTCATACTGTCACATATCTCTGCAGAAAACAACAACCCTCAACTGGTGCGGGAACTTTTCGACAGGCATTCAGGCGGAGCAAGAATCGAGGTGGCTTCCCGCCATGAGGAGACCGAAGTGTTTTGTATAGAGGAAGAGGCTATTGTTTCACTGGTTGCTGGCTGATCAGCCATGCAGTTGCTCCTTCTTTCTCCGGGAGATCAGGTTCAGGAACCGGATACGGAAGGTAGTTCCCTTTTCCCGGTCGATGTGGACCGTTCCTTCAAGTTGTTCGACCAGCAGCCTGACAATGTAGAGCCCGATCGACTTCTCAGAATCCATGGAGGAGGTGGCAGGGAGCCCAACGCCATTGTCTTCTACCACCAGGGTGCACATCCCAAGTTCGTCCTTTTCCAGGCTGATACGGATATTGCCCTGAGCCCCGCCCGGGAAGGCGTATTTGAAGGCATTGGTCAGCAGTTCATTGATCATCAGGCCGATGGGAAGGGCCGTTTCGATGCTGGCATCCATGGGTTCCAACTCCTTAACCAGGGTGATCCGGTGCCCGCTGAAGGCGGTCATGATCATGTAGGCCAGGGAATCGATATAGGAGGCCAGCGGAATACGGTCAAGATTTTCAGACCGGTAGAGGTGTTCATGGATGAGGGCCATTGACCGGATCCGCATCTGGATATCGATGATCATCTTGGTGAGTTCGTCATTGGTGTTATTTCTGAGCTGAAAGTTCAACAGGCTGATCACAATGGCCAGGTTGTTTTTTACCCGGTGATGGATCTCCCTGAGCAACACCTCCTTCTGTTCGGTACTGCGCTGCTTCAGCTCTTCGATCTCCTTCTCCTTCGAGCGGTCACGGATCATCAGGATGACCTTGACAACCTTCCCGTCTTTCAGGATGGGAACCCGTGTGATCTCCCCGTGAAGGGTTTTTCCTTTCAGTTCAATTCTTTGTTCACTGATGGAGACGTTGCCGGTGGTAAAGACATTCCTGATCTCATCGAGGGTAGTGGTACTGATAAAGGGAAAATCAGGAATAATCTCGATACCGATGCAGTCGGGGGTAAGGCCGTGCCTGACCATCTCCTGTTTCAGCGCTGCATTGACCATGGCAATTTTATATTGTTCGTCCACCACATAAATCCAGTCGGGGAGCGAATCAAGGGTGTCACGATATTCAATCTCCGACCGCTGAAGGGCCTCCTCCGTCTGTCGCCTGGTGGTGATATCTGAAAAGTCGACAGTGATGGTCCGGGAACCCGTTTTGAACACATGTACTATGTAAAACCCTGAAAATCTTTCGTCACTGTATGGGATCTCAAAGGATTGAGGGCCGATCTCCCCGGCAGCAACCTTGCGGTACATCCCCGGGATCTCTGTTTCTGCCAGGTTCGGAAACGCCTCAAGGATTGGTAATCCGACCAGCGGGGCATGGGCGATCCCCAGGATGGTATCAGCAGCCGGGTTGGCCCCGGTCATGACCAGGTTATTTTCCCTGTCGAGCCTGTAAAAGTGCATGGCTGTAGGCGACGATTCAACAATACTCCGGAATTTCTCTTCCGAAGCTCTCAACGCCTCCTCAGCCTCTCCCCGCTCTGTGATATCCCTGAAAAATGATTGGTATGTGCCATCCGGCATCGCTTTGGAGTGCATCTCCACCTGCATCAATCTTCCGTTCTTATGGATGATGGCCCTTTCTACTTTAATCGTTTTCCCTGTAGCCAGTAAATCGTATCTCAAGGGATTCGTGGCAAGTATATCAGGAGGGAAAAGGTCCCTGATGTTCATGGAGAGCAGTTCTTCCCTGGAATAACCTGTTAGTTGGATGGCATTGTCGTTCACCATGATGAACCTGCCGTTCTGATCGCCCTGGAAAAAGGCATCCACCGCCATTTCGAGCAACATCCGGTACTTCTCCTCACTTTGCTTTAAGGCATCCCTGACCGACTTCTCCACGGCAATATTACTTGACTTTGGACTCATTCCCAGCAGTTGAATTAGTGGATATGAACAGGTTCGTGTTTAGGCCAAAGGTAAATGTTTTTTGTTCTGAATACAATATTCCTGCAGAATTATTTTGAGACACGGATTGGTTGTGCATCGCGCTGGGTGTCAATTTCCGATGGCAATCAGGAATATCAATACCCGATTGCCAGAACAATTTTTTGTATCTTTGCCTCTCTTGCGCCATTCAATCTCAGGCGTGAAAAACGAGTAGTGGCATATGGAACAACGTAAAAACGATCACATCACGCTGGCGTTCTCCTCTCAGGCTGAACAGGCCATCGCCGACAAACGGTTTTTCTATGAACCAATGCTGGGTTCCCATGTAGTAGCCCCAATCTTGCCATTCCCGTTTTTGGGAAAAACGCTTCGTGTTCCGATGTGGGTGTCGAGCATGACCGGGGGAAGCATGGAGGCAGGTACGATCAACCGCAACCTGGCCCGGGCTTGTAACGAATTCGGTATGGGGATGGGACTGGGTTCCTGTCGTATTTTATTGCAGAATAAGGACCATTTCAGTGATTTTGATGTCCGTTCCATTATTGGAGATGATTTGCCGCTGTACGCCAACATCGGGATTGTGCAGTTGGAGGAGATGGTGGCAGCAGGGAGTTACAGCGAACTTACCGCACTTGTACATAAGCTGAGAGCCGACGGGTTGATTATTCATGTGAACCCTGTACAGGAATGGCTGCAAAAGGAGGGGGATGTGTTGAAAAGGCCACCCATTGAGACCATTGAAGAGTTTTTGTCGCTTACAAAGTTGAAGATCATTGTCAAGGAAGTAGGGCAGGGGATGGGGCCGGCGAGTATTATCCGTCTCATGAACCTCCCCATCCAGGCGCTCGAATTTTCCGCTTATGGCGGTACTAATTTTGCCAGGGTAGAACTGGCCCGTACATCGATTCAGCAGCAAGCGCTTTATCATCCGCTGGCCAACCTGGGCCATTCAGCAGGGGAGATGCTGGATTATATAAATTCGATGATAACGGGCGGAAAGACCCTGCCTTGCCGCGAACTTATTATTTCAGGAGGAATCCAATCATTCCTCGACGGTTATTACTATATCTCTAAAAGCCTTCTTCCGAGCATTTACGGACAGGCTTCCGGATTTTTACGGTTTGCCCGCGGCGATTACAGCGAGTTGCAAACCTATGTGGCCGGACAGGTTAACGGGTTGAATTTTGCCAGGGCATTTTTACAAATCAGGAACTGATGACAACCAACGATATTGTCCGCGGTTTTTCCAAACTGACGGAAGAGGAGAAACGAAATTTTATTGCACGGCTTTGCAATGACTCAGTTCAGGCGGAGGACCGGCTTGAGCGGTTTTTGATGGAGGATGAGACTGAGAGAAGCCAATTTCTCGAGTTAAGTGAAAATACCATCAGCAGTTTTCATACCCCATACGGCATTGCCCCCAACCTGCTGTTCAATGGGAAGGTTTATCATGTTCCCATGGCCATTGAGGAGAGTTCTGTGGTAGCAGCTGCTTCACATAGCGCCCGTTTCTGGGCCGAACGTGGCGGATTCAGGGCGACAGGTTTATCAACCGTTAAACTGGGGCATGTTTATTTCCGGTGGTACGGCGAGCCATCTTATATCAGGGAGCGATGGCATCAGCTTAAGCTCTTCCTCATGGAACGTCTGAAGAAGATCACGTCAAACATGGTCAGGCGTGGCGGGGGAATCCTCAGCCTTGAACTTCTTGATGAAACAAGTACCATAGCGCACCTGTTCAAACTGGAACTGAAGGTGGAGACCATCAATTCGATGGGAGCAAACTTCGTGAATACGTGCCTCGAAGACATGGCCGAGGCGCTGGATCTTTTTTTTGCTGTAGATGGCGATCCGGAGAATAAAAAGCTGCAGGTGGCCATGGCCATTCTGAGCAACTATACCCCCGAATGCACCATCACCGTTGAGGCATCCTGTGAACTGGATCACCTGAAACCAATCGCGGGGAAGTTGCCTGTACAGACCTTTGCCGATAAGCTTTGTCTTGCCTATCAGATCGCCCGTCACGACCCCTCGCGTGCCGTTACGCACAACAAAGGGATCATGAATGGCGTGGATGCAGTTCTGATGGCCACCGGTAACGATTACAGGGCGGCTGAAGCGGCGGCACACGCCTATGCTGCACGCGACGGGCAGTATCGTGCCCTGAGCAGCTGTTCGCTGAAAAACGATATCCTCACCATCAGCCTTACCATTCCACTCGCGGTTGGTACGGTGGGGGGAATCACCAACCTTCACCCGCTTGCCCGACTTTCACTGGAGATCCTTGGAAACCCTACAGCCAGGGAGCTGATGGGGATTGTGGCATCGGTGGGCCTTGCAAGTAATTTTGCAGCCATCCGCAGCCTGGTTACCACCGGAATCCAAAAGGGACACATGCGGCTGCACCTTTCGAATATATTGAACATGCTCAATGTAAATAATGGGCAGCGGGAAGAGGCAGAGTTGTATTTCAGCGACCGGAAGGTGAGCTTCAATGCAGTCAAACACTTTTTGCATGAAATCAGCCATTGAATTTCATGCCAACGGCAAACTCCTCCTTTCAGGTGAATACCTTGTACTGGAAGGAGCCAAAGCCCTTGCGTTACCAGTGAGGTTCGGGCAACAAATGATCATTCATTCAGAACCCGGACGCATTCTGAACTGGAATAGCATATCTCCGGAGGGGAGCTGGTTCACCGCCCGGTTTGATCCCGATGCCTTCAACGTATTATCCGCCACCAATCAGAAGGTAGCCACAACCCTTAAAAGGTTGCTGGTGGCTGCCCGAAAGTTAAACCCAATGTTTCTGAAAGGTTCAGCCGGGTGGAGTGTGCAGGTTACTGCCAATTACCCTTTGGCCTGGGGGTTGGGCAGCAGTTCGACCCTTTGCTACCTGGTGGCTGAATGGGCGGAGATTGAGGCGTTTGAGTTGTTCAGGAAGGTCTCCGAAGGGTCTGGTTATGACATTGCCTGTGCCGGAAGAAAAGAACTGCTTTTTTACCAGTTGAATAAGGGGCAGCCTGTCATAACTCCGGTGAAGGAAGGAAAAGCTTTACGGGACAATACCTACTTTGTCTATCTTGGACATAAACAGGATACCCAAAAGGAGGTCAAGGCATTCTTTAAAGGTCAGAATTTTTCAGAGATCGACCTGATGGAAGTCTCAAAATTAAGCATGGAGATCTGCCAGGCGGATTCACCTGATGAATTGATCCGGCTGGTTGACAAACATGAGTTCATCCTGAGCACCATTCTGAAAAAGGAGCCGATCGCATACCGTTATCACACATTTCCCGGCACTGTAAAATCGCTCGGCGCCTGGGGAGGCGATTTTGCCATGTTTGTAAGTGGTTCGAGCCCGGGAATGGTGATCGATCATCTCCATGGATTGGGCTTTCAACAGGTGTTTACCTATAACGATTTAAAAATAACTGCATGATCCAGCCTCCTTTGTCACGCCTGAAAACCAAGCCTGGCAACCAGGAATCGGTATCCGGCACCTTTAGTGCTGCATGGCAAAGTCCATCGAACATTGCACTGGTTAAATATTGGGGTAAAAAAAACGGACAATTTCCCCTGACCCCTTCATTGAGCATGACCCTGTTGAAGGCTTTTACACAGACCCGCGTGGATGTGGTTGAAAATGGGGCGGCCAAAGGGTTTCTCTCGGTGAACGGGGATGAAAATCATCCGTTTTTACCGAAGATAAAGCAGCTTTTAACCTGGCTGGGGAGCGAAATTCCCATCTTAAGTACAGTTACACTGAAGGTCATTACAATCAACAGTTTTCCCCATTCGACAGGGATAGCTTCCTCCGCTTCCGGGCTAAGCGCCCTCACCCTCTGCCTGCTCGATGTGGCCTCTGAAATGCTGCAGGTGTCCGACATTCCCCGGGCTGAATCAGACCACATGGCCTCGTATTGTGCACGGGTTGGTTCAGGAAGCGCCTGCCGTTCCTTGTATGGCGGCTACACAGTTTGGGGTGAAACACCAGGAATTATCGGGTCCTCTGATGAGTTTGCCATACCGGTGAACCACTCCATCCATCCGGAAATGATGTTGCTGCACGATGCCATCCTTGTTATTTCGGAGAAACCCAAAATTTTATCCAGTACCCTTGGACACAGCGCCATGCATGATCATCCGTTCATTGGAGGGCGGATTCTGCAGGCAGAGAAGAACCTTGATGAGGCCTTAAGCGCCCTTGCGGCCAATGATTTTGGAAAACTCGCCTCGGTTGCCGAGTCAGAAGCGCTCACCCTTCATGCCCTGATCATGAGCGCCAATCCTGGAGTCCTTCTCATGAAGCCGGCAACGGTTGAAGTCATTCACCGGGTGAGGGAGGCAAGGAGAACAGGCCTGCCCGTCTTCTTCACACTCGATGCCGGCGCCAATGTGCATGTGATGTACCCGCATAGCTCTGCAGTGGCTGCTGAGAAGTTCATAGGGGATGCATTGCTGCCTTTATGCGAGAACGGGCGGGTGATTTTTGATAGTTGCGGATCGGGTCCGCAACCCATTGCTGATGTTAATCCCGCTTCATGACCCGGTTCCCGGCAAAGCTGCTCCTCTTTGGCGAATATTCCATCCTGCTGGGATCTTCGGCCTTAAGTATACCGTTTAAAAAATTTGGTGCATCTCTTGAATTTATCAATCGCGAATCCGGCCATCAACTCGAATCAGCCCTGGAGAGCAACCTGCAGCTCAGCAGATTGGGCAATTACTTTGCTCAACACGAAAAGTTGTTTGGTGAAATACTTGACATTAAACGGTTTAACGAGGATATCACCCGGCGACTTTACTGTAAATCGGATATCCCCCAACGGTATGGAATGGGAAGCTCAGGAGCCCTTTGTGCAGCGCTGTTTCACCGTTTTGGAAAGGTGCAATGTGATATGGAGGCCATGAGAACGCTCTTTATGCGGATGGAGTCCTTTTTCCATGGAAAAAGTTCAGGATTTGATCCGCTGTTATCCTGGTTTGGGACACCCCTGCTCCTTGACAGGTCGGGCGTTGTGAATCAGGTGGATCCAGAACAACTTTCACTGGCGGAGAATGGACTGGAAATGATGTTGATCGATTCCGGCGTTCCCTGCAGTACCGGGCCGCTCGTTACCAACTTCCTGCATAAATTTCAACCAGGAGGGAAAACAACCTCCACTGGAGACCAATTTTGCAAGCTGGTTGATGATTCAAATTATGCAATGCGTACGGCGGGTGGCGCCGGTTTTTGGGAGGTTCTCACCCTGTTGTCAGGCTTTCAGTTGGTTGAACTTAATCATCTCATCCCAATCCATCTCCGCCCGGCCTGGGAGGAGGGACTGAACACCGGGATGTTTTCCCTCAAGTTGTGCGGCTCCGGCGGCGGCGGCTTTTTGCTCTGCTTTACCCGCAAAGGTGAAAATACCATCAACTGGTTCAGAGAGAGGAACCTGGAGGCAGTCTCGGTTCCCATGTGAAAGGCCGATAGTCTTTATTAATGCCAATTCTTCTTATGTTTCATTTAAACTCTATATATATGATTAAAATGTGGATCAAAGCGTTAAAGGTTATCCCCAGGATTTCAAAAGAGGAGTGGGAGCACCTTGACATCATATCAAGATGGCTCGTGGCCAGCAGGGCTGCGGTGTTCATCATGACCGCCACCGCCGGTGTAATTGGCGGACTTCTTGCTTACCGCCAGGGAGTTTTTCACTGGCTGATCTTTGTGGAAGCAGTACTGGGTATTGTTTTTGCCCATGCCACCAACAACCTGCTCAACGACCTCGTGGATTACCGCAAGGGAATCGATCACAATAACTACTATCGCTCACTCTATGGCCCGCACCCGTTGGAACATGGGTTTTTAACCAAACGGGCTTTCATGAACTATATCTATGTATCCGGTGCGATTGCCCTGAGCTTTGGCCTGCTGATTACCTGGCAGGTTGGACTTCAGACGTTATGGCTGGTGGGTGCCGGTCTTTTTTTCCTGTTGTTCTATACGTGGCCACTGAAGTACTTCGGACTTGGAGAGATCTCTGTGGTCATTGTCTGGGGACCGCTGATGATCGGCGGAACCTACTTTGTGGTTTCAGGAGGGCAATGGGATAACTGGGTGGCGCTGGTAAGCCTTGTATATGCCCTGGGACCTACCACCGTGCTTCTGGGAAAACATACAGACAAACTGCCGGAGGATAAGGCCAAAGGAGTGCGCACACTGCCAGTAATTCTTGGTGAAACGGCCACACGGTATCTTACGCTCTCCTTCTGGTTGATGCAGTATGCTCTTGTTTTGTATTTGGTGTTCAGTAAGCAGCTTGGGTATGCCATGTTGCTGGTGTTCATCACCCTGCCTGATTTTGTGAAGATGGTCGGGGTATTTTCAAAACCGCGCCCTTCTGAAGCGCCTGAGGGATACGACAAAAGTGCATGGCCCCTATATCTGGTGGCCTATGCCTTTGAGTTCAACCGTAAATTCGGACTTTGGTTTATCCTTGGGCTGATCATCGAAATTTTGATATTCAAATATCACTAAACCATTTCTTTTGCTGCAAAGATGCTGAGACGATGCCTTAGCATCTTTGCAGCGGTTTTTTTAATTGACGTAACTTTGCCGAAAAGCCGTTTCTTATGAAATATTTTCTCCTTTTTCTCTTTTCAGTGTTTCTGACCTTTCAGCTGGAGGCGAAAATCATGATGACACCTTACCTCCAGGCTGTTACCCAAACCTCTGTTTATGTGTTGATCGAATGTGACAGGCAGGATACCGTGGTAGTTATGTACGGCACGACTCCCGCTTTCGGAGGATTGGCAAAAACGTCGGATTTGGCCATCACCACGGCAAAGCAAGGCACCTGGGTGCACAAGGTTTTATTGTCGGGGCTGACACCTTCCACAAAGTATTACTACCAGGCAACGCAAGGGAAGACCATCAGCAAGCAGGCTTGCTTTACCACTGCAGCCGCTCCTGGCAATCCTTTCCGGATGGTGTGGATGGCCGATTGCCGCACAGGTACCGATATTTTTGCAAAAATTTCGAGAAACATGATGGAACAGAACCCTGTTTTGGCACTCTATGGAGGCGATCTGTGCCTGAATGCAAAGTATAAATCGTGGAAAAAGGAGTTCTTCATCAAAGATCAATTGAACTTTGCTTCCCATGTTCCCTTTTTCAATGCAGCAGGAAATCATGAAGGATGGGTGGAAAATACCAAAGCGTTTACCCAAAGCCCGGTTTCGAAGTCAGGGACGCCGGATTACTATTCATTCGATTATGGCGACCTGCATGTTCTTTGCCTTAATATTGGTGTCCCATATGGCGCGGGTTCACCCCAGTATGAATTTGCAAAAAATGATCTGTCACAAAGCATTCAGCCATGGAAGATCGTAATGACGCATGCTCCTGCATACTGCCGTGGCGGACATGGAGAAGATGCAGAACTGGTGAAGATGACCACGAAAATATTTGAACCCAATAAAGTGGATATGGTATTTGCCGGCCATTCACATTTTTATCAGCACAACCTGGTCAATGGAATTCATCACCTGGTGATCGGCACAGCCGGCGCCCCGCTATATGCTCCTGAAAAGGCACATTATACGGTATCACAGGCCATGGAACACAATTTTGCAGTGGTTGACGTAAGCCCGGAGAAATTCCGCGTGGTGGTATACAATGACGATATGAAGGTGCTGGATACCATTGAGCTGAGTAAAAAATAACATGTTGAAAGGTATCCTTATCCTGGCTTTAGGAATTTTCATTACAACGTATCTTGCTGCGCAAGAGGCAGGTAAGGATTGCAGGGGATTCTTTCGCTGGGAGGTGAAAACCCTTACCGACAGCGGGGGAGTCTCATTGCTGTCTGCACGATCAGCAGATTCCACCATAACACACCTGGTTTCGGTTCACCCGCCAAAACGATTCTTTATCCTCTCGAAAAAGGATGGCAGTTTACCGCGGTTTAAAGAAGAAAACCAGGTTGTGAGAGTGGTTGCAATCATTGGGAAGGTTAAGACCGAGCGGGATCGCGACATCCACATTATCCTGAGATCAATTGATTCGGAGGATACGATGATCGGTGAGATCCCAGACCCGGATTGCAGGATATTCGACTCCTTGCCGGCCTTAAAAATAGCATACACAAAGGCCAGAAAGGAACTGCAGCAAGTGAGAGACCTGATTGGAAAGACGAAAGATCCTGTCCTTGTTGAAATTACCGGCATTCCCCTCTGGGACGCCCGTCACTGGTGGCTTCGTGGCTGCGCCCGCAACGGCCGCGAACTCCACCCCATCCTATCCCTCAAAATCCTCCCCCGCTAACCCCCTCTTAACACTTAACACTTAACACTTAATTACTTAACACTTTTTTTAAAATACAGCGCATCCAGGTAGTAAAGTATCCTTATTGAGAAACTGTTCGCAGACGGTGAAGTAATCGTTTTCCTGAAATTGGAGAAGAAATCCGGCTCGATGTCATGATTGAAGGTATTGATGGCATTTTTCCACATCACTGAGATCTGGCTTCCGGGGGCGAAATTCCAGATGTAGGTGAGATCAAGGTTGAAAAGGTTGTAGTTGACTTCAGGATCATGCGGGTATTCAGCGGGTTGCAGGGTTCCGTCGGGGCGGAGGGTGGAAAATGCAAAGTAAGGTGCCGAAACCCAGTAATGACGGGCTCGTACATCAATACTCATGTTGCTTGTAATCATGTAGTTCGCTTCCAGGATGTTGGTGATGCTCCGCCGGTCGCGCCTCCCGAAAAAGATGTTGAGGTTGTCATCCGAAACGTTCACGGTATCTACATACCCCATATCGTTCAGGATGTTCTCAAAGAGGAAGTGGTATAGCAGTAAAATCCTGTCGGATAAGCGGTAGCGGGGTTCAACAGCCATGCTATAACCCGATGAGGCGATTTTCGGCGCGAGGTAACCGCCTAAGGAGAGGTCAATGGCGAATTTTTTCCGGTAATCCGTGGAAACCCACCCGGACAAGTTTCCGTAGGCAGGGGAGATGTACATCCATCCATCCACCCGCGGTTCGTAGTAATCGTGCGCTTCGATGGGGGAGAAATTGGTGTTTAATCCCATCGACAAGTGTTTCCGGGTAGTTGTAATGCTCTCTGCATAAAATTCCAGGGAGGTGTACTTTAATCCGTCATACAGGGTTTTATAACTTACCTGGGCATAATTGTACCAGTTAAGTACTTTCCAGAATGGATCATAGATGTTATATTGAGCAGACAAGGTATTGTTAAACCGGTTGTTGATGATGTTGAAGCCCATGTCGTTGGGGTCATACGTTTTCGTTTCCAGAAGTTGTGAGTAGTTGAACCGGAAATTCCCTGCAATTTTACCATAGGAGAGTGAATAGTGGTATCCCATTTCGGGGGAGTCATGGCTGTAGTATTTCTGGCTGATGAACCCGTCGCCGGTAAAAGCGTAAGTGTATTTTTTGTTGGCAAACTTGAAGGAGGTGCCAGTCACATTAGCCGTATATCCTTCAGTGGGCATGTAATAGTTGGTGTTCAGAAAATCGACAAAGGAGTTATTCTTCAGGTTTTGATCCAGTACAAAGGTATTGTAGTTGGTAAATCCCTGGGTAAGCACGCGGCGTTTTGCCCCCGTGGAATCATCTCTAATGGTAGCCCAGGTGTTGGCCGACAATGCATTGAACACCCCTATGCCAAGACCTTTGCCTGTTCTCCCCGAGATTTTGGTCGCATTGATCAGCTTCGTCTGGTTGGGATTTTCAACAACCTGTTCATTTTCTTTACACTGCGCCTCAGCGCTGTTATAACCCTTCGGTTCGCTCCCGATGCGCCGGGAGTAAAAGATCCCGCCCTTATTGAACAATTCCGTACCTTCAGTAAAGAATTGGCGTCGTTCATCGTACCGGATTTCAAAAGGTGAAAAGTTGTATACTTTATCATCGGAACGCACCTGGCCAAAGTCAGGGATCAGGGTCATATCAAGGGTGAAACTCTGGTTGATCCCATATTTGAGGTCGGCCCCATAGTTGTAGGAGAAGTCATACTGCTTTTCACCCGGGCTGTTTTGCAGGTACCCCGAAAGATAGGGTGTCAATGAGAGCCGGAGGGGTGGCTCAATGTCTTTGATTCCCTGCAGAACACCACTTTGATTGACATATCCCGACACTTTTGAATCCACCATATTCCAGGTATCAACCTCTCTGAACCTTCTGATCTGACGCTGGCAGTTTACACCCCACTCCTGAACCGGTTTTTTGGGAAAGCGAATGGCAGAATAGGGGATCTTCATCTCAACCACCCATCCATCGCTGGTCTTTCGGGCTTTACTCGACCACACAGCATCCCAGGTAAAATCATCCTCACTGTCGACAGCCAGCTTAAAGTCAGCTTGAACATCAGACGAATAGACAAGAAAACAGAAGGCATTTAAGCCGTCGTTAAACGGGCTGACCACGAAAATAAAGTTGTCGGCATTCAGCGATGAGGCGTCCCTAAGTCCCAACTGACAGGGGATACTGTCGGGATGTGCATCAAACATCGTTGCACCAATGTAGAGTCCGCTGTTGTCATAAATAAACCTGACTTCAGTGGCCAGGGTTGCCGGTTTTCCATTGTAAGGCTGACGTTGGATAAAGTCCTTTGCCACCGCGGCTGATTTCCATGATATTTCATCGAGCACCCCGTCAATTTTAACCACCTCACCGGAGGGAATTGCTGAAATACTTTTTTTACCTGACTGGGTAAATCCAACCAGGCAGGCAGAAAAAAGACAAAGAAATAGAAGGATTGCTTTCATAAAATCAACGGACGGTCAAAAATAACTGAAGTTACAGCCGTCAGGTTGTTTTATTCGATAACCACGGCAAATTACTTGTTGAGTAACTCCCGGTAGATTTCAAAGTTGTCGTTATCAAAGCAGACGAAAATGACTTTTTCGGGGATGCAGTTCGCAGCCAGGTAGTCCCTGACCTCCCTGATGGCCACCTGGGCGGCCAGTTCCTTGGGAAAATGGTACACCCCCGTGGAGATGTTTGGAAATGCCACGGTTTTACAATCATGTACGGTTGCCTGTGCAAGGCTTTTGCGGTAGCAGCTGGCCAGCAACTCCTCCTCGTGACGGTCGCCGACACCCCAGACAGGCCCGACGGTATGGATCACAAACTGTGCAGGTAATTTATACCCTTTGGTGATTTTCGCCTCACCGGTATTGCAACCGCCTAAAAGTTGACACACCTCCAGCAAGCCTGGACCGGCAGCTTTGTGAATGGCGCCGTCGACACCGCCTCCCCCGAGAAGGGAAGGGTTAGCTGCATTTACAATGGCATCAACTTTGATTTTTGTAATGTCACCCTGGATCAATTCGATTCTTGTTTCCATGCCTCAAATAGTTTTAAGAATTCAGTATAAATAGAGTTGTTTGTAGCGATGATCTGTTTTCCAAAGGTATAGTTTTCCGTGCCATGAAAATCAGTTACGATCCCCCCTGCATTTTTCACGAGTAATCCCCCTGCATTTACATCCCAGGGGCTCAGGCCATATTCAAAAAAACCGTCATACCTTCCGCAGGCGGTATAGGCCAGGTCGGCGGCGGCGCTGCCAAGCCGGCGGGCGCCGCGGCTGTGTTGCAGGAGGTGTTTGAAAATGGCCAGGTAGTCGTCAAGCCGCCCGTAGTCGTAGTAAGGAAATCCGGTTGCAAAGAGAGATTCATTGATGGTTGGAGTATGGGATACATGGATAATCTCCCTGTTCAGGTAGGAGGGGGCTCCCTTCCATGTATAGAAACACTCCTTAAGGTTGGGTTCATAAATGATCCCGAGGATGGTCTCATTTTCATGCATCAACCCGATGCTGATGCAATACAATGGCACGCCATGAATAAAGTTTGTGGTGCCGTCGAGCGGATCGATGATCCAGGTGAAGTCGCCGGGCTGAAGAGCAGGGCTCTCTTCCGCAATGAAACCGCATCCGGGAATCAACTTCACAAGTTGTTCCACAATGCGCCGCTCCGATTCCTTGTCCACCCAGGTTACATAGTTATGCAGGCCTTTCGATTGAATGTCGGTGGTCCTTAATTTGGAGACCTCTTCCGTTAGAAATTCACCTGTTTTCTCCACCAGTTCACACACCTGGTATGTTAGTTTTTCAAGATTCATCGGGATGTATTTACACCATGCAAAGTAACGTCAAAATTGCCATGTAATAAAATTTCAATTACCTTTGTTTCATATTCATGTGACCACATCCGATGGAACTGTGAAAATTTAGATTGAACCTGTGATTGCAGTGGCTGAATTATACAATATAACGTCTTGGGAGTTGACCGAAATTATTAAAATTGTGGAGGAAAATAAAGATGAATTTATTGCAAAATGGAACCATCACTTCAGTCTGTAGTGTTACAGGTATCAATGATGTGGGATTTTGGGTTTTGCTTGAGGAACCTGAGTATTTTATCCCTTTTTCTGACTATCCGGAATCCTTTCCGTTAATATTTAAAAGGTAGCGCTGACCAGGTACCCGTCATCTTCCAGATTTTCGAGTTTCACCTTTACGACCTTGTTCATTAACATCGGATCGAACACGGTTTTTACTTTGATATAGTTCTCTGTGAATCCATGCATGAACCCATGGGAATTGTCAGATTCAAACAACACCAACGACTCCTTTCCACGGTTTTCCAGGTAGAATTGATGTTTCTTAACATCGGAGAGTTGATGCAGCGCCTCACTGCGTTCTTTCTTCACCTTTTCGGGGAGATGTGTCTCTATCCGGGCGGCAAGGGTGTTCTCCCGCTTTGAATAGGTGAATACGTGAAGATAGGAGATGTCAAGTTGTGACAGAAAGGTGTACGTTGCTGCAAAATCCTCATCGGTCTCGCCCGGGAAACCCACAATCACATCCGCCGCAATGCAGGCATGGGGCATCAGCTCCCTGATCTTCTTCACCCTGGATGCATAGAGTTCCGTCGTGTATTTGCGGTGCATCGCTTTTAATATCCTGTTGCATCCCGATTGCAGCGGGAGGTGAAAATGGGGAAGGAAATTCCTTGATGCGGCTACAAATTCAATGATCTCATTGGAAAGTAAGTCGGGCTCGATGGAGGAGATCCGGATGCGGTTTATCCCGTCAACCTGGTCAAGAGCTTTAATCAACTGGCTGAATGTCTCCCCGTTGTGCCTGCCAAAATCACCGATATTGACCCCTGTTAAAACAATCTCTTTGATCCCGTTGGCGACGATCTCCCGGGTACTCTTTACCGCATTTTCAATGCTGTCGCTGCGGCTGCGGCCCCTGGCAAGGGGGATTGTGCAATAGGTGCAGTAATAGTCGCACCCATCCTGGATTTTAAGAAACGACCGGGTTCGGTCACCATACGAGAATGACGGGACAAATGCATCGCGGGAGGTGGTGACGGCTTCTGAGATGCCACCATGATAGTCATGCTCAAGTTTCGTGATCTCTTCAAGGAGGTTGAATTTCCCGGAGTGTCCCAGAACGAGGTCAACGCCTTCCATCTCCGCCAGTTCACCCGGTTTTAATTCAGAAAAGCACCCGATCACGGCGATTCTGGCATTGGGGTTGATCTTGTGAGCCTGGCGGATGGCAGCCCTGCACTTCTTTTCAGCAACTGTCGTGACCACACAGGTGCTGATCACATACACGTCGGCCTGGTCATGGAAATCTTTTATGTCAAATCCCTTCTCCTGGAATTGCCTTGACAATGCTGATGCTTCAGCGAAATTAACCTTGCAGCCAAAGTGGTGAAAAGCGATGGATTTTGGTTTCATCCTGCAAAAGTACGGGATTTTACAGCTCCCTCTTCTTGTTGATGGCAATGTTGATCCCAAACTGGATCGAATAGTTGTTGCTGCCACGGTAGAAAATCATTCCGGGGATATTGTCGGAAACCAGGTAGAGTTGTACCGGCCCGGCACTGATACTGAGTCCGGCGCCAATATTGGTGTACTGGTTGTTGAAGATGTTATAGGAAACCATGAGACCGAGCAGCCTGGGCAGCTGATAGTAGTAGGAAACGGAAAGGGCCGGGGAGAAATGGTGATCCCACGAAATCCCGTTGAGAAGCAGGTTGAACCGGTGGTGGTCGTTGAGTGAATAGGAACCACCGATATTATACCGTACCGGAAGTCGGGTAGTGTACCGCTGGTCGTAGACAGTGTCGATTTGAACAAGATCCAATATGCTGTCGGTCAGTTTTTTACCAAATGTATTCATGTTACTGATCATATCGGTAAAATCGCTCAGGTTCAAACCGTCAAATGAAAAATCCTCCCCCGGATTATGGCTGACCATGGTCATGGTATTTGCTTTCCAGGTGATAAAGCCGATGTCAAGAACACTTGCGTTGATCCCGATATGGTCGTTGAACTGGTAACTGACTCCCAGGTCCACACCAAACCCGTTGTTTCCAGGAAATACGAGGGATGAAACGCGCTGGTCGAGGTAGTGTTCGATGTCGTTGATCCCCGAGGTCTTCATCTCGAAATCCGATTGCATATGGATATAGTAGGTGCTGGTATCGGTATAAACATCGAAGACTGATTTGGTGGTGGTTGCGTTGATCCTGCCTGAAAGGTATTTTAACCTGGCCCCCCAGGTCATCTTCCCGTGCATCGCATAGCCTGAAAAGGATGCACCGTACTCATCAAAAGCGGTGAAGTTGACCGAAGGCGCGATGTTCGCATGCTTACCAAATATCTGCGGAGCAGCATTCCCGTACCATAGCATGTAGCCAAGATTCTCGGGGATCATGATGTGCTGACTGACCCTTTCCCGGATGCTGAAGCCAAAAAAAAACTTTCCTTTAGATACATGGGTGCCAAAGGAGAGGATATCCAGATCGGAGTAAAGCCTGATCTTGTCGTTTTTCGATATTTTCGACAGGAAGTTATCCACCCTGAAGGTCACTGAATCGTAGGAATCACGCTCGATCACATCATTATAGGAAAATGGATTGGCATAACCTGTTTGCACGCCCGACAAAAGCGGGATGCCGATGAAAAATTTCTGATCCGGGATGAATGCCGGATTCTGAAAGATTCGCTGGGGAACGATCTGCATGTTGTAGAGTCCCAGGCCGTGCTGTGCAAATACCTGCTTTGTTCCCTGGAAGAGAAAACAGCAAAGGATCGCGTAACAAACAAATATTTTTTTCATGTTCGTTGTTGTTAAATCGTTGCTATTTGCTGGTTTCTATGATGCGTCTCACCTTGGCCCGGGCTGAGAAATTGAGTTTGAGCGCCTGGTCCGCCCTGAGTTTTACATTGGTTTTCCCGTTGTCGGCTGAATGCAATACTGCTTTAAGCAGCATCTTTTTAACACTTTTAAGATTCAGCATCCGCTTATTATCGAGGATAAAAGTGGTATCCCTTAATCCAAATACTCCGGGATACGGAAGATAGGTTGCAGGGTCAACAGGCGCCTCCCGGATAAACAACTTGTTCATACCAAGCAGGGAGTCCTTTATGACATAGTGTTCATCGGTAAAATAGAGCTGCATCAATGCGGTCAATGGCAATCCGTTTGCGATGTTCGTTCTGAATTCAAGATGTTCGAGTTCTTCTGGTTTGTCGATAACCAGGTCAAACGTATCCACGAAAGTAAGGTGGTCGAAATGGCCCCAAAGTGGAAGTTTTATCCGGAGGTCTCCATAGAAGGAGCTGGTATCGGAGAAGAAATTCAGCGGGGTTCCTGTCGGATTTATCACTGTTTTGACCTGGAATGCAACATGATCTGGCTTGATGTTGAAAAAATCATTCATCGCATTGCCGGTATTTTCATTGGTATAGTACATGGTTTTGGTTACCGACTGGGTGGCATTGATCAGCGGGCTTGGAACGGAAAAGTTCGCCCCGGCGCCTAACCTGTCGGCGATATCCATTGTATACCCGGTTACCTGGTTGATGCCTATCATTTTCTCAATCGTAATATCGGTCGGGATTCCAATCGAATTCACAATGGAGATGGTGGCCTGCGGATCCATGAAATAGACTTCACCCAGGGTATAGGCATTATTGAACACATTCACCTTAACAGTGTCCATCAGTTGCGTTAAGGTCTGATGCCCCAGGAATCCCTCAAACCGCCCGATGGTATCAATGCTGAGCCGGAAATCGGCCAGTATCTGATCGCCTGCAACAGGGCTTCCCGATTTTTTCAGCAATCCCTCAACGGTGGCGGTCATGGTGTTGGGTGATGACGAAAGGTCGACAAAAACATTTTCGATGGTATCAGTTGTTTGAACCTGTCCCGGGGTAAACGGACTGATGGTAAAGGAGAACGGAAGCCCGTTCCTGGTGGCATTCTGTATCCTGACAGTCAGGTATCCGTCGTTGCTGAAGGTGTGGTTCGAAGTTACCCTGACCACCATCTTTTTGATCATGAATTTATCAACCCTCATATCAGGTTGATTGCCGTTGATATTTAAATTAAAGGCTACCGGAGGAAGAGTGAGGTCGGAAATCGCCAGGATATTCTGTTCTGTTTGAGTAACCTGATGCTGAAAGGAGACATTCAGCGGTGAAAGTTTGATGAGGTCGTTCGGCCTGATCCGGAAGGCATCGTTGTTATAATAATAGAGGATCGAAATATTGCCGCTCTCATCAATATAGAGATGATTCTCCGCATTTCCCTGTGTCAGAACCCGCTTCAGGGTAATGGTATCGTTCACCAGCGGCAGGGCGAGATCGGGGT
Source organism: Bacteroidales bacterium (assembly GCA_049317265.1). Classification (GTDB taxonomy): domain Bacteria; phylum Bacteroidota; class Bacteroidia; order Bacteroidales; family FEN-979; genus CAIVAT01. The sequence continues at coordinate 29,010 of JBMOIP010000036.1, forward strand.
TCCACGAAAGATTTTTAACCTTGTCAAAATTGAAATCCTTTCTGCAACCCACAGAAACGAGGATTAAAAACAAACACATGCCCTGAACCAGGCTGGTTGCCCGCAAGTGCTTTTTGCTGCTGATTATTTTCAGGAAATTTTTCATGGTTTTCCAGTCAGGTTAATCTAAAACATTGATTATAAGTTATATGTCAAATAGACGAAGATAAATGTTATGCGCTAAGAATCAACTAAAATACATAAATAAATCGATTGGTGGCAATCGCACCCGTGCTAAATAGAAAATTATGCAATGGATTTCACTATCGTTTCAGGTACTGTTGCAACACAATACCGGCGATGATGAGCAGAAGTCCGAGGATGGTGGAGGGCAGGATGGTTTCACCGATGGTAAAATGGATGATGACCAGTGAGATGAACGGCGACAGGTAGATCAGGTTGGAAACTTTTGCAGTGGTGGTGGAATATTCCAGGGCGTAAAGCCACAGTACAAACGTAATTCCCATTTCGAATAAACCGATATATACCCCTCCAGCCACCCCCTGCCACAACGGAAGGTGAATATCCCCGGCGACAATTACCGTGATAAATGAATAGAGTAATCCGAAACAGAAATTGAGGAAGAGTTTACTCACTGCTTCCCGTTTGTCAGTGACATTGAAAATCCAGTAAAGGGCCCACAGGAATGCGCTTCCCACCGCCAGAACCACACCCAGCGTATGTCCCGCCCCCGCCGGGTGCTGCCCCGCGTCGGGATGGGTGGAGATCAGGACAATTCCCATAAAGCTGATCACAATGGCCATGATGCTGCCAAGGCTGATCTTCTGATGGAGCATCGGAATGGACAACAGCACCAGCACAAGCGGCCAGATATAGTTAAGGGTTCCCGCCTCCTGCGCCTGCAGCAGGTCATACCCTTTCAGCAAAACTGAATAGTAGAGGAAAGGGTTCAGCAATCCCAGGAATGCAGAGAACAGGATCTCTTTGAAAGTAAGCGTCCTGAGCAGGTTCACCTTGCCTTGAACAACCAGGATGAAGAAAAGAACCATGCAGGCCACCAGCGATGAAATGAAGAGTAACTCCTGGGGATGAAGGTATCGCAAAGACAATTTGAATGCCGATCCGATGGTCGACCAGCATGCAATGGCTCCGAAGGCAAATAAATAGGCCCTTTTCTGCTGCTTAATCATGTTGCGAAGGTACTTAAAGATTGGAAAAATTTTCTAATTTTGCCACCCTAAACCCAGAAACCATGAAAAAGCTTGCTGTTGTTGCCCTCGGAGGAAATGCCCTGTTACGCGGAGATCAAAAAGGAACCATTGATGAGCAGGAGGAAAATGCCAATGCTACTGCTGAAAGTCTTATCAAACTGATCAAACGCGATTACAATATCGTCATCACCCACGGCAACGGCCCCCAGGTCGGGAACATCATGCTTGCCAATTCGGCAGGGTTTAAAATGTTTGGCATCCCAGAAATGCCCCTCGATATCTGTGTTGCCTATTCACAGGGATTTATTGGCTATATCATTGAACAGCAACTGAAAAATGTGCTGGAAATTCATGACATGGAGCGCGACATCATTACCATCACCACCCAGGTGCTGGTCAATAAGGATGATCCTGCTTTTCAGAAGCCTACAAAACCTGTCGGACCATACTATACAAAAGAGGAGGCCGATGCCATGGCCAAAGAGACGAAAGCCCAGTTCAGGGAAGATCCCCGCGGCCGCGGATGGAGGAAAGTTGTTGCATCTCCCACGCCATTGGTGATCATCAATAAAAAGACCATCGAATCGATTGCCCGCGGCGGCCAGATCGCCATAGCCGTTGGCGGAGGCGGAATCCCCGTATACTATGTTGAACCCAATAAATTGCAGGGGATCGATGCAGTCATTGATAAGGATCTTGCGTCAGCCTTGCTTGCCTCCCAGATCAATGCGGATAAGTTCTTCATCCTGACCGATGTGCCCAAAGTGTGCATCAATTTTAACACGCCACAGGAGAAGGCCCTTGACCGGATGACCATTGCCGAAGCCAAACGTTACCTGGAAGAGGGACAATTCCCCGAAGGCAGCATGGGGCCAAAAGTACGTGCCGCCATCCATTTCGTGGAACATTCAGGGAAAGACACCATCATCACCAAGACCACGATGCTGGGCATCGACAACGGCGGTACTCGCGTAACCCTGGTCTAGCATAACCAACCCGTTACGCTTTTACCCTGTTAGCCTGTCACCCTGTTACTCGACAAACACCATCTTCTTCACCACCAGCCCGTCAACCTTCAGGAGCTCGTTTTCCAGTTTGACAAACTCATCAAGCGTGCCGGTGAGTTCGAGCAGGATCAGTCCGTTGCGGGAGCAGAAGTCATCCTTAACCTCATGAAGTCCGAGACGTGTTTTAATGGTACAGCCAAATTTGGTAAGAATTGACTGAACATCAGAAACTTTGTTTACCCTGTCGGTGATATGAACACCGAGGATCCAGATATCTTTCATATTTTCAGTGCAAGGGAATATCTTGTTTATGGGTCAGCAGATTTCTGAAACGGATGGTGAAACCTGTTCCATTCTGCCTGGCAATGTGAATCTCTCCGTCCAACTGCTCCACAAGCAGTTTTACAATGAACATTCCCAATGACTTTTCCGAATCAAGCGAAAACGAATCAGGTAAACCCACCCCATTGTCCTGTATCTTCAGCGAGAAAACATCATTCTCCTCCTTGTGCAGGTGAATCTGGATCTCTCCGTTCTCCTGGGAGGGGAAGGCATATTTAAAAGCATTTGTCAGTAACTCATTGGCAATAAGTCCCAACGGAAGCGCTGTTTCGATGCTCACATCCATGGGATCAAGGGAGACAACCAGGTGTACCCGGTTCCCGCTGAAGGTGCCTGTTATGATCGTCGCCAGGGAATGCAGGTATGTGGCAAGCGGAATGCGGTCAAGATTTTCCGAGCGGTAGAGGTGTTCATGTATCAGGGCCATGGAACGGATCCGCATCTCAATGTCACGTATAATCCTTTTCAGTTCATTGTCCGAGTTGTTTCGGAGTTGCAGGTTAAGCAGGCTGATCACAATGGCAAGGTTGTTCTTCACCCGGTGGTGGATCTCGCGCAGCATGATCTCTTTCTGTTCTGCATTTTTCTGCTTTAGCCCTTCCACCTCTTTCTCCTTTGAACGGTCGCGGAGAATGGTCATTACCTGTATAACTTCATGGTCTTTGTAGATAGGAACCTTACGTATTTCCATGAACACTTCTGTCCCATGGAGTAACATCTTTTGCTCGGTCACCAGCATGGTCCCATGGTCGAAAACATATTGCATCTCTCCGGTGGTCTCTGACGTCATAAAGGAGTATACGTCGGTAACGGTTTTTCCTGTGACATCAGCAGCCATTCCATGGTTAAAATGTCCGTCTTTTAGAGCCGAGTTGATGATGACAATCCGGAATTTCCTGTCCACCACATAAATCCAGTCGGGGATGGAGTCAAGGGTGTTATGGTATTGAACCTCAGATCGCTGCAATGCATCCACAGCCTGTTTTCGCTCTTTGACCTCTTCGATCAATTGAAGATTATTCTTGGAGAGCGCCCGTTGATGCAGGAAATTTTTCCAGTTCAGGCTTCTGAACATATAGGCCATCATGAACCCGATGGAGTAGATTGCTACAACAAAAAACAGGTTGTTAAAGAAAAAAAATGGCTTTTTCTCCAGGGTGTGATTGAGAACATTGGCCATGGTAAATGCGCCAATTTGGACCATCCCGATGATAATGATGGTGATAAAGGGCATCTTGTAAAACACGAATAACCCAATTACGACAAGCATCACCCATGCGTAGTAATACTCCGAACCTTTGGTGGTAAGATCTGAATTAATGCCAACATAGAACACGGCAAAGCAGATGAGAAGGTTAAGGATGATATAGATGATGTGCAACCATTTATGAAGTGGTTTGAGATAGGTTACAAGGATGGAGAAAACCATGACCGGGGAGATGACCCAGAATCGGTTGTAGTAGATCTGCTCGGGCGAATCCGGAAAGAAGACAGCATTAAAGAGGGCAAAGCAGGAAAACATGATAAGGGTTAGGAAAAGCCCGATGCGCATGCTGGGCAGGGAGGAGATCATGAAAAACTCCTGAAACTCCTTGCGCATCTCTTTACCCTTTTGGTCCATCATTGACAGGGTGTTAAAGGTTAAAAACCATTCGCTGGATCTCCAGTCCGCCGATCATGGCAAGTTCAGATTCAAGCCTTTCACACTCCTCTGCACTACCAGCAAGCTGTAGGATTACCACACCTATACGGCTGCAGACATCCTCGGTGACTTCGTGAAACCCAAGTCTCGATTTGATAACATGGGCATATTTTGTAAGTGCCTGTTGAGTCCGGCCAGCCTCCTTGATGCGGTCGGTTATCAATAAACCAATGATTCTGAGTTCTTTCATAATGTAATTTTTTCAGAAATAGAGGTCACGCTTTCCGTTTTTTATCTGATCTATCTTTTCAGTCAGGGTTGCCTTGAACGCGGCATCTTCAATTTCACTGAGCTTTTCCTCCAGTAGTTCATAACCTTTGATTTTAGTCTCCGGTTTCGCATAATCTTCCAGGTATTCCACCATTGTCATCAGGGCATTTGGCTGGCAGAACCGCTTGATGAAGCCGGGAACGGAGAATTCCATAAAGTGTTCTCCGGTTCGTCCCAACCGGTAGCAGGCGGTACAGAAGGATGGAATGTACTTGTGTTCGATCAGGTCGTCCATGATCTCGTCAAGTGTCCGGTTATCATTGATCTGGAACTGTTCAAGATCAATATCCTGATCTTCATTGTCTTTCTTTTTTGAATATCCACCCATCTCAATGTTTGTTCCGCCATCGATTTGAGAGACACCGAACTGCATGATCTCATCTCGGATTGCAGCAGATTCCCTGGCAGTGAGGATGAGCCCGGTATAGGGCACTGCAAGGCGCAGAATAGCCACAAGCCGCGTAAATTCAGCATCTGTGACCATGTATGACTTGTCAATGTTCAGTTCAGAGGCAAACTGAATCCTTGGAAATGATATCGTGTGAGGGCCGACGTTGTATACCGCTTCAAAATGGTTGGTGTGCCTTACGAGCGCCAACACCTCAAACCGCCAGTCATAGAGTCCGAATAGTGCGCCGATGCCAACGTCGTCGATCCCGGCTTCCTGTGCCCGGTCGAGCCCGGTCAGGCGCCAGTCATAGTCTCTTTTTTTCCCTCCCATGTGAACCTTTGCATAGGTCTCCTGGTGGTAGGTCTCCTGGAAAATCTGGTAGGTTCCGATCCCGGAATCCTTGATGATGCGAAAACCGTCGATATCCATCGGGGCTGCGTTGATGTTGACCCGCCTGATCTCGCCCGGACCACTTTTTACCGAATATACTGTCTTTACTGATTCGGCTATAAAGCTGGCATTATATTGAGGGTGTTCCCCGTAAACAAGAATCAGCCTTTTCTGACCCGAATCTTCGAGCGCCTTCACCTGGGCAACCAGGTCCTCATGGTTGAGTGTGACCCGCTTGATCTTTTTATTGGTTGCCTTGAATCCGCAATAAGCACAGTTGTTGGTACACAGGTTCCCGATGTACAACGGTGCGAAAAGCACGATTCGCTGACCATAGACCCTCTCCTTGAGTGTGCGTGCGCCCTGTTTAATCTCTTCAATCAATTCAGGATCAGTAGCATTGATCAGAATGGCCGTTTCAGCCAGGGTAAGCCGGTTTTTATCAAGCGATTTGGCAATGACTTCCCTCACCCGTTCTTTGGTCGCTTCAGCAGTGTTGATGAAGCCCCAAATTTCCTCAGAATCGATGAAGGGAATCATCCTTTGGTCTTTGATCTTTAACTTTTCAGGCCGGAAAATCATATTGAGATATTAGATCGGCAAATTTACATGAAATAGGTTAGATTACAATTGTTTCCGGTTTCGCTCCGAAAGGTACACTCCACCTATGACAAGAGCGATACCTGCTATTTTCTGGAAGGTGAACTGCTCGGCCAGGAGCATAAACGAAAAAATAGCGGTGAAAACAGGAATGAGGTTGGAGAAAATATTAGACTTGCTGATTCCCAACAGCTTTACTGAATGGGCAAAGAAAACAAAGGAGACAGAGGAGGCCAGGATAGCGAGGAGTAACATCGAAGTGACAATCTCCTTTGTAACAGGAACCGCCATGGCGGCTTTCGCTTCAAAAAAAAGAAAAAATGGCAGAAACAGGAATATGCCGATCAGGTTTTGATTGGCAACCAGCATGATGGCAGAGTACTTCATGGTAAGTTTCCGTAAGGAGACGGTATACAACAGAGCGGCGAATACAGCACAAAACAGGAAAATGACGCCTTTGATATCTGCGGACATCGAGAGATCGGGTGTTATCAGCATCATTATAACGCCTGCAAATGACACAACGATTCCCAAAAAATTAATCGGTGTAAGTCTCTCCCTGAAGGTGATATATCCGATGACAGGGGAAAAGAGGGGAATGGTTGCGATAATCACTGCAGCAATGGTCGCCGAGGAGTATTTTAATCCGTAGTTTTCACCCAGGAAATAGAGAAAAGGATTAAAAAGGGCACTCAGAAAGACTAACTTGTAATCCTTGCGGTCAATCTTTTCATATTTACCCAGTAAAAATATCAATGCAAACAGGAAAACCGAAGAGATGATCAGACGTATGAAAATCAACGTGACCGGCTGGTACGATTTCAACAGCAGGGAACTCCAGATAAATGAGAGCCCCCAGAAAAGCATTGCCGCCAGTGGATAAAAATAGACCGGTAAATGTATTTTTTTCAACAGCAGCAAAGGTACGTTTTTGAGGGCTGACAGCAAATTAATTCTAATTTTCTCCCCGACTAACCTGTCCTTTTCCAAAAACTTCCTAAATTCACCACACAACTCACTCACATGCCCGTCCGCTTGTCCACTCGTCCACTCGTCCACTTGTCCACTTGTCCACTTGTCCACTTGTCCACTTGTCCACTCGTCCACTCGTCCACTTTTTTTTCTCAACCCTGTAACATTTCCAAAATCCCCGAGTCCATTGTCAAAAATCCGTAGCATTGGAAGGTAAATACATCAATATTCATCAGGATCTCATTGATGCGTGCCGAATAGGTGACCGGAATGCCCAATACCGGATTTATAAACTTTACTACAAAGCCATGTTCAACACCAGCCTGAGAATTGTGAATGATGCAGCCGAAGCGGAAGATATCATGCAGGAGTCATTCCTTGATGCCTTTCAACGCATCGACTCATATACAGGTGAAGGAAGTTTCGGATCCTGGATTAAAAGGATCGTGATCAACCGCTCCCTGGATTGTCTCCGGAGGAGAAAGGAGATGGTCTCTTTTGAAGAGGTGGAGTATGATATGCCCGACCAGGCCGACGACTTTAAGGAGGAAGAGATCCAGCTGCAGGTTACGGAGATCAAACGGGCAATCTCAACTCTTTCTGATGATTACAGGGTAGTACTCTCCCTCTTTCTGCTTGAAGGGTATGATCATGAAGAGATATCACAGATCCTGAATATTTCCAACCAGTTGTCGCGAACCCGCTATTCCAGGGCCCGGCAGAAATTACTGGAGATACTGAAGTCAAAAAGTTACATGAACGTATTTAGCAAAAATTAACATGTCGGATATAGAGAAGTTCATCAGGAACCACCGCGACGAATTTGATGAGGCTGAACCAGCAATAGGCCATCTTGACCGGTTTGCCGACCGGCTCAGCACATTGCCACTGGCTGCGGCCCCGCGCAGAAACCGGTCACAAATGCTGAAGATCGCGGCCGTGATTGTCGTATTGATCAGTGCTGGTGGATTGTTGCTTGACTTTGCCACCCGCGGAATCAGGGAGAGATATGCCACAGGAAACCAGGGAACAGAGTTGCCGGCTGAAATCAGGGATGCAGTTCAATATTATACCAACCAGACAAACTCGCAGGTTGCAGCCATCCATAACCTGGCGGCTGATCATGAAGAGGCACTTGCAGTGAACACGGCAGCACTTAATGAGATTCATAACCTCGATGCAATAACAGCTGAATTGAAGAAATCCCTGGAAGGGAACCCGGGAAATGAACAGATTCTCGATGCCATTATCCGGAATGAACAGATGAAGGAGCGTATGCTGAATACCATCCTTAAACAGTTAGCCCAGGTTAATAAACAACAAAACTAAAAGCCATGAAAACAACCATGAAAATAACATTCTTTATCCTTGCGCTCATCCTGTTACTTGGAATTAAAGGGGCCAAGGCGCATGAGGAGTTTACAAAGGTGATTAAAAAGGAGTTTCCCGTTAATCCCGACGCCCTGTTGACCATTGACAACCGTTTTGGAAAGATCCATTGTACGAACTGGGATAAAAACAGTGTCGCCATCGATGTAACCATCACCGTTACAGCAGCCGACCAGGAGGAGGCGGATAAAAAGTTTAAACGGATTTCAGTAGATTTTTCTGATTCTCCTTCCGGCATCCAGGCCAAAACCAACCTGGATGAGGTGAAAAATTCAGGCCGGGGAAAGTTTGCCATCGATTATATGGTCAGCATGCCTGTTTCGATCAACATTGACCTGACCAATAAATTCGGTGATATTTTCATCAATGAGATCCAGGGAAAAGCCAGGATCAACCTGGGATACGGAAACCTGGAAGCCAGGAAGCTGGGTAATTCGGATAACCTCCTCGATATTAAATTCAGCAAGGCAAGGGTCAACTGGATCAAGGGCGCCGTCCTTTCATTGAAATATTCACAGATGACCCTCGATTATGCCGGCAGCCTTCGCCTTGATTCCAAATTCTCCGACCTGGATGCTGAAAAGATCATTGCCCTCTATGTTGTTTTCGAAGGTGGAAAACTGAATATGGAGAACTCATCAGCTGTCGACAGCAAGTCGAAATTTTCAGACATTGAAATTCAACGAATCGAGAAGAGTTTGAGTCTTGATATTCAGTATGGTAGCTGTGATGTCCATGAGATGCCGGCAGATTTTACCTCCGTCAATATCCGGAATAAATATGGCAATGTCTCGATCGGACTGAGTGAACAGGCAAAGTACAGCCTGGAGGCTGATCTGAAATTCTGTGACCTGGACTTTCCCGAAGAAAAAGCCAAATTCTCATACCGGTCAACCACCCCCACCGAAAAAAGTTACAAGGGCATCATCGGTGCCAGCGATGCCCCCACCAGCAAAGTGGTTGTGAAAAGCGAATTTGGCAATATCAACCTCAAATAGTCCACTTGCCCACTTGCCCACTTGTCCACTTGTCCACTACTTTGTAACCAATACCATATCCAACGTCAAACCAATTAAAAAAACCACATTTATGAAAACAACAAGATTAATCTCTGCAATGATAATGGTAGCCCTCTTTCTGGGCATGTCGAGCCTGGTTGCCAGCTGCAATGTAATAGGCGGTGCCAGGGGCGATGGCAACGTGTTGAAGGAGGTCAGGAAGGTATCATCTTTTGACATGATCGAAGTTTCAGGGGCCTTTGATCTCATTATCAAACAAGGGGCAACAGAAGAAGTTACAGTGGAATCTGATGCAAACCTTTTACCGTTAATCCGCACTGAAGTAGTTGGAGGAACCTTGACAATCGAGACAAAAAAACCGGTACACCATGTTACCATCATGAGGGTGTACATCACCGTGAAGGATTTGAAAAAAATAGATGTGAGTGGCGCTGTTGATATTAAAACAGACGGAAGGCTTACAGTTCCTGAGCTTTACATTGATGCCTCGGGCGCTTCCGATTCAAAAATGGAGATAGCAGTTCAGAAATTAACACTGGATTGCAGCGGAGCCAGCAAAATGAGATTTTCGGGTTCAGCCACCGATGTAAACATGGACCTTTCAGGCGCTTCCGATATTTTTGGGTATGACCTGCTTGTCGAAAACTTAGATATCGATATCAGCGGTGCAGGCAACGCACAGGTAAATGTCTCTAAAAAGATACATGCAGAGATCTCCGGAGCAGGCAGCGTGAAATACAAAGGATCTCCCACAGAGATCGACCAGAGTGTTTCGGGTGCGGGATCGATCAAGAAAGTTCAGTAAATTAAAGAGCCACGCATGAGTTTCATTAACAGGCTTATGCGTGGCTGTTTTGCCATAGTATGATGAATTTCTGATCAGCTGATCAACGAAATAAAATCACTCTCCGAAATTATTGCTACTCCGAGTTTTTCCGCCTTTTTCCGTTTCTCAGGTCCCATATTTTCTCCTGCCAGAATGTAGGTGGTTTTTGCTGATATGGAACCAGTACTCTTACCCCCGTGGGCCTCAATGGCCTTTTTGAGCTCATCCCTGGAGAAATTTTCGAATACCCCGCTTACCACAAATGTCTTTCCTGCCAGCTTGTCGCTTAAGCGCGACTCCAGTGATTCATCCATGATAAAGCTGATACCGGATGACCTCAGCCTGTCAATGAGTTCGATGTTTTTTGGAACAGAAAACCAGTAAAGAATGCTTTGTGCAATCTTCTCTCCGATCTCTTCAACCTCTACCAGCGCTTCGTAATTGGCTGCAGCAAGGTGATCTATGGAGATAAAATGCGCGGTAAGTTTTTTTGCCACAGTCTCACCCACGAACCGGATCCCCAGGGCGTAAAGCACCCGGTCAAAGGTTGTCTGTTTCGAAACCTCAATCCCTTTCAGAATGTTGACAACCGTTTTGTCACGAAAACTGACAATTCTCTCTTTTCTGTCATCGGTTGCGTCATAGGCTTTTTCAATGCCTATCAGGGAATCATAGGTCAGTCCATACAGGTCGGAACAATTGTGAACCAGTCCATTGTCAAAAAGGATCTCTATCTTTCCTTCACCCAGGCTGTCAATGTTCATCGCCTTGCGGGAGATGAAATGCTCAAGTTTTCCTTTGATCTGGGGAGGACAACCGTTTTCATTCGGGCAGTACCATGCCGCCTCACCTTCCGTTCTGACCAATGCAGTACCGCATTCGGGGCAGTGGCTGATAAACTCTAGGATGGATGCGCCTCCTACTCGCTTTTCGAGGTCAACACCGATTATTTTAGGGATGATTTCACCCCCTTTTTCAACAAATACCGTATCGCCAATGCGTACATCAAGTGTTGCGATGATGCCGGCATTGTGCAGGGAGGCTCGTTTTACTACTGTTCCGGCCAGCTGCACCGGCTGGAGGTTGGCAACAGGGGTAACAGCCCCGGTACGCCCAACCTGGAAAACTACCGAAAGAAGTTTCGTGGAAACCTGTTCAGCCTTGAATTTATAGGAGATGGCCCATCGTGGCGATTTTGCAGTGTGTCCAAGTAACTCCTGTTGTTTCAGGTCATTAACTTTTATGACGATTCCGTCAATGTCGAATGGCAGTTCATGACGTGCTACATTCCAGGTTTGAAGGTAGTCAAAGATATCCTCACTGGTTTTGCATTTAACTGCAAAATCGGAGATTTTAAAGCCCCATGATTTGGCAGCCATCAAACATTCATAGTGGGTGTTGAAAGGAAGGTTGTTATCGGGCAGGTAGTAGAAAAATGCATCAAGATTGCGTCTTCCAACCTCAGCTGAATCCTGCATCTTCAGGCTGCCTGAAGCAGCATTGCGAGGATTTGCAAAGGGCTCTTCGCCATCTTCCAGCCGCTGATCATTCATCTTCTTGAAACTGGCATGGGGCAGGATAATCTCCCCACGTATTTCAAATTGGTCGGGGAATCCGTTGCCATGAAGTTTAAGCGGGATGCTTCTTATCGTTTTAACATTGGAGGTCACATCATCGCCGCGGATCCCGTCTCCCCGGGTGACCGCCTGGACAAGTCGTCCTTGCTGATAGGTCAGGCCAATGGCAACCCCATCAAACTTCAATTCGCAAACATACTCTACCTCGTCGCCGATGATTTTATGAATCCGCTGCTCAAAATCACTGATCTCCTCTTCCGAATAGGTATTGCCAAGCGAGAGCATCGGGTACTTATGTTCAACCTGCCTGAATTCCTTCGTTATTCCGCCACCCACATGCTGGGTAGGGGAGTCAGGCTCTGCTAATTCAGGATATTCTTTTTCAAGGCTTGTCAATTCCTTAAGCAACATATCGAATTCAAAATCTCCGATTGTTGGCTTGGATAAAACATAATAGTTGTGATTGTGCCTCCTGATCTCATCAGCTAAAACCCTGATCCGTTCCTTTACCTCACTCTCTTCCATCAATTTACCCTGTCACCCTATTACCCTGTTACCCTGTCACCTAACTTACGCCAGCATCGACCACTCATAATACTGGTAGCCATATTCAATCGGGTTGATCCCCATCACAGGAATCTGTGCCTCATTGAACATCAGCTTTTCATCCCAGGCAGATAGACTGAAGCCAACAACGTCAATGTTGGGCCGGGTCATGATCATGATTAAATCAGCATGCTGTACTGCGCTGTAAGAGATAATTTGTTCGGCAAACCCAGTTGACTTCGGAGCGGTATTGATGCAATAGGAGACATTTTCGGCATCGAAAACCGTTGTGATCTGCTTGGTAATGATGTTGAGGGAGGTGCGCCGTGCTGTATCCTTTTCAGGTAAAATATAGATGTGAATTTTGGCGCTGAATAATTTGGCCATCAGCTTGGCCCAGTGAACCGCCTGCCGTGGTTCCAGGTCGTTGCTCACCGGGAATATGATGTTCTTGTAGCCCGACTTAAAGGATCGTTTCTGTACAACAACCACAGGAACGGTTGACTCCTCAACGACCTTCAATGCATAACTGCCAAAAACGTGTTGCAGCCCCTTTTTCCCGTGCGTGCCCATCACCATCAGGTTTGCCTTGATCTCCCTGGCAACGGTGTTGATGGTTGAAAAGATTGACCCTTCAACGGCCATGGTGTCAATTTCAACCTCGTATTTTTTACTGTAATATTTTTTATACTCTTTCAGACGCACGTCAATGTAATCCACACCAACATTTTTCTTTTTCAGTTCAGTCTTTGTCTCTTTGTTGATAATGTGGAGGATGAAAACTTTATAACCAAGAAATTTGGCCAGTTTTACACCGTGTGAAATTGCATTGCTGCAAACTTCTGAGAAATCCGTGGGGATGAGTACGATGTTATTGTACTTTTTTTCATCTTTTGCCTTGATCATATAGGTTGAATTTACGATTTACGATTTGGGATTTGAGTGTTGGTAAACCATTTTCCGGATATCTTCCAGGTGTTGCTGCTTGGTCTCATTCCTGAGAAGAATGGCTGAATTGGTGAAATATTTATGTTCTGAAAGAAATTTGATCTGAATTTCAAACCATTGAGCAAGTGTAGTATGCCTGATTCCGTTGGTTTGCCATTCAAGTTTAAGTTTGAAGGAGTGAATGAAAAAATCATCCCGTCCAAGATAGTCAAGATCGGCATCACAGATCATCTGTTCTAACGGACTGTAGGGGCGTTGGGGCAACTGTGTGACCATTATCAGCCTGGTAATTTCATGGATAACAGGCTCTGAATATCCGAAACCGGGTAATGTCTGCTCGGCAATGGCAGCAGATGCCGATTCATGGTCCTTATATTGAACCAGCATTCCTGAATCGTGGTAAAGGGAAGCGGTTTCCAGCAGAATCCTGTCATGTTCACTCACCTGTTCCGCATCGGCAAGGCGACGTATGGCCTGAAGTACATCGAGTGTGTGTTCCACACAATGATAGGTCAGCGACGGATTCAACTCCTTCTGCAGGCGATTGATCATATATTTGCTGGCTGCGCTGAAATCCATGCAAGGAATCTTTTTTTTGTAAAAATAGGAAAAATAAGTTGATTGCCAGGAAAATTACCTAAGGAAATCCAAACATTCAGAGGATGTTTCTCAACTGTTTTATCGTACTGACGGGGTCGGGGGAGGCGAAAATGGTATTACCGGCAACCAGGATATCTGAACCCGCTTGCACTACTGAAGGAGCGTTGAGCAGATCGATGCCGCCATCCACTTCGATGAGGACCTGCAGTTCCATGCGTTCGATAAGGTTTTTTAATTCGGCAATCTTCTCCAGCGTGCCGGGGATAAAGGATTGCCCTCCAAAACCGGGATTTACCGACATCACAAGGACCATGTCGGCGAGGTCGATCACCTCCTCCAGTACTTTTACCGGGGTGCCAGGGTTGATCACAATTCCGGCTTTTGCTCCAAGGGCCTTTATGGTTTTTAAGGTTTCACGGGGATTTTGACACGCCTCCATGTGAACGCTGATGACATCTGCACCGGCCTTCCTGAAGCGTTCAAGGTACCGGTCAGGTTCCACAATCATTAAATGAACATCCAGTATTTTATTGGTTGCCTGTCTGATTCTTTGAATTATGGCAAATCCGAAGGAGATATTTGGGACAAACAGCCCATCCATAACGTCGAGATGAAGCCAGTCGGCCTCACTCCGGTTAAGCATTTCAATCTCTTTCTCCAGGTTCAGGAAATTGGCTGAGAGGAGGGAAGGGGCAATAAGATGAGACATTGTTATCCCAGGTAGGTTTTCAGAATTTTGCTCCGGCTGGTATGTTTAAGCCTGCGGATCGCCTTCTCCTTGATCTGTCGCACACGTTCGCGGGTGAGGTCGAATTTCTCTCCGATCTCTTCAAGTGTCATCGGGTGACTGCCATTGAGTCCAAAGTAGAGCCTGATCACATCGGCTTCGCGCTGTGTTAAGGTGGAAACGGCACGTTCAATCTCCTTTTTCAGGGACTCATACAGAAGTCCGTTGTCAGGGGTGGTATTCTCCTCGCTGCGCAGAACGTCATACATGGTGTTGTCTTCGTCCTGGATCAGCGGGGCATCCATTGATACATGACGCCCTGAGTTGCGCATCGACTCCTTGACCTCATTTTCAGAAACTTCAAGCAACAGGGCGATTTCACCGGCATTAGGCTCACGCTCATACTTTTGTTCAAGCTGTGCGTAAGCTTTGTTGATCTTGTTGATGGAACCGATCTTGTTCAAAGGCAACCTCACAATTCTCGATTGTTCGGCCAAAGCCTGAAGGATTGACTGACGGATCCACCACACTGCATAGGAGATGAATTTGAAACCGCGGGTTTCGTCGAAGCGCTGTGCTGCTTTGATCAGTCCGAGGTTTCCTTCATTGATAAGGTCGGGCAGACTGAGCCCCTGGTTTTGGTATTGTTTTGAAACAGATACCACGAAACGCAGGTTGGCTTTGGTGAGCTTTTCCAGGGCAGCCATGTCACCCTGCTTGATGCGCTGGGCAAGGGATACCTCCTCATCTGCGGTGATCAGTTCCACTTTCCCGATCTCCTGGAGGTACTTATCCAGCGATGCGGTTTCACGATTGGTAACCTGTTTGGTAATTTTTAGCTGCCTCATGCGAACCAATTTTATTTGACCTTTGCTGCGGGTCGGTTTACGTAAAAATTAACTATAGGTTACATCAGATTACCTTCTTGGACCGCGATAGTCACCGCGACGGTCACCTCCACGGTCGTTGCCACGGTCATTACCGCGATCGGGCCGGTCGGTGCGTGGTTCGGGCGCCCTCTCCACATAACCTTCCGGTTTTGGAAGCAGCGCTTTGCGGGAGAGTTTCAGTTTGCCTGTTTTCGGGTCGACTTCGATCAGTTTTACTTCAATTTCGTCACCGACCTTGAGGGCGTCTTCAACTTTTTCCAATCGCTTCCAGTCAATTTCAGAGATGTGAAGCAGACCGTCCTGGTTGGGAAGGATCTCCACAAAAGCGCCGAATGACTGGATGTTTTTAACTTTCCCTTTGTAAATTTCACCAACTTCAGCCACTGATGCGATGCGTTTGATCTTTTCAATCACCTTGTCCCTGGCTTCCAGGTTGTTGGCAACGATATCAACAATCCCGAATTCGCCAACCTCCTCAATAACGATCGTGGTGCCGGTTTCGCGCTGCATCTCCTGGATGACTTTGCCGCCCGGGCCAATGATGGCGCCGATGAACTCCTTGGGAACCTTCATCTGGAAGATACGGGGTACAAATGGTTTGAAATCAGGACGTGGTTCAGAAATGGTTTTTCCCATCTCTCCGAGGATGTGCATACGTCCCTGGCGGGCCTGTGTTAGCGCTTCACGAAGAATGTCGAAAGATAACCCGTCAACTTTGATGTCCATCTGGCAGGCAGTAATCCCGTCGCGGGTGCCGCAAACTTTGAAGTCCATGTCGCCCAGGTGATCTTCATCGCCAAGGATGTCGGAGAGTACAACATATCGTTTGTTGTCTGTGATCAATCCCATTGCAATACCTGAAACAGGCTTGGCAATTTTGATACCGGCATCCAGCAGTGCCATGGTTCCTGCGCAAACTGTTGCCATGGATGAACTTCCGTTCGATTCGAGGATGTCGGAAACGATGCGGATGGTGTATAAATTATCTGCTCCCTGCGGAATCATGTTTTTCAAAGCACGGAGTGCGAGGTTTCCATGGCCGATTTCACGACGGCCGGTGCTGCGGATCGGTTTAACCTCCCCGGTGGCAAATGATGGAAAATTGTAGTGCAGGATGAAGTTCACCTTGCCTTCGATGATGGCGCCGTCGATGGCCTGCTGGTCAAGTTTGGTGCCAAGGGTAACAGTTGTAAGTGACTGTGTCTCACCACGGGTAAAGATAGCTGATCCGTGGGCGGCCGGCAGGTAGTTGATCTCTGTCCATATCGGGCGGATCTCATCAAGTTTACGGCCGTCGAGGCGTTGGCGGTTGTCCATGGTTGCATTGCGGATGGCATCCTTTTCAACTTCATGGTAATAACGGCCGATCAGGTTTTTGTTCAACTCCTTCTCCTCGTCGGAGAGGGTGGCGACAAATTCTGCCTTGATCGATTCGATGATCTGCTTGCGTTCATGCTTGTTGGCATTTCCGCTGGTGGCCATGTCATAAACCTTCTGGTAAGTGGCAGTTCTGACTTTCTCCTTGAATTCAGGAT
Source organism: Bacteroidales bacterium (assembly GCA_049317265.1). Lineage (GTDB taxonomy): Bacteria > Bacteroidota > Bacteroidia > Bacteroidales > FEN-979 > CAIVAT01. Next base: position 45,952 of record JBMOIP010000036.1, read on the forward strand.
TGTTCGACTCGTGGCAATAGGTTCTTTTAACTTTTGATTTTTCAATCATGGCGGCAAGTTCCAGCTGAGCCTTGCACTGATCTTTGATGGCCTCATGTGCCACGCGGATGGCTTCCACCATATCCTCTTCAGATACCTCTTTCATCTCGCCTTCCACCATCAGGATGTTCTCCATGGATGCGGCAACGATCATGTCGATATCGGCATCAACCATCGTGTCGATGTTGGGATTGATCACGAACTGTCCGTTGATGCGGGCAACCCTTACCTCTGAAATGGGGCCGTTGAAAGGGATGTCGCTCACTGAAAGTGCGGCAGAAGCTGCCAGGCAGGCTAATGCATCGGGCAATACGTTGGTGTCGGCGGAAATGAGGGTAACGATTACCTGCACTTCGGCGTGGTAATCATCGGGGAACAGCGGGCGGAGTGCCCTGTCAATCAACCTCGAAATGAGGATTTCATAATCTGAAGGACGAGCTTCACGTTTAAAAAAGCCCCCGGGAAAACGACCGGCAGCAGCATATTTCTCACGGTATTCTACCGATAACGGCATGAAGTCCACATTCTCTTTGGCTTCCTGCATGGCAACAACGGTTGCAAGGATCATGGTGTCGCCCATCTTAACAACGACAGACCCATCGGCCTGTTTGGCGAGTTTGCCCGTTTCAATTGAAACTTCCCGGCCATCAGGCAGGTTAAACGATTTTGTTATTCCATTCATGTGTTGGTCTCTTTCAGATATTAAAAGAGGCAATTATCACATTGCCTCTTTCTTGATTTATAAAGAAAATAGTTAATTTACTTACGAATACCGAGTTTTTTAATGATATCACGGTAACGCTGAATCTCTTTGCTTTTGAGATAATCCAGCAGTTTCCTGCGCTTGCCTACCATGATTACGAGCGAACGTTCAGTCACCATGTCTTTCTTGTTGATCTTCAGATGCTCTGTAAGATGTTGGATTTTCATCGTGAACAGCGCTACCTGTGCTTCAGTTGAGCCACTGTCAAATTCTGATTTTCCGTGTTCCTTAAATGCTTTCTTTTTTACTTCAGGTGCTAAATTCAT